>JAXMDH010000022.1:0-167816 GCA_046348915.1 Amaricoccus sp.
CTGCGTGATCGGCGACGGCGCCATGTCCGCCGGCATGGCCTTCGAGGCGATGAACAACGCCGGGCACATGCACGAGCGGCTGATCGTCGTCCTCAACGACAACGAGATGTCGATCGCCCCGCCTGTCGGCGCGCTGTCGCGCTACCTCTCGCGCCTCTACGCCGACGAGCCCTTCCACGATCTCGTCGCCGCCGCCAGGGGCGCGATCCGGCTCTTGCCGCCGCCGCTGCAGCAGGGCGCCCGCCGCGCCCGCGACCTCGTCAAGGGCATCACCGTCGGCGGCACGCTCTTCGAGGAGCTCGGCTTCTCCTACGTCGGCCCGGTCGACGGCCACGACGTCGAGCAGCTGGTGGGCGTCCTGCGCGCGGTCAAGGTGCGCGGCACCGGCCCGATGCTGATCCACGCCGTCACCCGCAAGGGCAAGGGCTATCCGCCCGCCGAAGCCTCCGCCGACAAGTACCACGGTGTCGTCAAGTTCGACGTCGTCACCGGCGCACAGGACAAGAAGCCTTCGAACGCGCCGAGTTACACCAGCGTCTTCGCGCGGTCGCTGATCCGCGAGGCCGAGCGCGACGACCGCATCGTCGCCGTGACGGCGGCCATGCCCGACGGCACCGGCCTCGACAAGTTCGCCGCCCGCTTCCCCAAGCGCAGCTTCGACGTCGGGATCGCCGAGCAGCACGCCGTGACCTTCTGCGCCGGCATGGCCGCGGGCGGCCTGAAGCCCTTCTGCGCCATCTACTCGACGTTTCTGCAGCGCGGTTACGATCAGGTCGTCCACGACGTCGCGCTGCAGCGCCTGCCGGTCCGCTTCGCCATCGACCGCGCCGGCCTCGTCGGCGCCGATGGCCCGACCCATGCCGGCGCCTTCGACATCGCCTATCTCGCGTGCCTCCCCGACTTCGTCGTGATGGCCGCCGCCGACGAGGCCGAACTCGTCCACATGGTCGCAACCGCCGTCGCCATCGACGACCGCCCGTCCGCCTTCCGCTTCCCCCGCGGCGAAGGCGTCGGCGTCGACCTTCCTGACCACGGCAACCCGCTTGAGGTCGGCCGCGGCCGCATCGTCCTGGAAGGGCAGGGGGTTGCGATCCTGTCCTTCGGCGCCCGCCTCGCCCATTGCCTGCAAGCCGCCGAACTCCTCGCCGCCCGCGGCGTCCGCCCGACCGTCGCCGACGCCCGCTTCGCCAAGCCCCTCGACCGAAGCCTGATCCTCGACCTCGCCCGCAACCACCGGGCGCTCGTGACGATCGAGGAAGGCTCGGTCGGCGGCTTCGGCAGCCAGGTCGCCCAGCTCCTGACCGACGCGGGCGCCCTCGACCATGGGCTGAAGTTCCGCATGATGGTGCTGCCCGACCGCTTCCTGCAGCACGACACCCCCGACCGCATGTACGCCGCCGCCGCCCTGAATGCCGAGGCGATCGAGGCAAAGGTCCTCTCGCTCCTCGACGTAGCCGACCTCGGCGCCCGCCGCGCCTGAGGTGTGCCGGCGCCGGCACCGTCCGGAGGCAGGTCGCTCGATTGCTGCCGGTTCCGTCCGCCGGGCCCGTTAGGCTCCGCCTTGTTGCGTTCCACCGAGTGCGACGTGACAGACCCTAGACGCCGCCGACTTCGCGTGCAGCGCCGGAGTAGGCCTTGACGCGCGCGAGCGTCGCAAGCGGCCGGAGCGGCGGCGAAGCCGACCAGGATGCGATCGGACCGGACAGCTCACGCCTCGGCCAGCAGCGCGTCGAGGTCGAGCGGATCGTTCCCGACGATCAGGCTCCCGTCGGCCATGCGCGGCCATTCGGATTCGGGCCGATCTCGGTAGATCTCGATGCCGTTGCCGTCCGGGTCGTTGAAGTAGATTGCCTCGCTGACCCCGTGGTCGGCCTTGCCGGTGATCTCGACCCCGGCGGCGAGCGCCCGCTTCAGCGCCTGCGCCAGCGACTTTCGGTCGGGGTAGAGAAAGGCCGAATGGTACAGCCCGGTGTGGCCGGGCGGCGGCGGGGTCGCGCCGGCGCTTTCCCAGGTGTTGAGCCCGAGGTGGTGGTGGTATCCGCCGGCAGCTAGGAAGGCGGCGCCGGAAGCCATGCGGGCCTTAAGCGTGAAGCCCAGGACGTCGGTGTAGAAGGCGACTGCCCGGTCGAGATCGGCCACCTTCAGATGCACGTGGCCCACGCGTGTTTCCGGCGGCGCGACCGAGTTCATGCTGTCTCCTCCCCACGACGTCGCGGATCGTACCACAGGTCTCGAAAGGTGCAGTCGCAGAATCCACGGAGAACACCATCTCACCGCCGTCGACCCGTTTACCGGCAAACGCCGTACTGCGGGCGCAGACGAAGCCAACTCAATTCAGCGGCTTGACAAAGGGACGGCAGGCGTTCAGCCGCGGACGGCCTCTCGGAGGCGTTGCGGACCGTCTGCAAAGCCCCTCCGGCGTTGCCAGCACGGCAGGCTTGGCCTATAGGGCGCGCGACCATGCCCCGAGGGTGTCCGATGTCTGACCACGCAGAGCTCGAACGCGCGATCGAAGCCGCCTGGGAGGCGCGCGACGGCATCTCGCCGGAGACCGGCGGCGAGGCGCGTGCGGCAATCGAGACGACGCTCGAGATGCTCGACAAGGGCGCGCTCCGGGCCGCCGAGCGGCAGGACGACGGAACGTGGCGGGTCAACCAGTGGGCCAAGAAGGCGGTGCTGCTCGGGTTCCGGCTCGAGGACATGGGTCCGCAGCCGGGCGGGCCGCAGGGCGGCGGCTGGTGGGACAAGATCGACTCGAAGTTCCAGGGCTGGACCGAGCACGACTGGCGCGCCGGTGCCTTCCGGGCGGTCGCGGGATCGGTGGTGCGGCGCTCCGCCTTTATCGCGCCGGGCGTCGTGCTGATGCCGTCCTTCGTCAACGTTGGTGCGTATGTCGGCGAGAAGACGATGGTCGACACCTGGGTGACGGTCGGCTCGTGCGCGCAGATCGGGCGGAACGTTCACCTATCGGGCGGCGTCGGGATCGGCGGCGTCCTGGAGCCGCTGCAGGCCGGGCCGACGATCATCGAGGACGACTGCTTCATCGGCGCGCGGTCCGAGGTGGTCGAGGGCTGCATCGTGCGCGAGGGCTCGGTGCTCGGGATGGGCGTATTCATCGGCAAGTCGACGAAGATCGTGAACCGGGCGACCGGCGAGATCTCCTACGGCGAGGTGCCGCCCTATTCGGTGGTTGTGGCGGGGAGCCTGCCGGGAAAGCCGTTCCCGAGCGGCGAGCCGGGGCCCGGCCTCTACTGCGCGGTCATCGTCAAGCAGGTCGACGCGCGGACGCGGTCGAAGACGGCGATCAACGACCTGCTTCGGGATTGACCGCCTCGGGGACGGGAGCTTCATCGGGAGGCTCGGGATCGAATTCGCGGATCAGCGCCGCGAGGTCGGGTTCGGCGACGCGGCGAGCCGCCTTGCGGGGCGAGAACCACTTCGTGCGGCGCTGCCCGGTCTCGGGATACTTCCGTACCATGGCGTGGACCTCCATGGGGAACACCCGGACGGCGCAGGCAAGCTTGCGGCCGGCGCCGAGCGACTTCAGGTAGCGGTAGACGCCGATGCTGCGGGGAGCGATCTCGCCCTGGAGCCCGGCCTCCTCGAAGGCCTCGCGGGCGGCGGCCTGCGCCTCGGTGCGCTTGCGCATCGGCCAGCCCTTGGGGATCACCCAGCGGCCGGTGTCGCGGCTGGTGATCAGCAGGATCCGCAGCCCCTTGGACGAACGGCGCCAGCAGAGCGCCGCGACCTGCAGCTGCGGCGGCTGGCCGCGCCCCGCGACCGCGGCGGTCCTGCGCTTGCTGCTCTTCATGCGACGGGGTGGTCACCTCCGGGTCGAACCGGTGTCATAGCGGCTTCGCCGCCCGAGTCCAGCCGCCCGGCCCGCCTTTTCGCTGGATCTGGCGGCCGCGCTTCGGCACCCTCGGATGACAGGACCGGCCCGGGACGACGGCCGGCCGAAAGGGAGGATCGGATGCGCGAGACGGCAGGCACGTTGGAAGCGGTGGCAATACCGTTCGACGCCGGGCGGCTCGACCGGCTGATGGACGAGGCGGGGCTCGACGTGCTGCTCGCCTGCTCGCGGCACAACGTCCGCTGGCTGCTCGGCGGCTACCAGTTCCTGTTCTTCTCGGCGATGGAGGCGATCGGGCACAGCCGCTACCTGCCGATCGTCGTCTATGCCAAGGGACGGCCGGAGGACGCCGGCTACGTTGCTTACCGGATGGAGAAGGGCGACCATGCCAACCGGCCGTTCTGGACCCCCGGCTTCGCCCCGGTGGCCTCGGGGACGCTCGACGCGGCGGCCGAAGCGGCCGCCCAGGTCGAGCGGATCGGTGCGGTGCGGGGGCGGATCGGCATCGAGCCCGGATTCCTGCCGGCCGACGCCTGGCAACTGCTGCGGGAGCGGCTGCCGGAGGCGCGGCTGGTCGATGCGACCGGGGTGCTCGAACGCGCGAGGGCGCTGAAGACTCCGGCGGAGCTTGCGGAGCTGCGGCTGGCCTCCGAGCTGATTACCGACGCGATGCTCGCGACGATCGCCGGCGTGGGCGAGGGCGCGACCAAGCACGCGATCATCGAGCGGCTGCGGCGCGAGGAGACTGCGCGCGGGCTCGGCTTCGACTACTGCCTGATCACCGTCGGGACGAGCCTGAACCGGGCGCCGTCGGACCAGGCCTGGCGGCGCGGCGAGATCCTGTCGCTCGACTCGGGCGGCAACTGGCGGGGGTGGATCGGCGACCTCTGCCGGATGGGGATCCTGGGTCAGCCGGACGCGGAACTCGAGGACCTCCTCGCCGAGGTCGACGCGGCGCAGCAGGCGGCGTTCGCCGCGGTGCGCGCGGGGGCCCTCGGCGGCGAGGTGATCGAGGCGGGCGAGACGGCGCGGCGGGCGGGGCCGAACGCAGGCTGCACCGACTTCGTCGCGCACGGCATGGGGCTCGTCTCGCACGAGGTGCCGTTCCTGATGGACCATCCGGTCGGCTATGCCGGCGTCGATGCCGCGCGTCCGCTCGAGGCCGGGATGGTGCTGTCGGTCGAGACGACGATGGAGCACCCGCGGCGCGGCTTCATCAAACTCGAGGACACCGTGGCGGTGACGGCGGACGGCTGCGAGATCTTCGGCGACCGCGGCCGGGGGTGGAACCGCGCCGAATAGTCGGAGCGCGCATGCAAACCGGGCTCAGAACGCAATCTGCTGATATGTCCAGGTAATCATGTCGCGCCTCTACCGCGTCTCACCGATGCCGGTCCCGTCTCCAGACGCGGTGTAGCTGCCGCGAGGGTCCTTCCAGGGCATCGGGAGCCCGGTCGGCGCGGCGGCGGTTTGAACGCCGGTCGCCGCATGCGCGGCTCCGCCTTCCGGCCCTATGTGGTCCCGATTGCCTTCCTCCCGGCGGCTCGCCCCTAGCCCAAAGGGGGCCCTCGTAGGTCCTTCGGCGGGCAAAATCAGCGACGCGGGGCGGATAGGGCGAAGGTGGCGACGTCGTGCCAGACGCGCGGCGCCTGGCGGTCGGTGAAGAGCCAGTGCCAGCCGTCGGGATAGAGGATGTAGCCGGCATCGCCCGGGATCGTGCGGGCGATCTGGGCGACGCGGTCGGGCTCGAGCACCTCGTCGTGGGCCCCCATCAGCGTCAGCGTCGGGATGCGGACGCGCGGCGCCTCGGCGGCGGCGCGGTCCATCAGGCGGACGAGGCCATAGAGCTCGCGGCTGGACGGGTTGCCGAAGTGGCGCGGGTCGGCAAGGACGCGCGCCATGGCCGCCGGGTTGTCGGTCGGGCGGATGTGGACGATGCCCCGGCCGGTCCAGCGGGCATCGGGGAGCGTTGCCGCGAGTGTCCAGGAGGCGCCGCGGGCGATCTCGCCGAGCGCGGGTCCGCCGGCAATGGCAGGGCCGGCGAGGACGAGGCCGTCCGCGTCCATGCCCTCGGCGGCTGCGACCAGCGCGACGCCGCCGCCCATCGAGTGGCCGACGACGGTCAGCGGAACGCCCGGTTCGCGGCGTCGGACCTCGGCGGCGGCCGCCTTGGCGTCGGCGACGAGCGCGTCGACGCCGGGCCACTGCTGACGGTCGGCGTTGGCACCGAAGCCGCGCTGCTCGAGGGCGTAGACGGCAAGGCCCCGCCCCGCCCAGTCCCGGGCGGCGAACTCGAACGTCAGATCCGAGGCGTCGCCGTAGCCGTGCAGCGCGAGGATGGCTGCGCGGGTCGGGCCCTCGGCCGGCCAGACCCGGAGCGCGAGGTCGCCTTCGGGGACGAGCTTCACGGGCGCCGGGCGCGCCTCTGTCGCCGGCGCCGGTCCGCCGACCGAGCCGGCTGCGCACCCGGCGAGGGCGGCGGCGAGGACGAGCGGGACGACGTGGCGGACGGGCAGGGTCAGGCGCTCCGTTGGAGCCCGGGCGGGGCCTTGGCGGCGACCGGGCGGCGTGCTAGCAGGCGCCTAGCATCCCGGAGCCCATGTTGGACACCCCCGACGCCCTGGGCTGGCTCGACGGCCGGCCCGACATCACCAGCCTGCGGGCCGCGGTCTGTGACCTCAACGGTATCCTTCGCGGCAAGCGCGTGCCGGTGGCGCAGGCGGGAAAGGTGCTCGGCGGCGCTATGCGGATGCCGTATTCGATCACCTGTCTCGACATCTGGGGCGAGGACGTCAAGGGCAACCCGCTGGTGTATCAGCAGGGGGACATCGACGGGCGCTGCGAACCGACGGGCCGCGGCTTCCTGCCGATGAACTGGCTCGGTTCGCCGACGGCGCTCCTGCCGCTCTGGATGCTGAACGAGGACGACACGCCGTACCTCGGCGACCCGCGGAGGGCGCTGGCGGCCGTTTGTGCGCGCTACCAGGCGCTGGGGCTGACGCCGGTCGTGGCGACCGAGCTCGAGTTCTACCTCGTCGACACCACCGGCGAGATCCCGACGCCGCCGAAGTCGCCGGTGACGCACAAGCTGCTCGACGGGGACGGGGCGCTGTCGATCGACGATCTCGACCACTTCGAGGCCTTCTTCACCGACGTCTACGCCGCCTGCGACGCCCACGACGTGCCGGTGGACAGCGCGATCAGCGAGAACGGCGGCGGGCAGTTCGAGATCAACCTGCTGCATGTGCCCGACCCCCTGAAGGCGGCGGACGACGCCCTGTACTTCAAGCGGTTCGTGAAGGGGATTGCGCGCAAGTACGAGCTCGCCGCGAGCTTCATGGCCAAGCCGTTCCTCGACCGCGCGGGCAACGGCTTCCACGTGCACTTCAGCCTCCTCGACCGCGACGGAAAGAACGTCTTCGACAATGGCACCGCCGACGGATCGGAGGCGATGCGGCACGCGGTCGGGGGGCTGCTGTCGCTGATGCGGCCGTCGAGCCTGGTCTTCGCGCCGCACCGCAACTCTTACCGGCGGTTGACGCCGAACGCGCACGTGGCGACGGAGGTCTCCTGGGGCTACGAGACGCGAGCGGCGGCGGTGCGGATCCCGGGCGGCAGCAATGCGGCGCGGCGAATCGAACACCGGGTCGCGGGGGCGGACGCCAACCCTTACTTGGTGCTGGCGGCGGTGCTCGGGGCGGCGCTCGAGGGGATGGAGAACGGGATCGAGCCGCCGGAGCCCATGGCGACGAGCCCGGAGACGGCGCTGCCGATCGACTGGAAGTCGGCGATCGACGCCTTCGAACGCAGCGAGAGCCTGGCGCGGGTCTTCGCGCCGATCCTGCGCGAGACGTTCCTCGGGATGAAGAAGCAGGAGCTGCAGGTGTTCTCGCAGCAGATCAGCCCATTCGAGCACGAGACCTATCTCGAGATCGTCTGAGAACCCTCTGCAGGAGGTCACGCCGCGCCCGATGTGGTCGTCCGCGTGCGGACATATCTGTAAGGCATTGAAAAGACGACGATAAGGCCTGCGGCGTTAGTGCGGCGTTAACCAACGGGAAGTGTGGCCCGACGGTTGCCCAGGTTTCCCGGATCCTGGCATCTCGGAGGTCACGGAAGTATCACGAAAGCGTCACGAGCCTGTGCCATCGCGGGGCGAGATCGGCGGCAACCGATCCACCGAAGGAGCAACCCCGAGATGTCGACACCGCTCGCCCGATCCACGTCCGCCGTGGCGCTTGCCGCCCTCGCTGTCGGCCTGCTTTCTAGCCCGACGTTCGCCCAGTCCGCCGGCGAGGCGGAACTTCTCGACCGGGCGCACAAGGGTGACATCACCCGGCACGGCGGCGCGCGCCGCCTGGACGGCGACATCACCGAGGCCTTCGCGGCCGAGATCAAGGCGGGGCCGGCGAAGAACGTGATCCTGCTGATCGGCGACGGAATGGGCGATTCCGAGATCACCGTCGCGCGGAACGTGGCGCTCGGCGCCGGCGGCTTCTTCAAGGGCATCGACGCGCTGCCGGTTACCGGCCAGTACACGCACTATTCTCTGAACGCCGACGGGACGCCGGACTACGTCACCGACTCGGCCGCCTCGGGCTCGGCCTGGGCGACCGGCACCAAGACCTACAACGGCGCGATCTCGGTCGACGTGCACGGGGCGCCGCAGGCGACGCTCATCGAGCTCGCCAAGGCCGCGGGCTTCGCGACGGGCGACGTCTCGACAGCGGAAATCCAGGACGCGACCCCGGCCGTGCAGGTGGCGCATGTGACCGCGCGCAAGTGCTACGATCCGACCTCGACCGCCGAGAAGTGCGCCAAGGACGCGCTCGAGAACGGCGGACGCGGGTCGATCTCGGAGCAGCTGCTGGCCACCCGGCCGGACGTGACGCTCGGCGGCGGTCGGAAATACTTCGACGACGTCGCGCGGGCCGGCGACTGGGAGGACAAGCCGCTGATCGAGCAGGCGAGGGCCCGCGGATTCCAGGTCGTCGAGACCCTGGACCAGCTGCAGGGGGTGAACGGGGCCAACGACGCCCAGCCGCTGCTCGGGCTCTTCGCGCCGGGCAACATGCCGGTCCGCTGGCAGGGGCCGAAGGCGGTCCACTACGGCAACGTCGAGCAGCCGCCGGTCGAGTGCAAACCGAACGCCGACCGCGGCGCCGAGGTGCCGACGCTGGCGGCGATGACGACGAAGGCGATCGACCTGCTGTCGGCGAACGAGAAGGGCTTCTTCCTGCAGGTCGAGGGCGCCTCGATCGACAAGCAGGACCACGCGGCGAACCCCTGCGGGCAGATCGGCGAGACGGTCGACCTCGACGAGGCGGTGCAGGTGGCGCTGGCCTTTGCGCGCGAGAAGGGCGACACGCTGGTGATCGTCACCGCCGACCATGCGCATGCGAGCCAGATCATCGGCAACGAGGTGAAGGCGCCGGGGCTGACCCAGGCGGTGAAGACCGCCGACGGTGCGGTGATCTCGATCAGCTACGGCAACTCCGACGATCCGGACGATCAGGAGCACACCGGCGCGCAGCTGCGGATCGCGGCCTACGGGCCGGGGGCGGCCAACGTTTCGGGGCTGACCGACCAGACCGACCTCTTCTTCACCATCGCGAACGCGCTCGGGCTGCAGGCGGCAACCGAATAGCCGCGGCGGTTGCGTCGCGGGCGGGCGAGCGTCTATTCGATAGCCAGGTGCGAGCGAAGGAGACCTGCCTTGCCCGCGAGCCAGCCGGTCGCGAGCGACCTGAGCCGGGCGGCGATCTTCATCGTCGCCCGGATCGTGCCCGGTGCCGCGGCGGAGGCCGCGGTGCGCGGGCTGACGGGCAAGCTCGCGGGGCTGGTGCGGGCGGTCGGTTTCCGCGATCTGAACGGCGGCTTGAGCTGCGTCATGGGCTTCGGATCGGACGCCTGGGCCCGCCTCTACGGCGCGCCGGGCCCGAGGGAGCTGCACCCGTTTCGCGAGATCCGCGGCGTCCACCACGCGGTGTCAACGCAAGGCGACCTCCTGTTCCACATCCGGGCGATGCGGATGGATCTTTGCTTCCAGTTGGCGACGCAGGTGACGGTAAGGCTCGGCGGGGCGATCGCCGACGTCGACGAGGTGCACGGCTTCACCTATTTCGACGACCGGGACCTCATAGGGTTCGTCGACGGCACCGAAAATCCGCAGGGGTCAGAGCGGGTCGAGGCGGTCACGATCGGGGACGAGGACCCGGCTTTTGCCGGCGGGAGCTACGTGATTGTGCAGAAGTACCTGCACGACCTCGCCCGCTGGAACGCGCTCGCGGTCGAGGAGCAGGAGCGGATCGTCGGGCGGACCAAGCTCGACGACATCGAGTTCGACGACGCCGCAAAGGCACCCTACGCGCATAACGTCCTGACCTCGATCGAGGAGGACGGGCGGGAACTGAAGATCGTGCGCGACAACATGCCGTTCGGAAACGCCGGGGCGGGCGAGTTCGGGACCTACTTCATCGGCTACGCCCGCTCGCCGGCGCGGATCGAGCGGATGCTCGAGAACATGTTCGTCGGCAACCCGCCGGGAACATACGACCGGCTGCTCGACTACAGCCGGGCGGCGACGGGCTCGCTGTTCTTCGTTCCGCCGGACGCGATCCTCGGCAAGGGCGAGGCTTGACCGCTCCCTTGCCGGCCGCGCCGGGAAAGGGTTGAACTGGCGCTGCGCTCCTCGGGAGCAATCGCAAAGGGCCGGTTGCCATGACCGCCGCTCCCTACCCCAACAGCGGGCTCTATCCCGCCAGCTACTATGCGGCGACGGCGCAGGCGGCGCCGCCGCGGCCGCCGCTCGAGGGCGAGGCGGCCGCAGAGGTCTGCGTGGTCGGGGCGGGCTTTACCGGGCTGTCGGCGGCGCTGGAGCTGGCGGAGCGCGGACACCGGGTGGTGGTTCTCGAGGGCGCCCGGGTCGGCTGGGGGGCGTCGGGGCGGAACGGCGGGCAGATCGTGAACGGGCTGAACGCCGGGCTCGATACCATCGCGAGGCGCTATGGCCAGGGGACGGCGGGCTTCGTCGCGACGGTGGTGCAGGAGGGCGGGCGGATCATCCGCGAGCGGGTGGCACGCTACGCCATCGCCTGCGACCTGAAGGACGGCAACCTTTTCGCGGCGCTCACGCCCGCGCACCTGCGCGGGCTGGAGGCCAAGCAGGCGCTCTGGCGCCGCCACGGGATCGACAACTTCGAGCTGCTCGACCGCGCGGGGATCCGGCGGCACGTCGGGAGCGAGCTCTATCTCGGAGGCATGCTCGACCGGACCGGCGGGCACCTGCACCCGCTGAACCTGGCGCTCGGGCAGGCGGCGGCGTTCGAGGGCCTCGGCGGCGTCATCCACGAGGGGAGCCCCGTGATCGCCGTCGACGACATCGGTGGCCGCCCGGTGGTGCGGACGGCGCGCGGCAGCGTGCGGCCGGAGGCGCTGATCCTGGCGGGCAACGCCTATCTCGGGCACGTGGTGCCGGCGCTCGAGAACCGGATCATGCCGTTCTCGACCCAGGTGATGGCGACCGCACCGCTCGGGCCGGAGGCGGCAGGGGTGCTGCCGACCGACGTCTGCGTCGAGGACGTGCGCTATGTCCTCGACTACTACCGGCTGTCGGCGGACGGCCGGCTGCTCTTCGGCGGCGGCACCGTTTACGGCGGGACCGATCCGGCCGACATCCGGGCGAAACTGGTGCCGAACCTCGAACGCGTCTTCCCGCAGCTGAAGGGCGTCCCGATCGACTTCGCCTGGTCGGGAAACTGCGCGATCTCCTTCAGCCGGGTGCCGCAGCTGGGAAGGCTGGGTCCGGCCACCTACTTCGCGCACGGCTACAGCGGCCACGGCGTGGTCGGGAGCCATCTCTTCGGACGCATCCTCGCCGAGGCGGTCGACGGCGACCGGTCGCGCTTCGACCCCTTCGCGGCGGTCCCCTGGCTGCCGTTTCCGGGCGGGCGGCGCTTCGCCGTGCCCTATTCGGTGCTCGGCTCCTGGTGGTACGGCCTGCGTGATCGCCTCGGCAGGTGAGGGCGAGGTGGTCCCGACCGCGGCTCGTGCCGATCCTGCCGCATTGCGTTCACGCGGAAGGGATCGTGGGATGGCGATCTGCCACGCCCTATTCCGTCCTCGGCGCATGGTGGTATGGGTTGCGGGATCGCCTCGGCGCGTGAACGAATCTTGAACCGGGAAAGCCTGATGTCGCGAAAACTGCTCCTGACCGCCGTCCTCAGCCTCGCCGCGCTGCCCGTGCTGGCGCAGGACAACTCGCTGCACGTCTACAACTGGTCGGACTATATCGCGGAGGACACGGTCGCGAAGTTCGAGAAGGAGACCGGGATCAAGGTCACCTACGACGTCTACGATTCGAACGAGGTGCTCGAGGCGAAGCTGCTGGCCGGAAACTCGGGCTACGACGTGGTGGTCCCGAGCTCGAACTTCCTGCAGCGGCAGGCGGCGGCCGGGGTCTATCAGGAGCTCGACAAGTCGAAGCTGCCGAACCTGAAGAACATGGACCCCGAGCTGATGCAGGACGCGGCGGCCTATGACCCGGACAACGCCCACGGCGTGATCTACATGTGGGGAACGCTCGGGCTCGGCTACAACGTCGCGAAGATCAAGGAGCGGCTCGGGGACGACGCGCCGACCGACAGCTGGTCGCTGATCTTCGACCCCAAGAACGCGGAGAAGCTCAAGGACTGCGGCATCACCCTGCTCGATTCGCCGTCCGACGTCTTCCAGCTCGCGCTCGTCTATCTCGGCCTCGATCCGGAGAGCACCAAGGCCGACGACCTGCAGAAGGCGGCGGATCTCCTCACCTCGATCCGGCCCTACGTCCGCTACTTCCACTCGTCGCAGTACATCACCGACCTCGCCAACGGCGAGGTCTGCCTCTCGATCGGCTTCTCGGGCGACGTCTTCATCGCCGCGAGCCGGGCCGAGGACGCGAAGAACGGCGTCGAGGTCGCCTACAGCGTGCCCAAGGAGGGGACGCAGCAGTGGTTCGACATGATGGCGATCCCGGCCGACGCCCCCAACCCGGACGCCGCCTACAAGTGGATCAACTTCATCATGGAGCCGCAGATCACCGCCGACATAACCAACTACGTCTGGTACGCGAACGCCAACAAGGAGTCGCTGCCGCTGGTGAACGAGGAGATCCGCACCGACCCGGCGATCTTCCCGCCCGCCGAGGTGCTGGCGAAGCTGTTCCCGGCCAAGGTGTACGATGCCAAGACCGACCGGCTGGTTACCCGGCTCTGGACCAAGATGCAAACCGGCCAGTAGGCGGGCGTCCCCACGGTCTCTCGCCGGCGCGCCGTCTTTTGCTGAGGCGTGCCGGCGACGGCCAGGCTGCCGACGGGCCCGAGCTGCCGGACGTGTTTCCGGCCTCGCCGAGATCGGGTTTTCGCCGGGCCACACTTTCTACGCGACGCGGCCGTCGTCTTCTGCTATTCCAGGTTGATCCACATGCTCGCGATGCTCCTGCACCCGCAGGGCGTGCCGCAAGGTTTCAGGCCGGCGTGAAGCTGAAGAGAACGGACCTGCGCACGATTGTTCGGCCGTCGCACGTCGCGGCGCTCGCCGCGCTGATCGGCGTGGCGCTGATCGGCGCCGCCACCGAGCGTCAAGCCCGCCAGGTGCAGCGGCAGGCCGAGCGCGAGGCGGTACTGGAGCGGACGACCCTGATGCGGTCGGAGCTGCAACGGGTGATCGGATCGAACCTGCAACTCGTCCGCGGCTACGCGGCGGTGATGGGCCTGGAGCCGGACCTTTCGCCCGAACGGATGACCGCGCTGGCGGCGGAGGTGATGAAGGGAGCCGAGGATATCCGTGCGATCGTCGTGGCGCCGGATATGGTGGTCGCAGCGGTGTACCCGCTCGAAGGC
Organism: Amaricoccus sp.; assembly: GCA_046348915.1. Lineage (GTDB taxonomy): Bacteria > Pseudomonadota > Alphaproteobacteria > Rhodobacterales > Rhodobacteraceae > Amaricoccus. Next base: position 13,735 of record JAXMDH010000022.1, read on the forward strand.
AATGCCCACCTCCTCGGGCGCGACTATCGCACCGAGCACTATCGCGCGGCGATCGGCGCCCGTGACACCGGCATGAGCACGCTGTCGGGACCCGTCGTCCGCGCGAACGGCGAACACGCCCTCATGGCACGCATGCCGGTCTTCACCGGCGCCGCCGACGCGCGGCGGTTCTGGGGCCTCGTCACCCTCGTGATCGACCAGGACGCACTGCTCCGCGGGGCGGGCATCGGTGATCCCTCGTCGCCCATAGATCTCGCGCTGATCGACCGGACGGACAGCGACACCATCATCGCCGGTGACGCAGCTGTCCTCGCCGGCGACCCCGTACTGACCCCGGTCACGCTGCCATCGAGGACATGGGAGATCGCAGCGGTCCCGCGCGGCGGCTGGCCGCCGGCGCACGGTTTCTGGCTGAAGCGCGCGCTCTTCGCGCTGGCCGGGCTGATGATCGTGCTGCCGATCCTCGGGATCGGGCGGCTCCTGAACCTGCGGCATGGCCAGATCGCGATCATCCGGCAGCGCGAGGCCGAGCTGTCGCGGCTCTCGTGGCGGCTCGAGTTCGCCCTCGCCACGTCGAACATCGGCGTGTGGGATGCGGACCTCGCCACCGATCGGCTGATCTGGGACGAGCGCGCCAAGGCGCTCTTCGGCATCTCGGCCGACACCCGCGACTTCGGCGCAGGGGCGTGGGAGCGGGTGGTTCATCCCGAGGACCTTGCGCGCGCCGTCCGGGCCGCCGAGGCCGCGGTGGCGACGGACGGCCGCTTCGAGGCGGAGTACCGTATCGTCCTGCCGGACGGCGGCATCCGCCACGTGCGCGACATCGCCGCGGTCTACGCGGGTGGCGACGGCTCGCGGCATCTGGTGGGGCTCGTCTGGGACGTCACCTCGGACGTCGCGCGCAACGAGGAGCTGAACGTCCGCCGGCTGGAGGCGGAGGCCGCGACGGTGGCAAAGTCGCGTTTCCTCGCCGCGATGAGCCACGAGATCCGCACGCCGCTCGGCGGAGTGCTCGGACTGCTGGGGCTGATGCTCGGCGACGAGCTCGCGCCCGAGCAGCGCGAACGCGCCACCATCGCGCTCGATTCCGCCCGGAGCCTGCTCGAGATCCTGAACGATATCCTCGACTTCTCGAAGCTCGAGGCGCAGCGGATCCGGCTGAGCGAGGAGAGCGTCCCGCTCCGGGAGGTGGCGCGCGACGTGCTGGCGCTGATGAGAGCGGAGGCGGCTCAGAAGGGGCTGGCGCTGACGTCGGAGATCGATGCAACGGTTCCGCAGCGGGTGCTGACCGATCCGATGCGGCTCCGCCAGGTGCTGACCAACCTGATCAGCAACGCCGTCAAGTTCACCGACCGCGGCGAAATCCGGCTGCGCGCCGCCTGGGACGCGGCGGAGGGCGGCACGCTCCGGATCGATGTCGAGGATACCGGGATCGGCATCGACGAGGCCAACCGGGACCGCATCTTCGAGCATTTCGTCCAGGCCGACGGATCGCTGGCGAGGCGCGCCGGCGGCACCGGGCTGGGGCTCGCAATCTCGCGGCAGATCGTCGAGCTGATGGGCGGCGCGATCGCGGTCAGGAGCGTGCCGGGCATGGGGAGCACCTTCAGCTTTCATGTCCGCGCGCCGCGGGCAGAGCCGGCGGCAGCGCCGCCGGAGCCGCTCCGCGCCGTACCCGACGCAGGGCTGCGCCCCCTCCGCGTGCTCCTGGCCGAGGACCATGCCGCGAACCAGTACCTGATCCGCGCGCTGCTCGGGACGGGCGGCCACAGTGTCGTCGTCGCGGCGAACGGTCTCGACGCGGTCGCGGCGGTGCAGGGCGGCGGCTTCGACGTGGTGCTCATGGACATGCAGATGCCGGTGCTCGACGGGCTGGACGCGGCGCGGCGCATCCGTGCCCTCGCCGGGCCCGCGGCGGCGATCCCTATCATTGCCCTCACCGCGAACGCGATGCCCGAGGACCGGGCCGCCTGCTTCGCCGCCGGGATGACCGACTATCTTTCGAAGCCGGTCGAGGTGGGCGCGTTGCTCGCGGCGCTTCGCCGGGCGACGGAGGTCGAGGACGAGGCGGCGTCGCGCCCGTCCGCGGCAAGGGCCTGACCGCCCCCTGCAAGGGCGCTGGACAGGAGCGGCGGCGCCCCTCTAAGCTTCGCTGGTCCGCGGCGGGGCATGGCGGCAGCGCCGAGGGTCCCGTGACACGACCCCGGAGCGCGCATGAACGAAGCGGTTTCCGTCGCCACGACCAAGCCCTGGACCACGGGCGCCGAGCGTCCGTTCGTGCGCATCGAGAAGGTCACCAAGAAGTTCGGCGATTTCACCGCGGTGAACGACGTCTCGCTCGACATCTTCAAGGGCGAGCTCTTCTGCCTGCTCGGCGGCTCCGGCTGCGGGAAGTCGACGCTTCTGCGGATGCTCGCGGGCTTCGAGACCCCCACGGCGGGCAGGATCGAGATCGACGGGCAGGACATGACCGGGCTGCCGGCCTACGAGCGGCCGACCAACATGATGTTCCAGAGCTATGCGCTCTTTCCGCACATGAGCGTGGAGCGGAACATCGCGTACGGGCTCTACCGCGACGGGATGAAGGGGGACGAGGTCCGGGACCGGGTCGCCGACATGCTGCGGCTGGTGAAGCTGTCGGACTTCGCGGCGCGCAAGCCGCACCAGCTCTCGGGCGGGCAGCGGCAGCGGGTGGCGCTGGCGCGGAGCCTCGTCAAGCGGCCGAAGCTCTTGCTCCTCGACGAGCCGCTCGGAGCGCTCGACAAGAAGCTGCGCGAGGAGACGCAGTTCGAGCTGATCAAGATCCAGGAGACGCTCGGCGTCACCTTCATCATCGTCACCCACGACCAGGAGGAGGCGATGACGCTCTCGACCCGGATCGGGGTGATGAACGCGGGGCGCATCGTCCAGACGGGCGAGCCGGCGGAGATCTACGAGTATCCCAACAGCCGTTTCGTCGCCGACTTCATCGGCACGGTGAACCTCTTCGAGGGCCGGGTGACCGAGGACGCGCCGGAGCACATCCGTCTGGCGACGCCCGACCTGCCCGAGCCGATCTACGTCGGGCACGGCGTGTCCTGCACCGAGGGCCAGACGCTCTGGTACGCGGTCCGCCCCGAGAAGCTGAAGCTGACCCGCGAGAAGCCGGACCGGCGAAACGCGGTCAGGGCGGTCGTCGACGAGGTCGCGTACCTCGGGAACCTCTCGATCTATCGGCTGAGGCTCGCGAGCGGCAAGGTGCTGCAGGCGACCAAGGCCAACCTGTCGCGCTACGAGGAGGAGCCGATCTCCTGGGACGAGGAGGTCTGGGTCAGCTGGAACGACGTCGCGGGCGTGGTGCTGAACCAATGATGGCGGTGATCGAGCGCGTCCCGCCGCTGCGCTGGACCGCGCGGGCGCTCGCCCGGGCCGGGCTCGACGGCAAGGGGCTCGTCATCGCGGTGCCGGTGATCTGGCTGGTGGTCTTCTTCCTGATCCCGTTCCTGGTGGTGGCGAAGATCAGCCTCTCGGAGTCGGCGATCGCGCAGCCGCCGTACCTGCCGCTGGTCGAGTGGACCGAGGACCAGCAGGCGGTGATCACGCTGAACTTCGGCAATTTCTCCTACCTGTTCGATGACCCGCTCTACCTGAAGGCCTACCTCTCTTCCCTGAAGATCGCCTTCATCTCGGCCGTGCTGGCGCTCCTCGTCGGCTACCCGATCGCCTACTACATCGCCCGCTCGCCCGACCCGCGGCGCTCGATCCTGCTGACCCTGGTGATCCTGCCGTTCTGGACCTCGTTCCTTTTGCGCGTCTACGCCTGGCAGGGGTTCCTGCGCTCGAACGGGATCATCAACAACTTCCTGCTCTGGACCGGGATCATCGACCAGCCGCTGGTCATGCTGCAGACCCCCTTCGCGGTCTACCTCGGCATCGTCTACACCTACCTGCCGTTCATGATCCTGCCGCTCTACGCCAACCTGGTGAAGCTCGACGAGAGCCTGCTCGAAGCCTCGGCCGACCTCGGCGGGCGGCCGATGACCACCTTCTTCAACGTCACCCTGCCGCTCTCGATGCCGGGGGTCATCGCCGGGTTCATGCTGGTCTTCGTGCCGGCGATCGGCGAGTTCGTCATCCCCGAGCTCCTCGGCGGGCCGAACACGCTGATGATCGGGCGGGTGCTCTGGAACGAGTTCTTCTCCAACCGCGACTGGCCGGTGGCCTCGGCCGTCGCGATCGCCATGCTGGTGGCGCTGGTCATCCCGATCATGATCCTCAGGAGCGCGCAGGCGCGGGAGGAGCAGGGGTGACCGCCCGGGGGGAGCGCCGGCCTCGGGGGGCACGAGGCCCCCGCTCGGCCGCCGCTTGGGCGCCGCGGCGGCCGGCGCGCCTTGCGGCGGCCGGCGGGGGGAGCGCCGGCCTCGGGGGGCTGAAGCCCCCGCTCGGCCGCCGCTTGGCGGTCGGCCGCCTTTGCGGCCTCCCTCCGGCGGAACGGGCTTCGCCCGTGAGTGAGGTTCTCCCCGCCCGTTGGCGGGGCCTCTGCGACTGCCCGATAGGGTTTCATGCCCGTATGAAATCCGTGCGCGGGGTTGGATGATGCGGGCGTCGCGTCTCCTCTTCGGCTTCTGCGTGCTCGGGTTCGTCTTCCTCTACGCCCCGATCGTTTCGCTGATCGTGTTCAGTTTCAACGAGTCGAAGCTCGTGACGGTCTGGGGCGGCTTCTCGACCAAATGGTACGCGAGCCTCCTGCAGGACCCGAAGATCCTCGGCGCGGCTTGGATCAGCCTGCAGGTCGCCTTCGTCTCGGCGACGGGTGCCGTGATCCTCGGGACGCTCGCGGCCTATGTCCTGACCCGTTTCGGGCGGTTCCGGACGCGGGCGCTGCTGACCGGCATGTCGACGGCGCCCCTGGTGATGCCGGACGTCATCACCGGGCTCTCGCTCCTTCTCCTCTTCGTCGCGATGCAGCAGCTGATCGGCTGGCCGGCCGGCCGCGGCATGACGACGATCATCATCGCGCACATCACCTTCTGCATGGCCTACGTGACCGTCGTGGTGCAGTCGCGGCTCGCCGACATGGACGAGTCGCTCGAGGAGGCGGCCATGGACCTCGGTGCGCGGCCGGTCAGGGTCTTCTTCGACATCACGCTGCCGGTGATCGCCCCGGCGCTGGTCGCGGGGTGGCTCCTCGGCTTCACACTGTCGCTGGACGACCTGGTGGTCGCGAGCTTCGTGACCGGCCCGGGGGCGTCGACCCTGCCGATGGTGATCTTCTCGAAGGTGCGGCTCGGGGTCAGCCCCGACATCAACGCGCTCGCGACGATCATCATCGCGATCGTCGCGCTCGGGGTCTTCGTCGCCGCCTGGCAGCTGCGGCGGAGCGCGCGCAACGATGGATAGGGACGGCGACGGCGCCTTCCGCGCCGCGGGGCCGCGCGAGCATTGGATCGAGATGACCTACGGCGGAGCGCTCTCCTTCCTGCGCCGTCGCTACAGCCGCGACCTCGCCGGGGTCGACGTCGCGGTCATGGGGTTCCCCTACGACGCTTCGGTGACCTACCGGCCGGGCTGCCGGCTGGGGCCGCGGGCGATCCGCGCCGCCTCGGTGCAGCTCGCGGAGCTGAAGGCCTTTCCCTGGGGGTTCGATCTCCTCGAGGCGCTCGCCGTCGTCGACCGGGGCGACGCGCTCATCGACCCGCACCATCCGGCGACGGTGGCGCCGGCGATCGAGGCGGCGGCGGCCGAGGTGATCGCGTCGGGCGCGAAGCTGCTGGCGCTCGGCGGGGACCATTTCATCGCCTGGCCGCTGCTGCGCGCGCATGCCGCGCGGTACGGGCCGCTGGCGCTGGTGCATTTCGACGCCCACGGCGACCTCTGGCCGGACGATCCGGGTCGGATCGACCACGGCACGATGATGGGACGTGCGATCCGCGAGGGGCTGGTCGACGCGCCGCGTTCGACGCAGATCGGGATCCGCACGTTCCACGATTCGGCCGAGGGGCTGGAGATCCTGACGGCGCCTTGGGTTCACCGCCACGGGATCGCGGCGGGGGGGGGGGGGGGGGGACGCGCGCCGGTCTATCTGTCGTTCGACATCGACGGGCTCGACCCGGCCTTCGCGCCGGGGACGGGAACGCCGGTGCCGGGAGGGCTGGCGAGCTGGCAGGCGCTGGAGCTGGTGCGGGGGCTCGGCGGGCTGGATCTGGTCGGCATGGACGTCGTCGAGGTATCGCCGCCCTTCGACCATGCCGAGATCACCGCGCTGGCAGCGGCGCACGTCGCGCACGACTGGCTCTGCGTGCTCGCGGCGCAGGCGGGGGCGATGCCGCAGGCGGTCGGTCGGCTCTGACCGAGGTTGTCGGGAGCTGCCACTGCGGGGCGGTGGCGATCGGGCCGGCGGCGGCGCCGGCGCGAATCCTGCACTGCAACTACAGCCTTTGCCGGTGCCATGGCGCCCTCTGGGCGTACCCGCCGATCGTCGAGGTAGCGGTCGCGCCCGCTCCGACGCACACCTATGCCTGGAACGGCCGGAATGTCGACTTCCACCGTTGCCGCAGCTGCGGCTGAGTCACGGGGAGGGACGCGCGCGGATGCGGGTGAACATGCGGATGTTCGACCCCGCGGTCCTGGCGGCGGCGGAGATTGGGTACCGCGACGCCGCAGGTAACGGGATCTTCCGGTAGTGGCGGCGGACCGCCGTCCGGGGTAGGATGCGGACATGAAGCACGAGACCGCCGTCCGCCGCCCCGCGACTTATCAGGACGTGCTCGACGCGCCCGAGCATATGGTCGCCGAGATCATCCGCGGTGTCTTGCACCTGCAGCCGCGCCCGGCGCCGCGGCATTCGCGGAGCACCTCCGCGCTCGGGATGGAGGTGGGGCCGCCCTTCGATCGCGGGCGGGGCGGGCCGGGGGGCTGGTGGATCCTCGACGAGCCGGAGCTGCATCTTGGCGACGACGTGCTGGTGCCGGACCTCGTCGGCTGGCGGCGTGAGCGGCTGCCGGCGCTGCCGACGGCGGCTTGGTTCGATCTCGCTCCGGATTGGGCATGCGAGGTGCTGAGCCCGAGCACCAGACGGATCGACCTGACCGACAAGCGCGACATCTACGGCGAGGTTGGGGTACGGCAATTGTGGCTGGTCGATCCCCTCGACCGCACGCTCGAGGCATTCGAGCTGCGGGACGGAGCCTGGACGCTGATCGCTGCCGTTGCCGAGGAGGCGGAGGTGCGGGTGCCGCCGTTCGAGGCGGTGGCCTTCCCGCTCGGGGCGCTCTGGACGGATTGACCGGTTCGGCGCGGCGGCGGATGCTCGCGGGAGCCTGAGCCACCACGGAGCCCGATCGTGCCGCCCACTCCAGCCGAGTTCGTCGACCGCCTGCCGGAAGCCTTCCGCGAATGGCTGGGAGGGCGGCGGATCGAGGAGGTCGAGTGCGTGATCGCCGACATCGCCGGCATCTCGCGCGGCAAGGCGATGCCGTTCGCCAAGTTCATCCGCGAGGACAGGATGTTCCTGCCGACCTCGGTGTTCCACCAGACGATCGCCGGCGACTACGTCGACATGGAGATCGCCAACCAGTGGACCGAGTCGGACATGGTGCTGAAGCCGGAGTACGCCGCGGCGACGGCTTCGCCATGGGCCGACGACGTGACGCTGCAGGTGATCCACAATGTCGAGGACCTGTCGGGGCGACCGGTGCCGGTGGCGCCGCGCAACGTGCTGAAGCGGGTGGTCTCGCTGTACGAGGCCGAGGGCTGGCAGCCGGTCGTCGCCCCGGAAATGGAGTTCTACCTGATCAAACCGAACCTCAACCCGAACGAACCGATCGAGCCGCCGGTCGGGCGGACCGGGCGACAGATGGTCAGCCGGCAGGCCTACTCGATGTCGGCGGTCGACGAGTACGGCAAGGTCATCGACGACATCTACGACTTCGCCGAGGCGCAGGGCTTCGAGATCGACACGATCATCCAGGAGGGGGGCGCGGGCCAGGTCGAGATCAACTTCCTCCATGGCGACCCGGTGAGGCTCGCGGACCAGGTCTTCTTCTTCAAGCGCACGATCCGCGAGGCGGCCCTGCGCAACAACTGCTTCGCGACCTTCATGGCCAAGCCGATGCAGGAGGAGCCGGGCTCGGCGATGCACATCCACCAGTCGGTGCTGGATGCCGCCGGGAACAACATCTTCACCGACGAGAAGGGGGCGCCGACGCCCGCCTTCTACAGCTTCCTCGCCGGGCAGCAGCGACACATCCCGACCGTCGTCTGCATGCTGGCGCCCTACGTCAACAGCTACCGCCGCTACGTGCCGCACGGCTCGGCGCCGATCAACCTCGAGTGGGGGCCTGACAACCGCACGACGGGGCTCAGGGTGCCGATCGCCGAGCCGCATGCCCGGCGAATCGAGAACCGCGTCGTCGGGATGGATTGCAATCCCTACCTCGCGCTCGCGGCGTCGCTCGCCTGCGGCTATCTCGGGATGAAGGCGGGGCTGAAGCCGCGCGATCCGGTGGCTGGGGAGGCCTACCACCGCCCGCGGGCGCTGCCGCGGGATCTCCTGGCGGCGCTCGACCTCTTCGACGAGTGCCCGGAGGTCACCGAGGTGCTCGGGCTCGAATTCTGCAACCTCTACAAGGCGATCAAGCGCGACGAGGTGGAGACGTTCCTCCGGGTGATCTCGCCCTGGGAGCGGGACCACCTGCTGCTCAACGTCTGAGCGCTGGCCACGCGGCGGCGTCGGTGTGCTCCGCGGGGAGTATTTGAAGGCAAGAGGAAGGCGGAGGGGGAGCGGCGTCGCCGGCGGCGGGCGTTTTGGTCCGGGCGGTCGTCTCCTGCCTGCCGGCGAGGATGGACGCAGGCTCGGGCGCGTTCGGTCGGCGCGCGGCGCCGCATGGTCCTCCCGTAGGGCCTGCATGGAAGCGGACGACGGATGAAGGCACAGCCCGATCTGCCTTCGATGCAAGGCAAACGACCCCCCAAATCAGTTTAGCCGGAGGGAGCGAGGCGCCGAAGCCGGGGCGAAGCAACTCGGTTAGTCTCGGCGATGCCGCGCTTGGCGCGGGGTATCCCGGCGGCTATGCGAGCAGCCGGCGCGCGCGTCAGAGGGCGGCGAAGGTGTCCCAGAGGAGCTTCAGGTTCAGTGCGACGATCAGGAGCGCGACGGCCCAGGCGAGGAGGGCGACCCCGCGGGGGATGGTGAAGCTGCCCATCTTGGCGCGGTCGGAGACGAAGTGGACGAGCGGGATCACCGCGAAGGGGAGCTGCATCGAGAGGATCACCTGGCTGAGGACCAGGAGCTCGGCGGTGCCGCGCTCGCCGTAGATCGCGGTGACGGCGATGACCGGGACGATGGCGATGCCGCGGGTGAGGAGGCGGCGGGCCCAGTGCGGCAGGCGGAGGCGGAGGAAGCCCTCCATCACGATCTGGCCGGCGAGGGTGGCCGTGACCGTCGAGTTGAGGCCGGAGGCGAGGAGGGCGACGGCGAAGAGGACCGAGGCGATGCCGAGGCCGAGGAGCGGGGAGAGGAGGCGGTAGGCGTCCTGGATCTCGGCGACCTCGTGGTTGCCGGTGTCGTGGAAGGCGACGGCGGCGACGATGACGATGGCGGCGTTGACGAAGAGCGCCAGCATCAGCGCGATCGTCGAGTCGGTGGTGGCCCACTTGATCGCGTCGCGCTTGCCGGGCTCGGTGCGCGGGTAGGCGCGGGTCTGCACGATCGAGGAGTGCAGGTAGAGATTGTGCGGCATGACGGTGGCGCCGATCATCCCCATCGCGATGTAGAGCATCGCCGGGTTGGTCACGATCTCGCGCGAGGGGACGAACATGCCGCCGAGGACGCCGGCAAGGGGCGGCGCGGCGGCGGCGATCTGGATCGCGAAGCAGACGAAGATGACGAGGAGGAGGCCGACGATGAAGGCCTCGAGCGCGCGGAAGCCGCGGTTCATCAGGTAGAGGACGAGGAAGGCGTCGAGCGCCGCGATCAGCGCGCCGCCGATCAGCGGGATGCCGAAGAGCAGGTTGAGCGCGATCGCCGTGCCGATGACCTCGGCGAGGTCGCAGGCGATGATCGCGAGCTCGCAGGCGATCCAGAGCAGGTAGCAGACCGGGCGCGGGTAGTAGGCGCGGCAGGCCTGGGCGAGGTCGCGGCCGGTGGCGATGCCGAGGCGGGCGGAGAGCGCCTGCAGCAGGATCGCCATCAGGTTCGACAGCATGATGACGAAGAGGAGTGTGTAGCCGAACTTCGCGCCGCCGGCGAGGTCGGTCGCCCAGTTGCCCGGGTCCATGTAGCCGACCGAGACCATGTAGCCCGGGCCCATGAAGGCGAAGAGCTTCATGAACCAGCGTCCCGACTGCGGCACGGCGACGGTGGCGTTCACCTCGGGGAGGCTCGGACGCTCTTCGTCCAGCCGGTCGAGGACACGCAGCGAACGGGGGGCGAAGGCCTGGGCGTCGGACATGGGTACTCACGGGGAATAAGCGAATGCTCGGAATGTGGCGCGTTGCTGGGAAATATGCAAGATGCTAAATTCCATTGCCGACGCTTTCCCGCCGGTCGAATCTGCTGCAATGAAGTTGAGCTTGTGCTATGATGTGTGCGTCGGCAGGAGGGATAGGGAGGAGTCGTCGGGCGTGGCACGGATCCGTCGCGGCACATCGCAGGAGGAGCCGCTTCCCGATGCCGACGTGCATTCGGAGGGCTTCCGGCAGTCGCGCGCGGCGCAGCGGAGTGCGCTGGTCGAGGATTACGTCGAGCTGATCGCGGCATTGATCGAGGACGGCAACGAAGCGCGCCAGGTCGACATCGCCGCCCGGCTCGGGGTGGCGCAGCCGACGGTGGCGAAGATGCTGGCGCGGCTGGCCGCCGAGGGTCTCGTCACGCGCAAGCCTTACCGCGGCGTCTTCCTGACCGAGGCCGGCCGCAAGGTCGCCGAGGAGAGCCGCCAGCGGCACCAGACCGTCGAGGCCTTCCTGCGCTCGCTCGGGGTCAGCCCCGAGACGGCGCGGATCGACGCCGAGGGGATCGAGCACCACGTCAGCTCGGAGACCCTCGCGGCCTTCCGCCGGGCGATGGCTGCGGCCATCTGATCTCGGCGGTCCCTGCCTGGGCCGGCGATCACGCATTCGTGCCTGCCGCGGCGTACGATACGCATCCCGCCTTGCGAACCGCCGGACAGCGGAACTCGGAAGGGGAGCGCCATGCTGCGGAAACTGCTGCTTGCGGGGAGCCTAGCCGCTGTCCTGCCGCTCAGCGCCGCCTTCGCGACAGATCGACCCGTCGTCGTCGAGCTGTTCACCTCGCAGGGATGCTCGTCGTGTCCGCCGGCGAACGCCTTCCTCAGCGAGCTCGCGAAGGGCCGCCGGGATGTCCTGCCGCTCGGGGTCCACGTGACCTACTGGGACCGGCTCGGCTGGAAGGATCCCTTTTCGCTGCGGGCGGCGACCGCTCGGCAGGCCCTCTACGGTGCCCGCTTCGGCGACGGCTCCTACACCCCCGAGATGGTGGTCGACGGGCCGTGGGCCTCGTCGGCTCGCACCGCGCCGAGGTCGATGCGGCCATCGCGGCAGCGAAGGGCCGGGTGGCGACCGACGTCCGGATTTCCCGCAGCGAGGCGGGGGTGTTGATTGCGGTCGGGCCGGGCGAGGGTGGCGGGCGGCTGCTGCTCATCGGCTTCGATCACGAGGCGATCACGCCGATCGCGCTTGGCGAGAACCGTGGGCACACGTTCGTCGAATCGAACGTCGTCCGCTCGGCCAGCGTCGTCGGGCATTGGTTGGGCGCTGCCCTGACGCTCGAGGCGGAACGACCCCTGGGCGAGGACGCCGCCGTGCTCCTCGAGGCGCCGGACGGCCGGATCGTCGGGGCGGCACGCTTGCCCGCGGACGGTGGAGCATGATCTTGACCGCGGACGTCGCTGGTTTGTGTAAGTATATGTCCGCACTGCTCGCAGCCGCTCGCCAATTCTGGTCCAGAAGTTGATTTGTTACGGCGGATGAATCAAAGATGCTTGCTTTGATCTGATCCGAATCCGCTGCCAATCTCGACCGGCGCGTCGCGCGGTGCGGCGCGAGTGGGAGAATAGTCATGACCCGTTACTTTCTTGCCGCCGCGATTGCCGGACTGGTCACCGTCCCGGCGTTTGCCGAGACGGCGATGATGAACGCGCAGGACATGACCTGCGGCGATTTCATGGCGCTGGACGACAGCGGCCAGATGAACGCCATGGGCGCCATGGAGGTGGCCGCCGCTAAGGCCGAGGGCAAGATGATGACCTCGGACGAGGCGATGAAGTCGGGTGAGGGCATGATGGCCGGCACGATGGCCGCCTGCAAGGACCACGACGACATGAAGGCGATGGACGCCATGCACAACGGCATGTGACCACCGGCCCGGGGCCGCCTCACGGCCCCGTTCCTTCATCGGGGGCGTGCAGCCGGTCCCCGAACAGCGAGAGCTGCTCGGGACCGGCCCGCGGGACGCGGAAGAGGTCGGTGCGGAGCTTCGGGAACGGCTTGTCGAGGCCGAGGCGCGCCACGGCGGCGGCGAAGCGGCGGCCGACGAGCTCGGCGACGACTCCATCGCCTTTCATCCGCTTGCCCCACTCGGGGTCGTAGTCGCGGCCCCCGTGCATCTCGCGGACGAGGCCCATCACGCGCCGCGCCCGGTCGGGGAAGCGGGACTCGAGCCAGTCGCGGAACAGCGGCGACACTTCTCGCGGCAGGCGGAGGACGACATAACCCGCGCCGAGGGCGCCGGCGTCGCGGGCGGCCTCGAGCAGGGTCTCGATCTCGTGGTCGTTGAGGCCGGGGATCACCGGCCCGATCGAGACCCGCATCGGGCAACCCGCGTCGGTCAGGCGGCGGATCGCGAGCAGACGGCGCTCGGGGGCGGCGGCGCGCGGCTCCATTGCGCGAGCGAGCCGGCGGTCGAGGGTGGTGACGGAGAGGCCGGCGGAGGCCAGGCCGTCGGCGGCCATCGCGCCGAGGAGGTCGGCGTCGCGCTCGATCAGGGCGCTCTTGGTCAGGATGCCGACCGGATGGCGGAAGTCGCCGAGCACGCCGAGGATGCCGCGCATGATCGCGAACTTCTTCTCGATCGGCTGGTACGGATCGGTGTTCGTCCCCATAGCGATCGTCGCCGGGCGGTAGCCGCGCCGGGAGAGCTCGGCCGCCAGCACCTTCGGCGCGTCGGGTTTGACGGTGAGGCGGGTCTCGAAGTCGAGGCCCGGCGAAAGCCCGAGAAAGGAATGCGTCGGCCGCGCGAAGCAGTAGATGCAGCCGTGCTCGCAGCCGCGATAGGGATTGATCGAGCGGTCGAAGGGGACGTCGGGGCTGCGGTTGCGGGCGATGATCGAGCGGGGGCGCTCGATCGCGACCTCGGTCCTGCGCGGGGCGACCTCTTCCGCGATGTCCCAGCCGTCGTCGACCGCGACGCTGTCGAACCGCTCGAAGCGGCCGGCCATGTTGAGCCCGGCACCGCGGGCGCGGCGGGCCGCCTCGGGGACCTTGGGTTTCTCGTCGCCGATCATGGTGCAAAATCTAGAACGAAAGAGGAACATTGGCCAGCGGATTCGCCGGTCGGTGCGTCCGTCGCGCGCGATGCGCCGCAGGTCGTTTCCGGGCGGAAGGGGATTGCCGTTTCCAGATAGGGGGGTAGCTTGCGGATGTGCGGGTCCATGCGGAGCGCGACAGATGGCCGAGGAAGACGACGAGATCATCCTGAGCGAGCTGCCGGACGAGGAGCTCGTGCCGCAGATGCACGACGACCTCTACGACGGGCTCAAGGACGAGGTGGTCGAGGGGGTGAACATCCTGCTCGGCCGCGGCTGGACCCCTTACGACGTGCTGACCAAGGCGCTGGTCGAGGGCATGCGGATCGTCGGGATCGACTTCCGCGACGGGATCCTGTTCGTGCCGGAGGTGCTGCTCGCGGCCAACTCGATGAAGGCGGGGATGGCGATCCTGAAGCCCCTCTTGGCCGAGACCGGGGCGCCTCGCTTGGGCAAGATGGTGATCGGAACGGTCAAGGGCGACATCCACGACATCGGCAAGAACCTCGTCTCGATGATGATGGAGGGCGCCGGGTTCGAGGTCGTCGACCTCGGGATCAACAACCCGGCCGAGAAGTACCTCGAGGCGCTCGAGCGTGAGGACGCCGACATCCTCGGCATGTCGGCGCTGCTGACGACGACGATGCCCTACATGAAGGTCGTCATCGACACGCTGAAGGAGAAGGGCCTGCGCGACCGCTACGTCGTGATGGTCGGCGGCGCGCCGCTGAACGAGGAATTCTCGAAGGCGATCGGCGCCGACGCCTATTGCCGCGACGCGGCGGTGGCGGTCGAGACCGCCAAGGAGTTCATCGCCCGAAAGCACAATCAGATGGCGCGCGCCTGACGACGGGCAGCGCCGGGGGCCGCCTGGCCGAGATCGTGTTCGAGGCCGGGCATCCGGCACGGCTCGCGCGCTTCTGGGCGGGGCTGCTCGAAGGCTACGCGATCAGGGCCTACGACGCGGAAGAGATCGAGCGGCTGCGCGGGCTTGGCTTCACGCCCGAGACCGACCCTGCCGTGATGGTCGACGGGCCGGGCCCAAGCCTCTGCTTCCACCGGGTTCCCGGACGACGCTACAGCAACAACCGGATGCACCTCGACGTTGCCGTCGTCGATCCCGAGGCGGAGCTCACGCGGCTGGTAGGGCTCGGGGCGCGCCTGCTGCGGCGGGCCGAGGGGTATCTCGTGCTCGCCGATCCCGAGGGCAACCAGTTCTGCCTCGTCGCCGCGCGCTCGCCGTGACGCCGTCAGCGCCCCGGCGGACGCGGCCGGCTGTCGAGGTAGGCGGCGATGTCCCAGGCGTCCTGCGCGGTAAGCGCCGGCGCCGCCGCATCGGTGCCGGGCGGCATGTTGTCGTGGATGAAGGCGCCCGCGGTGACGACGCGACTCATGCCGGCGGCGGCGTTGAAGCTGTCGGCGCCCCAGAGCGGCGGATGCAGGTAGCCGAGCGCGTCGCCCGGCTGGCCGTTCCTCATCCCCGAGCCGTCGGCACGGTGGCAGGCGGCGCAGGCGTCGAGGAAGAGTTGGCGGCCCCGTGCCGGATCGGGCGGCATGGTGGGCGGCGACAGGGGCTTCGGAAGCTCGCGCGGGTCGCCGAAGCTGCCGGCGTCCCGCGTCAGCATGTCGAGGTAGGCGAGGAAGGCCCGCATCTCGCGGCTGTCCACCGGCAGCGGCCGGCCGTTCATCGAGCGCTCCATGCAGCCGTTGATTCGCTCGGCGAGGGTCTCAGTGCCGCCGCCGGGCAGGGCCTTCGGGTACTTGGCCGAGACGCCGACGAGAGCGAGGCCGTGGCTGAGCCGCCCGCCGTCGAGGTGGCAGTCCTGGCAGGCGAGGTTGTTGCCGGCGTAGCGCATGGCCCTGTCCGGCACCTCGGGGCCGATGAAGCGGTAGGTGCGGTCGACGAGCTCGCGCCCGTAGCTTATCAGCGCCTGGTCGGCGCGGGCGGGGGCGGCGAGCGCGGCGAGGAGTGCCAGGAGGGGCGGCAGCCAGTGCATGGTTGCGTCTCCTTGCGGCGGGGCGGGTACCGCCTATCCTAAGGGGCGATGGACACGAGCGATAGTCGCCTCGCCGATCTCGGGCTCGCCGCCCCCGCCGCCCCTCGCGGCCGGGTGCTGGTGATTGCCTGCGGTGCTCTCGCCCGCGAAATCCTGGCGCTGAAGCGACTGAACCGCTGGGAGCACCTCGACCTGCAGTGCCTGCCGGCGAAGCTGCACCTCTGGCCGGACCGCATCCCCGACGCGGTGGAGGCGGCGGTGGAGGAGGGCAGGGGGCGGTATGGCGCGATCTTCGTCGCCTACGCCGACTGCGGCACCGGTGGCCTCCTTCAGGCGCGCTGTGCCACGCTCGGGGTCGAGATGATCGCGGGGCCGCATTGCTACAGCTTCTTCGACGGCAACGACGCCTTCGCCGCCCGGGGCGACAGCGAGATGACCGCCTTCTTCCTGACCGACTTCCTCGTCCGCCAGTTCGACGCCTTCGTCTGGCGACCGATGGGCCTCGATCGGCACCCCGAGCTGCGCGACATGATCTTCGGCAACTACGAGCGCCTGGTCTACCTCGCCCAGACCGACGATTCAGCCCTCGCCGCCGAAGCCGCGCGCTGCGCCGAACGGCTCGGCCTCGCCTTCGAACGGCGGGTGACGGGCTACGGCGACCTCGCCACGGCGCTCGCCGGGATCGCCCCCTGACTGCGGGCAGAAGACCTGACCGCGTGCGGCCCGAGACGCAAGTCGGTTGAATGGCTGACCGGAGATGCGCCGCCTGGCGCTGTAACCGCGCTTGCACGCCGGCCGCAGCGATGCGGCAGCGTGTAGGACCCCGGGCTCGCTGGCGCTGCCGCGGGAGAGCCGGCGGCTTGCTGTGGGGTGACAGGGAGCGTCCCTCGTCCTAGTCGTTTCGCGGGCCCGAGGCGCGAGGAGGAGACGGAGATGGCGAACGGAACGGCCTTCACCTGGGACGATCCCCTGCTCCTCGAGGAGGCGTTGACCGAGGAGGAGCGCATGATGCGCGACGCCGCGCGCGCCTATGCGCAGGACAGGCTGGCGCCGCGGATCCGCGAGGCGTTCCGCGCGGAAGCGACCGATCCGGCGATCTTCGCCGAGATGGGCGCGCTCGGGCTCCTCGGGGTGACGATCCCGGAGGAGTTCGGCGGCCTCGGCGCGGGCTATGTCGTGTACGGGCTGATCGCCCGCGAGGTCGAGCGCATCGACTCGGGCTACCGCTCGATGATGAGCGTGCAGTCGAGCCTCGTGATGCACCCGATCGCCGCCTACGGCTCGGAGGCGCAGAAGCGCAGGTACCTGCCGAGGCTCGCCACCGGCGCCTGGATCGGCTGCTTCGGGCTGACCGAGCCCGATGCCGGCTCCGACCCCGACGGCATGAAGACCCGCGCGACCAGGTCCGCCGGGGGATACGTGCTGAACGGTACGAAGACCTGGATCACCAACGCGCCGATCGCCGACGTCTTCGTCGTCTGGGCGAAGTCGGAGGCCCACGGCGGCAGGATCCGCGGCTTCCTGCTGGAGAAGGGCACGCCGGGCCTCTCCGCCCCGAGGATCGAGGGCAAGCTCAGCCTGCGCGCCTCGGTCACCGGCGAGATCGTCCTCGACGGCGTCGAGGTGGGCGAGGACGCGCTCCTGCCGCATGCCGAGGGCCTCGGCGGCCCGTTCGGCTGCCTCAACCGCGCCCGCTACGGCATCGCCTGGGGCGCGCTCGGCGCGGCGGAGGCCTGCTGGCACGCGGCGCGGCAGTACGGTCTCGACCGCCGGCAGTTCGGCCGCCCGCTGGCGCAGACCCAGCTCTACCAGAGCAAGCTTGCCGACATGCTGACCGAGATAACCCTCGGGCTGCACGCCTGCCTGCGGGTCGGACGCCTCCTCGAGGCGGGCAGCTGGGCGCCGGAGATGATTTCGGTCATCAAGCGCAACAGCTGCGCCAAGGCGCTCGATATCGCCCGGATGGCGCGCGACATGCACGGCGGCAACGGGATTTCCGACGCGTTTCCGGTGATGCGCCACATGCTCAACCTCGAGACGGTGAACACTTACGAGGGCACCCACGACGTCCATAGCCTGATCCTCGGCCGGGCGCAGACCGGCCTGCAGGCGTTCTTCTGAGGGTGGAGCGTGCCCGTCGGCCGCCGGCGGACGGACACGAGGGGGCCCGCGGCGCTTTGGCGCCGTCGCCCGCTTTCGCGGGCCTCAGGGCCGAAGGCAGGCGGAAACTCCCTCGTTCCCGGACGTCGGAAGCGATCGCGAGACGTCCCGAGGGGGGCCCTCGCCGGCCCCCCTCGACCCAACGGAGGAAAGGAAGAAGCGGGCTCGCGGCGGTGGGCGGCGACGTTCTTCGCACCGGCGAAGGTGCGGCCGGCGGCCGACTTCGGACGGGTCCTGGCAGGGGACAACCGACGCCGGTGCCGCGGCCGATCGACCGGCGCGAGCCCTAGGACTCGTCGAGGATGTAGTCGGCGAACATGGTTCGCTGCAGCGCGAAGAAGTTGTCGTCCGAAATCAGCGTGACCCGGATCCGGCCTTGGGGGTCGGTCCAGACGGAGATGCCCTCCATGTTGTCGAGCTGGTTCAGCCGCGAGGCGAGCAGCGTGGTCTCGTTGTCGAGCCCGTCGGGACCGACGTCGAAGCGGCGGACCCGCGAACGAAAGCCGAGCCAGGAGAATTCTCGCTCGAGCACGTAGAGCTTGCCGTCCGGACCGACGGCGGCGTCCGAGATGTTGAAGTCGCCGCGGTGCGGGATGCGGAAGGACTTGTCCCACGCACCGTCGCGGAAGCGATAGACCGGGAAGGGGTCCTCCGGCGCGGGCGTGCTCTCGGGGATCGCGTAGAGCGTACCGTCGGCGGCGACCGCCAGCGACTCGAGCCCGAGGTTGACCGGCAGGAAGCGGAAGTCGGGGTGGCTCGGGACCGGCCCGGCGGCGCGGCGGAGGTCAGCGTAGCGGCGGATCCGGTCCTGGCCCTCGAAGGAAATGTAGATGCGGCCGTTCGCGTCCCTCGCGAGGCCCTCCGCGTCGAAGCTCTGCCCGCGCAGTGTGCGGCCGCGCTGGTCGAGGATCGGACCGTGGTCGGTCAGGTGCACCGCCGTGAGCTGGCCGTCGACCGTGCGGTCCATGCTGCCGCGCGCCCAGTTGCCGCGGTCGGAGATGGTCAGGAAGTCGGTGCCGCCGTCCTCGACGACGAGGCCGGAGAATCCGCCGAACCCCTTCCAGGGCTCGCGCCAGGTGTAGGTCGAATCGAGCACCAGCCGCGGGCCGTCGGCACGGGCCGCGGCGGCGAGCAGGAAGACGATGACGAGAAGCGCGCGCCTCATTCGGCCTGCAGGACCTCGGTGCACTGCGCCGGCAGGTCGGCGAGGCGGAGCGGCGGCGTTGGCTTGGGCTTGGGCGCGTTGGGCGGCGGCGGCTTCAGCGCCTCGGTCACCCACCAGACCGCGTCGGCGCAGCCGTCGCCGGGCGGGATCGGGGTCTGGTTGACGCAGCCCGACGCGCCGCGCGGGCAGTTCAGCCGCACGTGGAAGTGGTCGACGTGGTCCCACCAGGGCCGGACCTTGCGCAGCCAGGCTGTGTCGCTCCGGGTCGCGCCCTGGCAGAGGGCGATCTTGGCGGCGCCGGTGACGAAGATGCGCTCGACGCGGGGGTCGCGGGCGGCGGCCTCGACGATGGCGGCGAGCTGCGGCGTCCAGTTGTCGTTCACGTGCCGGCGGTCGGCGGCGAGCACGCTGACCGCCGACAGGCGCTCGCGCTGGGCGCGGCTGAGGTCGAGCCGAGTCGGCCGGGTGAACCAGATGTCGGCGTCGAGCCCGGTCTGGTGGCTGGCGTGGCCGGCGACCGGGCCGCCGCGCGGCTGGGCGATGTCGCCGACGTAGAGGCCGGGCCAGCCGACCCTGGTGGCGGTGCGGCTCAGGTCCTCGACGAAGTCGATCATCGCCGGATTGCCCCACTGGTGGTTGCGGCTGAGCCGCATCGCCTGCCAGGTCGGGCCGCTTTCGGGCAGCTGCTCGCCGCCGGCGAGGCAGCCGCGCGAGGCGCCGCCGATCGACTGCGGCGCCTGCGCGGTGGGCAGATCGGGCACGGAGAAGAGCTGCATCGCGGTCTGGGCACCCGCCGTCGCCGGCGGGGCCGCGAGCGCGAGGCAGGCCGCGAGGGCGCGTAGCTTCATGTGGGGTTCCCGGGCTGCTCGTTGTCGGTTTTGACCCAGTATAGCAGGCCGAGCCCGATCAGGAAGAGCAGGATGACGGGGCTCACCCCGAGCCGCTGCGACCCGGTGATGGCGGTGACGGCGGCGATGAGCGCCGGCCCGATGAACGCGGTGGCACGCCCGGAGAGGGCGAATAGGCCGAAGGCCTGCGCGGGGGCGACGCGGCCATCGGCCTGATGGACGAGAAGCGTGCGCGAGGCGGCCTGCAGCGCGCCGGCGGCGGCGCCGAGAAGGCCGCCCGCGACCATGAAGACGAGGTCGGGCAGGGTCGAGCCGGGCTGGACTGGCAGGCCCAGCACCTGCTCGCGCGTGGTCAGCAGCGCCACGATGCCAACGACGATCAAGAGCCAGATCGAGGCAACGATGACCGGCCGGGGGCCGAGGGCGCGGTCGGCGCGGCCGCCGACCCAGGCGCCGACGGTGCCGACGCCGGCGGCGACGATGCCGAAGACGCCGAGCTGGAACGTGCCCCAGCCGAGGACGCCGGCGGCGTAGATGCCGCCGAAGGCGAAGAGCGCGGCCAGCGCATCGCGGTAGACCATCGAGGCGATCAGGAAGGCGAAGAAGCTCCGGTTGCGGGTCGCGACCCGGAAGGTCCGCGCGAGGTCGCCGAGGGCGGCACCGACGACCCCGCGCGAGGAGCGGGCGGGCTCGTCGGTGGTCCAGAGAAAGAGCGGCAGCGCAAAGACCACGTACCAGATGGCCGAGAGCGGGCCGGTGGCGCGGGCGGGCTCGCCGGCCGCGGGGTCGAGGCCGAAAATCGGCGCGATGCCGAGAAGCGTGACCGTTCCGCCCGGGGCAGGGGCGAGGAAGAGCAGCACGAAGACCAGCGAGACGAGGCCGCCGAGGTAGCCGAGCGCCCAGCCCGACCCAGAAATGCGGCCGATCTCCGCGCGGGGCCCGAGGCCGGGCAGCATGGCATTGGTGAAGACGACACCGAGCTCCGAGCCGAGGAAGGCCATCGCGTAGACGACGAGGACGATGCCGGGGTCGGCCATGTGCGGCGTCGCGAGCCAGAAACCCAGGCAGCCGACGACATAGGGCACCGAGAAGCCGAGCGTCCAGCGCTTGCGCGCGCCGGTCCGGTCGGCGATGGCGCCGAGGATCGGGGCCATGATCGCGGTGACGGCACCGGCGACCGCGGTGGCCGCGCCCCACATCGCCTGGCCGCGGACGGGGTCGCCGATGACGTCGGCGACGAAGTAGGGAGCGAAGATGAAGGTGGTGATCAGCGTCGCGAACGGCTGGTTCGCCCAGTCGAACAACATCCAGGCGAACACGCCGCGGCGGTCGGCGGCGGGCGCCGCGGCGGGTCGGGCGTGGGCTGGCGGCATGCGACGCTCCGGTTCAGGCGGCCGATCTCTCGCCCGGATCGGACCGCGTTGCAAGCCGGGGCGCCGGTCGCGAACGCCGGGCCCGGGTCAGTGCGCCAGCGCCTCCAGGATGCGCGCCCAAGAGCGGATGCCCTTGTGGAAGCTCGCGAGCTCGTACTTCTCGTTCGGGCTGTGGATGCGGTCGTCGGCGAGGCCGAAACCGACCATCACGACGTCGACCCCGAGCTTCTGCTTGATCAGCGTCGTGACCGGGATCGAGCCGCCGCCGCCGACGAAGGCCGCGTCCTTGCCCCATTCGTCGGTGAGGGCGGATTGCGTCTTCTGGAACACCGGACCGGAGGTGTCGAAGGCGACCGCGGTACCCGCGCCGTGCTCGTGGAAGTCGACCGAGCAGTCATCGGGCATGCGGGCGTTGACGTGGGCGCGGAAGGCCTTGCGGATCGCGTGCGGGTCCTGGTCGAAGACGAGGCGGAAGGAGATCTTCGCCATCGCCTGGGCCGGGATCACGGTCTTGAAGCCCGCACCCTGGTAGCCGCCGCCCATGCCGTTGACCTCGCAGGTCGGGCGCGACCAGGTCATCTCGAGCACCGAACGGCCCTTTTCGCCGGCGGGTACCGAGAGGCCGATCTCGCCGAGGAACTCCTCGGGGTGGAAGTCGAGCTTCGCCCAGCTCTCGCGCAGGGCATCGGGCAGCTCCGGCACGCCGTCGTAGAAGCCCGGGAGCGTCACCCTCCCGTCGGCGTCGTGCAGGTCGGCGATGATCCGGGCGAGGATGTGGTTGGGGTTCGCCGCCGCCGAGCCGTAGAAGCCCGAATGGAGGTCGCGGTCGGCGGCGTGGATCACGATCTCCTCGCCGCAGAGGCCGCGCAGGCTGGTGGTGATCGCCGGGGTGGTCGCGTCCCACATGTTGGTGTCGCAGATGAGCGCGGTGTCGGAGCGGAGTTCGTCGAGGTTGGCGTCGAGGAAGGGCGGGAGGTTGACGCCGCCCGATTCCTCCTCGCCCTCGAGGAGGATCGTCACCGGCACCGGCAGGGCGCCCGTGACCTTCTTCCAGGCGCGGCAGGCCTCGACGAAGGTCATCAGCTGCCCCTTGTCGTCGGCGGTGCCGCGGCCGACCAGCATTTTCGAGCCGTCGGGGCGGGTGACGATCTTCGGGTCGAAGGGATCGTTCTCCCAGAGCTCGAGCGGGTCGACCGGCTGCACGTCGTAGTGGCCGTAGAAGAGGACCGACTTCCCCGCCGCCTCGCGGTCGTGGCCGACCACCATCGGGTGGCCCTCGGTGTCGCGGACGCTGGCGTCGAAGCCGATCTCGCGCAGGTCGGCGGCGTGCCATTCGGCGCAGGCGCGGGTCTCGGCGGCATAGGCCGGGTCGGTCGAGATCGACTTCAGCCGGAGCGTCGCATAGAGGCGCTCCAGCGCCGCGTCGAGGTCGGCGTCGACCGTGGCGAGCACCTTGTCGAGATCGGACATCGTTTCCCCCGAGGTTTCCTGTCAGGCCGGGCCGAGCGGCAGCCCGAGCAGCGCCCAGGCGACGAGAAGGGCCGTCCAGAGCACCAGCAGGACGACCGTGTAGGGCAGCATCAGCGAGACGATCGTGCCGATGCCCGCGTCCTTCTGGTACTTGGCGGCGAAGCCGACCATCACGCCGAGGTAGACGTTGAGCGGCGTGATGACGTTCCCGGGCGAGTCGCCGACGCGATAGGCGGCGAGCACCATGTTGGGGTCGCCCCCGAGCCGCATGAAGAGCGGGATGAAGACCGGGGCGAAGATCGCCCATTTCGCCACCGCGCCGGTGATCAGGAGGTCGATCACGAAGATCACCAGCACGAAGATGACGATGTAGGCGGCAATCCCGAGCGGGACGGTCTCGAGGAAGTCGGCGAGGTTGCCGGCGAGCACGGTGGCGATGTTGGTGTAGTTGAAGAAGGCGATGAACTGCGCGATGACGAGGAGGAGGAAGATCAGCCCGGCCATGCCGGAGAAGGTCTTCACGATCATCCCGATCGCCGCCGTCAGGTCCTTCACCGTCCCGGCGCCCTTGCCGTAGGCGAAGCCGACGGTGAAGAAGAGGGCGCTGATCTGCACGATCAGCCCCGACATGAACGGCGACCCCGACAGGATCGCGCCGGTCTCGGGGTGGCGGAGCGGCGCGCCCGGCGGCACCAGCAGGAGGCCGACGACCACGACGTAGCCAAGGAGCGCCCAGCCGGCGAAGCGCAGGCCGCGCATCTGCGTCGGGGTCAGCGCCGCCTGCTGCTCGACCGGCACCTCGCCCTCGTAGGGGCCGAGATGCGGCTCGATGACCTTGTCGGTCAGGACCGTGCAGACGATCCCCATCACGATCGAAGACACGATCATGAAGTAGAGGTTGCCGACCAGCGCCACCTCGCGCGCCGGGTCGACCATGCGGATCGCGTCGTTGGTCATCTCGGCGAGGAGCGCGTCGGTCGGGGTCACGAAGAGGTTGACGAGAAAGACCGCGGCGACGCCCGAGAAGGCCGCGGCGAGGCCGGCCAGAGGATGCCGGCCGAGGCTGTGGAAGGCGGCGGCGCCCAGCGGCACCAGCACCAGGTAGCCGGCGTCGGCGGCGATCGACGACACGACCCCGAGCATCACGATGATGAAGGTGAAGATCGACCGCGGCGCGATCTCGACGATCTTGCGCACCAGCGTCGCGATCAGCCCCGACTCCTCGGCGACGCCCACGCCGACCATGGCGACGATGATCACCCCGACGGCGCCGAAGTTCATGAAGTTCGGCACGATCGAGGTGAAGATGAAGCGGATGCCGTCGGCCGACAGCAGGCTCTGCACCGTCGTCGTGCGGCTGACGACGTCGTGCGTCGCGGGATCGACCGCCTCGTAGGTCGCGGACCAGCCGATGAAATTCAGGATCACCGAAAGCGCGATCACGATGGCGATCAGGATGAAGAAGATGATCGCCGGGTGCGGCACCTTGTTGCCGACGCGCTCGATCGTGGTCAGGAAGCCGTCTAGGAAGCCGCCCTGCTGTCGGCTGTCGGGGCCGGACAATTGTTCCGTGGCCATCGTGCCGCCTCCCCCTTGCGACCTGCGCAAGCCGGGCGATAATCGTTCCGCCCGAACCACTTCGCCCGGCCCAGCTTTGACGGGGCTCGATTGCGCAGGCAAGTGAATTGTGCGACACGGGCCCCCGCGGCGGAGCCCCGGCCCGCCCGGCGGCGGAGGCTGGCTTGACCGAGATCTGGACCGTCTTCGCGATCATCGCCGCCGTGATCGCGCTCTTCGTCTGGGACCGGCTGCCGGTCGTCGTCGTCTGCATCGGCTGCGGGCTCGCGCTCTGGGCGACGGGCGTCCTCACGCTGCAGCAGAGCCTCGCGGGCTTCGGCGACCCGGCGACGGTCTTCGTCGCTTCGCTCTTCGTCGCGAGCGCCGCGCTCGAGAAGACCGGGATAACCGCCTGGGCCGGGCAGGTGCTCGTCCGGGGCGCCGGCGACAGCTGGTGGCGGCTCGTCGTCCTGATGATGTTCTTCTCCGGCGTCCTCTCGGCGCTGATCAGCGTCAACGGTGCGATCGCGGCGCTGCTGCCCGTCGTGGTGGTGCTGGCCGTGCGGATGAAGCGGCCGCCGTCGCAACTCCTGATGCCGCTGGTTTTCGGCGGCCATTCCGGCTCGATGCTGGCTTTGACCGGCACGCCCGTGAACGTCCTGGTGCTCGAGGCCTCGGAGAACGCCGGCCGCGGCGGCTTCGGCTACTTCGAGTACGCCCTCGCCGGCGTGCCGCTCGTCCTCGGGGGCATGGCGATCGCGGTCTTCCTCGCCCGGCGGCTCCTGCCGGTACGCGAGAGCCGGGTGCTGCCGACCGACCTCAGCGGACATGCGCGCACGCTCGTCGAGCAGTTCCGCCTCGACGACGGCCTGCACCAGCTCCGGGTGCGCGAGGGCTCGCCGCTCGTCGGCACGCCGCGCGCGGAGATGAACTTGGCGGCGCACCCGGTGGCGCTCGTCACCGTCCGGAGCAGCGGCGCCGACGGCGAGCCGCGGCTCGACGCCATCGCGGCTGACGACCTGCTCCTCGTCCGCGGCGGCGGCGAGGACGTCGCGGCGCTGTCGCATGCCCTCGACCTCGCGCTCCGGGACGAGGCCGAGGCGGGGCCTGTCGAGCGGATCCTGTTCAGCCGCGGCTCCGGACTCGCCGAGGTGCTGGTGCCGCCACGATCGCCGCTGATCGGCGACCGGCTGTTTCCCGGCATGGTGACGCCGTCGGGCGACCTCGTCGTGCTCGCGGTGCAGCGCGGCGGCGCCGACCTCCTCGCCGGCGAGCCGCTCGCGGCCGGGGACATGCTGCTGCTGCAGGGGACGTGGCAGGCACTCGACCGCCACCTCGCCCCGCCCGACGTCGTCGTCGTCAACTCGCCCGATCTCGTTCGCCGGCAGGCGCTGCCGATGGGTCCGGGCTCGCTGCCCACGCTCGGCGTGCTCGTCGCGATGGTCGTCTTGCTCGCCACCGGCCTGATGCCGGCGGCGGTCGTCGGCCTCCTGTCGGCGGCGGCGATCCTCCTGCTCGGCATCCTGTCGGTCGACGAGATCTACCGCGCGATCAACTGGACCACCGTCATCCTCGTCGGGGCGTTGATGCCGCTCTCGACCGCGATCACCGAGACGGGCGCGGCCAAGCTCCTCGCCGACCACCTGATCGCCATCGTCGGCACGGTCGGCCCCCGCGCCCTCCTCGCCGGGCTCTTCGTGCTGACCGCGATCCTCGGGCAGGTGATCTCCAACACCGCGACCGCGCTCATCGTCATCCCCATCTCGGTCGTTGCCGCGACCGAGATGGGCATCTCGCCGCAGCCGGTGCTGATGAGCGTCGCCGTCGCCGCCGCCGCCTCCTTCCTGACGCCGGTCGCGACGCCGACCAACCTGATGGTGATGGAGCCCGCCGGCTACCGCTTCGGCGACTACTGGAAGTTCGGGGCGCCGTTCATGCTCTGGTACTTAGTCGTCGCCGTCGGCCTCGTGCCCATGATCTGGCCGTTCTGATGCTGGCTCACGGCGACCGCTACGGTCGCGTCGCACGCCGACTCCGGCCCGGCCTCAGTGTCCTGCCACCCGGTCGAGGAAGGCAGCAGCGGCCGCGAGGGCGGCCTTGGTCGCTTCGTCGTCGAACGCGAGCGTGCTGAACGCGGACCGCTCCTCCTGGTCGAAGCCGTGCGTCACCCCCTCGAAGAGCCGGGTCTCGACCGGCACGCCTTCGGCCGCCAGCCGCTCGGCGATCGCGATGCAGCGCCCGGCGGGCGCGATCCGGTCGTCGGCGCTCAGCAGGAAGAGTGCCGGGACCCTGCGGCCCCAGCCGTCGCGGCCGGCCCGGTTCGCCTCACCGCAATAGGGATAGAGCAGGATCGTCCCGATGACCCCGTCGAGCGGATCCTCCGGCCCCGGCGGCAGCGCCGCGAGGTTGAAGGGCAGCCGCCGCGGCGGGTCGAGGGCGAGGAGGTCCATGATCGCCCAGCCGCCGTGCGAGGCCCCGATCAGCACGATCCGGTCGGGGTCGACGAAGGGCATGCGCCGCGCGTCCGCCAGCGAGACGAGCACGTCGCCGGCCCGCTCGGAGCCCATCAGGACCTGGCCGGCGCAGACCAGCCGCCAGGCCTCGCCGCCGAGGCCGCGCGGGCCGTGGCTGTCGACGACGATCGCCGCCCAGCCGTGCGCGTTCAGCATCGCCGCCCAGCGGTCGAGGTTGTCGTGCGGCCCGTCGCAGCCCGAGTAGAGGAGCGCGGTCGGGAACGGCCCGTCCCTGCCGGCTTCGTCACCCGGTAGAAGGGCGCGAGCTTCGCCGACAGCGCCTCCGGGGCGAGCCGCGCGATCCCCCAGCCCTCGTAGTGCGCGAGGGTGTTGAGCGCGACCGCCGCGAGCAGCAGGCCGGCCGCGGCGAGGCCTCCGGCCAGCCAGCGCCGGCGCCGGCTCACCCCGCGAAGTGCTGCTTCAGCCGGTCGATCGCCTCGGGCGTCCAGCCGGGCGGGTCGGTCAGTCCGGCCCAGGCGTCGATATAGTGGGCGGGGCGTAGTAGTGGCCGTGCCCGATCGGCACCTTGAGCCCGATCGCGTTGTCGAGCATCAGCTGCAGCGAGGTCACCACCGGGTACCAGCGCAGCTCGGGCGAGACGTCGGGGCCGACGGGCGCGTTCATCCAGTCGGGCTTGCGCCAGAGGGCGCTCGTGCTGAAGAACGTCACCGGGTCGCTGGCGTACTGCAGGTAGACGATCCGGAGCGGCCCCCAGTGGGCGCCCGGGATGTCGAGGTGGTTCTGCTGGTTGGTGAAGCGCACCACGGACCCGTCGCCGAAGGTCGGCAGCCACTCGGGCGAGCCCGGGTTGCGTTCGTCGGTGACGCGCCGCCAGCCGGGCGTCGCGAACGGCGGCCCGACCCAGAGCGCGCCGTTGAACGGGTCGCCGAGCACCTCGTGCAGCCCGAACGACTGGTCCGAGCCGTAGGCGCCGAGGCTGAGGCCGAAGAGGTAGAGCTTCGGCCGGTGGTCCTTGGGCAGCGTCGTCCAGTAGCCGTACACGGCGCGGAAGATCGCCCGGCCCGACTGCAGCGAGAAGTCGGGCTCGACGAGCAGCGACAGCGGGCTCGAGAGATAGGAATACTGCACGGCGACGATCGCGGTGTCGCCCGCGTGCAGGTATTCGATCGGCCTGGTGGCGGCGGGGTCCATCCAGCCGGTCCCGGTCGGGGTGGCGACGATCAGCACCGAGCGGTCGAAGGCACCCTGGCGCTGCAGCTCCTTCAGCGCCAACGCCGCGCGCGCCTCGGTGTCGGGCGCCGAGTTTAGCCCGGCATAGACCCGGATCGGCCGCTTGGCCTCGCGGCCGAGGAAGCCCGCGATCTCGGCCTGGGTGGGCCCCGACGCGACGAACTCGCGACCGGCCCGGCCGAGGTCGTCCCAGTTGACCAGCGACTGGGCGCTGCCGGTCGCCATCGGGTCGGTGGGTGCGGGGAACTGCGGCTCGATCAGCGCGTCGAAGGCGGCGGCCGAGCGGTCGGCTCCATTCAGGAAGGCGCGCATCAGGACGCCGTTGACGATCAGCACGAAGACGAGCACCGCTGCCGCGATGCCGATCACGAGCGACACCCGTTCCGGCACGTAACGCCCGACACCGCGGCGCGCCCGGCGGTAGACGGCCTGGAACAGCCGCGCGATCAGGATGATGACGGCGAAGACCGCGACCGCGATCGCCGCCACGGCGAGCGGCTCCGCGCCCTCGACCGGCGGCATGTCCATCCGCAGGCGTATCGAGTCCTGCCAGAAGGCGGCCCGCCAGAGAAAGGCCAGAACGACGACGAGCGAGAGCGCGATCGCGGCCCAGGTGACCCGCCGGCCGATTCGCTCGCCCGGCACCGGCAGCTGCATGAACCGCCAGAGGCCGTCGAGCGCCACGCCGATCGCGTAGCCGGCGGCGAAACTCACCCCGGCCAGCGCGCCCTGCAGCACGAAGGTGCGCGGGATCAGCGACGGTGTCAGCGAGGCGGCGAAGAAGAGCGTCCCGAGGACGAGGCCCGCCGCCGAGAAGGACCGCCAGAGCAGCGTCCATCTGGCGGGTGGGGCGGCGGCGGCCGGCGCCGGCTTCGCTGGCGGGCGCGCGCCCGTTCCCTTGCCTGCCGGCCTGCTGCCGCGACTGGCCGAACGACGCGCTGCCATGTCTCGATTCCGCTGCGATTGCCCCTGGCCGCTGCCATAGCACCCAATCGGGCCGGCGGGAAACCGCGCCTGCCGCTTGACTTGCCGCGGCCGACGGCCGCAAGTGCCGCCAGTGCGCCGCTGCCAGACCCGGGAGCCTGACGATGGCTGAAGCAGCCTCGGCCGCCGATGCGATGGCGGAAGCCGCGCCGGCGCGACGGGCCCCGCTCAAGGTCGACCTCGCCCTGCAGGGCGGCGGGTCGCACGGCGCCCTGACCTGGGGCGTGCTCGACCGGCTGCTGGAGGAGCCCTGGGTCGAGATCGAGGCGATCTCGGGCACCTCGGCCGGCGCGATGAACGCCGCCGTCCTCGCGCACGGCATGGCCACGGGCGGGCGCGAGGCCGCCCGCGCGGCGCTCGAGGACTTCTGGCGGCGGGTGTCGCGCGCCGCGACCTTCAGCCCGTTCCAGCGGGCGCCGATCGACCGGCTGCGCGGCAGCTGGTCGCTCGACAACTCGCCGGGCTTCATCGCCATGGACCTGATGGCGCGGCTGGTCTCGCCCTATGCGGTCGGCGGCGCCGGCAATCCGATGCGCGACATCCTCGCGGCGGTCATCGACTTCGACCGGCTCGCCCGGGGCCCGGTCAAGCTCTTCATCACCGCGACCAACGTGCATACCGGCCGCGGCCGCGTCTTCCGCAGCCACGAGATCACCCCGGACGTGCTCCTCGCCTCGGCCTGCCTGCCGACGATGTTCCAGGCGATCGAGATCGACGGCGCGCCCTACTGGGACGGCGGGTTCAGCGGCAACCCGACGCTGACGCCGCTGATCCTCGAGAGCGACGCCCGCGACACCGTGCTCGTGCAGATCAATCCGATCTCGCGCCCCGAGACCCCGCGGACCGCGCGGGACATCGCGAGCCGCCTCAACGAGGTCTCGTTCAACGCCGTGCTGCTCAAGGAACTGCGGATGATCGCCGTCCTGCGCCAGGTCGTCGATGCCGGCCAGGGCGAGGGCGCGCGCTGGGCGCGCATGCGCATCCACCGCATCCACAGCGCGATGATGAACGAGCTGGGCGAATCGTCCAAGCTCAACGCCGAATGGGCGTTCCTGACCATGCTGCGCGACGAGGGCCGCCGGACCGCCGCCGCCTTCGGCCAGGAGCACCGCGCCGACATCGGCAAGCGCTCGACCTTCGACCTCGACGCGTTGCTCGAGGGGGTCTGAGCCGCCGGCATGACGAGCCTCTCCCCCCTGCCGCGCGCGTTCATGGGCGTCGGGCTCGTCCTCGCCTTCGTCGTCCTGATGCGGCTGGGGGCGCCGGTCATCGTACCGGTCGTCGAGGCGGTGCTGGTCTGCTTCGTCCTCAACGCCGCCGCCGCCGCGGTGCGGCGCGTCCCCGGGATCGGGCCGCGGCTGCCCCGGCCGCTGGCGCTCGTGGGCGTGGCGCTGGTCGCGCTCGCGGCGGGCCTCTGGGTCGTGGAGGCGACGGTGCGGACGGTCGCGGTCATCGGGCCGCAGGTCGCCGGCTACGAGACCGCGCTCGGGCCGGTCCTCGAGCGGCTCGGGACCCTCGCCGGCATCTCCGGTCCGGAGCTCTCCCAGCGGCTGGTCGGTGGCCTCGGCTTCGACGCGCTGATGCGGCAGGCCGTGTCGGCCACGGCGGCGACGATCAACCACTTCGGGATCGTCGCGATCTACGCGGCCTTCCTGCTCGTCGACCAGCAATTCTTCGACCGCAAGCTCCGGGCGCTGCAGCCCGACCCGGTGCGCCGCGCCGACACCCGCCGGCTGGTCGACCGCGTCACCGAGAGCATCGAGGCCTACCTCCTGATCATGACCTTCGTCAGCACGCTGACGTCGCTGCTGTGCTACGCGGTGATGCGGGCGATGGGCGTCGACTACGCGATCTTCCTGGCGACGATGATCTTCTTCCTCAACTTCATCCCGACGATCGGGTCGATCCTCGGGACCGTGGTCCCGGCCGGCTTCGCGCTGCTGCAGTTCCAGGCGCTGTGGCCGGCGCTTCTCGTCCTCGCCGGGATCGGGCTCGTGCAGTTCGTGATGGGCAACATCCTCTTGCCGCGGATGTTCGGGACACGGCTCAACGTCAGCCTCGGCGTCACCATCTTCGCGCTCTTCTTCTGGGGGGCGCTCTGGGGCATCACCGGCATGTTCGTGGCGATGCCGCTGACGGCGATCATGGTGATCGCCTTCAGCCATTTCGCGGCGACGCGGCCGCTGGCCATCCTCATGTCGCGGACCGGCGAGATCGACCCGCCGGCCGGTGCCTCCGACCCCGGCGCCCGCTGATCCGGGCGCCCGAAGCGGCCTTCCTCTTGCCCTAAATACTCCCCCCGGAGGGCGGCGCCGCGGCGCCACCCCGCCTCGGCGCTACTCGGCCGCCGCCCTCATCTCGGGCCGCGACGCCGCCTGCGCCTCGGTGACGGCGATCGCGGTCAGGTTCAGGAGCCCGCGCACGCTCGTCGACTGCGAGGCGATGTGCGCCGGGCGCGCCGCGCCCATCAGGATCGGCCCGACCGGCACGCCGCTGCCGAGGACGCGCAAGAGGTTCAAGGCGATGTGCGCCGCGTCGGCGTTGGGCATGACGAGGAGGTTGGCAGCCCCGGTCAGCGAGGAATGCTCGTAGGCGCGCGCCCGGAGCCGCGGGTCCAACGCAGCGTCGGCGTGCATCTCGCCGTCGACCTCGAAATCGGGCGCCCGCGTGCGCAGGATTTCCATCGCCCGCCGCATCTTCAGCGAGGATGCGCTCGGCCCGTCGCCGAAATTCACGTGGCTGACCAGCGCCGCCCGCGGCACGACGCCGATCCCGCGCATGGTCTCCGCCGCGAGCTCGGTCAGGTCGGCGATCTCCTCCGCCGTCGGGTCGAGGTTCACGTAGGCGTCGGCGATGAAGATCGTCGCCTGCGGCAAGACGAGCGCGTTCAGCGTCGACAGCGCCCGCACGCCGGGCTTCCTCCCGACGATCCCCTCGAGCCGCTTCAGATGGTGGCCGAAGCGTCCGCCAGACCCGCAGATCGCCGCGTCCGCCTCGCCGCGCGCGAGCATCAGGCAGGCGAGGACCGTCGGGTCGTGTTGCACGCCGCGCATCGCCTCCCGCGGCGACACGCCTGAAGTCCCGGCCCGCCGGTGCAGGTCGGCGGCATATTCCGCGGCGTCGATCTTCACCGGATCGACGATCGTGACGTCGGTGCCGGGCCGGACCGTCAGCCCGAGTTCGCCGAGCCGCCGGGTGATCCGTTCGGTGTCGCCGACGAGGATCGGCTGCGCGATTCCGAGGCTCAGCGCCTGCTGTGCCGCGTAGAGCACGCGGTCGACCTCGCCCTCGGCATAGACGACCCGCTTCGGGTCGCGCTCGGCCTGGTCGAAGACCGGCTTCATCAGGAGCCCCGAGCGGAAGACGAAGCGCTGCAGCCGCTCGCGGTAGGCGGCCATGTCGGTGATCGGCCGGGTCGCGACGCCGGTTTCCATCGCGGCCCGCGCGACGAGGGGCGCCACCTCCGTGATCAGCCGCGGATCGAACGGCTTGGGGATGATGTAGTCGGGCCCGAAGCGCAGGTTGTCCGCACCGTAGGCAGCCAGCACCACGTCCGAGGCCTCCGCCCGCGCCATCTTGGCGATCGCCTCGGCGGCGGCGCGCTTCATCGGCTCGTTGATCTCGGTGGCGCCGACGTCGAGGGCGCCGCGGAAGATGAACGGGAAGCAGAGGACGTTGTTGACCTGGTTCGGATAGTCCGACCGCCCGGTCGCGACGATCGCGTCGTCGCGCACCTCTCGCACCAGCTCGGGCCGGATCTCGGGGTCGGGGTTCGCCATCGCGAAGATCAGCGGTTTGGGCGCCATCGACGCCGCCATCTCCGGCGTCACCGAGTCCTTCGCCGACAGGCCGAGGAAGATGTCGGCGCCCTCCATCGCCTCGGCGAGCGTCCGCTTGTCGGTTTTCGCCGCATAGGCGCCCTTGTACTGGTCGAGGTCGGTCCGCCCGGTGTGGATCACGCCCTTGCGGTCGCAGACGAGGATATTGTCCTTGCTCGCCCCGAAGCCGACCAGGAGGTTGAGGCAGGCGATCGCCGCGGCGCCGGCGCCGTTGCAGGCGATCTTCGCCTCGCCGATCTTCTTGCCCACGACCTCGAGCCCATTGAGGATGCCGGCCGCGGTCACGATGGCGGTCCCGTGCTGGTCGTCGTGGAACACCGGGATCTTCATCCGCGCCTTCAGCCGCTTCTCGATCTCGAAGCAGGCCGGCGCCGAGATGTCCTCGAGGTTGATGCCGCCGAAGCTCGGCTCGAGCCGCGCCACCGCCTCGACGAAGGCGTCGACGTCGGTCTCGTCGACCTCGAGATCGACGGTGTCGATGCCGGAGAACTTCTTGAAGAGCGCGGCCTTGCCCTCCATCACCGGCTTCGAGGCCAGCGCTCCGATGTTGCCGAGCCCGAGGACGGCGGTGCCGTTCGAGATGACGGCGACGATGTTCGCCCGCCCGGTATAGAGCGCCGCCGTCGCCGGATCGCGCGCGATCTCCTCGCAGGCGTAGGCGACCCCGGGGCTGTAGGCGAGCGACAGGTCGCGCTGGGTCGCCATCGGCTTGGTCGGCAGGATCTGCAGCTTCCCCGCCGGCTCCGCGGCGTGATAGGCGAGCGCCTCCTGCTTCAGTTCGTCGGACATCGGGCTTCCCTCCGGTCACGCCCGGTCTCGCGACTCGCCGGGCCTCGCCGACCCTAGCCGCTTGTCCGCCCCGAAGGAACGGCGCCTCGGCCCGCGGTCCGCCTGACGATGGAAGGGATTTCCTGGAGCGGGTAGCGGGAATCGAACCCGCACTGACGGCTTGGGAAGCCGACGCGCTACCACTACACCATACCCGCGCGCAGGGAGGTATAATGTCGGGCGGGCGCGGGCGCAAGGCGGCGCAGCCATGACGCTCCGCCTCGGTGCCGTTGCGCGCCGGGCCATTCCCGCGTGCAAATCGTATGGCCGCTTTCTGGGCGATTTCCATACGCATTCCATACCGTCCAAGTTGCTGATGGAACAGATGAAATCGCCTCGGCCGACCGAAGCCGCCGGTAAGGCGTCAGGCGCGCCAGAACGGCGCGGTGAAGAGCACGTAGAGGGTCAGGAGCTCGAGCCGTCCGGCCAGCATCAGGAACGAGCAGACCCACTTGGCCGGCTCCGGCAGCGTGGCGTAGTTGCCCGCGGGCCCGATCAGCGGTCCGAGGCCGGGGCCGACGTTGGAGAGCATCGCGGCGGCGCCGGAGATCGCGCTGACCGGGTCGAGGCCGAGCAGCGTCAGCGCGATGGCGCCGCAGGCGAGCGTCAGGAAGAACATCATGAAGAAGGCGATCACCGAGTCGAAGACCTCGTCGGCGACGGCGACGCCCTGGAAGCGCGGGACGTGGACGGCGTGCGGGGTGTGCAGGCGGCGGACCTCGCCGCGGATCGCGGCGAACAGCAGCTGGTAGCGGAAGACCTTGGGGCCGCCGGCGGTCGAGCCCGAGCAGCCGCAGACCATCATCGCCGAGAAGAAGATCACCTCGGCGAGCGGTCCCCACTGCGAATAGTCGGTGGTCGCGAAACCGGTGGTCGAGATCACCGAGGCGAGGTTGAACAGCACCGCGCGGACCGAAGGCTCGTTGATGGCGTCGCCGTGCAGGGCGCGGGCACCGACGAGTGCCAGCGAAAAGGCGGCGTAGATGGCAAGGAAGGCGCGGATCTGGCTGTCGCGCCACAGCGCCTGCGGCTCGCCGCGCGCGGCCTGCACGAATCGGATGAAGGAGAAGGAGCCGAGCAGCATGAAGACCGTGGCGACGTACTGGGCGGCGGGGCTGAAATCGGCGAAGGAGCTGTCGTAGTTGCCCATGCCGCCGGTCGCGACCGCGGCCATCGCGTGCGAGAGCGCGTCGAACTCCGACATGCCGCCCCAGGCGAAACCCACGGCGCACGCGAGCGTAAGCGCGGAATAGACGGCGCCGATCGACAGCGCGATCGATTTGGCGCGCGGCATGATCTTGCCGAGGGTGTTGAAGTCGGCGGTCCTGAGCAGCTGCATGCCGCCGACCCCGAGGACCGGCAGCAGGATCATCGCGAGCAGGATTACCCCGATCCCGCCGAGCCAGGTCGTCAGCATGCGCCAGAGCAGCACCCCGCGCGGCAGCTCCTCGAGGCCGGCCATTACGGTCGCGCCGGTGGCCGTGAGCGCCGAGGTGAACTCGAAATAGGCATCGGTGAAGCCGAGCCGCGGCGGCCCGAGCATCAGCGGCAGCCCGGCGATCGCCGGGAAGAGCGCCCAGGCGGTGGCGGTAAGCAGGAAACCCTGCTTGAGCGAGAGCGAGCGGGTGGCCGCGCTCGCGCAGGCCACCGCGACCGAGGTGCCGAGCACGATCGTTAGCACCGCGGCGAGGGCGAAGGCCTCGGCGTTCCCGCTGCCGTCGACGAGGTCGAGCAGCATCGACGGGATCATCAGCAGGCCGAGCAGCGCCACCAGCCAGCCGATGATGTAGCCGACGGGCCGGATCGCGAGCATCGCCCTATTCGGCACCCCCGCGGCCGCCGCAGACCGGGCAGCGGGGCTGCGGCGCGGCGCGGATGCGGCGGACCTCGCCGTCAAGGGCGTCGTAGAGGAGCAGCGCGCCGCGCAGCGGGGTGCCGGCGCCGGTGACGAGCTTGAGCGCCTCGACGGCCATGATCGAGCCCATGACCCCGGCGAGCGCGCCCAGGATGCCCGCCGCGGCACAGGCCGGCACGAGCCCGTCGGCCGGCGGCTGTGGAAAGACGCAGGCGTAGCAGGGGCCACCGCGAGCGGGGTCGAAGACGCCGACTTGGCCCTCCCAGCGGCTCATGGCGGCGGCGACGAGCGGCCGGGCCGCCGCGACGCAGGCGGCGTTGACGGCGTAGCGGGTCGCGAAGTTGTCGCTGCCGTCGAGCAGGAGGTCGTAGCGCGGGACAAGCTCGGCCGCGAGGTCGGCGTCGAGCCGGGCGGCATGGGTCTCGACCGCGACGTGCGGGTTGAGCCGCGCGAGGGCGCGGGCCGCGCTGTCGACCTTGCGGGCACCGATCTCGGCCGTCGCATGCAGCACCTGGCGCTGGAGGTTCGAGAGCGCGACCGCGTCGTCGTCGACGATGCCGAGCGTGCCGACCCCGGCGGCGGCGAGGTAGAGGAGCGCGGGACTGCCGAGGCCGCCGGCGCCGACGACGAGGATGCGGGCGGCGCCGAGGCGCTGCTGGCCGGGACCGCCGATCTCGCGCAGCACGATGTGGCGGGCGTAGCGCTCGAGCTCGTCGGGTGCCAGCGTCACCGGGGAGCTGCCGTGCCGGTCGATCCGAAGCCGCCGCTGCCGCGGGCGCTCGCCGCGAGCGCGTCGGCCTCGGACCAGGCGACGCGGGCGACCGGAGCCAGCACGAGCTGGGCAATGCGCATGCCGTGGGCGATGGTCACGGGCTCGGTGCCGTGGTTGACGAGGATGGCGCCGACCTCGCCGCGGTAGTCGCTGTCGATGGTGCCGGGGCTGTTGAGGAGCGTGATCCCGTGCCGCAGCGCGAGGCCGGAGCGCGGACGGAGCTGCACCTCGTGCCCGGGCGGGATCTCGAGGGCCAGCCCCGAGGGCACCAGCGCGCGGGCGCCCGGCGCGAGGGTCAGGCCGTCGGCGCGCGCCTCGGGCGGCAGGTTGGCGCAGACGTCCATGCCGGCGGCGCCTTCGGTCGCGTAGGCGGGCAGCGGCAGCGCCGGATCGCGGCCGGGCAGGCGCAGGACCCCGACGGCGACGGTCACGCCAGGGCCTCGGCGACGCGGTCGGCGAGCCGCTCGGCGACCGCATCCTTGGCGATCCGCGGCCAGGGCTCGGCGCCGGTCGCGGTCACCAGCGTCACGGCGTTCTCGGTGCCGCCCATGATCCCCGTCGCGGGGCTGACGTCGTTCGCCAGGATCCAGTCGGCGCTCTTGCGCGCGCGCTTGGCGGTGGCGTTGGCGACGACGTCGTCTGTCTCGGCGGCGAAGCCGATCACGAGCCGCGGCCGGCGCCCCGCCGGCAGCTGCCCGACGGTGCGCAGGATGTCCGGGTTCTCGGACAGGATCAGCACCGGCGGCTTGCCGGAGGCGTCCTTCTTCACCTTGGACTCGCTGGCATCGGTCACGCGCCAGTCGGCGACGGCGGCGGCGAAGATCGCGACGTCGGCCGGCAGCGCCGCCTCGACGGCGGCGAGCATCTCGGCGGCGGTTTCGACCTCCACCACGGTTGCGCCGGGCGGCCGCGGCGCCTCGGCCGGACCGGTCACAAAGGTGACCCGGGCGCCGCGGCGGGCGAGCGCCGCGGCGATCGCCGACCCCTGCCGGCCCGACGAGCGGTTGGCGATGAAGCGGACCGGGTCGATAGGCTCGTGGGTCGGCCCCGAGGTCACCAGCGCATGCACCCCGGTCAACGCTCCGCCGCCCAGGGTGGCGTCGATGGCGGCGAGGATCGCCGGCGGCTCGGCCATCCGCCCCGGCCCGAATTCGCCGCAGGCCATTTCGCCGGCGTCGGGGCCGACGACGAGGGCGCCGTCGGCGACGACGGCCGCGAGGTTCCGCTGCGTCGCCGGGTGCAGCCACATCCGCACGTTCATCGCCGGCGCCAAGAGCACGCGCTTGTCGGTGGCGACGAGGAGCGTGCTCGCGAGGTCGCTGGCCCGGCCGTGCGCGAGCTTGGCGACGAGATCGGCCGTCGCCGGCGCCACGACGACGAGGTCGGCGCTGCGCGAGAGCTCGATGTGGCCCATCTCGGTCTCGGCGGTGAGATCGAAGAGCTTGTCGTGCACCGGGTTGCCGGCGAGTGCCGCGAGGCTCAGCGGCGTCACGAACTCGGCCCCTCCCTGCGTAAGGACCGGGACGACGGCGGCGCCGGCCTTGCGCAGCAGCCGGACGAGCTCGAGGCTCTTGTAGGCGGCGATCCCGCCCCCGACGATCAGGAGTATCCTGCGGCCGGCCAGCATGTTGGGGTCCCCCGGGGCGTGCTCCGCCCTCGTCTTAGGAGCGGCGGGCGGCCGGGGCAAGGCCGGCGGCCCGCGCGCCCGGCCGACCCGGCCTCGGGGGGCATCGAGCCCCCGTTCGGCCGTCGGCGGCGTCGCCGCCTCGCGCCCGACCGCCGGCGCAGTTCGCTTGCGGGCCCGGACGGGCTCCACTAGGAGAGGTCGGCAGCCAGGGGAATGCCATGTCCGCACCGCTTCGCATCGGCCTTGCCGGGCTCGGCACCGTCGGCGCCGGCGTCGTGCGGCTGGTCGAGGCGCACGCGGCAGCCCTCGCCGCCCGCGCCGGCCGGCCGATCGAGCTCGCCGCGGTGTCCGCCCGCTCGCGCCATCGCGACCGCGGCGTCGACCTGTCGCGCTACGCTTGGGAGGACGACCCGGTGGCGCTGGCCCGCCGCGGCGACGTCGATCTCGTCGTCGAGGTGATCGGCGGCGAGGACGGGCCGGCGAAGGCGACGGCCGAGGCTGCGATCGGCGCCGGCAAGCACCTCGTCACCGCCAATAAGGCGATGCTGGCCCGGCACGGCCAAGCGCTCGCCGAGGCGGCCGAGGCCAAGGGCGTGGCGCTGCGCTTCGAGGCGGCGGTCGCGGGCGGCATCCCGGTCGTGAAGGCGCTCGCCGAAGGGCTTGCGGGCAACGCCGTCACCCGGCTCCTCGGGGTGATGAACGGGACCTGCAACTACATCCTGACGCGGATGGAAGCCGAGGGCGCCCCCTACGCGCAGGTGCTCGAGGAGGCGCAGCGCGCGGGCTATGCCGAGGCCGACCCGGCGTTCGACGTCGGCGGCATCGACGCAGCGCAGAAGCTCGCGATCCTGGCCGCGATCGCCTTCGGCACCCGCGTCGACTTCGGCGGCATCACCGTCGAGGGGATCGAGCGGGTCAGCCTCGCCGACATCGAGCATGCCAAGGAGCTCGGCTACCGGATCAAGCTTCTCGGCGTCGCGCGGATGACGCCGGCGGGGCTCGAGGCGCGGATGCAGCCCTCGCTGGTGCCGGCGCGCTCGCCGCTCGGCCAGCTCGACGGCGTCACCAACATGGTGGTGGTCGAGGGCGACTTCGTCGGGCGCATCGTGATGTCGGGCCCCGGGGCCGGCGCGGGGCCGACCGCCTCGGCTATCATCGCCGACGTGATCGACGTGGCGCGCGGGTCGGCCGTGCCCGGCTTCGGGCAGCCGGCGGCAGGTCTCGCCGCGCCGGTTCGCGCCGGCGACGGGGCGGCGGCGGCCTACTACCTGCGGTTCCTCGTCGCCGACGCGCCGGGCGTCCTGGCGCAGGTGGCGAGCGCCCTCGGAGAGGCGGGGATCTCGATCAACCGGATGCGGCAGATCGAGCATGCGACGGCCGAGGCGCCGGTCTTGATCGTGACCCACCGCGCCGAGCGGGCGGCGCTCGACCGTGCGCTCGCGGCGATCGCGGCGCTCGACGTGTGCCGGGAGGCGCCGGTGGCGATCCGGATCGAGGAGGTGTGACCTTGGAGGTGTGGCCGGCGCGGGACGAGGATCTGGCGGCGGTGCAGGCGATCTATGCCCATCATGTGCTGCACGGCCTCGCCACCTTCGAGGAGGTGCCGCCCGATGCCGACGAGATGGCGCGGCGCCGGGCGGACGTGCTGGCGCGCGGGTTGCCCTACGTCGTCGCCGGGGACGCGGGCCGGCTGCTCGGCTTCGCGTATGCCGGGCCGTATCGGCTGCGCAGCGCTTACCGCTTCGCGGTCGAGGACTCGATCTACCTCGATCCGGGCGCGCTCGGGCGTGGCATCGGCCGGGTCCTGCTCGAGCGGCTCGTTGCCGACAGCACGGCGGCGGGGGCGCGGCAGATGCTGGCGGTGATCGGTGACAGCGGCAACGCCGCCTCGATCGCCGTGCACGCGCGGACGGGCTTCCGTCACGTCGGCACCTTCGAGGCGGTGGGCTTCAAGTTCGGCCGCTGGGTCGACACGGTGCTGATGCAGCGGCCTTTGGGGCCGGGGGCGGACACGCTGCCATAGCGGATCAAGTGGACCCCAGCGGCTACGGGGCCCTCCTTGCGGCAGGGGTCGTACGGGCGCCGCATGGAAGCGTTCCGCCGCTCCCTCGGGTCAGAACTCCTGGCGGGTCGGGCGGAAGATGATCTCGTTGACGTCAACCTCCTCGGGCTGGGAGATCGCGATGGCGACCGCCCGGGCGAAGCTGTCGCCGGGATCGCGCCGGCGTCGTGGAGCTTGCGCATGCGCTCGGCGGCGGCCGGGTCGGAGATCGTGTCGGGCAGTTCGATGGCAACGTCCCCGGGCGAGATGATCGTGACCCGGATGTTGTGTCCGGCCACCTCCTGGCGCAGCCCCTCGGAAAGTGCACGCACCGCGTGCTTGGTCGCGGCACCCGATCCCACGCCGACCTTGTGGCCGGCGACCGACGACACGTTGACGACATGCCCGGACTTCCGCGCGAGCATCGGCGGCAGCGCCGCGGCGATGCCGTAGAGCACGCCCTTGATGTTGACGTCTACCATGCGCTCCCACTCGCCGACCTTGAGCAACTCGAAGCGCGACTGCGGTATCAGCCCGGCGTTGTTGATCATGACGTCGATGCAGCCGGACGCCTCGACCGCGGCGTCGACCAGTCGCTGCACCTGGGCGCGGCCGTGAACGTTGGTCTCGACGGCCTTTGCCGTGCCGCCGACGCGCCAGTGATCACCGCGACCTTGCCTTCGATGCCTGCGGTCATGCTCGCTCCCTAGGGTCGTCGCGGCAAGGCAGCCGGCGGCGGCACGGCAACCCGGACCGCGGCTGATCGCTTGCCCCCGCCGGGCGGGATCGCCTAGAAGCACCCGGCAGGGGTGATCGAGGGGAGGAGGCCGCGATGGCCGTGGACAAGGTCTATTTCGAGGACAGCATGCTCTCGCTGGGCCTCGCGCGCGTCTCCGAGGCAGCGGCGATCGCGGCGGCCAAGATGGTCGGGCGCGGCGACGAGAAGGCGGCGGACCAGGCGGCGGTCGACGCCATGCGCACGCAGCTGAACCTGCTCGACATCGACGGAACGGTGGTGATCGGCGAGGGCGAGCGCGACGAGGCGCCGATGCTCTTTATCGGCGAGAAGGTCGGCAGCGGCCAAGGGCCGGCGGTCGACATCGCGCTCGACCCTCTCGAGGGGACGACGCTGACCGCCAAGGACAACCCGAACGCGCTCGCGGTCATCGCCATGGGACCGCGCGGCTCGATGCTGCACGCCCCGGACGTCTACATGGACAAGCTCGCGATCGGGCCCGGGTACCGCAAGAACGCGGTTACCCTCGACATGACCCCGGCCGAGCGGGTTCACGCGCTCGCGCGCGCCAAGGGGACCGGCCCGAGCGGGATCATGGTCTGCGTGCTCGAGCGGCCGCGCCACGAAGAGCTGATCGCCGACATCCGCGCGACCGGCGCCCGCATCCGGCTGATCGCCGACGGCGACGTCGCAGGCGTCATCCACTGCGCCGACCCCGACAAGACCGGGATCGACATGTACATGGGATCGGGCGGTGCTCCCGAAGGGGTGCTCGCGGCCGCCGCGCTCAAGTGCATGGGCGGGCAGATGATGGGGCGGCTCCTGTTCCGCAACGACGCCGAGAGGAAGCGCGGCAAGGCGCACGGCATCGCGGACTTCGACAAGGTCTACAGCCGCGACGAGATGGTGACCGAGGACGTGATCTTCGCCGCGACCGGGGTCACCGACGGGTCGATCGTGAAGGGTGCGCGGCGCGACGGCGAGTGGATCGAGACCGAGACGATCCTGATGCGGTCCAAGACCGGCTCGGTGCGCCGCCTGCATTACCGCTCGCGCAACCAGTAGTGGCGCGCCGGGCGGTCCGCGCGAAGGCGACCGGCATCGGCTTCCTGCTGGTCTGGATGGTGCTCTGGGCCGCCGCGATGGTCGTCGTGGTCTGGAGCCTCGGGGCGGCGGCGCTGGCGGGCGAGGCGGCGCCGGCCGTGTTCATGGTCGGCTGGCTGGCGGTCGCCGCGATCGGGCTCGTCTCGGCGGGACGACGCCTCGTCGCGCTGTTGACCGCGCCCGATCCTGGGCCGACGCTCTCGCGACGCGAGCACGCGTGGGACGACGGCATCCCGCCGCCCCCGCCCGACAGCGACGGAGACCGGGCGTCGCGGCCGTGACCCATCCAGCCCACGGGCCTCTGCTGATGGTCGCCGCCACCGGCAGCTACGTCGTCAACGACACGCTGATG
The DNA here is from genome assembly GCA_046348915.1 of Amaricoccus sp. Taxonomy (GTDB): domain Bacteria; phylum Pseudomonadota; class Alphaproteobacteria; order Rhodobacterales; family Rhodobacteraceae; genus Amaricoccus. The sequence goes on from JAXMDH010000022.1 coordinate 55,667, forward strand.
AAGCTCGCGACCGAGGGGCTGCCGCCCTACGAGACGCTGGTGCTGCGCGGGATCTTCGCCACGCTCTGGGGGCTGCCGCTGGTGGTGGCGCTGGGGTATCAGCGCTCGCTGCCGCGCATATTCGCGCCGCGGGTACTGGCGCGCAACTTGTGCGAAACCGGTGCTATCCTCTGCTACGTGGTGGCGCTCGCCAACATGCCGATCGCCGACGTGATCGCGATCGGGCAGATCACCCCCCTGATCGTGATCGTCGGGGCGGCGCTGGCGCTCGGCGAGCCGGTCGGCGGAGCGCGGATGGCGCTGGTCGCGCTAGGTTTCGTCGGGGCGCTGATGGTGGCGCAGCCTTCGGCGACCAGCGCCTCCTTCTACGCGCTCCTCGCCCTCGGCAACGCACTTTTCTCCGCGGCGCGCGACCTCGTCGGCCGGCGCGTGCCGGCCTCGGTGCCTGGTCTCGTCGTCGCGCTCTCGGCCTCGGTCGTCGTGCTCGCGGGGGCGACCGTCGCGCACCTCCTCCTCGAGGCCTGGCAGTCGCCCGACGCTCGCCAGCTCCTGCTCCTGCTCGGCGCCGGCCTCTTCCTCTTCCTCGGCCACCTGATGCTCTTCACCGCCTACCGGATCGGGCCTACCCACCGGGTCGCACCCTTCTTCTACGCCTTCACGCTCTGGGCCGTGCTCTCGGGGCTCCTCGTCTTCGGAGACCTGCCGAACCCGCTGGCGCTCGCGGGCATCGCGCTCGTTACCCTGAGCGGGCTCGCCGTCGTGCTGCTTGACACCCGGGGCCGTCGCCCGGCACCGGTGGCGTGACGGCGGCGAAGCAGCGCCGGAGGCGGATCGTGGATATTCCCCAACGGCCGGGCGACCTGGTCGAGTACCTCTACGAGCTCTCGGTCAAGCCGGAGCGGCTTTTCGAGCTGATCGGGGAATGGGACGCCGGGATCGAGTCGAGCGACCCGGGCTCCGGCGTCCGCCTCCGGGAGGGCACCGGGTTCGCGCGGCACGTCGAGCGCGCACTCGGGATCCTCGACGAGCTCAACGCCTTCGAGTTCGGCCGGCTCGACGACCTGCTCGCAGGCCTGCCCTCCGCCGCGATGGTGCTCAACGACCGCGGCGCCGTCGTCGCGGCGAACGAGCCGGCGCGAGCCGCATTCGGGCTCTTTCCGGGCGGTTCGATCCGGCAGATGCCGATCGCCGCGCCCGATCTCGCCGGCTTCGCCGACCGGCTGGCCGCGGTCGCGCTCGCCAACGAGCCGCGGGACGACGTCCTGCAGCTCCACCTCGCCGGCCGCGCCCGCCCGATCCTCATGCATCTCCGCACGCTCGCAACCGGCCGCGAGCAGCGGCACGCGCTTGCCGTGGGCAGCGAGCACCTGTGGCAGGACGCCGCCGGTGGCGTGCTCGAGCGCGTCTTCGGCCTGACCGCCGCCGAGATCGCGCTGGTGCGCCAGCTGACCGCCGGCGAGACGGTCCAGGAGGTCGCGCGCGCCGGCGGACGCAGCGAGGGGACGATCCGCGTGCAGCTGCATTCGGTGCTCGGCAAGACCGGCACGCACACCCAGGGCGAGCTGGTCCGGCTCGCAACGATGCTGCTGCAGGCGGTCTCTTTCGATGCGGCGCGAACGCGCCCCACCCGGGGCGACGGCGTTCGGGCGCGCGAACCCCGGTCCGGCCACCTCCGGCTCGCCGACGGACGGCGGCTCGCGGTGCTCCAGTACGGCGATCCGACCGGGCGCCCGGTCCTCTGGCTGCAGTCCCAGCTCGGCTTCTTCCAGCCGACCGCGTCGGGCGAGCGCGAGCTCCTGCGCCGCAGGCTCCGCATCATCGTCCCGGTCCGGGCGGGCTACGGCACGAGCGATCCGGCGCCGCCGGGCCGCGACGTCCTCGAGGTGGCGGTGGCCGACCTAGAGGAGCTGCTGCGCCAGGCCTGCATCGACCGCTGCCCGGTCGTGACCACCTACACCGACATCCGCGTCGCGCTGATGCTCGCCCGCCAGGCGCCCGAGCGGGTCGAGCGCATCGTTTCGGTCGCCACCGTCCTTCCGATCCTCAAGATCGAGCAGTTTCGCCGGCTGGACGCCAACAGCCGCTTCTACAAGGTCATGGTCCGCTACGCGCCGCGCCTGCTGCCCTTCATCGTGCGGGCCTGGCACGCGAACATCCGACGAAGCGGGCTGCATGCGGCTCTGCGCCACATATACCGCGAGAGCCCGGCCGACTCCCGCGCCTTCGCCGATCCCGGGATCGCCGACGCCGTCATGTCGGCATACGGACTGATGTTCGCGCCCGGAACGTCGGCGCAGACCGCGTTCTGCGCCGAGGCGCTGCGCTTCCAGGACCGGTGGCCGGCGGGCCTGGGCGGCGTCGCCTGCCCGGTCACGCTGATCCACGGCGAGCAGGACCGCATCGGACCCTGGGAAACCGCGCTCGACTATTGCGCAGCGAATCCCGCCTGGCGCCACGTGAGCTTCCCCGACGAGGCGCAGCTCGTCGGCTTCACGCGGTGGAGCGACGTGCTCGACGAGATCGCCGGACCGGGATCGCCGCCGCCCCCGGCGGCGATCCCTGCGCCGGCGCCCTAGAGCAACTTGCCCTGCTCGGGATCGGCGGCGCGCGGGGAGGCACGGCGCTCGGGCCGCGCCTCCACCCGGCCGTCGGCGAACTCAAGCTCCAGCCGCAGGGCGCGCCGGGCCGCCGCCGCGGCGGTCAGCACGCGGCCGTCGGCGTCGCGGACGATGGCGAAGCCGCGTTCGAGCACGGCGCCGGGGCCAAGGGTCGCCAGGGTCCGGCCGAGCGCGTCGACGGCTCGTCTCACCTCGCGCAGGCGGCGGTCGGCGGCGGGTTCGAGGCGAATGGCGCGGGTGTCGAGCCGCTCGCGGGCACGGTCGAGCGCGCGACGCAGCGCCTCGGGCCGCAGCCCGAATTGGGCGCGACCGAGCGCCGCCCGCCGCCCGGCGTTGGCCGCGGCGAGCAGCGCCGGACCGAAGCGGCCGGCGGAGCCGCGGCTCATCCGCAGGTGGTAGTCGCGCAGCCGGCCGAGCATCGCGTCGCGACCGAGGCCCTGCTCGGCCCGGATCAGCCGCTGGCGCTTCTTCTCCAGCCCGATCGCGAGGAGCCCCGGCCCGAAGCGGCCAGCAGGCCCGCGGCCGAGCAGCAGGTGGCTCTGTCGGGTCAGGGCGACCATGGCGAGCGGCAGCCGCAGCGCCAGGCCGTCGAGCCGCTGGCTGCGCTCGGCGGTCAGCGCCTGCGGGCGCGGGAGGCCGCGGGCGAGGTCGTGCAGCCGCTGGCCGCGCTGGGCGAGCCCTCGCGCGAGCGCGCTCCGCCGGCGGAGCTCGAGCGCGGCGGTGGCGGCGAGCAGGTCGAGCCGCACCGGCACCGCCATCTCGGCGGCGGCGGTCGGGGTCGGGGCGCGGCGATCGGCGGCGAGGTCGATCAGCGTGGTGTCGGTCTCGTGCCCGACCGCGGAGATCAGCGGGATGCGGCTCTCGGCGACGGCACGGACGACGATTTCCTCGTTGAACCCCCAAAGGTCCTCGAGGCTGCCGCCGCCGCGCGCGACGATGAGCAGGTCGGGCCGCGGCACCGGACCGCCGGGGCGGATCGCGTTAAAGCCGCGGATAGCGGCCGCGACCTCCGGGGCGCAGCGCTCGCCCTGCACCGTCACCGGCCAGACCAGCACGCGGCGCGGAAACCGCTCGCGCAGGCGGTGCAGGATGTCACGGATGACGGCGCCCGTCGGCGAGGTCACGACGCCGATCACCTCGGGCAGATAGGGCAGGGGGCGCTTGCGCGCGGCATCGAACAGGCCTTCGGCCGCCAGCGACTTCTTGCGCTGCTCGAGCATCGCCATCAGCGCGCCGACCCCGGCCGGGGCGATATCGTCGACGATCAGCTGGTATTTCGACGACGGCGCGAAGGTGGTCAGCCGCCCGGTGGCGATGACCTCCATGCCCTCCTGCGGCTGGACCCTGAGCCGCTGGGCCGCAAAGCGGAACGCGACCGATCCGAGGCAGGCGGACTCGTCCTTGAGGTCGAAGTAGACGTGGCCCGATGCGTGGCGGCTGACCCGGCCAACCTCGCCGCGGACGCGGACGCGGCCGAATTCGCCCTCGAGCACGCGCTTAACCGCCCCGGAGATCTCCGAGACGGTGAACTCGGGGGCGTTTCCCCCCGGACGGGCATCTTCGAACAGATCCATGGCCACGCGCTTGCCTGCGGTCGAGGCGGACCATAGAACGCCGGGCGGGCGCGGCCAAGCGGAGGAGCGAACGGTGAATATCCTGATCCTCGGCGGCGGCGGGCGCGAGCATGCGCTGGCCTGGGCTTTCGCGCAGAACCCGAAGTGCGACCGGCTGTGGTGCGCGCCGGGAAATGCCGGGATCGCCGAGGAGGCGACCTGCGTCGCGCTCGACATCCTCGATGGCGACAAGGTGCTCGGCTTCTGCCGCGAGAACGACATCGGCTTCGTAATGATCGGTCCGGAAGCCCCGCTGGTCGAGGGCGTCGCCGACGTGCTGCGCGCAGGTGGCGTCCCGACCTTCGGGCCGGGACGGGAGGCGGCGCGGCTCGAGGCGTCGAAGGCCTTCACCAAGGAGGTCTGCGCCGCCTGCGGGGCTCCAACCGCGGTGAGCCAGACTTTCACCGATTCCGACGCGGCGCGGGCGTATGTGGCGGGACAGGGGGCGCCGATCGTGGTGAAGGCGGACGGGCTTGCGGCCGGCAAGGGCGTCACGGTGGCGGCGACGGTCGCCGAGGCGGAGGCGGCGCTCGAGGCGATCTTCGCAGAGGGGCCGGGCGCGCGGGTCGTGATCGAAGAGTTCATGGAGGGCGAGGAGGCGAGCCTCTTCGTGCTGGCCGATGGCGAAACCTGCCTCGCGATCGGGACGGCGCAGGACCACAAGCGCGCCTTCGACGGCGACCGCGGCCCGAACACCGGCGGTATGGGCGCCTACTCACCGGCGCCGGCGATGACCGACGCGGTGACCGAGGCGGCGATGGCACGGATCGTGCGGCCGACGCTGGCCGAGATGGCGCGGCGGGGGACGCCGTTCCAGGGGGTGCTGTATGCGGGGCTGATGATCGCGGGCAGCGAAACTCGGCTCGTCGAGTACAACGTCCGCTTTGGCGACCCTGAGGCACAGGTGCTGGCGATGCGGCTCGGGGCGCAGCTCCTAGACCTCTGCCTCGCCTGCGCCACCGGCGGGCTGGGCGGCGCCCGGGTGAGCTTCGCCGAGGACCATGCCCTGACGGTGGTACTGGCGGCGCGCGGTTACCCAGGAGACTACCCGCGCGGGGAAGCGATCTCGGTCGGGGAGCCGGATGACCCGCGGGTCAAGGTCTTCCATGCCGGGACACGAGTTGCCGATGGGGCGCTGGTGTCGAACGGGGGCCGGGTTCTGGACGCGACCGCGCGTGCCGCGACTTTGGCCGAGGCCAAAGAGCTGGCCTACGCCGTCGCCGAGGGCGTCGACTGGCCGGGCGGCTTCTTCCGGCGCGATATCGGGTGGCGTGCCTTGGACCCATGAAAAAGCCGGTCGTGGGTTGCCGGCGATGGTTGCCGTGCGGTTAATGCTCGCAGGCAAATACTAGCAAAATCAGTAGCATAAGATTTGAGCGCACCGCTCCCGCACGCCCGTCAGCCTCCGACCATCAACCTGACGACCTCGTCGTGGTTGGTCTCGGAGATGCGGCGCTCGCCGGCCTTGATGCCGCGGCGCATGACGACGATGCGGTCGGAAACGGCAAAAATGTCCTGCAGGTTGTGGGAGATGAAGATGATCCCGCGGCCCTGCGCCTTGAGCTGGTGGATGAGCGAGATGACCTTGCGCTGCTCGGGAACGCCGAGGGCGGCGGTCGGCTCGTCCATGATCAGGATCTGCGCGTCCCAGTGGACGGCGCGGCCGATGGCGACGGCCTGCCGCTGGCCGCCGGAGAAGTTCGACACCGGCGCGTCGAGGCGCGAGACATGGAAGTCGAGGAGCGCCATCGTCTCGCGGGCGGCCTTGGCCATCGCCTTGCGGTCGAGGACCGGCAGGAAGCCGAACCTCTTCGTCATCGGCTCGCGGCCGAGGAAGATGTTGGCGCCGATCGACAGGTTATCGGCGAGGGCGAGGTCCTGGTAGATCGTCTCGATGCCGCGGTCGCGCGCCTCCTGCGGGGTCGCGAAGTGGACGGGCTCGCCTTTCAGGCGGACCTCGCCTGCGGTCGGCTGGAAGACACCCGAGATCGTCTTGATCATCGTGGTCTTGCCGGCGCCGTTGTCGCCGGCGAGGGCCACGACTTCGCCGCGGCTGATCGTCATGCTGAAGTCGTCCAGCGCCCGGATGGCGCCGAAGTGCTTGGAGAGGCCGCGGACCTCGAGCAGGGCGGCTTCACTCATCGACGCGGCCTCCGCTGAACTGGCGCTGCGCCTGGTCGATCAGCACCGAGATGATGATGACGACGCCGACCGAGATGAACTGCCAGAACGGCTCGACGTTCACGAAGACGAGTCCGTACTGGATGACGGCGATGACCAGTGCGCCGGCGACGGTGCCGAGGATGGTCCCGGAGCCGCCGAAGAGGCTGGCGCCGCCGATGACGACGGCGGCGACCGAGTCGAGCAGCAGCGGCTCGCCGGCCTGGGCGGCGCCGGCGTTGAAGCGGGCGGCGTAGAGAACGCCCGCGAGGCCGGCACATGCGGCCGACAGCACGTAGAGGCGGAAGAGATGCTGCTTGACGTCAATCCCCGCACGGCGCGCGGCCTGGACGTTGGCACCGATCGCATAGTTGTGCTGGCCGAACCTGGTCTGGCTCAGGAGGTAGTGCATCAGCAGCATGAAGATCGCGGTGATCAGGACGATGATCGGGATGCCGACGACGCGGCCGTTGCCGATGACGGCAAAGAGCGAATTGCTGACCGGGACGGTGGTGCCGCCGGCGAGGAGGAAGGCGACGCCGCGCGCGACTCCGAACATGCCTAGGGTGCCGATGAAGGGCGGCACCTTGAGGCGCGAGATCAGCAGGCCGTTGATGATCCCCGGGCCACAGGCAATGCCGACGCCGACGATGAAGCCGGCGAGGACCCCGACGAGGAGGCCGGCGGCCGGGGTCACGGCATTGATGGTATGGGCGGCGACCACGGCGGCGAGGCCCATGATGAAGCCGAGCGACAGGTCGATGCCGCCCGAGATGATGACGAAGGTCTGGCCGGTGGCGAGCAGGAGCGGCGCCACTGCGAAGATCGCGATCGACTGCAGGTTGAAGGTGTTGAGGATGAACGTCCCGCCGAAGGCGAAGCGAGCCCAGGCCTCGAAGACGACGATCAGCGCTGCGAGGAACAGCCAGGCGCGCAGGTCGGCGATCCGCTGCAGGAGCGTCTTGTCGAGTTCGGCATGGTCGGCCTGCGGCGTTCCGTGCGCGGTGGCAGCGTGGGTAGGGGGTGGCATGGGGGTCCCCTCGACGACGCGGCCCGGTGGCGCCCGCGCAGTGGTTAATGGGCGGCCGCGCGTCCCCCGGGAAACCTCGGGGGACGCTGGTTCCGATCAGTCGGAATAAATGAACTTCGCCACGTTCGGGTCGGCGGCGTTGTCCTTGTCGATGACGGTGAAGCCGGTGCCGATCGCGGTCGGAATCGACTGGCCGGTCAGGTGGGCGTATGCCGACACGACGCAGTAGTAGCCGATCTCGGCCGGGTGCTGCGCGATCGCGAGGTCGACGAGCCCGGTGTGGAGGTTGTCGACGATCGACTGCGGAGCGTCGAAGGCCACGACCTTGATCTTGCCCATCTGCCCCGCCTGCTGCACGCCGTTGCCGGCGCCGAGGGCGGAAAACAGGTTGGCGCCGAACACGCCCTTCAGGTCGGGGTTGCGGGCGAAGACCGCCTGCAGCTGGCTCGCCGCCTTGTTGGCGTCGTCGTCGTTGAACTGGGTCTCGAGCACCTCGATCTTGGGGTAGCTCGCCTTGATTTCTTCCTTGAAGCCTTCCTCGCGCTGGTCGGTGGTCGAGACCCCGGGCTTCACGTTCGAGACGTAGACCTTGCCCTCGCCGCCGATCGACTCGGCCAGCGCGTGCGCGGCCATCCGGCCGCCGAGGAGATTGTCCGAGGCGATGTAGGAGAGCGGGAAGTCGGCGTCGCCCGAGCCAGTCTGGTACTTGCCCGTGCCGATAAAGGTATCGACGGTGATGACCGGGATGCCGGCGTCGGCGGCCTTCTTCAGCGGCTGGACGAGCTGGGTCTTGTCGGTGGGGGCGATCAGGATCGCGTCGGGCTTGCGCGCGATGACCGCGTCGAGGACAGGCACCTGCAGCACCGGGTTGAAGTCGGGCGCACCCTGGAAGACGAGGTCGACACCGAGGGCGTCAGCGGCCGCCTGGGCGCCCTTGCGCATGGTGATGTAGAAGGCGTCGGTGGTCAGCCCCGGGATCAGGGCGATCGTGTATTTCTTGCCGTCAGCGGCGCTGGCCGGCGCAAGGGCGCCCACGCCCACGGCGAGCGCTAAGCCCGACGCGGCGACGGCCTGGATGAGTGATCGGCGGTGCATGTCTTCCTCCCTGAGCGATCGTTGTGGCTCCGGCGCAAAACCGCGCCTTGGCGTGTCGGCTCGTGGGCTGGATGTTTCCCCCACGGACCCGCTTCCGTCAAGCGAAGAATATTCCTGAAATTTCTTTCTAGCGATCCTCGGAACGGGCGAGCAGCTCTCCCGCCGTGCGCACGTCGGTGACGAGAGCGTTCACCAGCCCGGCGCGGATCGCGCCGAGGATCGCGTCGCTCTTCTCGATACCGGCGGCCGCGGCGATGACGAGCCGGGCGCGCCGGAGCTGGGCGACTGAGGCGGCGATCATCCGCGCTTCGCCTTCCCAGTCGACGAGGTGGCCTGCAGCGTCGAAATAGTGCCGAACCACGTCGCCGGTCGCGCCGGCGAGTTCGCTGGTGCCGGGTGCGGATGCGGTCGCGTCCCGGTCAGGCCGCGCATGAAGTCCGACGCCGACGACGGCGACGTCGATCCGGTCCCAGAGCGCGACGCCCTCGGCGATCGCCGGGTCGGCGAGCAGGGCCTCGCGGGAGGCCGCGGATGGCAGGTAAGGGGCATGCACGAAACGGGGCGTGCCGCCGAGCTGCTCAGCTGCGATGCGCACGAATTCGTTCACCTGGAATTGCGGGAGATGCTGCTGCATGCCACCCGTGGCGGGCACGGTCAGCACGCCCGCAATGCGGGGTAATCCCGCGTCCAGGATGGCGCGAATCGCCCGTCCCCAGCCCACCGCGAGCACCGAGCCGGGCGCGAGACCCGCACCCACGAGGAGTTCGCCAACCGGCCCGGCCAGCGCCGCCAGCGTCCCGGCCGGCGCCTCGACGACCGCCGCTGCCGCGAGGCCGAGCTGGTCGCGCAGGGCGGCTCCGAGCTCGTCCGCGGCTACTAGGTCGGCGATCTCGATCCGCACGATGCCTTCGGCTCGTGCCCGCTGCAGCATCCGCGACACCGTCGCCGTGGAGATCCCGAGCCGCTTAGCGATGTCCACCTGGCTCATCTCGGCCGCGTAGTGCATCCGGGCGACGCTGTGCAGCAGCGCGCGGGTTGCGGCCGGGTCGGAGGTCGGCGGAAGAGCCAACTTGAAATTCCTTTCAGCAATATGCTACAGGACTTGGGGGAAGGGTAGCACGCCGGCACGGGTTGGCAATCGTGTCCCTGCGGTGGAGGAGATCGGCATGACGCGCATGACAACCGCGGAGCGGCGAGGCTACCAGCAGATCTGCGGCGACGACGGCGCAATGATGGTAATTGCCTGCGACCAGCGCGGAGGCATGCGAAGCCTTCTCGCCGCCGACCCGGAGGCGCAGAAGGTGATCGGCAACGGCGTGCTGGGCGACACCAAGGCCGACATCGCCCGCTACCTGGCTCGGCACGCTTCCTGCGTGCTGGTGGACCCGGTCTGCGCCGTGCCGCAGCTGGTGGACGACGGCGTGCTCGACCGCTGCACGGCGCTCCTGATCGGGCTCGACGCCTCGGGCTGGGACGTCTCGCCCGAGGGCTTCCGAATCTCGAAGCTGGTCGAGGGCGTGACCGCCCGGCGGGTGCGCGAGCTCGGCGGCACCGGGGCCAAGATCATGATCTACCTGCGCTCGGACAGGCCGGCCGCCAATGTCGCGAACCTTGCGCTGCTCGACCGGGTGGTGGACGACTTCGCGCGCGAGGACCTGCTGCTCGTCGTCGAGTTCCTCAGTTACGCCTTCGAGGGCGAGGAGGGGTACACGGCGAAGACGCCGGAGCTGATCGAGGGCGGCTCACGACTCTGTCTCGAGCATGGCGCCAAGGTGCTGAAAATCCCTTATCCCGGCTCCGCGGCTGCCTGCGCCGCGATCACACGGCTGGCAGGCAACGTCCCTTGGGCGGTGCTCTCGGCCGGGGTGGATCATGCGACCTTCCTCGCGCAGGTTGAAGCAGCGATGGCGAACGGCGCGTCCGGCGTCATCGCCGGTCGGTCGCTCTGGAAGGACTGCATCTCGCTCGACCGCGCCGTCACGCGGAGCCGGCTCGAAGATGTGGCGGTCCCGCGGCTGCGCGAGATCCAGGCGGTGATTGCCCGGTACCGCGCGGCGGCCTGAGGCATGCCCGCCGCCATCGGCGTCGACATCGGTGGCACGCACATGCGCGCCGGGCGGATCGCGGCCGACGGCGCAATTCTTGACCGGCGCCGGTCGGCGAGCCCACGCGACCCCGGCGAAGTTCTCGCGCGCCTCGTCGATCTTGTCGCCGGGCTTGACGCCCCCGACGTCGTCGCCATCGGTGTCGGCGTCCCGGGGAGGGTGGACTTCGCTCGGCAGGCGGTGCTCTCGGGCGGCTACGTCGACCTATCGGCGGTCCCGCTGGCGGCGCGGCTCGCCGAGCGGTTCGCGCGACCGGTGACGATCGACAACGACGCGAGCATGGCGCTGGTGGCAGAGGCGCGGCTCGGCGCGGGCCGCAGGGCGCGGCATCTGGTGCTGATGACGATCGGGACCGGCATCGGCGGCGCGATCCTCTGCGACGGCCGCATCCTGCGCGGGGGCGGGACCGCCGGCCAGCTCGGCCACATCCCGGTCGATCCCGCAGGACCGTCCTGCCTCTGCGGCGGGCGTGGCTGTGTCGAAGCGCTGAGCTCGGGCACCGCGCTCGCTGGGCTGATCCGGGGCGCCGGGTTCGCTCAGGGTACCACCGCGGCGGCGCTGGTCGCGCGGGCGCGGGGCGGTGACGAGGCCGCCGCCCGCCTCGTAACGGCCTGGGCGGCGCCGCTGAAGCAGGCGGCCGACGCACTGACGGTCACGCTCGACTGCGACCGCATCGTCCTCGGCGGCGGCCTCGGACGCGATGCGGTCGACGCCATCGCCCTGCTGCCGCCCGATGCCGGCTGGTTCCGCAGCGAGATCGTCGGCGCGGTGCTCGGCGACGACGCCGGGATGATCGGCGCCGGCCTCACGGCCCTCGACGCGCTCCCGCGTGGCCGGCGGCTGGTGATGGTGAATGGAGTCCCGGCGAGCGGCAAGAGCTCCGTCGCGGCGATGCTGTCCGAGGCGACCGGCTGGCCGGTGTTGGCGCTCGACACCGTCAAGGACCCGTTCCTCGCCGAGATCGGCGACGTCGACCGGCCGTTCAACCGCGTCCTCGGCCGCGCCAGTTACCGCGCCGTCTTCGCGCTGATCGCGGCGCAGCCGCCCGGGGCCACGGCGATCGTCGACGCCTGGTTCGGCTTCCAGCCAAGGGCGCTGCTCGATGAGTTGCTGGCCGCGGCGGGGATAGGCGACGTCCTCGAGATCTGGTGCTACGCCGCCCCGCGCGTGGTCGCCGATCGCTACCGGGCTCGCGCCGCCGGCCGTCTGCCAGGCCATCCCGGCCCCGAGTATGCCGAAGAGCTTCGCGGCCTCGCCGCCCGCGCCGAGCCCATGCGCATCGGGCCGGTACTTGAAGTCGACACCGAAACCCCGGTGGACGCGGCGGCGCTCCTCGCCTTCGTCGAGGCCGGCTGGCGCTAGGCCTACTGCCGGGCCTGCAACCGCGCCAGGTTCGTCGGCGCGTAGGCGTCGCCGTTGTCCGCGGCCGCTCGGTACCACTTCGCCGCCGCGGACGGATCCTGCAGTACGCCGGCGCCGAACTCGAACATCCCACCCAAGGCGTTCTGCGAGAAGGCATCGCCGGCCTTCGCCGCCCGCGAGATGAGCATCACGATCTCGGCGGGCTGCAGATCGCCGGTCGGTTCGGTCCCTATGGCCCTCTGGAAGTCGGAGGCGGCCCGCTGCGAGCCCGGCCCGAATTTGTCGTCCACGCCTCCGTGATAATAGTCGAGCGCCTTTAGGGCATTCTGCAGGTAGTAGTTCTTCATCATGCCATTCAGGCGCCGCACCGACGCAGGCGACAAATCCGCCTCGGGCGGCAGCCCGTTCAGCGCGGTGGTGACCTCCGGCGTGTCGGAAGGCGGCTCGACCAGGGTCAGCGCGCGCCCGATCTGACCTCCATCGGCGTCCGCCGTCGGAGCCGCGGTCGCCATCGCCATCTGCGTCGCGTCCGCGGGCGCCGGCGCAGCCGCCGGGGCGGGCTGGGCGGCGGCGACCGGAGGCGCGGCGGGGAGCGATGCTGACGTCGTCGGCGCGGCCGGCGCCTCGTTAGCCTGCGCCGCTTGCACCCGCTCCATCGCGCCGCGCACGAACGGGGTGAACGGGCCGGTGGGAAAGCGCGCGATGAACGCCTGCATCCCGGCGATGTCCCCGGAGTTGGCAAGCTGCCCGGAAAGCATGCCCTGCAGCGTGATCAGCGCCGCCGAGGAGAAGGTCCCGTTCGGATACCGGTGGAGGAAGGTCTCGTAGGCGGCGACATCGCTGCTCCCCTTCAGCTTGTCCCACGCAGCCGCCTCGGTGGCCGGGTCGCGCAGGTAGTTCAGCCGGGCGTTGGCCGCATCGACGAGCGGACTGTCGGGGAACTGCTTGACGAAATTCTCGAAGTCGGCCGGGTCCTCGCTCTTGGCGATCTTGTTCCAGGCGGTGATGTAGTCGGGCGTCACCGGCGGCGGCGGCTCGATGGCCTGCGGGTTGAACTCGAAGCCGCCGAGCATCGCTTCCTCGGTCCAAGGCGTCTGGCGGCCGTTGGTCGCCTTGACGACGTCGGCGCGCACGTCGCGGAACATGACGCTGACGTCGGTGTTGGGCGTCGCGATGTGCGTCAGCAGCGCCTTGGTGAACGGGCTGTTGCGCTGGTTGCTGCCGTCGAGGGCGACGCTGCCGGGCGCCGTCGAATAGGCGATGAACATGCCGCTCGCGTCCTGCACCTGCATGGCAACGAGCCCGTCGCTCAGCGACAGGCCGCGGCCGGAGGCGACCTCCTTGCTCTGCAGCATCTTGGCCAGTGGGTTGTCACGACAGGCGTCGAGGATGACCATCTTCAGGTGGGCATCGGAGAAGTTGAGCGCGTCCTGCACGTCACTGAGCGCCAGCGTCTCGTAGCGCAGGTCGAGCTCGTTCTCGATGTGTGCCTGCACCGGGACGAGATAATTCTCGCCGCGCAACGCCATCCCGTGGCCGGCGTAGTAGAAGAGCGCCACGTCGGCGCCGGTCGCCGAGCTGCCGAAGTCGCGCAGCGCCCGGCGCATGGCGTCGGCGTTGCCGTCGATTACGCGGGTCACCTTGAAGTCGAGCTTCTCGAGCTCGTCGGCGATGTCGCCGGCGTCGTTGGGCGGGTTCGGCAGCGTGCCAAGCTCGCCGTAGGCGCCATTGCCGATGACGAGCGCCACCCGGTTTCCGGGGGCTTCGTCAGTCGCTGGGGTGCCCGCCGCTCGGACCGGGCCGCCGAGCAGAAGCACGAGCGCCGCGGCGACGATGGTGGTGAAGATCGAGGCTGGCGGGATCGGTCGCATGCGGCACCCTATGGCAATCCGGCGACCCGCGGTCGGACAAATAGCCCGCAAGCGCCCTTCTATGCGGAGGCCGATCCCCCCTCGACGGAGCGCGGCCGAATCGGAACATCGACCGCGATAGCGCGAACCCGGCCTCCAAGCCAACAGTTAACCATATCCACTGATTCGTTGCACCTCTAGCGCGGCAATAGCGCCGCGATTCCGCAGCCGTCGCGAAGGCCGGGCAGACGTGCTATGAAGGTCCGCCGGGCTGCGAATTTCGGGGGAGGGGATGGACAAGCGTATCGTTGCCGCCGTGGTGTGCCTCGGTCTCAGCGTCCCTCCGGTGGCAGAGGCGCAATTTGTTGCAGCACCGCCGAGCGCCGGTGGCAAGGCGGCCTCGCAGGGTGGGGGAGGCGGGAGCACGTCGCGCGGGTCGCGGCGGGGCTATTCGACCGTACCCGACAGCCAGTGCGCGCAGATGACCAAGGACTGGGCCGACTACCGGCCGGTGCTGGACTTTCCCGCGTCGCAGGGACGGACTACCTACGACACCCAGGTGGCGGCTGTCGGGGTCTGCCAGTCTGAGCAGGCCGCGCGGCCGAACGACCTGCGCGTCGCCTTTCTCTTCGCGCGGGCGCTCGAGGTGAACGACAAGGGCAGCCGGGCGACCGCGCTCTTTCGCCAGCTGTCCGATGCCGGCTATGCGCCTGCCACGACTCAGCTTGCCCGCGCCTACCACTTCGGCAGCGGCGTTGCGCCGGACCCGACGCAGGCCTGCGACCTCTACGTCAAGGCCGCCAAGGCGGGCGACACCTGGGCGCTGAACCCGGCCGCCGACTGCCTGTCTTTTCAGGACTATACTCACGACCCCAAGCTCGCCTGCCGGTTCTTCCAGCAGTCGCAAAAGAGCGGGACGTTCCAGACCACCGACCTGACCCGGGCCGACTACTGCCCGTAGTACTCACAGAAGGCCGGCGGGATCGCGCTCACGATTTTGTTGACAGAACGGCGGACTGGGGCAAGCGTGAGCGAAATCCTTTGTGGGAGTGATGGCTATGGGCACGGGGGCGCTTCTTCCCTTGGCGGTGGCGATGGCGATCGCCGGGGCGGTTCAGGCCTCGGCGCAGGATCTGGCGCCGGTTGCGGCCGCTCCGGCCGAGGCGGCCGCTCCGGCAGGCTTCACGTCGTCGGCGCAGGCGCGTACCTACCTGGCGCAGAACCCGACCGGCGCCCGCGCCGAGCAGGCATTCCGCGCCATCGTCAACGGTGACCTCGCGGTGCAGAACCCCGAGCTCGACCCGGCGCAGATCGCGAGCGGCTGGGCGCTCAAGGTCATGCCCGGCGCGACGGTGAGCCCGGAGCAGGTCGAGGCCGTCATCAACACTACAACGACGGGGATCGGCGCCAAGAAGGGCTGGTTCTGACGGCGCAGTCGCAGCGGGGAGGGGACAATGACAGGATTTCCGGGCGGCTTCCTGGGACGGGCAGTGGTCGGGATGGCACCGCTGGCGCTGGTGCTCGCGGGGTGCGGCGGCGGAGTCCCCGGAACCAAGCCTAAGGACCCGGCCGAGGCGCAGGTCGCACGGCTGACGGGGGAGGGCTTCACGGTCGTCTCGAACGGGCTCGCCGCCGGCGGCCCGGCGGTGCTGCGCTACCAGGGGTCGCCCGCGGCGGTGATCGCCTGCGGCAGCGGCGGCAAGGCGAAGGCCACCGACCAGAGCGGAACCGCGACCTCGTCGGACGGGCTCTATACGGTGACGCAGACCGGGCAGGTCGCGGCCTACGTGGTCGTCTCGCCGACGGGCGAGCTGCGCGGCACCTATGTCAATTCGCTGGCGCGCACCGTCGCCGGCAGCGACGGGACCGTGGTCGCGAAGCAGCTCGAGACAATCCAGTTCCCGACCGGCGGCGCCGGCAGCTTCCGCAATGGCCTCACCTGCCAACCTAACGGCTGACGCGCCGACAGCGTGGGCCGGTTCGACGCCGCGCTAACCCGCTCGGGCGACGCCGAAGCCGGCGTCCTGCAACCGGCGAAGGTGATAGAGGACCGTGTCGGTCCGCAACTCTACCATGTCGAAGGTGACGACCGTGTCGGTGTCGATCGCCCGCGTGAGTTTTGCTCCCGGTAGCAGGCCGAGCGGCACGGCGCCTTCGGCGCGAGCGACCTCGTAGTCGTCGTTGAGCGCGTAGACGGTCGAGCCGCCGCCCCCGTCGCAAATCTCCCCGACGGCGAGCTTGCGCTTAGCGGCGCCGAAGACCTCGGTGACGATGCCGAGTTTCGGGACGATCGTCGGGTGGCTGAACTCGACGGCATTGACGATCGAGAGCGGAATCTCGTTCGTGACCAGGTGGTAGGGCGTGTACATGTTGTAGTAGCCGTCCGAGCCAGTGACATCGAGGTACTTCAGGTCTTCCCGGATCTGCTCGTGCGGGGTGTAGACGCAGAGGAAGACCCCGGGCGTGACCGAGAGGTTGAAGTCGATTTCGCCGTTCGGCTTCTTGATCGGGCGGGCGTAGTCGACGACGCCGCGGCGGTTGAGGATGCCGCCCTCGGCCTTGGGACGGAAGAGCCGGGCGATTTCGTTGACCCCGGCGACAGGCCCGTGCATGCCGCGGATGTCGGCCACGAGCCCGGTGTAGTTCGAGACGCATGCCATCTCGATCATCGTCTTGGTGGCATCGCGGAAGGTGGTCAGGAAATGCGGGTTGACCCCGAGGATCCGCGCCTCCTCGGCCAGGCTCTCGGGCGTCGCGTAGCGGTCGAACTGGCCGATGCTCGACGGCGCCTTGCCGACGGCGACGATCTCGAAGCCAAGGGCAGCGTAGCGGTCGTGGTACTCGGCGATCAGGCCGGGCTCGTCTCCCGACGAGACCGTGTAGACCACGCCCGCGCTTTCGGCCATTCGGTGCAGGATCGGTCCGACCACGACGTCGGTCTCGACGTTCAGCATGACGATGTGCTTGCCGCCCTGGATCGAATCGAGGGCGATGCGGGCGCCGAGCTCGGGGTTGCCCGTCGCGTCGACGACCACGTCGACCGGCAGCCGCGGCAGCAGCTGGGCGTCCTCGGTGACCACGGGCCTTCGCGCTCGGATCGCGTCGGCGGCGGCGCCGGCGTCGTTGGTTACCATGACCTGGTCGGGATCGAGGCCGCAAAGCGCGAAGGCGCGGCGGGCTCGGTCGACCGCGAGGTCGGAGATGATCGCGTTACGTATGCCGCGCATCTGCCCGATCTGCGCCAGCGCGCCCGATCCCATCCTGCCAGCCCCGACGAAGCCTACCTGGATCGGCCGGTCCTCGGCATGCCGCCGGTCGAGCGCCTGCTTGATCATCCGTACCCTCGAATCGCCGGTTCGACCCCGCGAGGCGAACTATGGCATTCCGCCGCCGGATGCAGGAGCCCTGACCCGCACGTCCGGGCCAACGAAGCCGCGCTCATTTTGTAAGCCTCTGGAAACATTTGATACCGTTCTGCAGCCTTAGTGCGCCCTTAACGCTTCGGTGCGGCGCTCCTCCCCAGGGAACCCTATCACCTGCCTTTGCCGGCCGGGACGATATCGAAGCCGGCGCGCGGGAAGTGGAGATTGATCGCGCCCGTCCTCGGGTGGCCGGTGCGGACCACAAGTTGCTGCGCGCCGGCCGACACCAGGGTCCCCTGGACCGGATCGCGGCCGGTGTCGTCGGCTGCGACGATGACCTCGGCGCCGATCCGGAGCCCCGAGGGGTCGACGTCCTCGGGCGCGACCGGGGCGGGGTCCGCGGCGGCGGCGATCGCCAGCGCTTCCCCGGCGGTGGTCGGCACCGGTTCGCCATGGCCGATAGCGGCGATGCGATCGCGCCAAGCGGCGAAGCGCGCGAGCGGCAGTTTCGCCTCGGCGTCGGGGCCGCCCTGGTCCCGGAGCACCCAGAGCGGGGAATAGGCAGCGAAGTCGGCGGCGCTCGGGACGTCGCCGAGCAGGTAAGGGCGGCCGTCGGCGAGCATCGCGGCGAGCCAACCGAAGTGGGCGGCACCCTGCTGCAGATGGCGGGGGAGCTCCGGGGCGACGTCCTCTGGGGCGAGCGGGAAGCCGAAGGCCCTGCGCTCGGCGATGAAATCGGGCGGGATCCGGTGGCCGATGGTGGCGGCGAGGACGCCGAGCGCCGGCCAGAACAGCGTTTTGTCGGCCCACCAGGTCAGGGCCTGCACGATGCCCTCGCTTTTACCCGGATAGAGGGTCGGCTCGGGATGCAGCGCCTCGATCCGGCGCAGGATCAACGACGTGTCGCAGTAGACGTCGGCGCCGATCTGCATGACCGGCGTCCGGCGGTAGCCGCCCGTCAGCGGCAGCAGGTCGGGCTTGGGCATGGCGCTCGGGATGGTCACCGACCGGTATCGGAGCCGCTTCAGGCCAAGGGCGAGGCGGACCCGCTCGGAAAATGTCGAGGTCGGGTAGTGGTGAAGGATGATCGGGGACAGGTCGTCGCCCGCAGCGATCATCGCGATCTCAGCTCTCCGCCGGCAGGCGGCGGTGGCGGGCGGCGCTGCCGCGCTCGATTGCGGCGGCGTGCAGGCGGTCGATATCGAGCTCGTGGCGCAGCTCGAGCAGGAACTGCAGCTCGGCCTGGAAGGCGTGGCCGTCGGCGGCGGCGACGTCGCAGCAGAGCGCGTAGGCGGTCTCGCGCAAGGAGTCGGGCAACGCGTCGCGCATCAGACCGAAGAGGGCGTCGAGGCCGTCCTCCTCGCTCAGGAGGTCGAAAACCGTCTGGCCGATGGTGCGGAGCCGGTCGTTGTCGTAGCCCTCGAAGATCGGCAGCGTGTCGACCATGCGGCTGATCGAGAGCAGCTCCCGCGTCGTGATGTTCTCGTCGGAGGCCGACACGCCGACCATCGCGGCCACCAGGGCGTCCTGGGCAGTGAATGAGGCGGGCGGGAAGTCGGTTGCGGCCATGGCTCCCTCGCTGGCGGCGTCGGACCGCTTGTATTGGCCCGCGGCTGGCCGGGCAAGGGCAGGGCCGCCGGGGTTCAGCCGGCATCGATCCGGATGAGCGCGTGCCGCTTGCGACCGGCCGAGAGCTTGCGGGGGCTGGCGAGGGCGCGCGTGTCGAGGTGCAGCCCGGGGTCGGTCAGCACGGCATCGTCGAGGCGCGCGCCGCCGTCGGCGATGAGCCGCCGGGCATCCTTGCCCGACCCAGCAAGCCCGGAGCGGACAAGGAGCTGCACGACAGGGATGCCTTCCGCGGGGACCTCGGCGGCGGCGAGGGTCAGCGTCGGCAGGTCGTCGCCGGTGCCGCCTTCCTCGAAGACGGAGCGCGCGGTGGCGGCGGCGGCCGCGGCCGCCTCGGGTCCGTGGCAAAGCGCGGTGACTTCGTTGGCGAGGGTGATCTTTGCGGCGTTGATCTCGGCGCCGCCGAGGGCGCCGAGGCGGGCGCATTCGTCGAGCGGCAGCTCGGTGTAGAGCTTCAGGAAGCGCCCGACGTCGGCGTCGGCGACGTTCCTCCAGTACTGCCAGAAGTCCCAGGGGGCGAGCATGTCGGCGTTGAGCCAGACGGCGCCGCTGGCGGACTTGCCCATCTTGGCTCCGTCGGCGCGGGTGAGGAGCGGGGCGGTCAGGCCGAAGAGCTCGGCGCCTTCGGTACGGCGCGCGAGGTCGATGCCGTTGACGATGTTGCCCCACTGGTCGGAGCCGCCCATCTGCAGGAGGCAGCCCTCGCGGCGGTGGAGCTCGACGAAGTCGTAGGCCTGCAGGATCATGTAGTTGAACTCGAGGAACGAGAGCGGCTGGTCCCGGTCGAGGCGCGACTTCACGCTGTCGAAGGAGAGCATCCGGTTGACCGAAAAGTGGCGGCCGACGTCGCGCAGGAAGTCGAGGTAGTTGAGCCTGTCGAGCCATTCGGCGTTGTCGAGCATGACGGCGTCGGAGGGGCCGCTGCCGTAGGCGAGGTATTTCGCGAAGACGCCACGGATCGTCGCGATGTTGCCGGCGATCTGCTCGGGGGTGAGGAGCGGGCGCTCGTCGGATCGAAACGAGGGGTCGCCGACCTTGGTGGTGCCGCCGCCCATCAGCGTGATCGGCTTGTGGCCGGTCTTCTGCAGCCAGCGCAGCATCATGATAATGAGGAGGTGCCCGGCGTGAAGCGAGCGGGCGGTGGCGTCGTAGCCGACGTATGCGGGGACGACGCCGGCGGCGAGTTTCGCGTCGAGACCGGTCATGTCGGTGCAGTCGGCGACATAGCCGCGCGCGACCATGACGTCGAGGAAATCGCTCTTCGGGCGCTTGCTCATGGCCGGATCCTTTCGCGGAAAGCGGCGCCGTTCTATAGCGGAGGCGGGCAGGACGGAAGGCGGAAAGCCGATGCGGGCACTGGGGCTGATGTCGGGGACCTCGATGGACGGTGTCGATGCCGCGGTGCTCGAGACCGACGGCGAGACGATCGAGCGCTTCGGGGCGTCGGCCTTCGTTGCCTATCCGCCGGAGGAACGGGAGGTGCTCCGCGCCGGGCTCGGGAAGTGGCCGGGCGAGCCGGGGGTCGAGGCAGTCGAGGCGCTGGTGCGGGCGCGGCATGTGGCGGCGGTGCGGCGCTTCGACGGGGTGGACCTCGTCGGGTTCCACGGGCAGACCCTGGCGCACGAGCCGCGGGGGCGGGGAACGCACCAGGCGGGGCGGGGCGACTGGCTGGCGCGGGATGCGGGCGTGCCGGTGGTCTGGGACTTTCGCACGGCGGATGTGGCGAGCGGCGGGGAGGGGGCCCCGCTGGTGCCCTTCTTCCATTTCGCCTGCGCGCGGCGGATCGGGGCGGCGGCGCCGCTGGCCTTCCTGAACCTCGGGGGGGTCGGAAACGTGACCTGGGTCGATCCGCGGGCCGCGGCGCCCCAGGCCGAGGGGGCGCTGGTGGCGTTCGACACCGGGCCGGGAAATGCGCTGATCGACGACTTCCTGTCGCTTCGGCGCGGGCAGGCGTTCGACGCGGAGGGTGGCGTCGCGGCGGCGGGGCGGGTCCAAGAGGGCGTGCTGGCGGGGCTCGACGAGCATCCCTACATCGCGAGGAAGCCGCCGAAATCATTGGATCGGCAGGATTTCCATGAGTTTCTCGATCGGGTGTCGGGGCTGTCGACCGAGGACGGGGCGGCGACGCTGGCGGCGCTGACGGTTGCGTGCGTGGCGGCGGCGGCGCGGCATTTTCCCGAGCCGCCGGAGCGGTGGCTGGTCTGCGGCGGCGGGCGGAGGAACCGGACGGTGATGGCGATGCTCGCGGCGCGGACGAATGCGCCGGTCGATCCGGTGGAGGCGGTCGGGCTCGACGGGGACATGCTCGAGGCGCAGGCCTTCGCTTTCCTGGCGGTGCGGGTGCTGCGTGGACTCCCGACCTCGGCGCCGGGCACCACGGGGGTGCGGCTGCCGGTTTCCGGGGGGAGGATAAGCGATCCGGTGCAAGGGGCGGATGCCGTTAGATAAATCAGGTATGGAATGCGTATGGGAAGCGGGCAGAAAGCGGCCATACGATTCCCCGGCCGAGGATGGGCCCGCGCCGGGTGGAATCGGGCGAGCGATGCGGCCGGATCTGGCCGACAACCGGGACGATCAAGCCCGGGATTGCGCACTCGCCTGATGTCATGCTAGCGTTCTAATTGTCGGTACCGCCGCGCAAGAAACGGGGACCGATCCGAGCAGTGATACGAACATCTCGTCCGGCAGCCGGCCCAAGCTGCGCTGAGGTTTAGGTACTTCGGCCGCGCCCGGCTTCCGACGATTGTTCGGGGGGCAGGCATGGCTGACTTGTACGGGACGGTCGACGTCGCCGCGCTGGACTTCGTCGCGCGCGCGGTCGACGGGAGCGGCAACAACGCACACGGCGGGCAGACGCGCGACACCTACGACCGTGTCACGCCCGCGAGCTATCCGGCCGAGGGCAACGGCAGCGCCTGGGAGGCGCCGAGCGCGGATGGGCCGCACGCGATCAGCGACAAGGTCATGTCGACGGATGCCGAAATCCCGAGCAGCTTCGGCGCCAACGAGCTCTTCCAGTTCTTCGGTCAGCTCATCACCCACGACGTGGCAAACGCGGAGGGACCCGCGCGCGGCGATCCCGGCGCCGAGCGGGTCAGCTTCACTGGCGACGCCTTCGGCAGCTTCGACCGCGACCTCTTCCGCTTCGTCGACGGGGTGCGCGCGCCCGTCAACCTGCAGACTTCGTTCCTGGACCTGTCACAGGTCTACGGCGCCAGTGACGCGCTGGCGGGGCTACTGCGGGAGGAGGATTCGGGGCGGCTCGTGACCGGTCCCGGGATTGTGCTGCCGAAGCTCGCCGACCTCGCCGCGGCGCATCCCGAGGTGAGTTCGGACGCAATCGGTGCCATCCTGCGCGCCAGCGGCTTCGGTGCGGGCGGCGCCTACATCGGCGGCGACTCGCGGCTCAATCAGCAGTCGGGGCTGACCAGCGGACAGACGCTGTTCGTGCTCAACCACAACTGGCATGCCGACCGGATCGCGGCACTGCATCCCGACTGGTCGCCCGACCGGGTGTTCGAGATGGCCCGCGCCATGAACGAGGCCGAGTGGCAGCATGTCGTCTACGACGAGTATGTGGCGAAGCTCGTCGGCCCGGATGCGCTGAGCCGGTACTCAGGCTACCGGGCGAGCGCCGATCCCAGCATCATCAACGAATGGACCACGGCCGCCTTCCGCTTCGGCCACGACGAGGCGAGCGACGACACGAACCTCGTGAACGAGAACGGGAGCCTTCTCCGCAACGTCTCGCTGGCGCAGAACTTCGGCGAGAGCTTCGGCGGGCAGGCCATCACGGCCGATCCGTCGGGGCAGTCGCTCGCGGCCTGGATGCGCGGGTTCATGGCACGCCCAACGCAGGAGATCGACGGCAAGGTCGCGGACGGGGTGCGCACGACGCTGTTCGGCGCGGCGGGGGTCGATCTCGCGGCGATCGACATCGTGCGCGGGCGCGACCACGGGGTCGGCGACTACAACGCGGTCAGGGCCGGGCTGCACCTGCCGACCTATGCGAGCTTCGAGGAGTTCGCCGCTGACAACCGCCTCGACAAGGCGACGCTGGCGGCGCTGAAGGAGGCCTATGACGAGGACATCGGCAAGCTCGATACCGAGGTGGGCGGGCTGCTCGAGAAGAAGGCCGAGGGCTCGCAGCTCGGCGAGACCTTCACCATCCTAAACGTCATGCAGTTCGAGCGGCTGCGGGACGGCGACGCCGACTTCTACCTGGAGCGATTCAAGGGCCATCCGGACCTGATCGCCGCGATCAAAGCCACGTCGCTCGCCGACATCATCGCCCGGGACACCGGGGTCCAGTACGTCTACCACGACGCCTTCGCGGTGGCCGACCGGCTCGGCGGCGGCGAAGGGGCCGACGAGATCCTCGGCGATGCCCGCAAGGGCGAGCTCATCCTCGGCTTCGGCGGCGACGATACGCTGCGCGGCAAGGGTGGTGACGACGACGTGTGGGGTGGCGCCGGCAACGACCTCTTGTTCGGCGGCAAGGGCGACGACCGCGTCGAGGGCGAGGCGGGCGACGACGACCTCCGCGGGCGCGCGGGCAACGACCGACTTTCGGGCGGCGCGGGCGACGACATGCTCCGCGGCAACGGCGGCATCGACACTTTCCGATTCGTTGGCGGCGGCGACGACCGGATCGCCGACTTCGGCAGGTCGGAGCTGATCGACCTGTCGGAGTACGCCGAATTCCGCACCTTCGCCGACGTGCGCGCGCGGATGACGGAGGTCGGGCACGACACGGTCATTGCGCTCACCGACGGCTCTATCACCGTCGATCACGTTGGTGCCGACCAGTTCGCTGCGGGCAACTTCCGCTATTCGCACATCCTCGACCTGACGTCCTGACCGCGGTCACGGGCTGCCGGCCGGTTCGGCCAGCGGGTGCTTCTCGAGCACGAGCTCGCGGAGCCGAGCCTCGAGCACGTGGGTGTAGATCTCGGTCGTGGCGATGCTGGCGTGGCCGAGCAGCGTCTGGATGACGCGCAGGTCGGCGCCGTGGGCGAGGAGGTGGGTCGCGAAGGCGTGGCGCAGCGTGTGCGGCGAGATGCGCGCGGCGTCGAGGCCGGCGTAGCGCGCGAGATCCTTGACCAGCAGGAAGAAGCGCTCGCGGGTCATGTGGCCGCGCCGGCTCCGCGCCGGGAAGAGGTGGGGGGAGCGCGGGCGGAAGGCGCCCTCCTGGCGGGCATCGAGGTGTGCGAGCCAGGCGGCAAGCGCGGCGCGAGCAGGGGGCGAGAGCGGCACCATGCGCTCGCGCCCGCCCTTGCCGCGCACGAGGATCATCCGGGGGTCGCCGCGGACGGCCGCCAGGGGCAGCGATACGAGCTCGCTGACCCGAAGGCCCGTCGCATAGAGGATCTGCATCAGGCAGACGTCGCGCAACCGGTCGGCCTCGGTCCGGCCGACGTGGGCGGCGGCGTCGAGCAGCCGGTCGACCTCGGCCTCGCTGAGGCTCTCGGGGATCGTGCGCGCGCGCTTAGGCCCCTTGATGAGCGCTCCGGGGTCGTCCTCGCGCCAGCCTTCGAGGAAGGCGAAACGGTAGAACTGGCGGATCGCCGACAGCCGGCGCGCGCGCGTCGCCTGCGCCATGCCGCGGTCGGCCTGGTCGACCAGGTAGGCCTCGATCTCGGCGCGGCCGGCCATCTGGTAGTCGCTGCCGCGTGCGGCGAGGAAGGCAGCGAAGTCGGTCAGGTCGCGCGCGTAGGACAGCAGCGTGTTGCGCGCGGCGTCGCGCTCGGCCTGGATCGCCTCGAGGAAGCGCTCGAGCCACCGGCCGGACATCACGCTGCCCCCGCGAGCAGGGTCTGCAGTGCGATGGCGCGGGCGGCCTCGGCCTGGCCTGCCAGCCGCAGGCTCAGGATGGCGGCGCGCAGCGCCTGCGGGTCGATCGGGGCGCCCGACTGCACGAGGTCGAGCGCCGCGAGGATCGCGCGACCCTGGCGGCCCTCGGCGACCATCGCGGCCAGCCGCCGTTCGCGGTCATCGGCGGGAGCCTCAGCGGCGAGCCCGGCGAGCGCGGCCACCGCCATGGGGTCGGCAACCACCACCGGGGCCGGACCGGCACCGGCGATGGCCACGAGCGCATCGAAGTGCGGGTCGGGATCGCGGCGGGCGTGGCGCGCGGCGTCGGGGGCGCCGGCCAGCAGCAGGAGCTCGGCGGCCGTCGCGCGGGCGTCCGGTGTCAGCGACGCGGAGTCGAGGGTCGCCAGCCGGTCGCTGTAGGCCTCGGCGAGGGCGACGCGAAGGCCCCGGTCGGCGAGAGCCTTGTCGGCGGCGACGAGCGCCGCCGCGATCGCGTTCGGCTCGCCGCCGGCGAGGGCGGCGTCGAGCGCCTGCACCGCCCCGGCGCGGTCCCAGACCCCTCCCGAGGCGGCGGGCTCGCCCGAGCGGTAGGCGGCGAAGAGCACCGGGTAGTCGACGGCGCCGCTGACGGTCAGCCGCTCGGCGGCCTCGATGCGGCTGCGCATCGGCACGTGCTCGCCGAGGTCGGTGTTGAGGAAGGCGAGGGGCAGCGGCCCGGGCGGACGCGGCAGGCCGACGGCCTCGCGCATCAGGAAGTCGAGCGGCGTCAGCGGATCGGGAACGGGTGGCGGGTCCTCGGTCTCGAAGAGTTCGGGGTCGAGGAAGCGGGCGAGCAGCGCCTGCTCGTCCGCGGGGATCGAGCCGACACGCTGGCCGAGGGTCAGGGTGATCTCGGCGGCGTTCCAGTCGCCACCGCGGGCAAGGCAGAAGACCCGCGCCGGGAGCGTCGGCGACAGCGCCGGGTTCTGCCTGAGCGCGGCGCAGGGCGCCTGGGTGCGGTCGAGCAGGATGCCGATGTCGAACCAGCGGCGGAAGAGGTCGGGCGTGTCGGGGCCGGCGAGGTCGATGAGGGCGCCGGCCTCCTCGAGGGCACCCATTGCCAGCAGCTGGTCGATGCGGCCGAGGAGCAGGTCCTCGCCCGAGCCCTCGGCGCCGCCCGGCGGATCGGCCTCGGCAAGGAGGAGGCGGCGGAAGAGCGCGCGGGCGGCGGGGACGCCCTCGTCGGGGTGCTGCGCGATCAGCGCGCGGACGTCCGCCGTGGTGTCGGGGCCCCAGAGGGCGCGGGCGAAGCCGGTGGTCTCGGGCGGCAGCAGGCCGACGGCGTCGCGGCGGACCGGGGCGAGGGGCGTCACGGTGATCTCGCCGGGTGCAGGGGCGGCGTTGGGCGGGGCCGGGCGGCTCGGGGGCGGCGGGGTGTTGCCGAGCTCTATGCTCTGCGACAGCCAGGGGATCGCGCTGCGCGGACCCTCGGCCCAGGCCGGAAGTGCGGCGGCGAGCGCGGCCACCGCGAGGCCGGCGCGTCGCGCGCCGGCGTTCACTTTGCCTCGACGGGAAGCTCGACGTGCTGCTGCGGCGCCGGAAGGTCGGAGAAGACCGCGAAGCCGACGAGCCCCACGACCGCAACCAGCGAGAGATAGAGAATTGTCCTGAAGATCGTGCGCATCACTTCCTGCTCTGCCCGTGCCGCTTGACGCGGCATCGTGATCCGTTCAAGCACGGGTGCTTGCCGCGTCATCGCCTCTGCGGCAGCTTAGCTTGGGTGCGGTCACACGGCAATTGGCATGATCGAACCACCGCGACCCTCGCTCGTCCCGCGGCTGGCGCGCACGATCGCGCTGGTCGGGCTGATGGGTGCGGGCAAGACCAGCGTCGGCAAGCGGCTGGCGGCGTTGCTGCAGGTGCCCTTCGTCGATTCCGACCATGAGATCACCGAGGCCGCCGGCATGTCGATCCCCGAGATCTTCGCGTCGCTGGGCGAGCCCGCGTTCAGGGACGGCGAGCGGCGGGTGATCGCGCGGCTGCTCGCGGACCGGCCGATGGTGCTCGGCACCGGCGGCGGCGCCTTCATCGATCCGCGGACGCGGTCCGAGATGCACGCGCGGGCGACCTCGGTCTGGATCCGCGCCGACCTCGACCTGCTCTGGGAACGGGTGCGTGACCGGCCGGGGCGCCCGCTGCTGCAGACCGCCGACCCGCGCGGCGTGCTCGCCGACCTCCTGGCGCGGCGCTCGCCGGTCTACGCCGAGGCCGACGTGGTGGTGGACAGCCGGCGCGGCGCCAGCCACGAGGCCATGGCGCGCGCGATCGTGGAGGCTGTCCAGGGCTACGACCGCACCCGGCCGGACCGCCCCGCAACGCTGGATGCGATCCCGTGATCGAGACCGTCACCGTCCCGCTCGGCGCGCGCGCCTACGACATCCGCATCGGGCCCGGGCTCGTGCGGCGCGCCGGCATCGAGATCGCGCGCCTGGTCCGCCGGCCGAATGTTGCGGTCGTCACGGAGACGCGTGTCGCGGCGCTGCACCTAGAGGCGCTGCGCCAGGGGCTCGAGGCCGGCGGCATCCGCGCGGCGGTGCTGGAGTTGCCGCCGGGCGAAGGGACCAAGGGTTGAACGCGCTCGAGCGAACCGTCGAGTGGCTGATCGCCCAGCGCATCGGCCGCGACGACCTAGTGCTGGCGCTGGGCGGCGGCGTGATCGGCGACCTCGCGGGCTTCGCCGCCGCCGTGCTGCGGCGCGGCGTCGGCTTCGTGCAGGTGCCGACGACGCTGCTCGCGCAGGTCGACAGCTCGGTCGGCGGCAAGACCGGGATCAACTCGCCGCAGGGCAAGAACCTGGTCGGCGCCTTCCACCAGCCGCGGCTGGTGCTGGCCGACACGGCACTCCTCGACACACTGCCCGAGCGCGACTTCCTCGCGGGCTACGCCGAGGTGGTGAAGTACGGCCTCCTCGGCGACGCCGACTTCTTCGCCTGGCTCGAATCCAGCGGGCCGGCGCTTCGCTCGGGCGATCCGGAGGCGCGCCAGTATGCGGTGCGCCGATCCTGCCAGATGAAAGCCGACGTGGTGGCCCGCGACGAGACCGAGCGCGGCGACCGGGCGCTCCTGAACCTCGGGCACACCTTCGGACATGCGCTCGAGGCGGCCACCGGCTACTCCGACCGGCTGCTCCACGGCGAGGCGGTCTCGATCGGCTGTGTCCTGGCCTTCGAGCTAAGCGCCCGGCTCGGGCTCTGCGCTCAGGAGGCGCCGAGCCGGGTCGCGGCGCATTTCGCGGCGATGGGCATGCGCCGGCGGCTCGCGGACGTCCCTGGCGAGCTGCCCGGTCCCGACGTCCTGGTCGACCTAATGGG
The DNA here is from genome assembly GCA_046348915.1 of Amaricoccus sp. Classification (GTDB taxonomy): domain Bacteria; phylum Pseudomonadota; class Alphaproteobacteria; order Rhodobacterales; family Rhodobacteraceae; genus Amaricoccus. Next base: position 83,652 of record JAXMDH010000022.1, read on the forward strand.
GCAGGACAAGAAGGTGCGCGCCGGGCGCATCGCCTTCATCCTCGCTCGCGGTATTGGCGAAGCGTTCGTGGCGCGCGACGTCGAGCTGCCCGCGGTCCGTGCGCTGCTGGCGGATGCGATGGCCGAGCGGATCCGCCCCTGAACGCGCGAAGAACATCAGCTTATCGCTTGCCATCGGACCCCAGACGCTACAGATTGTTAACCGGGACGGTTCATCCAGGGGCATCCTTGGATGATGGTGAGGGGTCCGGAGGCTGCCCATGAAGCTCGCGCCGCGTGCTGCCACGACGCACTGCCTTGCGGCAGCGCTCGCGACGGTCGTGGCAAGCTCGGGCGTGGCCCTGGCTCAGGCACCTTCGGCGCTCACTCCGCCGGCGCCGGCGGAGCCGTCCATCCCGGTTCCGCCGCCGGCCGGCACCCAGCCCGGGATGCTCGATGCCGGCGGGGCGCTCGACCGGCCGAACCCCGACGTGGTGGTGACGGTGCGCGCCGGCGTCGAGGTCAGCCCCTCCTACTTCGGGTCCAAGGACTACGTGGTCGGCCCCGACATTGCCGCCCGCGTCGATTTCCTGCGCTTTCCCGGCGGCTTCACCTACGGCTCTTCGCGCACCGTCGGCTTCCGCGAAGGGTGGGGGCTGCAGGGCTCATTCCGCTACATCGGCAACCGCGACGGCAAGGACGAGCTCGTTGGGCTCGACAACGTGCCCTGGTCGGCCGAGGTGGGGCTCGGCCTCGGTTACGAGCAGCGCAACTGGCGCGCCTTCACCGACGTGCGCTACGGCGTCGTAGGCCACAACTCGTGGGTGGGGGAGCTCGGCGCCGATGCCATCGCCTATCCGGTCGAAGGGCTGACGCTGACCGCGGGCCCGCGGCTGTCGTTCGGCAGCGACATGTTCGCCCAGACCTACTTCGGGATTTCGAACTCCGAGTCGGCCGCCAACGGCACCCTGCCACCCTACCAGGCCAACGGCGGCCTGCTCGGCGCCGGGGTCGAGATCGGTGCGCGCTACCTCTTCAACGAGCGCTGGGGCGTCGAGGGTGCGGCCAACTGGCAGCGGCTGGTCAACTCCGCCGCCGACTCGCCGATCGCCGAACAGGGCGACGACAACCAGTACAGCTTAAGGATCGGCATCACCCGCCGGATCAGCCTCGACTTCTGAGTATCCGTCTTTCTCAAGGGGCGGCTTTGGTCCACTGGCGATCGTCCCGGATGAGGACGTCGGCCAGGACGACGAGCTTCCGCATGACGGCTGTGAGGGCGAGCTTGGCGGCTTTCCTGCCCCGATGAGACGGTCGTAGGTCGCCTTCATGGCGGGATTGAAGCGGGTTGCGACCAGGGCCGGCATGTAGACGGCGCGCCGGAGCATCGGCCGTCCGCCGCGGATGCGCTCCTCGCCGCGCCATTTGCCGGATTGCCTGGAGATCGGGGCGAGCCCCGCGAGGCTGGCCGCCTGCTTCGCCCGAGCGTGCCGAGCTCCGGCATCTCGACGAGCATCGCCAGGGCTGTGGCTTGCCCGATCCCGGGGATGCTGAGGAGATGTAGCGCTTGCGCGCCATCGCCTCGTCCTTGGCGACCCTTTCGACCATGGCGGCGTCGATCCCGGCCAGCTGCGCCTCGATCTGCCGAGGCGAGCCGCGAGCTGGCGCCGGACCAAGGGCAGGACTGCGACGCAAAGGCGCGTCTTCGCGGCGGTGCGGTCCTTGATCAGGGCGCGTCGGGCGGAGGCGAGTTCGCGAAGCTCGCTCAGGGCCTTGCCGGGAGCGGCCTGCTCCGCCAGGTCCGAGGACGGCTCCCATCCGCGCCAACATGACGGCGTCGACGCGATCGGTCTTGGCCAGCCGGCCGGTCGCTTCGGCGACCCGTCGCGCCTGCCGCGGGTTGATCTTGGCGAAGGGGACGCTCCTGGCGCCAAGCCTTGCCTCGAGCTGCCGGTGATAGGCGCCGGTGGCCTCGAACACGACCAGCGGCGGGTCGTTCTTCCCGATCCATCCGAACAGCGACTCGTGCCCGGCTCGGTCGTTCGTCACCTGGAGGCGCTGCCCGGTCGAGAGCCGATACGCGTCCAGCCGGTCTTTCGAAACATCGATGCCGATAGTAGGCTGCATGGGTCTTTCTCCACCTGGTCTTGTCATGCGGGCCCAAAGCCCTGGTATCCGTTCCGGGCGGAAGAAAGGCGGGGAAGATCCAACTCAGAAACGGTCCGTCACGACCGAGAGACCCTCGAGCCTTCCCCCGCCGCTGCCCGCCCCGCCCCACCATAAAATGGCGGGGCGGGCAGCGGCTCCCTCATAGCCAGGAGCCACCCGGATCATAAGACAAGAGACCGTCGCCAACGGCCCGGTCGGCCTTTCACGCGGGGATAGGTGCCGGCTGTCCACGCGCGGACACTTGGACAAGCTATTGAAATCTAACGATAGCGTCTGTGGACGTTAGTGTGGCGTTTACCAATGGAGCAGACGGCCCGACCTTCGCCGCGGTGACTCCGGCGCAGCCTCGGTCCCGGCCTCGGGGGACTCGAGCCCCCCTGCGCCGTCGGCGGCGGCGCGGGCTCGTGGCCTGCGGCGCTCGAAGCCGACCTCAATGGGTGCCGGAGGGCACGGAGGGCTGGACTCCCGCCGTGCCCTCCGGCACCCATTGCGGATGAGCATGGAAGTCGCCGACGACCTGGAACTGCGCGTCGCCGCCTCGATCAACGCCGCCCGCGCCGACGCCGGGCTGGCGCCGCTGAAGGTCGAGGCGCACCTCAATTCCGCAGCGCAGGCCCATTCCGACTGGATGGGCGACACCGGCAGTTTCACCCACGCCGGAGACGACGATTCGACCCCGGCGGATCGGATCGCCGACGCGGGTTTCCCGCTGACCGGCTCCTGGGGCACCGCGGAGAACATCGCCGCCCGCACCCTGGTCGGCGGGCTCGGCAACGACGAGGTCGACGCGATGCACCAGGGGCTGATGAACAGCCCCGAGCATCTGGCGAACATGCTGAACCCCGACCTCTCATACGTCGGCATTGGCATCTCGGTCGGGCATCTCGACGGCTTCGAAGGCAACGTGGCTATCTTGACCGAGGACTTCGGCGAAACCGACGGTCGCACGCTGGTCCAGGAGGAGCAGGACGGGGAGACGGTCTTTCAGCCCTATCAGGACGGCGAGCCGGTCGGCGAGGCGGAGCTCGCGGTGACGGACACGCCCGACGACCAGGACGAGCCGGACCCGAACGACCCGAACGACGACGAGGACCAGCAGGCCCGCGAGGCCGGCACCGGCTGCTTCGTGGCGACGGCCGCGTACGGCACCTATGACCACCCCGACGTCGTTGCCCTGCGCCGCTTCAAGGACGAGGTGCTCGACCAGAGCCGCGCCGGCCGCGCCTTCGTCCGCGTCTACTGGTACGTCGGCCAGAGGCTCGCCCGACGCGTCTCGGCCGACCGCACGTCGGGCCGAATCGCCCGCGCGCTGATCGCGCCGCTGGCGCGCCGCGCCGCGCGGCGGGGCGGCCGCTAGGCGCCGCTGCCCTCGCCGAGGGCGCGTTGGCGGGCGAGGCCGCTGTCGACGTCGGAGACGCCTAGGAGCTCGCTGACGAGGCGCATCAGGCCGCGCTCGTCGGCGTTGATCCCATCGGTCGCGGCGACCCGCCACAGCGCCTCGACGACGCCGGTCCTCTCCTCGTAGGGGACGGCCTGCTTGATCAGGCGGGTGAACTGGACGGTGTCCTGAGCCCCTGCCTCGGCGGTCTCGGCCTCGGCGCGGACCCGCGCCGCCGCCGCCGGGTCGAGCCGGTAGCGCTCGGTCAGCATCGCGTCGATCCGGCGCCGCTCGGCGGCGGAATAGCTGCCGTCGGTGCGCGAGATGCGCACCATCAGCGCCGCCATCGCCAGCCGGGCATCGTCGGGATGCAGCGGATGTGGCGACGGCGGCTCGATGAGGCGACGGATCAGGTCCTGCAGCATGCGCGGACTATAGGGAGTCCGCCGCGCCGCACCAATCCCCGATCACGGGAAGCTCATGCGGGCGCCGGGCCTGTCAGGGTCCGGTGCGCGGCGTCGGGGCAAGCGTCGTCGCCGGTCCCGGCCGTGCGCACGAACGGCTGCGCCTGCCTGCCCCCCGCGCTGGCGCCCGGCGGTTCCGCCTGGCGGCGCCGTCGGCCGGATCGCCGCAACGCCCGGATGCGGCATCCTGTGGCCGAGGTGCGCGGGCCCCAGGCGGGCCAGGTCGTGCTCATCGGCTGTGGCCGTGCAAGCGCGGGAACGGATACGGCTTCAGACGAGCCGCGACTGCTCCTTCGCCGCCCGGATGAAGTCGGCGAAGAGGGGGTGGGGGGCGAAGGGCTTGGACTTCAGCTCCGGGTGGAACTGGACGCCGATGTACCAGGGGTGGCCAGGAATCTCGACGATCTCGGGCAGGCGGCCGTCGGGGGAGAGGCCGGAGAAGCGCAGGCCGCAGCGCTCGAGCTCGTCGCGGTAGGCGATGTCGACCTCGTAGCGGTGGCGGTGGCGCTCGGAGATCGTCGTCGTGTCGTAGATTTCCGCCGCCTGGCTGCCGGGGGCGAGGAGCGCGTCGTAGGCGCCGAGGCGCATGGTCCCCCCCTTGTCGTCGCTGACCTCGCGCTTGATGGTGCGGTTGCCCTCGAGCCATTCCTTGAGGTGGTAGATGACCGGCGTGAACCGCCGCGCGCCGGCCTCGTGGTCGAACTCCTCGGAGCCCGCGTCCTTGAGGCCGAGGAGGTCGCGCGAGGCCTCGATCACGGCCATCTGCATCCCGAGGCAGATCCCCATGTAGGGCACCTGCCGGGTGCGGGCGAAGCGGGCGGCGTGGATCATGCCCTCGGTGCCGCGCTCGCCGAAGCCGCCGGGCACGAGGATGGCGTGGAAGCGCTCGAGCAGGGGGGCGATCTCGTCGTCGTTCTCGAACAGCTCGCTGTCGAGCCACTGGGTCTCGACCCGCACCCGGTTGGCGATCCCGCCATGGGTCAGCGCCTCGGCGATCGACTTGTAGGCATCCTCGAGCTGGGTGTACTTGCCGACGATCCCGACCTTCACCTCGCCTTCGGGATTGTGGATCCGGTCGACCACATCCTCCCACTTCGCAAGATTGGGCCGCGGCGCCGGCGAGATCCCGAACGCGTCGAGCACCGCCTGGTCGAGCCCCTCGCGGTGATAGGCGAGCGGCGCCTCGTAGATCGACTTCAGGTCCTGCGCCGCGATCACCGCCTCGGGCCGGACATTGCAGAACAAGGCCAGCTTCTCCCGCTCCTTGGGCGGGATCGCCATCTCGGAGCGACAGACCAGGACGTCCGGCGCGATGCCGATGGCCCGCAGCTCCTTGACCGAATGCTGGGTCGGCTTGGTCTTCAGCTCCCCGCTCGCCGCGATGAAGGGCAGCAGCGTCAGATGCATGTAGATGCACATGCCCCGCGGCTTGTCCTGACCGTATTGCCGGATCGCCTCGAAGAACGGCAGCCCCTCGATATCGCCGACCGTGCCGCCGATCTCGCAGAGCATGAAATCGACCTCGTCCGCGCCGATATCGAGGAACGCCTTGATCTCGTTGGTGACGTGCGGGATGACCTGGATGGTCTTGCCCAGATAGTCGCCGCGCCGCTCCTTCTCGAGCACGTTGGAATAGATCCGCCCCGCCGAGATCGAATCCGTCTGCCGCGCCGCAACCCCGGTGAAGCGCTCGTAGTGGCCGAGATCGAGGTCGGTCTCGGCCCCGTCATCGGTCACGAAGACCTCGCCGTGCTCGAACGGGCTCATCGTGCCGGGATCGACATTCAGATAGGGATCGAGCTTGCGCAGCCGCACCGAATAGCCGCGCGCCTGCAACAGCGCCCCGAGCGCCGCCGAGGCGAGACCCTTGCCGAGCGAAGAGACCACGCCCCCGGTGATGAATATGTACCGCGCCATGTCCGATTGTCCCGTGCCCTGGTTCCAGTCGAGTCGTCAGGAAGCCAGAGGCTTCACGGGACTCAATCTATACGCGAACAATCCCCGGGGCGCAAGCCCACCCCCGCAAGATCGTGTGGCCGTCCCGTCGGGTGGCAACCAGCGGTTGCCTCCGGTGGACTATTTCGCCGGGGGCGGGGCGGCCGGGGTCTCGGTCGCCGGGGCGGCGTTCGCCGGAGCCTGAGCCGGCGCCTGATCGGTCGCGGCCGGCATCTTCGGCAGGAGGTCGCCCTGCAGGTCGGGGGCGATCGGCGTTCCCGTGGCCGGCGTCTCCGTGGTGGCGGGCGCCGGGGTGGTGCCAACGCCCAGCGTGTCGAGCACCGAGCCGGAGCGGGACCCGTGCGCCGCGAGTACGGTCAGCGTGAGGCTCGTGACCACGAAGGCGATGCCGAGCGCCCAGGTGACCTTGGAGAGGGCGGTGGCCGCGCCGCGGCTGGTCATGATGCCGCCCCCGCCGCCGCCGATGCCGAGCCCGCCGCCCTCGGAGCGCTGCATCAGCACGACGAGGATCAGCGCGAGCGCGATCAGGAGGTGGATGGTCAGAATGACGGCCTGCATCGACGGGTGCCCCGGGCTTCGCGGATCAGGGCGCTCTCTAGTGCGTCGGAACCTGGTTGTCGATGGCCGAAACGCAGCGGTCAGCGGGCGGCGACGACGATCTCGGCCGGCTGCCGCGCGGCGGTGCGCAGCGCGACCACGTCGCCCGGCTCCCGGGCCGCGGGGCTGGCGGCCTGCAGCTGCCAGAAGGGGGTGGCCGGGGCGCCGGTCGCCGGAACGATTTCGACGTGTCCGGCGACGATGATCGCGGCCATGAGCGTCGCGGTTACGATCGAGTACTTGAAGGTGCCGGGCATCGTGGGTCTCCTCGCCGGCCGGGATTGGCCATGTCCCGAGCCTATGCCCGGCCGCCGCGGGACCGATGTGACCGGCATCACAGCGAGCGCGCGCCCGTGTCAGACCGTCCCCGGCAGCGGGCGCGGGCGGAAGGCGCGCGCGAGCAGGATGTTCGCGACCCCGCCGAGCGCCATCGCCCCGGCGGCGACCCCGAGCCCGCCGAGGCCGAGCGGACCGATCAGCGCCGCGCCCGCCGCGGACCCCCCGGCGGCGCCGAGGTAGATGGCGGCCGCGTTGAGCGCCAGCACCACCGCCTGGGCGTCGGGGGCGATGCGGATGAGCCGCGCCTGCTGCGGCGCGATCAGCGACCAGCCGCAGCTCGCCCAGAGGAAGGCGAGCAGGAAGAAGAGCCAAGGCGGCAGCGGCAGGGTCGAGAAGAGCGGCAGGATCGCGACCTGCAGGAGCGCGAGCCCGACCAGCGTCGGACCCGGTCCGATCCGGTCGGAGAGGATGCCGCCGACGAGGTTGCCGGTGACCGCACCGCAGCCGAGCGCCAGGAAGGCCGCGGTGACGCCGTTGCGGCCGAACCCCATCGTCGATTCCAGGAGCGGTGCCAGGAAGGTGTAGACCACGTAGATCGGCACCAGGTAGGTGACGGTGAAGACGACCGCGAGCATGGTCCGCCAGTCGGCGAGCGTCGCGGCGAGGCTTGCGAGCCGCGTCGGCTGGAAGGCGAGCCGGCCGGGGACGAGGATGACGAGCGCCGCGGCGCAGGGGGCCGCCAGGGCTGCGACCGCGAGAAAGCTCGACCGCCAGCCGAAGGAATAGGCGAGGAAGCTCCCGACCGGCACCCCCAGCACCTGCGCGAGCGTCAGCCCGAAGAAGACCCGCGACAGCGCCCGCCCGCGCTCCTCGGGGGCGCTGGTGGCGGCGGCAACCGAGGCCGCTACCGGCGTGAAGACCCCGGCCCCGAGCGCGCCGAGCGCGCGGGCGGCGTAGAGGGTCGCCGGGTCCGGCGCCATGGCCGAGCCGAGCGCCGACAGGCCGAAAAGCGCCATGCCGCCCGCGAGCACCCACCGCCGCGACAGCCGCCCGGTCGCCGCCACCGCCAGCGGCGAGCTCACCGCGTAGGCGAGCGCATAGACCGTCAGCACGTGCCCGGCCTCGCCGTTCGAGATTCCGAGATCGGCGGCCATCGGGCTCAGGATGCCGAAGATCACGAAGGCGCCCATGCCGATGACGAAGTTGCCGGCGGACAAGAGCGGGAGGAGCATCAGAGCGATCCTTGCGAAGGGCGCGTCCCGCGACGCGGTCCGGCGGAACCGTCCGCTCGCGCGGAGGCGAGGGGGCCCTCGGCGCTTTGGCGCCGTCGCCCGCATTCGCGGGCCTCTGGGCCCAGGCCGGAGGGGAGCTCCCTTGCTCCCGGAGGACCCGGGCGAGTCCCGGGACTGCCCCAGGGGGGCGCTCGTCGCTCCCCCTCGACCCCCCAGGCTCTGCCCGACAGGTTGAAGGAAGAACGGCAGGAATACCCGGGGAAGGTCTTCGCCGCGCGGTGGCGCGGCAGGAGTGAAGCTTGAGGACCTTGCGGTGGCGCCGGCTGCGCCAAGCCGAGGGTCAAGACGGTGGGGCAGCTCTCGCCTGACGCGAGGGCGGGTGTCGCGACGCCCTTCACAGCCCGGCCTCGGGATGGTCGAGGATCACCGGAACAACGAGCTCCTCCTCGTCGATCAGGTGCCGGTCCAGGAGCCGCCCGAGGGCGGCGATCCGCGACTCGAGCCGCGCCGCAGCCGCGTCGGCCCCGTCGGCGGCGCGCACGGCCGCGCGGACTCCGTTGGTGGCGGTCGCGAGGTCGTCGATCACGGCGCCCAGCGCCTCGTGGTCGCGCTCGAGCAGGTCGAACCCCCAGCCGATCCGATCGTCGAGCGCCTGCAGCATCGGGAAATACTCGTGGTCCTCGATCCAGTGATGGCCATGCAACTCGTCGATGAGCCGCCCGGCTACCGGAAGAAGCCGCCCGGCGTAGGCGCGTGCCTCCGCGTCCCGGTCGAGGAAGCGGCGGGTGTCCTCGGCGAGCACGGCGTGCATCCGCCGGAAACTGAGGTGGCGGTCCATCCAGAAGCGGGTCAGCGCGGTGAAGTTCGGGTGGGCCTCCCATCCGATCCGCGGGTAGCGCTCGACCAGCAGGCGCAGGGGATCGGGCAGTCCGCTCCGGGCCGCGAGCGCGAGTTCGTCGGACATCTCGAGCTTCCCTGCGCCCCGCCCCTGTCACCGACGCGCGTTCCCTCCGGCGCCCGGCCGCGCCTATGGTGGGGCGCCGCCGCGTGCGGTCAAGCGGCGGAGCCCTAGCCACCAGCGCAACCGCTCGCAGGGCCGGGGGAGGGAGCGCACGCACGGGGCGGATCTCGAACCACCCGGTTATCGGGTATTGGCAAGGCGTTGTAACGAAATGGCTTTAGCCGGCGACCTTTGCCGTACCTCTGCCGGCTGCCGCACCTTTGGCGGTCCGGGCGGCTGCCGGTGCACGGCGAACCTGACGGGGCTTGGCCCGCCGGCGGCCGCGTCCCCCTAGCCGCGCGCGCCGTCCCAGGCCTTCAGCGTGCGCTTCTTCGCCTGCGCCCGCCACGTGCGCTCGATCGTGGCGCGGGCCCAGCCGGGGTCGAGTCGTTCCGGCCGCGCCAGCACGAGCCCGTGCGGCCGGTGGTGGTCGGTGGTGAAGAAGGTCTCGGGGTCGGCCTCGATCAGGAAGTCGCGCTCCTCGACCGCGACCTTGAAGACCGGGCAATCGTAGGTCGGGTTCCAGTAGAGGATGACTTTGCCGTTCACCTTGAACGAGCGCGCGTCCCAGGAGGTCGTCTCCTCGGTGTCCGGCAGCGCCAGCACCATCGCCCGCAGATCCTCGAACCGCACCATACCGACTCGCTAGCATGCCGCGCCCCGCCCGGGAACGCTGCTGCCGCAGCGGAGGATGACATTTGCGCTTGCATGCGTTCCCCGCTCTCGGTGGAAAGCATCACCCAGCGGCCTATTTCTGCCAGATGAAGCAGGCGGCCCTCCAAAGCTGTAAGGATCTCAAATGAAGAACGCTTTATCTGCGGCCGTCTTCGGCGCATTTCATTCGATGCTGGTCTCACCCGCGGCCGCGCAGGATCCCGGCCTGCCGGAATCCGACGACGTGGTCCTCCCACAGCGGCAGTACGTCATCGACCTCGGGCTCGGTGCCTCGGTCGGGCCGCGCTACGACGGCTCGAGCCAATACCTGATTCAGCCCGTGCCGATCATCGGCTTCAGCCGGGTGAGACTTCCGATCTTCGGGGAGGTGGGCGGGCCCGACGCCAAGCGCGGGGTCTTCGTCTTCCCGACCTTCGACTACATCGGATCGCGCAGCTCGGGCGACAGCAACGACCTTGCCGGAACTGAGGACGTTCCCTGGGCGCTGGCCGTCGGCGTCGGCGCCGGCTATCGATACGACTGGTGGCGCGTGTTCGCGCAGCTCGACTATGGCTTCAACGGCTACTCCGGATTCCGCGGACAGTTCGGCGTCGACGCGATCGCGGCACCGTTCGAACGGTTTTCGATCAGCCTCGGTCCGCGACTCGCGTGGGCGGCCAACGACTACATGCAGACCTATTTCAGCGTCTCCGACGCCACGGCAGCGGCTTCGGGAGGGCGGCTCGAGCCTTACTCGGCGAGCGGCGGGCTGCGGTCGGTCGGGGTTGCGTCGATCGCGAGCTATGCGCTGACCGACCGTGTTTTCCTGGTCGGCAACGCGCGCTACGACCGCCTCGTAGGCGACGCCGGCGACAGCCCGATCGTGAAGGCCGGCGATGCCAACCAATTCACCTTCGGCCTGGGCATCAGCTACCGCTTCGCCTTCGACCTGCCCGAAGGATAGGGCTGACGTCATCCGGATCGGCGCGCAGCTTCGCGGAGCCGGTCCACGCCACCGGGCTCTTCGGGCATGATGCGGCCGCCGTGTCCGATGCCCGGAGGGTGCACGCAAAAAGCGGGGTGGGCGCGCACCTGGGGTCAATTCTTCGGAGCCGCTCGACCCGGGCCGCGGCTCTGAACCAACCATCAGAAGTTGGCTCAGCCGGCATCGGGCCAGCTCGGGTCGGCGCAGAAGGGCACGATCTCCTTCGCGCAGACGCCGGGCATCTTCGCGGGTCTCGCGAGGCGGTCGGCGGCCGCGACACCCGCGACCGCCACGGTCGCGGCCACGGCTGCGACCCAGATCCACCGCCGCTTGAGCGTCGCGAGCATTCCTTCAGGGTATCACGGCTGCTGCGGCGGCGCGAGCGGATCGACCATCGGCGGCTCGGTCACGGCGACGCTCAGCACCACCTGCCGCGCCGGGCCCTTCGCGCTCTCCCAGGGCCGCTGGTAGGCGAAGGTGACCCGCGCCGTTCCGGCGGCCGTCGCCAGGTAGCTCATGATCGAGCGCTCGGGCCCGCCGGGCCGTGACGCCGGGCGGCCCACCGTCCGCCCCGGCTGCAGGATGTCGCCCGCGACCGTCGCCGTCCAGGAATAGCCGGTGCCGGCCTGCGCCGGCAGGTCGACGCGGATCGTGTCGCCGACGTGCGCCTCGACCGACTGCTGCAGCGGCACCGAGCCCTGGAAGGTGAGCTCCGGCCGCACGTCGATTGTCTCGGCCACGGACGGCGCCGCGGCCGAGAGCGTCAGCGCCAGCACGAGAGCCGCCCGGCGCATCGCTCAGTTCCGGCTCTTGTCGACCATCTTGCCGGCCGAGATCCAGGGCATCATGCCGCGCAGCTTCTCGCCGACCTTCTCGATCTGGTGCTCGTCGTTCATGCGCCGCGTCGCCTTGAAGTAGGGCTGGCCGACGGCGTTCTCGGCCATGAAGCCGGAGACGAAGCGGCCGGACTGGATGTCGGCGAGGACCTCCTTCATCCGGCGCTTGGTCTCCTCGCGCGGGAGGATCCGGGGGCCGGAGACGTACTCGCCGTACTCGGCTGTGTTCGAGATCGAGTAGTTCATGTTGGCGATGCCGCCCTCGTAGATGAGGTCGACGATCAGCTTCACCTCGTGCAGGCACTCGAAATAGGCCATCTCCGGCTCGTAGCCGGCCTCGACCAGGGTCTCGAAGCCCATGCGGATGAGCTCGACGAGGCCGCCGCAGAGCACCGCCTGCTCGCCGAAGAGGTCGGTCTCGCACTCCTGGCGGAAGTCGGTCTCGATGATCCCCGACCGCCCGCCGCCGATGCCGGCGCAGTAGCTCTTGGCAATCTCGAGCGCGTTGCCGGAGGCGTCGTTCGCCACAGCGACGAGGCAGGGGACGCCGCCGCCCTTGACGAATTCGCCCCGCACGGTGTGGCCGGGGCCCTTCGGCGCCATCATGATGACGTCGACGCCGGGCTTGGGCTGGATCAGGCCGAAGTGGACGTTGAGGCCGTGGGCGAAGGCGATGGCGGCGCCGTCGCGCAGGTTGTCGTGGATGTACTTGCGGTAGGTGTCGGCCTGCAGCTCGTCGGGCATCGTCATCATTAGGACGTCGGCCCACTTCGCGGCCTCGTCGATCGGCATGACCTTCAGCCCCTCGGCCTCGGCCTTCTTGGCCGAGGGCGAGCCCGGCCGCAGCGCGACGGCGACGTTCTTGACCCCGCTGTCGCGCAGGTTCAGCGCGTGCGCATGCCCCTGGCTGCCGTAGCCGACCACGGCCACCTTCTTGTCCTTGATCAGGTTGATGTCGCAGTCGCGGTCGTAGTAAACGCGCATCTCTCTCCCCTCGGGTCTCGGCTCGGGCAGCCCTTAGCGGTCCATAGGGGCGAATGCAACGGAGGGGAGGCCGGGCCGTGGGCCCGGCGCGGCGCTCAGGGGACGGCCGACGCGAACTCCGGCACCGGGCGCGGGGCAGGGGCCACGGCCCTCACGGTCAGCCGGACGCTGCCGCGATTGTTCCCGTAGGCCGCCCAGGCGTCGTTGGCATAGGCATAGAGGTAGCCGCTGCGGGCCGGCGCCCAGGTCGTGCCCTCGCCGATCAGGAAGGTCTCGTGGTTGCCGTCCTCGGCATTGGCGACGACCCCGATCAGCGCGAACCAGTCCTGGTCGTCGGCGCGGCGGCTGTACCAGAATTGCGCCTTCTGGTCGTTGCTGAGCGCGCGCCAGATCTCCTCGCTGGTGTCGACGAGCGCCCCTGCCATCTGGATCAGCTCTCCGATCTGGAACTTGCCGTCGCGGGTGCCGCCGGGGCCGCAGCGGATCGATCCGTCGAGCCATTCGCCGGTGGCGTCGAAGCGGTACTCGGTGCCAGCCTCGAGGTAGAGGCCGGTCGGGTTCCACGGCAGGCGGGCGTAGATGTCGCGCTCGATCCCGCGGCCGTCGCCGAGCGCTGCGCTCGCCCAGTAGTCGGCATGGTCGAAGCTCGCGCCCGAGAAGCGCTTCTGCGCCGACTCGTGCAGCAGCGGCCCGTCGACGGCGACCCGCGGTACTGCGCGCGGGCAGGTCCAGAGCCGTCGGAAGAGCCCGGTCAGTGAGTCGTGAAGCACGCCGAGCGGATCGGGTTTCAGACGCTGGCGGAGCCCCTCCCGAAACTCGAGGCCGAGGGTGCCGGCCTCGTCCATCATCCAGGCGAGTGCGCCGTCCGAGAGATCGCTGCGCGCGTAGCCGCCGCCGACGTCGCCGTGGACGCCGGGGAACCAGAGCTGCTTCACGTCGCGCGTCGGATCGACCTTGGTCCAGAGCGTCGGCCGGAAGCTCGCGCGCTGCTCGTCCATGGCAACGGCGTGCCGGGCGTGCTCGACCTTTGGACTGAGCTCGGTGTCGTGGAACCTGTGCCGCTGCGGGTCGTCGATCAGCTTGAGGAGCGCGAGGTCGGCCGGCACCCCGAGCGCGCCGACGGTATCCCAGACACCGATGAAGGCGATCGGCATGCTGTGGAACGTCGACCGGCCGGCAGCGACCTTGTGGAAGGGCATGTCCGCGGTCGCGATCATCTCGCCCTGGGCGCGGTAGGTGTCGAAGGCCCCGTCGACCGCTTTCCAGCCCGCGGCGTCGGTGGTGCTGCCCTCCGGGTCGAGGTCGAGCAGGCCACAGCGCGAGATCATCCCGCCTACCGAGCGGGCGGTATAGGCGCCGCGGCTGAAGCCGAGGAGCCAGATGCTGTCGCCCTCGTGGTAGGTGCAAGCGAGCCAGTGGTAGGCGCTCTTGACGTTGTCGTCGAGCCCGCGCCCGAGGCCGCCACCCTTCAGCCGCTCGAGCCGGCCGCCCTCGGTGCCGACGCCGGGGTGGTAGTAGATGCGCTGTTCCGGGGTGCGCGCCAGGGCGTTGGCGAACTTGACGACGTTGGTCGGGGCGGGGAGGCCCATCTCGCGCTGGTCCGGCGTGTTCCAGGTGCCGTCGCAGCAGACGATCAGTCGTGTCATCGGGGAAATTCCTTCGGGACAATACTCGCGATGATGCCGGAAGCAGGGCCGGTTTACAATCGCGCCGCGCGCGAGGCCTGTTGCCGGCGCGAAGGAGCGGCTATGCATCGGCGCATGCGGCCGCCTTGTCCCGCCCCGCCCGATGCCGACGACCGCCGCGCGGTGCGGCCGGTCGAGGTCTATCCGACCGGTTCCCTGCCGCCGCCCGATCTCGCCGCCTATGGCGCGGCTCGGGCGGGGGCGCTGGTGAGTGCGACGATCGTGGTGCCTCCGCGCGACGCCGCGGCCTTCCGGGTGCCCGCCGGGCATTTCTTCCGCATCGCGCTCGCGCAGGGGTCACAGGTCGGCGACCTCAACCTCTGGTCGGCGGGCGACCTCGGGGAGCGCTTCTTTTCCGGCAAGACCCGGGCGCTGCACGGAACGCACCTCTCGACCGGCGACCGGTTGTGGTCGTGCCTGCCGTACCTGCGCCCGATGGCGACCATCGTCGGCGACAGCCTCGCCTGGTACGGCACCGACGCCTTCGGCTGCCGGGTCCACGACGTGATCGGGACGCGCTGCGACCCCTACACCAACCGGCTGTTGACCGGCGGCGACTACCACCACTGCTGCCACTCGAACCTGACCCGCGCGCTTGCCGCCGCGACCGGCCTGCCGCTGGACGAGGCGGAGCCGCACGTCCACGACGTGCTGAACGTCTTCATGTGCACCGGCGTCGACGCGTCGGGCCGCTACGTGATGAAGGCGAGCCCTGCGCGTCGGGGCGACTTCATCGAGCTATTCGCCGAGATCGACCTCCTGGCCGCCCTCTCCGCCTGTCCGGGAGGCGACTGCGCCGCCGGCCACTCCAGCGACGCCGCCGCCTGCCGCCCGATCACCGTCGAGATCCTGGCGCCCGCGGCACCGCCGGTGGGCTGGCGCGAGCCGCCGCGGAACCCGTACCCCGGGACCCACGGCAGCTGATCCTTTCGGGCGGGTCCGGCCCTTTGCCGGCGGCCGGGATGTGGTGTGGCCGACCCGCCGGCTGGATTCTGCATCCGCCGTGGCGGAGGGCGACGGTGTGCCGGGGGCGCCTGGCCGTCGTGCGGCAGGGGCACCGGCGTCATGCCGGCGAAGCGGCGGGCCGCAGCCGCGCCGAGATCTCCTCCCAGGCGCGGTTTATCTGCGCCAGCCGGGCGTTTCCGAGCCTGACGGTTTCCGGCGGCAGGCCCCGCGCGATCATCCGGTCCGGGTGATGCGCGCGCACGAGCTCGCGCCACCTGGCGCGCGCCGTCGCGAGGTCGGCGTCCTTCGGCAGGCCCAGGACCGCCCAGGGATCGTGCCGCCTTCCCTCGAGGTGCCGCGCCTCGATCGCGTCGAACGCCTCGGGCGAGATCCCGAACGCCCGGCCAACGACGTTCAGGAACTCCTCCTCCCCCTCGTGGTAGCGCCCGTCGGCCAGCGCCACGTGAAAGAGCCCCTCGAGGACGTCTTCGAGCACCCGCGGCCGGTCGCGGAACATCGTTGCGATCCGCGCCGCGTAGACCTCGAACCCGGCGACGTCCTGCCGTGCCAGGTTGAAGACCCGCGCCGCCGCCGCCTCGTCCTCGCGCGCGATGTGGAAGACCTCGCGGAAAGCGGCGACCTCGGCGGCGCGCACGAGCCCGTCTGCCTTCGCCATCTTCGCCCCGAGGCTGAGGATGGCGATGGTGAAGGCGACGCTCGCCTCGGGTGGCCGCTGCCGCTCGAAGATCCGCAGCAGGCCCTCGCCGCGAGCGACGAGCCCCGCGAGCGCCTCGGTGATGCGGGTCCAGATCGACACGGAGCTTCGCTCAGCGCACCGTCCAGCCGCCGTCGACCGCCAGCACGTGACCGGTGACGAGCGAGGCCGCCGGCGACGCCAGGAACAGCACCGCGCCCGCCACCTCCACCGGCTGGCCGATCCGGTGCAGTGCGGCGATACGGGCGACGGTGTCAGCGCGGAACGCGGGGTCCGCCAGGGCAGGCTCCGTTCCGGGCGTGGCGATGAAGGTCGGCGCGACCGCATTCACCGTGATCCCGTACTCGCCCCACTCGACCGCGAGGCAGCGCGTCATGTGCGAGACCGCCGCCTTGGCGAGGCAGTAGACGGGCTCCCCGGGCAGCGCGACGGTGCCCGCCTGCGAGCTCACATTGACGATCCGCCCGCCCTGGCCGGCCGCGATCATCGCCCGCGCCGCGTGCTGCGACAGGAAGAAGGTCGACTTGACGTTCAGGTCAAGGACGTGGTCGAAGTCCGCCTCGCCGACGTCGAGCGCCATGCCGTCGATGCCGCCCCCGGCGTTGTTGACCAGGACGTCCAGCCGCCCGAGCTCGGCTACCGCCCGGTCGATCGCTCCGCGCGCCTGCTCGAGGTCGAGCACGTCCATCTGCAGCGGCAGCGTCCGCCGGCCGAGCAGAGCGATCTCGTCCGCGAGGCCGCCGTCTTCCTTCCGGTCGCGCAGGCCGAGCGCCACGTCGGCGCCGGCCCCGGCCAGCGCCAGCGCGATCGCGCGCCCGAGCCCGCGCGCGGCCCCGGTCACCAGCGCCACCTGCCCGGTCAGATCGAAGCTCGGCAGTTCCGTCATCGCGCCCTCCTCCGCGGCCAGGCCCCGCTATAGCAGACCGGGCCCGGAGACGCGAAGGGCGGGCCGAACCGGCCCGCCCTTCATGCGAAGCGATTGCTGGCGACGGTTCAGGCCGCCTCGGCCTCGGCCCGTGCCGCGTGCTGCCGCTCGCTCTCCTCGCGGCTCAGCGCCACCGAGGTCCGCACGCCCCGGCGCACGAAGTCCATCATCCCCTTGACGGTCCGCTCGTTCGGATCGATGCCTGCGCACATCAGCACTTCCCGGCCGTCGCGCGAGCGCGCCCAGCGCGCGATCACCTCGGCGCCGTTCCCGTACTTCTTGTCGTCGGCGATCGCGTCGTCCAGCGCCGCCAGCACCACGGCCGCGAACAGCTTCTGCGCGCGATTGCCCTGGTCGTTGGTGAACGCCAGCTCATCCACGTAATCGAACATTACGTCAGTCCTTCCTCAGCTCCGTCTGGTCGGGCGCACTATGACGATCCCATGACGCGAGTGGTCTGCGATTTTCACATGACCGACCTGCGTCGACCGTATACCTCGGGCGACGATATAGGGGTCGCCGCCACCCAAATCAACAATTCTTGCGACCGTCCGGGTGTCGGCAGCGACACGCCGACGGGAGCAAAAAAACGGCCGGGACGAACCCGGCCGAGTTGGGGAGGAACTCTTGGTCGCGCCGCTCAGGCGCGCGCATTCGGTCAGGCGCCGTACACGCTCGCGCGGGCGATGTCGCGGATCGAGAGCCGGGAAATCCCGAGATCCGCCAGCTCGCGGTCGTTCAGCGCATCGAGCTCCGTCACGGTGGCGCGATAGAGCCGGTAGTCGTCGAGGGCCTTGCGGACCCGGCCCCACAGGCCGTCGGTCTCGGCCAGGCGGCCTTCGAGGGTTGCAATGTTTGCCATCTTCCTGTCCTTTCCTTCCGCGAACGGGCTTGCGCCGCGTGCGGTCATATCCGGGTCCCGTAGACCGCCCGGCGGGCGGTCCCGGCCAGCGTCGTGCGCGTCATGCCCACGTCGCCGAGTTGTCTGTCCGTCAGGCCGTTCAACTCCGCGAGGGTGCTGCGGTAGCTGCGCCAGTTGGCGAGAGCCCGTCGCACGCTATCCATCGGGGAGCTGGCGCTGCGCTCGACTCCCGCGACGAGAGCGCGGTCGCCGGACGGGGCAGCGATTGCTGTCGTCATGTCCGTGTCCTTTCGTCTTCGTTCGGTTCAGAGCGTTTCCTGTTCTTGTGCACCGCAAGATAGGCGCCTCTTGAGAACATGCAACCTCGGTACGGGAAAACCGGCCATGCACTTTATGCATGGCTAATAACATTCTGTTAATATGTAATAATATCCAGTCAAGCCCATTCGACGTGCAGTCTATCGCGCTGCAGCATGATCGAGCGCCGCGTTGGCGCCGCGGTTGAGCACACCTTTCCGGCGATCGCACGGCGGCGCCGTCCCCTGGGCGTTTTCGCTTGCGGCGCCGCACCGGCGGTACGATCTAGCCGGATGGGTGCGCCGTGCCGCCCCGATGCGGAGCCTGCCATGCCCGTGACCCACGAGGCCGTCCTCGATGCGCTCCGCGCCGTGCCGATGCCCGGCCGCGGCGGCAGCCTCGTCGACGCGGACGTCGTGCGGGCGCTCTCGATCGAGGGCGGCGAGGTACGCTTCCTTCTCGAGGTCGACCCGGCCGAGGGCCCGCGCCTCGAGCCGACCCGCGCCGCGGCGGAGGCGGCGGTCGCGGCGCTGCCGGGCGTCGCGCGGGTCTCGGCGCTCCTTACGGCGCAACGATCGGCCGCCACGCCGCCGCCCGATCTCAAGATCGGCCGGCACCCGACCCCCCAGGCCGGCCCGGCCGCGGTGCCGGGGGTGCGGCGGATCATCGCCGTCGCTTCCGGGAAGGGCGGCGTCGGCAAGTCGACGGTGGCGGCGAACCTCGCGGTAGCGCTCGCCCTGGAGGGCAAGCGCACCGGGCTGCTCGATGCGGACATCTACGGACCGAGCCAGCCGCGGATGATGGGAGTGAGCGAGCGGCCGCGCTCGCCCGACGGGAAGACCATCCTGCCCCTCCACGCCCACGGCGTGACGCTGATGTCGATCGGGCTGATGCTCAAGGAAGGCGAGGCGGTGATCTGGCGCGGACCGATGCTGATGGGCGCGCTGCAGCAGCTGATGGGCCAGGTCCAGTGGGGTGAGCTCGACGCCATGATCGTCGACCTGCCGCCGGGCACCGGCGACGTGCAGCTGACGCTGAGCCAGAAGTACGCGATCACCGGTGCCATCATCGTCTCGACGCCGCAGGACGTGGCGCTCCTCGACGCGCGCAAGGCCTACGACATGTTCCTGAAGACTCGGATCCCGGTGTTGGGGATGGTCGAGAACATGTCGAGCTATGTCTGCCCCAACTGCGGCCACGAGGCCCACCTCTTCGGCCACGGCGGCGCGCGGGCCGAGGCCGAGCGGCTCGGGCTGCCGTTCCTCGGCGAGATCCCTCTCGACCTCGCGATCCGCCAGGCCGGCGATGGCGGCACGCCGATCGTCGCCGCGCACCCGGAATCCCCCGAGGCGGAGGCGTTCCGCGGGCTTGCGCGGCGGCTGGTCGCGGGAGGGATCGTTTGAGGCCGTTAACCGGCAAATCCGTGCGGCTTGCCATGAATCGGCAAAAATATAGTGTTCGTTAAGGTGATTCTGCCGGCCGCTCGAGAGGTGGCGAGGCCGCGAACGGCCGGAAAAGGCAGCAAAGCAGGGAGAAATGGATGAGACGACTTCTGCTCGCGACCGCGGCTGTCGCGATGACCTCGACCGGCGCCTGGGCGCAGGCCACCAACATCGGAGTCATCCTGGGCTTCACCGGGCCGCTGGAATCGATCACGCCGGCGATGGCCGCCTCGGCCGAGCTCGCGCTCAAGGAGGCGTCGGACTCGGGCAAGCTGCCGGGCGGGATCACCCTGGCGCCGTCCCGCGCGGATTCGACCTGCATCGACGCCGCCGCCGCCACCACCGCCGCGCAGCAGCTCGTCAACGCGCAGAAGGTCGCGGCGATCGTCGGGGCGGACTGCTCGGGCGTCACGACCGCCATCGCCAACAACGTCGCGGTTCCGGCGGGCGTCGTCATGGTCTCGCCGTCGGCCACCTCGCCGGCTTTATCGACGATCAACGACAACGGCTACTTCTTCCGCACCGCCCCTTCCGATGCCCGGCAAGGCGAGGTGCTCGCAAACGTGGTGAAGAACGAGGGCCTCGACACGGTCGCCGTCACCTACACCAACAACGATTACGGCAAGGGCTTTGCCGATTCCTTCGGCGCCGCCTTCGAGAAGCTCGGCGGCAAGGTCGCGATCACGGCGGCGCACGAGGACGGCAAGGCCGACTATTCGGCCGAGGTCGCCGCGCTGCAGGCCTCGGGCGCACCGGCGCTGGTCGTCCTCGGCTATGTCGACCAGGGCGGCGTCGGAATCGTCCAGGGGGCGCTCGATACCGGCGCCTTCGACAAGTTCTTCTTCGGCGACGGCATGTACGGCCAGAGCCTGATCGACAAGATCGGCGACGAGATCAACGGCAAGGTCATCGGGACGCTGCCGGGCGTCGAGGGCGAGGCGGCCGACAAGTTCGCGGTCTACGCCAAGGCCAACGGCATGGATCCGACCGGCACCTACGTGCCGGAGAGCTACGACGCCGGGGCGCTGATCGCCCTGTCGATCGCCGCCGCCGGCAGTGCGGACCGCACCGCGATCCGCGACAAGCTGATGGACGTGGCCAATGCCCCGGGCGAGAAGATCTATGCCGGCGAACTGGCCAAGGGCATCGAGCTCGCGGCCGCCGGCAAGGACATCGACTACGAGGGCGCGACCGGCGTCGAACTCGTCGGTCCGGGCGAGGCGCAGGGCTCCTATCGCGTCTACAAGATCGACAACAACAAGGCCGAGACGATCGGCTTCCAGCACTGATCGCGCGGCCGGTCCCTGGCGGGGCCGGCCCGACCCCGGGAGCCGGAATGATCCGAGTCGAGGACCTGCATATGCACTTCGGCGGCATCCGTGCCGTCGACGGCGTTTCGATCCAGATCCCCGACCGCTCGATCACCGGCCTGATCGGCCCGAACGGAGCCGGCAAGTCGACCCTCTTCAACGTCATCGCGGGCCTTTTCAAGCCGACCTCGGGCCGCGTCTGGCTGGCCGGCGAGGAGATCACCGGCCTGCCGCCGCACGAGCTCTTCCACAAGGGCCTGCTCCGGACGTTCCAGATCGCGCACGAGTTCTCGACGCTGACCGTGCGCGAGAACCTGATGATGGTCCCGGCCGAGCAGCCCGGCGAGACGCTCTGGGACACCTGGTTCCGCCGCGGCCGCGTCAACGCCCGCGAGGCGGACGTCCGGCAGAAGGCCGACGAGGTCATCGACTTCCTCGAGATCCCGCACGTGGCGGACGAGCTCGCCGGCAACCTGTCGGGCGGGCAGAAGAAGCTGCTCGAGCTCGGCCGGACGATGATGGTCGACCCGAAGATAGTCTTTCTCGACGAGGTCGGCGCCGGGGTGAACCGGACGCTCCTCGGCACCATCGCCGACGCGATCCTGCGACTCAACCGCGAGCGCGGCTATACCTTCTGCCTGGTCGAGCACGACATGGACTTCATCGCCAAGCTCTGCCAGGACGTCATCGTCATGGCCGAGGGCAGGCTCCTCGCCCACGGCGAGCCCGACGCGGTGATGAAGAACGAGGCGGTCATCGAGGCCTACCTCGGCCGCGGGCTGAAGAACAAGCCGCGCCGCGCGAAGGCGGCGCCATGAGTTTCCTGATCGGCGACGGCATGACCGGCGGCTACGGCGGGGCCGACATCCTGCACGACTGCACCATCGCGGTCGACAAGGGCGAGATCGCGGTGATCGTCGGGCCGAACGGCGCCGGCAAGTCGACGGCGATGAAGGCGGTCTTCGGCATGCTGAACCTGCGCTCGGGGCAGGTGCGGCTCGACGGGCAGGACATCACCGGGCTCTCGCCGCAGCAGCGGGTACACGCGGGCATGGGGTTCGTGCCGCAGGTCGCCAACGTCTTCACCTCGATGAGCGTCGAGGAGAACCTCGAGATGGGCGCCTACATCCGCGACGACGACTTCTCGGGGACCATGGAGCAGGTGTTCGCGCTCTTCCCGATCCTCAAGCAGAAGCGCAAGCAGCCGGCGGGCCAGCTCTCCGGCGGGCAGCGCCAGCAGGTGGCGGTCGGCCGGGCGCTGATGACGCAGCCGAAGGTGCTGATGCTGGACGAGCCGACGGCGGGCGTCTCGCCGATCGTCATGGACGAGCTCTTCGACAAGATCCTAGAGGTCGCCGCGACCGGCCTCGCGATCCTCATGGTCGAGCAGAACGCCCGCCAGGCGCTCAACATCGCCGACCGCGGCTACGTGCTGGTCCAGGGGCGCAACCGCTACACCGACACCGGGGAGGCGCTGCTCGCGGACCCCGAGGTTCGGCGCACCTTTCTCGGGGGATGACGATGGAGAACGTCCTGAACGCCCTCGTCCTCCTCGCTAACTACGTCTTCGTCCCCGCCCTAACCTACGGCTCGCAGCTCGCCCTCGGCGCCCTCGGCGCCACGCTGATCTATGCGGTGCTGCGCTTCTCGAACTTCGCCCACGGCGACCTGATGGCGCTCGGGACCATGGGCGTGATCCTGACCACCTGGTGGCTGCAGTCGCTCGGAGTCAGCCTCGGGGTGCTGCCCACTGCGCTGCTCGCTCTCCCCGCGGGTATCCTCGTCGCGGTCGTCCTCTGCCTGCTGACCGACCGCTGGGTCTACCGCTTCTATCGCAGGCGTCGAAGTCCGCCGGTCATCTTCGTGATCGCGTCGGTCGGCGTCATGTTCATCTACAACGCGCTCACGCGGTTCGTGATCGGCACCGACGAGCAGCGCTTCGAGGACGGGGCCCGCTTCGTGATGCGTGCGCCCGACTTCAAGGCCTGGTCCGGCCTGAACGAAGGTCTGGCCATCCGGACGTCGCAGCTGATCACGGTCATCGTGATGCTGATCACGGTGACATTCGTCTTCTGGTTCCTGCAGAAGACCCGCACCGGCAAGGCGATGCGCGCCTATTCCGACAACGAGGATCTCGCGCTCCTCTCCGGCATCAGCCCCGAGCGGGTCGTCATGATCACCTGGATCCTGGCCGCGGCGCTGGCGACGATCGCGGGGACGCTCTACGGCCTCGACAAGTCGTTCCGGCCGTTCACCTACTTCCAGCTCCTGCTGCCGATCTTCGCGGCCGCCATCGTCGGCGGCATTGGCCAGCCCTTCGGCGCCATCGTCGGCGGGTTTCTCATCGCCTTCTCCGAGGTCATGGTGACCTACGCCTACAAGGGCTTCCTGACCTACCTGCTGCCCGCCTCCTGGCAGCCCTCCGGACTCGTCCAGTTGCTGGGCACCGACTACAAATTCGCCGTGTCGTTCATCATCCTCGTCGTCGTGCTGCTGGTGCGCCCGACAGGCATCCTCAGGGGCCGCGAGATATGACCGGCACCGCCCGCATCATCGTCCTCTACCTCGTCATGGCGGCGCTGATCGTCCTGACCGGGACGTTCCAGGGCTGGGTCGTCGGACTGACCATCCTCAACCTCTGCCTGATCTCGGCCGTGATGGCGCTCGGGGTGAACATCCAGTGGGGCTACGCCGGCCTCTTCAACTCCGGCGTCATGGGCTTCGCCGCCCTCGGCGGCGTCGCCGTTGTGCTGGTCTCGATGAAGCCCGTCCCCGGAGCGCTGACCGCCGGGGGCGCCAACCTCGGGCTCGCGGCCCTATTCTTCGTCGGCACCATCGCCGCGGCGCTCTTCGTGCGCGAGCGGGCGCCGGGCTACCTGCGCGGCATCCTCGGCCTCGTGACCGTGGCGGTCGGCTACTTCCTGATGCGCATCTTCCTCGACCCCGCCAGCCAGGCGATCGAGGCGATCGACCCGGCGTCGGCCGGCTATCTCGGCGGCCTCGGGCTGCCGGTCCTGATCGCGTGGGCGATCGGCGGGCTCTTCGCTGCTGCCGCCGCCTACCTGGTCGGCAAGCTGACGCTGGGGCTGCGGTCGGACTACCTGGCGATCGCCACCCTCGGCATCGCCGAGATCATCCTCGCGATCCTGAAGAACGAGAACTGGCTGACCCGCGGGGTCAAGAACGTGACCGGGCTGCCGCGGCCGCTCCCCGACGAGCGCGTGCTGCAGGACGCCCCCTGGGTCCACGACCTCGCCACCCGCTTCGGTGTCGACGTGCCGACCGCGGCCGCCGTCGTCCTGCGGATCGGCTATGCGGCGATCTTCGCCGTCGTGCTCCTCGTCATCCTCTGGCTCTGCGAGCGGGCGCTGCGCTCGCCCTGGGGCCGGATGATGCGGGCGATCCGCGACAACCGCAACGCCGCCGAGGCGATGGGAAAGGACGTGACCGCCCGCCACCTGCAGGTCTTCGTGCTGGGCTCCGCCGTCACCGGCATCGCCGGCGCCATGCTGGTGACGCTCGACGGGCAGTTCACCCCGGGGTCCTACAACCCGCTGCGCTACACCTTCCTGATCTGGGTGATGGTGATCGTCGGCGGGTCCGGCAACAACTGGGGCGCCATCCTCGGGGGCTTCCTCATCTGGTACGTCTGGGTGATGGCCGAGCCTGCCGGCACCTGGATCATGTCGACGCTGTCGTCGGGCATGACGCCGGGCAGCTTCTGGCAGCAGCACCTCCTCGCGGCCGCGCCCCACTTCCGGCTGTTGCTGATGGGGCTGATCCTGCTGACGGTCCTGCGCTTCGCGCCGCAGGGACTGATCCCGGAGCGCACCGCGCGCCGGCACTAGCGCGGTCCGCGCAGCGTGGTAACCTCCGGGTCATGGCGCTGCCCGGTTTTGAACAGGCGATCAGCGAAGCGGCCACCAACAAGGCGGTCTGGAGCGCCGTGGCTGCGTTCTTCCGCGGCAGCGCCGTGAACAGGGTCAGCTACCTGCATCTGCCGCCGCTCGGTGCGGTCGACGAGACCCGGCCGCGGATCTACGCGGAGGGGTTTCCCGACTGGCTGGTCGCGCGCTATTTCGACGAGGGGCTCTACCGCGGCAATCCGGCGATCAAGGTCGCGGCCAACCAGGTCCAGCCGGTCTACTGGGACGAGCTCATCCGGCAGGAACCCCGCACCGAGCGCGAGCGGGAGTTCATCGAAGAGTTCAAGGCGTTCGGTCTCGGCAGCGGGGTCGGCATCCACGCGTTCGGGCCCAACGGGCGCAACGGCCAGTTCGGGCTCGGCTTCCGCGAGGGGGTTCACCGGCTCGAGCCCGACGTGCTCAGCGACGCACAGTGGATCTGCCAGCTCGCGCACCTGCGCTACTGCGCGCTGCTGGTGCCGACGCTCGGCTCGCCCATCGACCTGTCC
Source organism: Amaricoccus sp. (assembly GCA_046348915.1). Taxonomy (GTDB): domain Bacteria; phylum Pseudomonadota; class Alphaproteobacteria; order Rhodobacterales; family Rhodobacteraceae; genus Amaricoccus. The sequence continues at coordinate 108,760 of JAXMDH010000022.1, forward strand.
GACCGCGAATCCGAGGTGCTGGGCTGGGTGGCGCGCGGCAAGAGCAACGTCACGATCGGCGAGATCCTCGGGATCTCGACGCACACGGTGAACGCGCACATGCGGCGGATCTACCTGAAGCTCGGGGTGTTCGACCGCGTCACCGCCGCGGTGCGAGGCATCGGCAACGGACTGATCCACGCCGAAAGCTGACGCGTCTGCACCCCGTCCGCGTGCGGACGCCTTGGCAAGTCATTGATTTTCATCGAATCCAGTTGCGGCGTTAGTGCGGCGTTCATAATTGCGCCTCTGCCGGTGCGGCCGCGAGCCGACGGGCGGCCTCGCGGCGTGCGAAGGGCTTCAGGGCGGCGCCGGGGCCGGCGAGGAAGGCGCGGACCCGGTCGGGGTCGTGGGGTGCGAGGCTGCGGAGCCACCAGCCGACCGCTTTCTGGATGAACCAGTCGCGATCGGCGACGTAGCCTGCGGCCCAGCCGAGGATGCGCTCGCGGGCGGCAATCTCGGCCGCGGTGGGATGGGTGAGCTTGCTCCAGGGGAGGGTGGCCACCAGGGCGGCGCGGCGAACCCACATGCTCGGGTCGCGGGTCCAGGCCTCGACGGCGTCGAGGCGGTCGGGGACGGCCGTCAGGCGGCGCTCGATCGCCTTGCTGGCGTGGTCGGCGGTCGCCCAGCCGTCGAAGCTCGGGACCCAGCGGGCGAGCTCCGACCAGATCTCGGGCTCGTGCTCGCGGATGCGGGCCTGGGTCAGCAGCTTGGCGGCGGCGATCCGGGCCTCGTGGATGTCGCTGTCCCAGAGGCCGCGGGCGAGAGCCAGGCGGCCGCGGACGTCGAGGCTGGCGCGCCAGTCGGCGACGAGGGCGTCTATCACCGGGTTGGGGACGCCGAGGTAGGTGCGCGGAGCCTTGTGATAGACGGCCATCTCGGCCGCCTTCGCAGGATCAGCGGCGGCCCGGAGCGCTGCGAGCGCGTCCCGCGTCACTCGACGGTCACGGATTTCGCCAGGTTGCGCGGCTGGTCGACGTCGGTGCCCTTCTGGATCGCTACGTGGTAGGCGATGAGCTGCGCCGGGGCGGCGTAGACGATCGGCGCGACGAAGGGGTCGGTTTCGGGCATCGCCAGCGTATGCCAGGCGCCCTTGCCGGCATGGGCGATGCCGGCGGCGTCACTGACCAAGAGGACGCGGCCGTCGCGGGCCATCACCTCGTGCATGTTCGACACTGTCTTGTCGAACAGGGCGTCGGAGGGAGCCAGCACGATCACCGGGACGCGTCCGTCGATCAGCGCGATCGGCCCGTGCTTGAGTTCTCCCGATGCATAGCCCTCGGCGTGGATATAGCTGATTTCCTTGAGCTTCAGCGCCCCTTCGAGCGCGAGGGGATACATGGGGCCGCGGCCGAGGAAGAGGACGTCCTGGGCGCGGGCGAGGTCGCGGGCGATCTCGGCCACCTGCGGCTCAAGGCCGAGCGCCTGGGCGAGGAGGCCGGGCGCGGTGGCCAGGGACGCGGCCAGCCGCGCTGCGCCTGCGGCGTCGAGGGCCCCGCGTTGGCGGCCGGCGGCGATCGCGAGGCAGGCGAGAACGGCGAGCTGGCAGGTGAAGGCCTTGGTGGAGGCGACCCCGATCTCGGGTCCGGCGAGGATCGGAAGCACCGTTCCGGCCTCGCGGGCGATGGTCGAGGTCTCGACGTTGACGACCGCCGCGGTCGGGCGGCCCAGCTCCTTCACGTAGCGGAGCGCCGCGAGGGTGTCGGCGGTCTCGCCCGACTGGCTGACGAAGATGCCGAGCGTTCTGGGGTCGAGCGGCGGTTCGCGGTAGCGGAACTCGGAGGCCACCTCGATCTCGACCGGGAGGCGGGCGTGGGTCTCGAACCAGTAGCGGGCGACGTGGCAGGCGTAGTGCGCGGTGCCGCAGGCGACGAGGACGATGCGGTCGCAGGCGGCGAAGTCGAGGCCGGCGGGGATGGCAGCGGCGGTGCGGTCGGGGGTCAGGTAGCGCGCGAGGGCGTCGGCGAGGACGCTCGGCTGCTCGTGCATCTCCTTGGCCATGAAATGCTTGTAGGGGCCTTTTTCGGCGAAGACGTTCTCGGGGACGAGGTGGTGCTTCGCGCGGCGGACGGGCACGCCGGCGGCGTCGAAGACCTTCACCGACGACCGGGTGAGGACGGCGAGGTCGCCTTCCTCGAGGTAGCTGACGCGGTGGGTGAGGGGCGCGAGCGCGAGGGCGTCGGAGCCGACGAAGGTCTCGCCGTCGCCGAAGCCGACGGCGAGGGGGGAGCCACGGCGGGCAGCGATCAGGAGGTCGTCCTCGCCCTCGAAGAGGAAGCAGAGGGCGTAGGCGCCTTCCAGGCGGGCGATGGTGGCGCGGGCGGCCTCGAGCGGGGACTTGCCGAGGGCGAGCTCGCGGTCGCAGAGCTGGGCGACGGCCTCGGTGTCGGTCTGGGTCTCGAACGTCCGGCCCTCGGCCTCGAGCTCGGCGCGGAGCGTCCGGTAGTTCTCGATGATGCCGTTGTGGACGACGGCGACCCGGCCGGCCTGGTGCGGGTGGGCGTTGCGCTCGCTGGGCTCGCCGTGGGTCGCCCAGCGGGTGTGGCCGATGCCGGCCTGCCCGCGGATCGGATCCTGGACCAAGAGGTCGGAGAGGGCGATGAGCTTGCCGACGGCGCGGCGGCGGGCGAGCTTGCCGTCCTGTACCGTCGCGACGCCGGCGCTGTCGTAGCCGCGGTACTCGAGGCGCTTCAGCGACTCGAGGATCAGGGGCCCGACCTCATGGCGGCCGAGGATGGCGACGATGCCGCACATCAGGCGCTGGCCTTGCCGGATTTGAGCGCCCGGAGGCGGTCCATGATGCGCGTGCCGAGGCCGGGCTTCACCTCCTGGCGGCCGCGGGCGACGGCGAGGGCGCCGGGGGGAACGTCGTCGGTGATGACGGAGCCAGCGGCGACGAGCGCGCCCTCGCCGATGCTGACCGGGGCGACGAGGGCGGTGTTCGAGCCGATGAAGGCGCGGGCGCCGATGTCGGTCCGGTGCTTGAAGACGCCGTCGTAGTTGCAGGTGATCGTGCCGGCGCCGACGTTGGCGCCGCGGCCGATGCGGGCGTCGCCGATGTAGGTGAGGTGGTTGGCCTTGGCGCCTTCCTCGACGATCGAGTTCTTGATCTCGACGAAGTTGCCGATGTGGGCGTCCTCGGCGATCTCGGCGCCCGGGCGGAGGCGGGCAAAGGGGCCGATCCTTGCGCCGCGGCTGACGTGGCAGCCCTCGAGGTGGCAGAAGGCGTGGATGGTGGCGCCGCTTTCCACGGTGACCTCGGGGCCGAAGACGACGTTCGGGCCGATGACGACGTCGCGGCCGATGACGGTGTCGAGGGCGAAATAGACCGTCGAGGGGTCGGCGAGCGTGATGCCGTTCAGCATCGCCTCGGCGCGGGCGCGCGCCTGGAAGGCGGCCTCGGCGGCGGCGAGGTCGGCGCGGGAATTGACGCCGAGGGTCTCGGATTCGGGGCAGGTGATGACGGCGGTCTCGAGGCCGCGGGCGCGGGCGAGGGCGACTACGTCGGTCAGGTAGAACTCGCCCTTGGCGTTGTCGTTGCCCACCTCCGCGAGGAGGCCGAGGAGGGTCGCGGCGTCGGCGGCGAGGAGGCCGGAGTTGCAGAGGCGGATGGCGAGGGTCGCGGCGTCGGCTTCCCTGGCCTCGACGATGGCGTCGAGGCGGCCGCCCTCACCGAGGACGAGGCGGCCGTAGCCGGCGGGGTCCTGCGCCTCGAAGCCGAGGACGACGACGGCGGCGCCGGCGGCGCGGGCATCGAGCATCGCCTGCAGCGTCTCGGGGCGGACGAAGGGGGTGTCGCCGTAGAGGACGACGGCGTCGCCCTGGAAGCCGGCAAGCTCCGGGGCGGCCTGCAGCACGGCGTGGGCGGTGCCGAGCTGCTCCTTCTGGCGGACCACGCGGACGCCGTCGTCGAGGCCGCGGGCGACCGCGGCGACCGCCTCGGCGCCGTGGCCGGTGACGACGACCGTGCGCTCCGCCTCGACGCTGCGGGCGGCGGCCATGGCGTGCGCGATGAGCGGGAAGCCGGCGAGCGGGTGCAGCACCTTCGGGAGGTCCGAGTTCATCCGGGTGCCCTGGCCGGCGGCGAGCAGGATGACGGCGACGGGCATTCGGGACTCTCCTTCTGGAAACGCGCCGCGGTTGTAGCAGCCGCGGCGGCGGCGTGGAAAGGCGCGCGGGCATCAGATTTCGTTTCAGTTTACAGATGGTTTCCGCCAGAGAGGGCCGGGGCTTGGCAAGGGAAGGGCGATGCGGGTTGCGGTCTTCGACCTGGACGGCACGCTGGCGGACACTGCGGCCGACCTGGTGGCGGCCGCCAACGGGGCGCTCGCCGAGGCGGGGATCGGGCGGGAGCTCGACCCGGTCCGCGACGCGGCGACAGCCTTCGCCGGCGGGCGGGCGATGCTGCGGCGGGGGCTTGCCGGGCCGGACGGCGGGTTGGACGAGGCGGCGGTCGAACGGCTCTACCCGCGGCTGCTGGCGCTCTATGGCGAGCGGATAGCCGTCGAGACGCGGCTCTACGCCGGGGCGGAAGCGGCGCTCGGGCGGCTGGATGCGGCCGGATGGGGCCTCGCGGTCTGCACCAACAAGCCCGAGGGGCTGGCGGTGCGGCTGCTCGACGCGCTCGGGATCGGGCGCAGGTTCCGGGCGGTGGTCGGGGCCGACACCCTGGCCTGGCGCAAGCCGGACCCGCGGCACCTGACGGGGACGATCGCGCGGGCCGGAGGCGTGCCCGAACGGGCGGTGCTGGTCGGGGACACGGTGAACGACCGCGAGGCAGCGCGCGCGGCGCGGGTTCCGTGCGTGCTGGTCGGCTTCGGGCCGGAGGGCGCGGGAGCGGCGGCGCTGGAGCCCGAGGCGCTCCTCGCGCACTTCGACGAGCTGCCGGCGCTCTTGGACCGGCTGGTGCCGGCGGGCGCCGGCTGAGCCCGGACGCCGGCGTTCATCATTGCTACACACGCCGGGGGCAAGGCTATTGCGCCACATTCGCGCCTCGGGCAGTCTGGGGTCGCGGAAGCCAGATCCAGCCGGAGGCCCATTGGCGATCATCGCCCCGAACCCCGCCCCGAACCCGGACGATCGGTCCGATACCGTCCTGGAATTCCCCGACAACCGCCTGCTGATCGACCTTTGCGGCGAGCTCGACCGCAACATCGTGCAGATCGAGTCGCGCCTCGGCGTGGCGATCCATCGCCGCGGCAACCACCTGGCGCTGCATGGCGCGGCCCCCGAGCGCGCGGCGGCCGAACAGGTGCTGCTCGGGCTCTACAAGCGGCTCGAGCAGGGGCGGCCGCTGACCCCCGGCGACGTCGAGGCCGCGATCCGGATGCTGCCCGGGCAAGCGGCAGCGCCCGAGGCGCGGGTCAGCCAGCTCGACATGTTCGGGACCGAGCCGCTCGAGATCCGCACCCGGCGCAAGGTGGTCGAGCCGAGGACGGCGGCGCAGACGGCCTACGTGAAGAACCTGTTCCGCAACGAGCTGGTGTTCGGGCTGGGGCCGGCGGGCACCGGCAAGACCTACCTGGCGGTGGCGGCGGCGGCGGCGATGTACATCGAGGGGCGCGTCGACAAGATCATCCTGTCGCGGCCGGCGGTGGAGGCGGGCGAGCGGCTCGGATTCCTCCCGGGCGACATGAAGGAGAAGGTCGATCCCTACATGCAGCCGCTCTACGACGCCTTGAACGACTTCTTTCCGCCGAAGCAGGTACAGAAGTTGATCGAGGAGCGGCAGATCGAGATAGCACCCCTCGCCTTCATGCGCGGGCGGACGCTCGCCAACGCCTATGTGGTGCTCGACGAGGCGCAGAACGCGACGACGATGCAGATGAAGATGTTCCTGACCCGGCTCGGCGAGGGGTCGCGAATGGCGGTGACCGGCGACACGACGCAGATCGACCTGCCGCGCGGGGTGCCGTCGGGGCTGGTCGAGGCCGAGCGCATCCTGCGCGACGTGCCGGGCGTCGGCTTCACGCGCTTCGGCGCCGAGGACGTCGTGCGGCATCCGCTGGTGGCGCGAATCATCCGCGCCTACGAGAGCGCCCGACCGGCCGATGCCTGAGGTCGTCGAGGCGGTCGTCGAGGATCCGCGCTGGGAGGCGGCGGGGATCGTCGCTGTCGCCGAGCGGGCGGCGCGGGCGGCGCTCGTCGTCGCCGGACGCGACCCCGAGCTGCACGAGGTGGGGCTGCTTGCCGCCGACGATGCGCGCATCGCGGCGCTGAACGGGGAATTCCGCGGCAAGGCGGCGCCGACGAACGTGCTGAGCTGGCCGGCCTTCGCGGGGCCGGTGCCCGAGGAGCCCCCCGGGCTGCCGGGCGAGGGTCCGCTCTTCATCGGCGACGTGGCACTCGGCTATGAGACCTGCGCCCGCGAGGCGGAGGAGGCACAGATCCCGCTGACGGAGCATGCGGCGCACCTGGTGGTGCATGCGGTCCTGCACCTGCTCGGGCACGACCATGCCGAGGACGCCGAGGCTGAATCGATGGAGGCGCTGGAGGCGAAAGCGCTTGCCAGCATGGGGGTGGCGAACCCATATTCGGGCTAGGTGCGCCCCTGGGGCGTGACATCCGGATAAGGTAATGGCTGAGACATCGGACGGGCGGACGGCGACAGGGCCGGGCATGTCCGAAGATGCCGACCCTGACAGTCCTGCCAGGTCCAGTTCCTTCTTCTCCCGCCTCTTTCGCCGCGACACGTCCGAAGCGGGCGACGAGGCCGATGTCGCCGAGCCGGGCGGGGCCGCCGCGGGGCAGAACGCGCGCGGGTTGCTGGTAAACCTGCGCAACCTCCGCAGAATCCGGGTCGACGACGTGGCCGTGCCGCGCGCCGAGATCGTGGCGGTGTCCGAGCATGCCACGCTGGACGAGATCGTGGCCGTATTCCAGTCGAGCGCCTCGTCGCGGCTTCCGGTCTATGCCGAAACGCTGGACCAGCCGGTGGGGCTGGTGCACCTGAAGGACCTAGCGCTTAAGTACGGCTTCGGCGCGCAGACGCGCGACTTCGACCTGCAGGCGCTGATCAGGCCGCTGCTCTATGCGCCGCCGTCGATGCCGATCGGCGTGCTCTTGCAGAAGATGCAGTCGGCGCGCATCCACATGGCGCTGGTCATCGACGAGTACGGTGGAGTCGACGGGCTCGTCACGATCGAGGACCTGCTCGAGCAGATCGTCGGCGACATCGAGGACGAGCACGACGAGGACGAGGGCGAGCTCTGGTCCCGCGAAGGGCCGGGCGTGTACCTCGCGCAGGCGCGCATGGACCTGGACGACTTCGAGAGGGCGGCCGGGATCCGGCTGGTCGACCCCGAGCAAGCCGAGGAGGTGGACACTCTCGGCGGGCTGGTCATCCGGCTGGCCGGACGGCTGCCGGCGCGCGGCGAGGTCGTGGCACATCCGGATGGGCACGAGTTCGAGGTCGTCGACGCCGACGCGCGGCGGATCAAGCGGCTGCGGGTGCGGCTGAAGGCGGGCGCGGACGCGCCGGCCGCCGCGGCGGAATAGGCCCGACATCGCGGTGACAGGGCTGGAGCGGCGGTTCGCCGGGCTGCCGGCGACCGCCCGGGCGGGGCTGGCGGCTCTCGCGGGGGCGGTGCTGGCGCTAAGCCAGCCGCCGGTTTCGTGGCCCGTGGTGCTGTTTCTCGCCATGCCGCCGCTGGCTTGGCTGCTGGACGGGACGGCGAGCGCTCGGGGTGCGTTCGTGGTCGGCTGGGCGGCCGGAGCGGGGTTCTTCGCGGCCGGGCTGTTCTGGATCGTCGACCCGTTCCTGGTACAGCCGGAGATCTTCGGCTGGATGGCGCCCTTCGCCGTGACAGGCATGGCGGGTGGGCTGGCGTTGTTCTGGGCGGTGCCCTTCGCGCTGGCACGGGCGCTGCGGCCGCCCGGGCTGGCGCGAGTGCTGGCGCTGGCGGCACTCTGGGCGTTGTCGGACTATGCGCGGGCGCATCTGCTGACCGGCTTCCCTTGGGCGTTGCCGGCCTATGCCTGGATCGAGACCCCCGTGATCCAGCTGGGGGCCCTGGGCGGGCCGTTCCTGCTCGGGCTCCTGACTCTGGTCGCGGCACTGCTGCCGGCGCTCGGGAACTGGCGGGCGGTGGCAGGGGCGGCGGCGATGGTCGCCGCCGGCTGGGGGTTCGGCGCCTGGCGGCTGGCGCAGCCGCTTCCGGTTCGGGCCGACCCCCTGCTGGTACGGCTGGTGCAGCCGAACGCGGTGCAGGCGGAGAAGTGGCTGCCGGGCAAGGAACAGGAGTTCTGGGACCGGCACGTAGCGCTCACGCGCGCGCCCTCCGCTCCGCGGCCGGACATCGTGATCTGGTCGGAGACGGCGGCTCCCTTCGCGCTCGGGACGCGGCCGGACCTGCAGGCGGAGGCGGCGGCGGCGGCGCTGCCGGGCCGGCTCGTCACCGGCATCGTGCGGGTGGAGCCGGGGGAGGGGGGCGAGCGGTACTTCAACTCGCTCGCGGTTCTCGACGCGGACGGCAACGCCGCCGCGGTCTACGACAAGCACCATCTGGTTCCCTTCGGCGAGTACATCCCGTTCGCGGGGGCCGTGGCGCGGCTCGGGCTGCCGGCCCTGGAGACGCTGACCCGGGGCGGCTTCACCGCGGGATCCGGACCGCATCTGGTCGAAGCGCCCGGGATGCCGCCGTTCCTGCCGCTGATCTGCTACGAGGCGATCTTTCCCGACGCGCTGCGGGCGCCCGAGGGGCGGGCCGAGTGGCTGGTGCAGGTGACCAACGACGCCTGGTTCGGAACCGCCTCGGGTCCTTACCAGCATTTCGCCCAGGCGCGGGCGCGGGCGATCGAGCAAGGGCTGCCGCTCGCGCGCGCTGCCAATACCGGCATCTCCGCGATGGTCGATCCGCTCGGGCGAGTGGTCCGGCGCATCGGTCTCGGCGAAAAGGGCTTCGTCGACGTGGTCCTGCCGGCGCCGCTGCCGCCTACGCTTTATGCGCGTACTGGCGATCTTCCGGCTTTGATTGCGATGTTCGCAGTTTTAGGATTAACTGCTTCGTTCTTTCGCGATGGTATTTTGCGAAAATTGATCTGATAACATTTCTAAAGCGATCGCGTGCCGCGAGGCGCAGGGCCGACGAGCAGGAGGAAGCGACCGGCCAGGGGGGTGCGTTTTTGGTGGGGTGAGTGAGTTGCCAGTGAATTTGTCAGCGAGTGAGATCGACGCCCATGTGGGCCAGCGGATGCGCCGTCGCCGCGAGACGCTGGGGATCAGCCAGGGGCGGCTGGGGCGGCACCTGGGCCTGACCTTCTCCCAGGTGCAGAAATACGAGAAGGGGACCAACCGGATCGGCGCCGGGCGGCTGTTCCAGATCGCCGCCTTCCTCGGGGTGCCTCCCAGCCACTTCTACGACGGCCTCGAGAGCTCCGGAGCGGGTTCGGCCGCCGCGGTGCTGCCGAACGGCACCGGCCGGCGCGACGAGTTCCTGGTGCTGAACGAGGCCTTCGCCGGCATCCACGATCCCGAGACGCGCGCGTCGGTGCTGGCGCTGGTGCGCTCGCTGGCGGGAGAGGCGGCGGCGCGCCGCTAGGCGAGACCTCCCTTCGTCGGTTGACCCCGCCTGGGCCCCTGCGTAGGGATGCCCCCTGACAGGACAGCGCGGGACGGATGCGGGCATGAGCGGTCGCCAGGACTATTTCTTCACCTCGGAGTCGGTGTCCGAGGGACATCCGGACAAGGTCTGCGACCGGATCTCGGATGCCGTTCTCGACGCGTTCCTGAGCGCGGAGCCGGAGGCACGGGTCGCCTGCGAGACCTTCGCGACGACCGACAGGGTCGTCGTGGGGGGGGAGGTGCGGGGTCCGGGCGACGTGCTGGCGCGGGTCGAGGAGATCGTGCGCGCCTGCGTCAAGGACATCGGCTACGAGCAGAAGGGCTTCAACTGGGCGACGCTGCGTGTCCACAACTACATCCACGGCCAGTCCGAGCACATCGCCCAAGGGGTCGACGCCTCGGAGGGCAAGGAAGAGGGTGCGGGCGACCAGGGGATCATGTTCGGTTATGCGACCGACGAGACGCCGGAGCTGATGCCGGCCCCGATCCACTATTCGCACGCGATCCTGCGCCGGCTCGCCGAGGCGCGGAAGTCGGGAGCCGAGCCGCGGCTCGGGCCCGACGCCAAGGCACAGCTTTCGTTGCGCTATGCCGGCGGAAAGCCCGTCGAGGTATCGTGCCTGGTGCTCTCGACGCAGCATCTGGACGAGTCGATGGAGTCGGCCGACGTTCGCGCGATGGTGGAGCCCTACATTCGCGAGGTGGTGCCCGAGGGGTGGCTGACGGCGAACACCGTCTGGCACGTCAACCCGACGGGGAAGTTCGTGATCGGCGGGCCGGACGGCGACGCAGGGCTGACCGGGCGGAAGATCATCGTCGACACCTACGGCGGGGCGGCGCCGCACGGCGGCGGAGCGTTCTCGGGGAAGGACCCGACCAAGGTCGACCGCTCGGCGGCCTACGCGGCGCGGTACCTGGCGAAGAACGTGGTCGCGGCGGGGCTGGCGCGACGCTGCGTGCTGCAGCTCTCCTATGCCATCGGCGTCGCGCGGCCGTTGTCGATCTACGTCGACACCTTCGGCACCGGTGAGGTCGACGAGCCGGCGATCGAGAAAGCGGTGGCGGAGGTGATGGACCTGACACCGCGCGGGATCCGCACGCACCTGGGGCTTAACCGGCCGATCTTTCAGCGGACCTCGGCCTACGGCCATTTCGGGCGGGCGCCCGACAACGAGGGCGGCTTCTCGTGGGAACGCACAGACCTGACCGAGGCCCTGGCGCGGGCGGTCTGAGGCTGCAGGTGGACGGCGGTCGGCCGGTCTGGCGCAACTTCTACGGGCGGCGGCACGGCAAGAAGTTGAAGCCGTCGCAAAGGCGCTGGCTCGAGGAGCGGCTGCCGCTGGTGCGGCTCGCCGGCGTGGCGCCGGAAGAGAACCCTGAGCGGGTGCCGCTCGCGCCCGCGACGATGTTCGGCGATGCGCGGCCGATCTGGCTCGAGATCGGCTTCGGGGCGGGCGAGCATCTCGCGGCCCAGGCGGCGGCGCATCCCGAGGTGGGGATCGTCGGGTGCGAGCCCTTCGTCAACGGGGTGGCGGCGGCGCTGGGCAAGCTCCGCGCGCTCCGAAACGTGCGGATCCATCCCGGGGACGCGCGCGACCTGGTGGAGTTGCTGCCCGACGGTGCGCTCGCGCGCGTCTTCCTGCTCTATCCGGACCCCTGGCCGAAGGCGCGGCACGCGCGGCGGCGGTTCGCCGGGGCGGAGAACCTGGCCATGCTGGCGCGGGTCATGGCGGCGGGCGCGGAGCTGCGTATCGCCACCGATATCGCAGCCTATGCCGCGCACGCCCGGGATGCGGTCGCGGCGACGCCGGGGCTCGCGCTTGCGCGGGAGGGCGGCGAAGCATGGGAAGATTGGCCCGGTACGCGCTACGAGGCGAAGGCGCTCGTGGCGCGGCGGCGGCCGGTCTACATGACGGTGGTGCGCGAGGCAGGCCCCTCCTGAGTGGCGGACAGCGGCCGGGCACGCCTCCTCCCACCGGCGAGGTGGCCACCTCCCGCGGGCGTGCCTGGAGTCAGCGAAGGTCGCTCTGGACGCACCAGCGACCAATGCCGTCGGCCAATCAGGCCCTCGGGGGGGACTCCTTCGGGGCGGCATGGACCGGGCGTGAGCGATCGAATAAGAGGCGGCGGTCGAGGCGCAGGAGGACTGGCGAGATGGCGGGGCATGGCGCGGCGCAGCCGCTGATCGCGCGGGCGGCGGGACCGCTTCGGGGCGAGGCGCAGGTGCCGGGGGACAAGTCGGTCTCGCACCGGGCGCTGATCCTCGGCGCGCTCGCGGTCGGGGAGACCAGGATCACCGGGCTCCTCGAGGGGCAGGACGTGCTCGACACGGCCAAGGCGATGCAGGCCTTCGGGGCGGAGATCGAGCAGACCGGGCCGGGAGCCTGGAGCGTGCGGGGGGTCGGCGTCGGCGGCTTCCAGGAGCCGCAGGACGTGATCGACCACGGCAACTCGGGGACCGGGGTGCGGCTCGTCATGGGGGCGATGGCGACGACGGATATCACCGCCACCTTCACCGGCGACGCCAGCCTGCGCGGGCGGCCGATGGGGCGGATCACCGATCCGCTCGCGCTCTTCGGCGCGGAGGCGCGCGGGCGGCGCGGCGGGCGGCTGCCGATCACGCTGACCGGCGCGGCGAACCCCTTGCCGGTGCACTACACGACCCCGGTCGCCTCGGCGCAGGTGAAGTCGGCGGTGCTGCTGGCCGGACTGAACGCGCCGGGCGAGACGGTGGTGACCGAACGCGAGGCGACGCGCGACCATACCGAGCGGATGCTCGCGGGCTTCGGCGCGGATGTCCGCACCGACGTGACGGCCGACGGCCGGGTCATCGTGCTGCGTGGGCAGCCGGAACTTCGGCCGCAGGTGATCGCGGTGCCGCGCGACCCGAGCTCGGCCGCCTTCCCGGTCGCCGCGGCGCTGCTGGTCGAGGGGTCGGACGTCGTCTTGCCGGGGATTGGGCTCAACCCCACCCGCGCCGGGATCTACGCAACGCTGGCCGAGATGGGTGCCGATATCGCGCTCGACAACCGGCGCGAGGAGGGGGGCGAGCCGGTCGCTGACCTGCGGGTCCGCTTCCGGCCCCTAACCGGCATCGAGGTGCCGCCGGAGCGGGCGCCGTCGATGATCGACGAATACCCGATCCTGGCGGCGCTGGCGGCGACCGCCGAGGGGCCGACGGTCATGCGCGGCATCCGCGAGTTGCGCGTGAAGGAGAGCGACCGCATCGACGCGATGGCGCGCGGGCTGGAGGCCTGCGGGGTGAAGATCGAGGAGGGGCAGGACTACCTGATCGTGCACGGCAGAGGCCCCGGCGGAGTGGCCGGCGGCACGACCGTCGCGACCCGGCTCGACCACCGGATCGCCATGTCGTTCCTGTGCCTCGGGCTCGCGGCGAGGGCGCCGATCGCCGTGGACGACGCGGCGCCGATCGTGACGAGCTTTCCCGACTTCGTGCCGCTGATGCGCAGGCTCGGGGCGGAGCTCGAGGGGTGAGGCCGGAGGCGCGCACGGGGGGCTGCCTCTGCGGGCAGGTGCGGTATCGGGTTTCGGGGGACATGCGCGGGCTCATGGCCTGCCATTGCGGCCAGTGCCGGCGCTGGACGGGGCACGGGTTCGCCTCGGCCTCGGTGGCGCGGGAGGAGCTGGCGGTCGAGGGCGCGGTGGCCTGGTTCGAATCGACGCCCGGCAAGGTGCGGCGCGGCTTCTGCCCGGGCTGCGGGTCGAGCCTCTTCTGGGAGCGGATCGGGGGGCCGGTCGTCGACGTGCTGGCGGGGACGCTCGACGCGCCGACCGGGCTGTCGCTCGAGGGGCACATCTTCGTCGCCGACAAGGGCGACTATTATGCGATCGGCGACGGCCTGCCGCAGCACCCGGCGGCGCGACCGTGATCTTCACGGTGGCGATCGACGGGCCGGCTGCGGCCGGCAAGGGGACGATCGGGCGGGCGGTGGCGCAGACGCTGGGGTTCGCGCACCTCGACACCGGGCTCTTGTATCGGGCCGTCGGCGTGCAGGCGCTGCACGACGGGCGCGGGGTCATCGATCCGCACTGGTCGGTGGAGCTGGCGCGGCGGCTCCTGCCCGAGGATCTGGAGCGCGACGACCTGCGCACGGCGCGGGCGGGGCAGGCGGCGTCGAAGGTGGCGGCAATGCCCGAGGTCCGGGCCGCACTTCTCGCGTTCCAGAAGCGGTTTGCGCGGCGCGAGGGAGGCGCGGTGCTCGACGGGCGCGACATCGGGACGGTGATCTGCCCCGAGGCCGAGGCGAAGCTGTTCGTGACGGCCGCCGACGAGGTGCGGGCCGGCAGACGGTTCGCCGAGCTCGGGAGCGGGACCTTCGAGGGAGTGCTCGCGGACCTGCGGGCGCGCGACGCGCGGGACGCGGCGCGCGACGTGGCGCCGATGGTCGCGGCCGAGGATGCGCTCTTGCTCGACACCAGCGATTTGACTATAGACGCGGCCGTCGGCGAAGCCCTCGCCTACGTGAGGAGCAGGATGCCGGGCGGGGCTTGAGGCCCGCGGCCGGCATGGCCATCTCGGCGGCAAGCGAAGATTCGGTCAAAGACCGGCGGATCCAACCGCTCGGCCGGAAACATCAAACTGGAGAACTGGATGCCAGCTGCGGCAACTTTGGATGATTTCGAGGCTCTGCTGAACGAGAGCTTCGAGCTGGAGACCCCCGAGGAGGGGACGGTCGTCAAGGGCACGGTCCTGGCGATCGAGGCCGGACAGGCCATCATCGACATCGGCTACAAGATGGAAGGCCGGGTCGACCTCAAGGAATTCACCCCGCCGGGCAAGAACCCCGAGATCGCCGTGGGCGACACCGTCGAGGTCTACCTCGACCGGGTCGAGAACGCGCGTGGCGAGGCGGTGCTGAGCCGTGAGAAGGCGCGGCGCGAGGAAGCCTGGGACCGGCTCGAGAAGGCCTATGCCAAGGAGGAGCGCGTCGAGGGCGCGATCTTCGGGCGCGTGAAGGGCGGGTTCACCGTCGACCTCGGCGGCGCCGTGGCGTTCCTGCCGGGCAGCCAGGTCGACGTGCGGCCGGTGCGGGACGCGGGGCCGCTGATGCACATGCCGCAGCCGTTCCAGATCCTGAAGATGGACCGCCGGCGGGGCAACATCGTCGTGTCGCGGCGGGCGGTGCTCGAGGAGTCGCGGGCCGAGCAGCGGGCGGAGATCGTCGCGCGGCTGACCGAGGGCGACGTGGTCGACGGGGTGGTGAAGAACATCACCGAGTATGGCGCCTTCGTCGATCTCGGCGGCGTCGACGGCCTGTTGCACGTCACCGATATGGCCTGGCGGCGGGTCAACCATCCGAGCGAGATCCTCGGGATCGGCGAGACCGTGAAGGTCCAGGTCATCAAGATCAACAAGGAGACGCAGCGCATCAGCCTCGGCATGAAGCAGCTGCAGGCCGATCCCTGGGACACGGTCGAGGACAAGTTCCCGATCGGCTCCAAGCACACCGGGCGCGTCACCAACATCACCGACTACGGCGCCTTCGTGGAGCTGGAGCCGGGGATCGAGGGCCTCGTCCACGTCTCGGAGATGTCCTGGACCAAGAAGAACGTCCATCCGGGCAAGATCGTCTCGACGTCGCAGGAGGTCGAGGTCATCGTGCTCGAGATCGATGGTCAGAAGCGCCGGGTCTCGCTTGGCCTGAAGCAGACCCAGGGCAACCCGTGGGAGAATTTCGCTGCCAGCCATCCGAACGGGACGATCGTCGAGGGCGAGGTGAAGAACATCACCGAGTTCGGCCTCTTTGTCGGTCTCGACGGGGACATCGACGGCATGGTGCACCTCTCGGACCTGGACTGGAACCGGTCGGGCGAGGAAGCGATCCAGGACTACCGCAAGGGCGACCTGGTCAAGGCGATCGTCACCGACGTCGATACCGAGAAGGAGCGGATTTCGCTCTCGATCAAGGCCGTGGGCGGCGATCCCTTCGCCGATGCGGTTGCCGGGGTGAAGCGCGGCGACATCGTCACCGTGACGGTCACCTCGATCGAGGACGGCGGCATCGAGGTCGAGTACGACGGGATGAAGACCTTCATCCGCCGGTCGGACCTCAGCCGCGACCGGTCCGAGCAGCGGCCGGAGCGGTTTACCAAGGGCGACCATGTCGACGCGCGCGTCGTGCAGATCGACCCGAAGACCCGCAAGCTCGGACTGTCGATCAAGGCGCGCGAGATCGCCGAGGAAAAGGAGGCGGTGGAGCAGTACGGCTCGTCCGACTCCGGCGCCTCGCTCGGCGACATCCTCGGCGCGGCGCTGAAGCGCAAGGACAACGCCAGGGACGACGCCTGAGGTGGACGCGCTCGAGCGCGACTTCTACGAGGAGCGGCGCCGCAAGTGGCGCCGCTCGGCCTTCTGGCGCGGCTTCCTGGTCGCGGCGGTTCTCGCCGTGCTCATCGGCGTCTGGGCTGGCTCCGGCTCGTTCGAGCATGCCGGCCGGCAGATCGCGCGCTTCGAGGTGGGCGGGGTCATTTCCGATGACCCCGAGCGCGACCGCCTGCTCGACGAGATCGCCGAGGACACGAACGTCCGGGCGCTGATCGTGCGGATCAATTCGCCCGGCGGCACCACGGCCGGGTCCGAAGCGCTCTACGATGCGCTGCGGCGGGTCGCCGCCAGGAAGCCGGTGGTCGCGGAGCTCGCCGAACTCGCGGCGTCGGGCGGCTACGTGGCGGCGATCGCGGCCGACCATGTCGTCGGGCGCGGCAACACGC
Source organism: Amaricoccus sp. (assembly GCA_046348915.1). Classification (GTDB taxonomy): domain Bacteria; phylum Pseudomonadota; class Alphaproteobacteria; order Rhodobacterales; family Rhodobacteraceae; genus Amaricoccus. The sequence goes on from JAXMDH010000022.1 coordinate 125,093, forward strand.
TGACGGGATCGATCGGCGTGATCATGGAATATCCCGACCTTACGCAGGTCATGGCCAAGCTCGGCATCGGGCTCGAGACCGTGCGGTCGTCTGAGCTGAAGGGCGAGCCTTCGCCATTCCGGCCGACCAGCCCGGCAGCGCAGGCGCGGGACACGGCGCTGGTCGCCGACAGCTACCAGTGGTTCCGCGGCCTCGTTGCCGAGCGGCGCGGCCTTGGCGGCGACAAGCTCGACGCGGTGGCCAACGGTTCGGTCTTTACCGGGCGGCTCGCGCTGGCGGGCGGCCTGATCGACGAGATCGGTGGCGAGCCCGAAGCGCTGGCCTGGCTCGAATCGCGCGACGCGACCCTCGCCGGCCTGCCGGTCCGCGACTGGAAGGTCGAGCGCGACGGCCCGCTCGCCGAGCGGCTGCTCGGCGAAATTGGGCCAACCGGCGGGATTCTCGGGGAAATATCGGCCCGACTGGCTCCCAAGCTCTATTCCATCGGGCCTTGAATCCTGCCAGTATGCGCGCACCGGAACACGTCTCGAAATGACGGGTCGCCGCGTGCGCGGCGTGCCGGCGGTGTGTGGGAGGTCGCGATGATCAAGTCGGAGCTCATTCAGAAGATCGCCGAGGACAACCCGCATCTGTTCCAGCGGGACGTGGAGCGGATCGTCGGGACGGTGTTCGACGAGATCATCGAGGCGATGGCGGCGGGGCATCGGGTCGAGTTGCGCGGCTTTGGTGCGTTCTCGGTCAAGAAGCGCGAGGCGCGGCAGGGGCGAAATCCGCGCACCGGGGATGCCGTCGTCGTCGAAGAGAAATACGTGCCGTTCTTCAAGACCGGCAAGCTGCTGAGAGACCGGCTGAACGGCGGTTGAGCCGCCGGCCGGCTGCGCGGAGGCGATCATGCGTGCATTGAAGCTGCTGTTGCTGGCGGTCATCCTGATCGTTCTGGTGGTCCTGGCGCTAGCGAACCGCCAGGTCGTGACGCTGCACCTTCTGCCTGAGGGCATGGCACGGGTGCTTCCGGCGTCGATCGACCTGCCGCTCTACGTCGTGTGTCTGCTCTCCATGGTGGTCGGCGTGCTGATCGGATACCTGTTCGAGTGGCTGCGCGAGCACAAGCACCGCCGCCGCGCCTCGCGCCACGCCCGAGAGGCGGCCCGGCTGAACGCCGAGGTTGAGCGCATGCGCAAGCAGACGGGGCGCGGGCAGGACGAAGTGCTGGCGCTCATCGGCAGCAGCTGAGGCCGCGCATGCGGGTCAAGATCTGCGGCCTGCGCTCCCGGGCCGAGGCGGCCGCGGCGACGGCCGCCGGGGCCGGCTATATCGGCCTCGTCCGCTTCCCGCCGTCGCCGCGCCACCTGACGCTCTCCGATGCCCGCTGGGTTGCCGAGTCGGTACCGGTGGGGGTCGTGCGAGTGGCACTGACCGTGGACGCCAGCGATGCTGCGCTCGAGGAACTGGTCGAGGCGGTGCCGGTCGACATGCTGCAGCTGCACGGGCGCGAGACGCCGGAGCGCGTGGCCGAAGTACGGGAGCGGTTCGGGCGGCCGGTGATGAAGGCGATCGGCGTTTCCGTCGAGGCCGATCTCGCGCAGATCGACGGCTACATGCGCGTCGCCGACCAGCTCCTGATCGACGCTCGGCCCCCGCGCGGCGCCGAGCGCCCGGGCGGCAACGGGCTGACTTTCGACTGGCGGCTGATCCGCGGCCGGCGCTGGCGGCGGCCGTGGATGCTCGCGGGCGGGCTGACGCCCGACAACGTCGCCGAGGCGGTTCGCCTGACCGGTGCCGAGCAGGTCGACGTCTCATCGGGCGTCGAGTGCCGGCCGGGGTTCAAGGATCCGCAGCGGGTGCGGGCCTTCGTCCGCGCCGCCATGTCGGCGGCGCCTGAGGCCGCGGTCGGCTGATCGGCCTCGACGGCCCGGCCCGTCGCCTTTAGACAACAGGCGAGATCTCCAGGGAGACCGCCGCGATGACCCAGCAGCAGCCCAATTCCTTTCGGACCGGGCCGGACGAGCGTGGCCGCTTCGGCGACTTCGGCGGGCGCTTCGTTTCCGAGACGCTGATGCCGCTGATCCTAGACCTCGAGGCCGAGTACGAGCGCGCGAAGACCGACCCGTCGTTCTGGGCCGAGATGGACGACCTCTGGAAGCACTACGTCGGCCGCCCGAGCCCGCTCTATCACGCCGAGCGGCTGAGCGAACGGCTCGGGGGGGCGAAGATCTACTTCAAGCGCGACGAGCTGAACCACACCGGAGCGCACAAGATCAACAACGTGCTCGGGCAGATCCTCTTGGCGCGGCGGATGGGCAAGCCCCGGATCATCGCGGAGACGGGCGCGGGGCAGCACGGGGTGGCGACGGCAACGGTCTGCGCGCGGTTCGGGCTGAAGTGCGTTGTCTTCATGGGCGCGACCGACGTCGAGCGGCAGAAGCCGAACGTCTTCCGGATGAAGCTCCTGGGGGCTGAGGTGGTGCCGGTGACTTCCGGACGAGGGACCCTGAAGGACGCGATGAACGAGGCCCTACGCGACTGGGTCACCAACGTGCGCGACACCTTTTACTGCATCGGCACCGTGGCCGGCCCGCATCCCTATCCGGCGATGGTGCGCGACTTCCAGTCGATCATCGGCAAGGAGGCGCGCGAGCAGATGCTGGAGCGCGAGGGTCGACTGCCCGACACCCTGGTCGCCTGCATCGGGGGCGGGTCGAACGCGATGGGGCTGTTCCACCCGTTCCTCGACGACCCGGAGGTGCGGATCATCGGGGTCGAGGCCGGCGGGCACGGGGTCGACGAGCGGATGGAACATGCGGCTTCGCTGACCGGCGGTCGGCCGGGGGTGCTGCACGGGAACCGGACCTACCTGTTGCAGGACGCCGACGGGCAGATCATCGAGGGGCATTCGATTTCGGCCGGGCTCGACTATCCCGGCATCGGTCCGGAACACGCCTGGCTGCACGACGTGGGGCGGGTCGAGTATGTGAGCGTCACCGACGTGGAGGCGCTGGACGCGTTTCGCCTCTGCTCGCTCACTGAGGGAATCATTCCGGCGCTCGAGCCGGCGCATGCATTGGCGCACGTGGCGAAGATCGCGCCGGGGCTGCCGGCGGACCATCTGCTGGTGATGAATCTGTGCGGGCGTGGCGACAAGGACATCTTCACCGTCGCCGAGGGGCTCGGAGTCGTGATCTGATGCAGCCGTTTTCGTCTATACCTTTGGTTTAGGCGTCTAGGAGCAGGGTTCAGATCGGCAGAATGGTACCCCAGGACAATCGTCAGCGCTCTCGGAGGCGTGTCATGACGTTTCTGCGAGCGAACGCTGCACCGCAAAACGGGAAGCGAGCGCGCGACGGAGCGGATGTATCGCCCCGAAGCGTAGCGAGTGAACATGAGGGGTACGCGTCTGCCCTCGGGCGGACGTGGTGTGTGGGTGTTGGCGGCCCCGCCCGGCGAGTACCGGGCGGGGCTGTTCGCTTACGTGACGGCGGGAACCGCGACCATGCTACGCAAGACGATCTCCGCCGGGCTAGTCGCGGCCGCTTCGCTGACGGCGCCGCCGCCGGCCGCGGCCGGGCCGTTGCAGGACATAACTGCCGACCTGCAGCAGCAGGGCTATCACATCACCGAGGTGCGACGGACGCTGCTCGGGCGCATCCAGGTCACTGCCGAGGCCAACGGGTACCGGCGTGAGATCGTTTTCGACCGCACGACCGGCGAGATCCGGCGCGACCTCATCGAGCCCGAGGTGGGGGCGCCGGTCGTGCCGCCGAAGCAGCAGGGCCTCGCCGACATCATCAGCCGCGGGATCGGCCGGCTTACCGGGACCGCTCGCCCGGCGGCGCCGGCCGCCCCTGCTCCGGCGAAGACGGCAAAGCCGGCGGCCGTCGCTCCTGCAGGACAGGCGGCGCCCGCTCCTGCGACGCGCGCGGCTCCGGCGACCGCCGCCCGCCCGCTGGGCGCGCCGGCCGCCGGGTTCACCGCAAGGAGCACGACCGGGACTGCTGCGGTCGGCCGGTCGACCGGAGCCGCCGCCACGACCGCGGGGTCTGCCGGTAACGCCTCCGCAGGCGCCGCAGCCGGAACGCCGTCGGCCGGCGCTTCAACCGGTCCTGCGTCGGGAAGCGTGGGAGGCGCCGCGAGCGGCGGCGGCGGCGGGACGAGCACGGGCAATGGCGGATCCAGCGCCGCGGCGAGCAGCGCGGCAAGCGAAGGCGGCGGTTCGGCGAGCGGCGGCGCCGCAGGCGCGAACTCCACGGGTGGCGCGACGGGTGGCGCGGGCGATACCGCCGGCTCCGCGAGCGGCGGCAGCAACGGGTCGAACGCCAGCGACGGCAGCGCTTCGGGCGGCAGCAGCGGGTCGAGCGCCAGCGGCGAGTCGGCCGGGTCGAGCGGTGACGCGGCCGGGTCGAGCGGCGGCAGCAGCGCCTCGGGTGGCGGCAGCGACTCGGGGGGGGCGAGCGGTGGGAGCGACTCGGGTGGCTCCGGCGGTGAAAGCGGCGGGTCGAGCGGCGGCGACAGCGGGTCGAGCGGCGGCGACAGCGGTTCGAGTGGCGGCGATAGCGGGTCGAGCAGCGAGAGCGGGTCGAGCGGCGGCGGTGACAGCGGAACGAGCGGCGACTCGGGCGCGTCGGGCGGGGAAGAGGGCTCCGGCGGGGCTTCGAGCGAGGCGGGCTCGGGCGGCGGGTAGCCGCGCGGCTGGGCTCGGGCTGCGCGGGGATTGAGGGCCGTGCGGAACCCCCTCTGGGTGAACCTGCTGCTGGTGCTGGTGGTTGGCGTGCAGGCGCTTTGCACGCTCTTCTTCGTCTGGGACATCCTGGCGGACGTGTTGGGGCTGCGGCGGGCGCCGATGGCCTGGGAGGTGCGCGAGCTGCTGGAGATCGGCGCCGCGCTGGGGCTCATCCTCGGAGTGCTGCTCGGGGCGCTGCTGCTGGTGCGGACGCTGCGGCGGAACCGCGCGATGGAGAGCAGGCTTCGCGAGGTGTCGGGCGCCTTCGTGGCGCTGCTCGAGGAGCGGTTCGTCGGCTGGGGGCTGACGCCGTCGGAGCGCGACGTCGCCTGGTTCACCATAAAAGGGCTGAGCATCGCCGAGATCGCCAGGCTGCGAGGGACCAGCGACGGGACGGTCAAGGCGCATTCGAACGCCATCTACCGCAAGGCAGGAGTCAGCGGGCGGACCCAGCTCCTCAGCCTGTTTATCGACGAGCTGATGGGCGACGATCCGCAACCGCGCGCGACACCGTCGCCGCGAAAGTCCGCGTGAGCGACGGCCGCGCGGCTTGCCGGCCGGGTCCGGACGGCGTATGCCCCGCTGGGGCGGCGGATTCCGCCCGGTGGGGCGGGTCGCCCGCGAGCGAGAGCACGTTACGGTATGGAAAAGCAGCTGGAGATCGGGGATCTCGTCGTCCTGACGTCGGGGTCGATGCGGATGGCGGTCGAGGGGATCGATGGAGGCAATGTCGCCTGCGTCTGGTGCCACGAAGGCGAGATCGGGCGCGACGCCTTCGACGCTAGGCTCCTTAAGAAGTGGGAGTTCCGCGAGGACGAGCGGCCGGCGCGGCCCGAGAGCCACGGCAAGCCCTTCCGCGGCGACCGTGAGGGAAGCGGCAAGCCGTATCGCGCCGGTGACGATCGCCCGCCGCGCGGCAAGCCGGGTTGGGACGGCAAACCTCGCGAGAAGAAGTTCTTCCGCAAGGACGGCTGACACCGATCGGGATGCCGCGGGCAGGCCAACCCCTATACAAGAGGGTGATTAGAGCCGGCGCCGGGTGGACCGACGGGGCGGCAACCAGCTTCGGCGGGACGCGTCCGAGGCGCCATCATCCTCGGCCGTGCGCCGAGGTGAACCGGTCTTGGGCTACGGATGGCCGCGTACGCCACACCGGGATCACCGACGACTTCCGGAGGAAGCTCGCAAACCACTAGCGAGCGGCCCGTCGACACGGGGCGGGCAGACATGGTGCACGTCATGCCGGACAAAGGTCGCAATGGCGTGCATGTCCGGCGTGCGGCCGGAGCGGCAGGCTGACGGCCCACACCCTACCCTTAGTGTAAGCTGCTGATGTGATTGGTAGCGGAGGAGGGACTTGAACCCCCGACACGCGGATTATGATTCCGCTGCTCTAACCAGCTGAGCTACTCCGCCGCCGAAGGTCGTGTCTCTACGCACAGGGCCGGGTGGCGTCAAGCGTGCCATGAGGGGGCACCGGCTGCAGGCTCGGTGGCCGGCTGCGTGGCGGAAGGATGCGCGGACCGACGATCGGGCCCTTGGCGGCGTCGCGAGGCACCGGTAGGGTCGGGCCATGCCGGACGACCGTTCGACAACCGAGGAAGCAGCCGAGGACGAAGGGATGGCGATACGTCGTCTCCTCGGCATCATGGAGCGCTTGCGCGACCCGGATCGCGGGTGCCCGTGGGATATTGAGCAGGACTTCGACTCGATCGCGCCCTATACGCTCGAGGAGGCGCACGAGGTGGCCGAGGCGATTGCCCGGCGCGACATGCCGGCGCTGCGCGACGAGCTCGGCGACCTTCTGTTCCAAGTCGTCTATCATGCCCGGCTGGCCGAGGAAGCGGGCGCCTTCGGGTTCGGCGACGTCGTGACCGCAATTTCCGAGAAGATGGTGCGCCGACATCCGCACGTGTTCGGCGACGCGAGTCGCGACCGGACGGCGGCGGAGCAGACCGTTGACTGGGAGCGGATGAAGGCCGCGGAGCGTGCGGCACGTGCCGGCGGCACGCTCGGGGGTGTCGCGACAACGCTGCCGGCGCTCACCCGCGCCGTCAAGCTGCAGGCCCGTGCCGCGCGGGTCGGCTTCGACTGGCCCGACGCCGGAGCGGTGCTCGACAAGATTGCGGAGGAGGCTGGCGAGCTCGTCGAGGCCCGCGACAGCGGGGACGATGCGCGGATCTCGGAGGAGTATGGCGACCTGATGTTCGTGATGGCGAACCTCGCCCGCCACCTGGCGATCGATCCCGAGACGGCGCTGCGCGCGGCGAACGTCAAGTTCACCCGCCGCTTCGAGGCCATCGAGGCGGCGCTGGCCGCCGAAGGAAAGACGCCGGCGGACTCGACCCTCGCGGAAATGGACGCGCTTTGGGATGAGGCCAAGGCGCGCGGTCTCTGAGCGAAGGCGCGCCCGCGGTTGGCCGCGTGATCGTTGGCCTGTCGGATGAGATCCAAGGGAAGCCAGGTGACCGTCGGCGGTTGGGCGCCGCGGGCCGCATGCACCTCCTGGCCGAAGGCCCGGCCCGGCCGCCGCCGCGTTCAGGCGCGGTCCAGCCCGAGAAGCTCGCGCAGCATGCCCGGCTTCGCGCCTTCGGCTCGCAGCGTCGCGAGCGAGCGGGCGTCGTCGCGCTTGGCGAGTCGGCGGCTGGCCGAGGAAGCGGGCGCCTTCAAGCCCGGCGACGTCGTGACCGCGATTTCCGACAAGATGGTGCGCCGACATCCGCACGTATTCGGCGACGCGACTTCGCGACCGGACTTTGGCGGCGGAGCAGACCGTTGACTGGGAGCGGATGAAGGCCGCGGAGCGTGCGCATGCCGGCGGCACGCTCGGGGGTGTCGCGACAACGCTGCCGGCGCTCACCCGCGCCGTCAAGCTGCAGGCCCGTGCCGCGCGGGTCGGCTTCGACTGGCCCGACGCCGGAGCGGTGCTCGACAAGATTGCGGAGGAGGCGGGCGAGCCTCGTCGAGGCTCCGCGACAGCGGGACGATGCGCGGATCTCGGAGGAGTACGGCGACCTGATGTTCGTGATGCAGCAGTCCTGCCCGCCACCTGGCGATCGATCCCGAGACGCGCTGCGCGCGGCGAACGTCAAGTTCACCCGCCGCTTCGAGGCCATCGAGGCGGCACTGGCCGCAGAAGGAAAGACGCCGGCGGACTCGACCTCGCGGAAATGGACGCGCTTGGGACGAGGCCAAGGCGCGCGGTCTCTGAGCGAAGGCGCGTCCGCGGTTGGCCGCGTGATAGTTGGCCTGTCGGATGAGATCCAAGGAAAGCCAGTGACCGTCGGCGGTTGGGCGCCGCGGGCCGCACGCGCCTCCTGGCCGAAGGCCCGGCCCGGCCGGCGCCGCGTTCAGGCGCGGTCCAGCCCGAGAAGTTCGCGCAGCATGCCCGGCGTCGCGCCTTCGGCTCGCAGCGTCGCGAGCGAGCGGGCGTCGTCGCGCTTGGCGAGTCGGCGGCCGGCTTCGTCGCGGATCAGGCGGTGGTGGTGCCAGACCGGAGCCGGGAGACCGAGGAGCGCCTGCAGCAGGCGGTGGAGCGGCGCGGCGTCACGGAGGTCCGAGCCCCGCACGACGTGCGTGACGTCCTGGTGCGCGTCGTCGACCACGACCGCCAGGTGGTATGCCGTGCCGACGTCCCGCCGCGCGAGCACCACATCCCCTAGACCGGCGGCGAGTGCGGCGGGGTCGACGGCCTGCGTTCCGGGCGCGAAGGGGCCGGATTCCTCCCAGCAAAGCGGCCCCACCAGGGCCAGAGCCCGGCCAAGGTCCAGTCGTGTCGCGTCGCCGGGGGCGGCGGATTCCATCGGACGCCCCCGGCAGGTGCCCGGGTAGACCGCCGGCGCCGCAGCCCCCTCCTGCGGCGCGGCCACCGCCGCACGGATGTCGGCCCGGCTGCACCGGCAGGGATAGGTGACGCCGAGCCCGGCGAGCCGAGACAGGGCCGATGCGTAGCGGTTGCGATGCTCCGACTGGCGGAGGACCGGCCTTTGCCACTCGAGCCCGAGCCACGCGAGGTCATGGTAGATGGCCGCCTCGTACGCGGCGCGGCAGCGCGTGGAATCGAGATCCTCGATCCGCAGCACAAATCCGTCGCTGCCGCCTGCCAGATCCCAGGCGGACAGCGCGGAGAAGGCATGCCCGAGGTGCAGGGGTCCGGTCGGCGAGGGCGCGAAGCGCGTGCGCAGGTCAGTCGCCGCCGAGCCGGCGGGCGCGGCGTTCCTCGCCGGCCTGATAGACGAGGACCCAAGCCAGCAGAATGAACATCGGGTGGGTGAGCCCCCCGGAGAAGAGGACCGCCGGAACCCAGATCAAGAAGGTCACAATCGCCACGAAGGGACGCCCGGCAATCAGGATCGAGAGCGGCGGCAGGAAGAGGGCAAGGACGTAGTTCATGGCGCCGAAGAGGTAGGTAGCATCGGGCGCCGGTACAAGCCTCCGGCCGTGCGGCACGAACGAGCGCCGCGATCCGCCGCCGCCGAGTTTCGCCCTCGACGGCTTGCGGGCTTCATGGTCCAAGGTCGCGATCGTCAGCGGCTGGCGACGGCACCGACCGGGAGTTTCCGTGGCGACCCTAGCGCTGGCAGCGATGCTCTCGGACCTGTGCCTGGGCTATCCGGACAGGGTCTGGCGGACCGTCGGGCATCCGGTCAGCTGGATGGGACGGCTAATCGCGGTGCTGGACCGGACGCTGAACCGGGGGTCGGAGGTCCGCCGCCGGGCGCTCGGCGGATTGGCGCTCCTTGTCGTCGTTGCGGCCTCCGCCGGTGCTGGGCTGGCGCTCGCGTCGCTCGCACGCGGCTGGCCCGGCCTCGTCCTGAGCGCGGTCGTGGCGGGCACGCTGATCGCGCAGCGCAGCCTCGCCCGGCATGTCGCGGCGGTCGCAGAGGCGCTCGATACGGGTGGCACGGCGGCCGGACGGCAGGCCGTCGCTCGGATCGTGGGGCGCGACGTGGCGAGCCTCGATGAGGCGGGCGTCGCCCGCGCGGCGATCGAGAGTCTGGCCGAGAACTTCTCCGACGGTATCGTGGCGCCGGTGTTCTGGCTGGCATTGGGCGGGCTGCCGGTGGTGGCGGCTTACAAGGCGATCAATACCGCCGACAGCATGATCGGGCATCGATCGGAGCGCTACCGTGCCTTCGGCTGGTCGGCGGCGCGGGTCGACGACGTCGTCAACCTGCCGGCATCGCGGCTGTCGGCGGCGCTGATCGCGGTGGGCGCCGGCGTATTGCCGGCGGCATCCGCTGCCGGGGCATGGCGTGCGGTCCGGCGCGACGCGCGCCGTCATCGCTCGCCAAACGCCGGGTGGCCCGAGGCGGCGACGGCGGGGGCGCTCGGCTTCGCGCTCGCCGGCCCGCGCCGCTATGGCGGACGGCTCGTCGAGGACGCCTTCATGGGCTCGGGTCGCCGCGAGCTCGGGGCGGCGGATATCCGGCGCGCGCTGCGGCTCTACTGGGTCGCGGACGCGCTCCTCGTCGGGCTGCTGGCCCTCTGGACGCTGGTCAGCTGGACAGGCTGAGGAGGGCGTCGAGTTCGAGGTGCGCCTCGAGGTGGGCGGCGAGCGCGTCGAGGGTCCGGTCCACGTCCCAGTCGTAGGAGAGGTCCGAGGCCGCGGCCCCGAAGCGGGTGAGCCAGGCGGCGCGCTGGCCGTCGTCGGCGAAGAGGCCGTGGACGTAGGTGCCGACCACGCGGCCGTCGGGGGAGCTGGCACCTTCGGGTCCGTCGGGAAGGACCGCGAACGGACGGGAGCGGTCGGGGCCGGTGGTCACACCCATGTGCATCTCGTAGCCGGAGAAGGAGGCGCCGTCGGCGGTATGGCCGGCGACCCGCGCGAGGCGCTTGGCGCCGCCGAGAGTGGTGGTGACGTCGATGAGGCCGAGGCCGGGGGATGCGCCCGGAGGACCCTCGAAGCCCTCGGGGTCGGCGATCTCGCGCCCCAGCATCTGGTAGCCGCCGCAGAGGCCGAGGATGGCGCCGCCGCGGCGGCGGTGCGCCGCGATGTCGACGTCGAAGCCGGCTTCGCGCAGGGCGCGAAGGTCGGCGAGGGTGGATTTCGACCCCGGCAGCAGGACGAGGTCGGCGTCCCCGGGGAGAGCCCGGCCGGGGCGGACGAGGATCAGGGTGACGTCGGGCTCGGCGGCGAGGGGGTCGAGGTCGTCGAAGTTTGCGATGTGGGGGAGGACGGGGACGGCGATGCGAAGGCGGCCTCGGCCGCCGGCCGGGGACGTGCGGGAGAGGGTGAAGGCGTCCTCGGCGGGGAGGCGGCGGGCGGGCTCGAAGTGCGGGACGAGGCCGATCGGGCGCCAGCCGGTGCGGTCGGCGATCACGGATATGCCCTCGGCGAAGAGCGTGGGGTCGCCGCGGAAGCGGTTGACGATGAAGGCTTTTATCAGGGCAGCGTCGGCGGGGTCGAGGACTGACCGCGTGCCGACGAAGCTGGCGATGACGCCGCCGCGGTCGATGTCGCCGATGAGGACGACCGGGGTTCCAGTCGCGCGGGCGAAGCCCATGTTGGCTATGTCGTTGGTCCGAAGGTTTATTTCGGCGGGACTGCCGGCGCCTTCGACGAGGACGAGATCGGCCTCGGACTGGAGGTGGCGGAAGCTTTCGAGGACGTGGGGGAGGAGGGTGGGTTTCAGGGACTGGTAGGCCTTGGCGGTGGCGGTGGCGAGAACGCGGCCATGGACGACGACCTGGGCGCCCGTCTCGGCCTGGGGCTTGAGGAGGACGGGATTCATGTGGACGGACAAGGGGACACGGGCGGCCCTCGCCTGGAGGGCCTGGGCGCGGCCGATCTCGCCGCCGTCGGGCGTCACGGCGGCGTTGTTCGACATGTTCTGCGGCTTGAACGGGCGCACGCGGAGGCCGCGGGAGGTGAAGGCGCGGGCGAGGCCGGCGACGATGAGGGATTTGCCGACGTCGGAGCCGGTGCCCTGGAACATCAGGGCCGGGGCCAGGTTCCGGTACGAGGTCAAGGGTTAACGCGGGAAAGTTGAACGTACATCGCATGTACAATCCAGGTACATCGCAGGTACCGGAAGCACGCGCGTCGGGGAAGGTTAACGCCGAACCGGCGCGCGGGTCCCGGCATGGGGATCAGAACGTGACGCGAGCGCGGATGCTCGCCACCCAGAGGGATCGAGATGTCCTGCCCCTCGGCGGTCCGCTCGCGCCAGATCGCCGCGGCGGCGACTGCCGCCGCCATCGCCGGCAGCGCCATCGCCGTGCCGATGCGGAATTGGCTCCGCAGGATCGGGTCGGAGCCTGCGAAGGCGACCTTGCCGCCGCCATTGCCCGCATCCTGGCTATGAAGGCAGCGAAGGCGGCGTCGATGTCGAAGTCTTTAGGCGCGGATTGTGCGCGTGCCCCGGGCCCAAGCGCGGTGCCGGCAATCGCCAGGGCCGCCGAGCCGAAGTGATCCCTTCGGGTCATGTCCGTCATCGCGTTCCCCTTCCGCTGGTCCGGCCGTCCGAATCGCTTGCCGGGACGATGACAGGGCGGCGCATCGGCAGGAAGGGCGGCCTGGGCAATCCGCCCGGGCTGCCCGACCGACCGCATCGAGGGCGGGCGCACAGCCGCCGTCCCGGTCACCTCCGCCGGAAGGCCTCCGGCGGCAGGCCGGTGGCGTTGCGAAATGCGCGGGCGAAGTTCGCTGGGGTGGAGTAGCCGAGCTCGGCGGCGATGGTGGTGACCGAGGCCGAGGTCCCGCGCAAGAGCTCGGCGGCGCGGCGGGCGCGGATGGCGTTGGCGATGCTGCGAAAGTCGGTGCCCTCGCGGCTCAGTGCGCGCTGCAGCGAGCGGCGGCTGACGTCCAGGGCGCGGGCGGTGCCGTCGAGGGACACCGAGCCCGCGAGCACCTGCGTCCAGACCTGCGCCTCCAGCGCGCCGAAGAGGTCATCGCGACGCGCCGGGTCGAGGCGCGCGCGGGCCACGTCCTCGAGGGTGACGAGCCGCCGTCCGGCCGACGGCCCCGCGCGTCGAGCAGGCCGGCCGCGAACCGGACCGCGACGGAGGGCGCATCGAAGCGCACCGGGCAGCCGAAGGCCTCGTCGAAACGGCCACGACCCCGCGGGCGCGGCAGGTCGAGCTCGATGGCGTCAGGCTTCCAGCCGGGCGGGGCGTAGGTGCGCACGAGATCGAGCATCACGCCGGCGGCACCGAGGGCGACGTGAACGTAGCCCGGACGCCCGCGCGCGGCGCTGCCGTAGGCGAAGCGGGCGACGCCGTTGGCCGTCGACAGCGCGGCACGGTCACCGTGGCTGTGATAGCCGATTGAGGCGGCAATGCGGGCGATGGCGGCGCCGAGGGTATCGGCGGCGAGGACGTACTCGCCCCAGCAGCCGTAGTTCGCGAGGCTGAGGTGGGGGGCGAGGAAGAGGCCGAGGTAGGCTTCGCCGGTGCGCCGCTCGGTCTCGGCGAGGAAGCCGGTCATCGTGGCGTGCGGGATGAAGCAGTCGCGGTCCTCGATCAGCTCGACATCGAGCATCGCCGCGCGGTTGGCGTGCTGCAGGACGCGCTCGCCGAAGGCCTGACGGATCAGCGCCGGGACTCCGGCGAGCGCCGTGGCGGAGATGAGCGGCGGTGCTGGCTCGCGCGGGAGCCGCGTCGGTTGTGGCGCAAAATGAGTGGCGGGGTGGCGCACCGATCACCTTAGGCTTGCCGCAGCGATGGCGGGAGGTGCCCGTCGCCGCGGATCTTATGAGCTGGCACGCCAGCGGTGGCAACGCGAGTCCGTGAGGAACCGCGCGAGAGGGGGAATGTCCAATGCGAACGATGTCGGGACTGGTGCTTGCAACGAGCATTGTCGCCTGCGGCGGAGCGGCGCACGCGCTGACCGTCGATGAGACGAAGCAGATCGCGCTCGACGCCTATGTCTACGGCTACTCGCTGATCACCACCGAGGTGACGCGGGTGCAGATGACCAATGTCGAAAAACCGGAGGGCCTGCACGCGCCGATGGGCGAGTTCTTCAACGTCAAGCGCTACCCGCCGGCCGACTATCGCGGCGTCTCGGCGCCGAATGCGGATACGCTCTATTCGTTGGCCTGGATGGACCTCGACAAGGAGCCCTGGGTCTTCTCGCACCCCGACATGGGCGACCGCTACTACCTCTTCCCGACCTACAGCCTCTGGGTGCCTGTGATCGCGTCGCCGGGCGCGCGCACGACCGGCGGCAAGGCAGCGAGCTATCTGCTGGCCGGACCGGGCTGGACGGGCGAGGTGCCGGAAGGGGTGACGAAGATCGACGTTCCGACCCGCTATGTCCTGATCCTTGGCCGCACCTTCGCGGACGGCACCGACAAGGACTATGACATCGTGAACGCGCTGCAGGAGCAGTACGACGTCCGTCCCCTCTCGGCTTACGGCAAGGCGGACTACGTCTACAAGGCACCTCCGGTCGATCCGAATCCGGGCTATTCGATGACCGACAAGCCACAGGAGGTGATCCTCGGCATGGGCACCGAGGAGTATTTCAACAGGATGGCCACGCTCATGTGCCATGACGCGCCGCCCGCGGCGGAAGATGGCCCGATTCTGGCGGAGATGGCGAAGATCGGCCTCGAGCCGTGCAAGCCGTTCAGCCTGTCCGCGCTCGGCGACGAGACCGCCGCGGCGCTGAAGGACCTGCCCCAGCAGGCACTCGACTATCTCGGCAAGAACGAATCCACGATGGGTGTCGTGAAGGACGGCTGGGTCTTCTCCATGGTCGGCACCTACGGCACCGACTATCTGAAGCGCGCCGTCCTGGCGGCCTTCGGGTGGCCCGCCAACCTGCCGCAGGACGCGGTCTATCCCTATACGCTGACCGACAAGGACGGACAGCCGCTTACCGGTGCCAACAAGTACACGCTGACCTTCGCCAAGGGGCAGGAGCCGCCGGTCGACGGCTTCTGGTCGATCACCATGTACGAGATCGACAAGGGGTGGTGGTTCGTGCCGAACGCGCTGAACAAGTTCACCGTGAGCCCGCGCAACCACCTCGTGCCGAACGCCGACGGGTCGGTGACACTCTACTTCCAGAACGAGTCGCCCGGGAAGGACAAGGAGGCGAACTGGCTGCCGGCGCCGGAGGGGCCCTTCCTGCCGATGCTGCGCATGTACTGGCCGAAGGAAACCGACCCCTCAATCCTGGACGGGAGCTGGACGCCGCCGCAGGTCGAGAAGGTCGAATAGGCCGAAGCCTCGGCCGTCCGCGCGAGCGCGCGGGCGGCCGATGCCGGCATGTCGGCGGCGGCGCGGGGGATCAGAACTCGATCCCCTCCTGCGCTTTCACGCCAGCGGCGAAGTGGTGCTTGGTCTGGCCGAACTCGGTGACGAGGTCGGCGGCCTCGAGGAGGGCGGGCTTGGCGTTGCGGCCGGTGACGACGACGTGGAGCGCGGCAGGGCGGGCCGCTAGGGTCGCGAGGACGCGATCGAGGTCGAGGTAGTCGTAGCGCAACGCGATGTTCAGCTCGTCGAGGACGAGGAGGGAGAGGGTCGGGTCTGCCATCAGCTCGCAGGCCTTCTCCCAGGCGCGCTCGGCGGCGGCGATGTCGCGGCGGAGGTCCTGGGTTTCCCAGGTAAAACCCTCGCCCATCGAGTGCCATTCGACCCGGTTGCCGAAGGACTCGAGGGCCGGGCGCTCGCCTGTCGACCAGGCGCCCTTGACGAACTGGACGACGCCGACGCGGCGGCCGTGACCGAGGGTGCGGAGCGCAAGCCCGAAAGCAGCCGTCGACTTGCCCTTGCCGGGGCCGGTGTGGACGATGAGGAGGCCCTTCTCGGTCTGCTTCGCCGCGACCTCGGCGTCCTGCACGGCCTTGCGCCTGGCCATTTTCGCCTGGTGGCGGGCGGCGGCGGCGTCGTCGATCTCGCGCATCATTTCACCTTCAGGGGGATGCCGGCGACGGTCAGGATAACGCTGTCGGCAAGGGCCGCCACCTGCTGGTTGAGGATGCCCTGGGCGGCGCGGACGCGGCGGGCGAGGGCATTCTCGGGGACGATGCCGAGGCCGGTCTCGTTCGAGACGAGGACCCAGGGTCCGCGCGGGGCGGCGAGGACGGCAAGGAGGGCGCTCGTGGCGGCCGCGGGGTCCTCGCCGGCCATGAGGTGGTTCGAGAGCCAGAGCGTGAGGCAGTCGACGAGGAGGGGCCGGTCCTCGGGGGCGCGGGCGAGGGCGGAGGCGAGGTCGAGCGGGACCTCCTCGGTCTGCCAGCCGGCAGGGCGGCGCGCGCGGTGCTCGGCGATGCGGGTGTGCATCTCGGCGTCGAGGGCCTGAGCGGTCGCGAGGTAGAGCCAGGGGGCGGGGCGCGCGGTCGTCAGCGCCTCGGCGTGGCGGCTCTTGCCGGAGCGGGCGCCCCCAAGGACGAGGGTAAGGCTCGGGAGAGGCAAAGGGGGCTCCGGGGTTCGGGGTTTGCGCAAGGGATAGCGGAGGGGAGCGCGTCGGCAAGAGGGGTCGTCGCGGGGACGGCCGATCGCCGGGTGCCGGGCGGCGTTGACGCCGGGCGGGGGCGGACGTAGGAGGGATGGGTGACGGTCACCCCGGAGACGGGGGAGGGAATGCGGTGCGCCGTATGGCAAGGCCGCAGCTGTACCCGCAACTGTAGGCGGTAGCGCACCGGCCAGGCGCCACTGGGGGTTCCCGGGAAGGCGGCGGGGGGCGCGGGGACCGCGAGCCAGGAGACCTGCCGCCACGCGTGAATTCCGGCCGCCCGGCGGGTCACCTGGGCAGGGAGTGCGGCTTGACAGGTCCGATGCCATCCTTGGCCGATCTCGCGGCGCCTGCGGGCGAAGCCGTGGTGGGCGTCACGGTGCTCGTCTGCGCGACCTGCCGCGGCGAGGCGGCGGAGGAGCCCCGGCCAGGCAGCCTGCTCGCGAGGGACGCGCGGCGGGCGGCGGCGGGGACCGGCGTCGCGGTGCGCGAGGTGGCCTGCCTCGGGAACTGCCGGGCCGGGCTGTCGGCGGCGATCTTCCGGCGCGGGTGCTGGGCCTACGTTTTCGGGGGGCTCGGGATCGCGAGCGGGGACGACCTCGTGGCGGGGGCGCGGCTCTTTGCCGGTTCGGAGGACGGGTTCCTGCCCTGGCGGGGTCGGCCCGCGGCCTTGAAGCGCGGGCTCGTCGCCCGCATTCCGCATCCTGACATGCTGAAGGACTTGCCATGACCGAGCTTGCCGCACGGGTTCCGTGCACCGTCGTTACCGGCTTTCTCGGGGCGGGGAAGACGACGCTGATCCGACACCTCCTCGAGAACGCGGGCGGCAGGCGGCTGGCGATCCTGGTCAACGAGTTCGGCGAGGTCGGGATCGACGGGGAGATCCTCAAGGGCTGCGGGATCGAGAGCTGTCGCGAGGAGGATATCGTCGAGCTCGCCAACGGATGCATCTGCTGTACGGTTGCGGACGACTTCGTGCCGGCGCTGGACCGGATCCTGGCGCGCGGGGACGTGGACCACGTCCTGATCGAGACGAGCGGGCTGGCGCTGCCCAAGCCGCTGGTGCAGGCGTTCCAGTGGCCGGGAGTGAAGAGCCGGGTGACGGTCGACAGCGTCGTTGCGGTCGTCGACGGGCCGGCGCTGGCGGAGGGGCGGGTGGCGCAGGACCTCGAGGCGCTGGCGGCGCAGCGGGTGGCCGATCCCTCGCTCGAGCATGACGATCCGGTGGAGGAGGTCTTCGGCGACCAGGTGGCCTGCGCCGACCTGATCGTTCTGTCGAAGGCCGACTTGCTCGACGGCACGGCGCGCGAGGCGGCGCGGGCGAGGGTCGAGCGGCACCTCGGGCGGGCGGTGAAGATCGTGGCGGCGGAAGGCGGGCGGGTCGATCCGGCGGTGTTGCTCGGGCAGGAGCTCGCGGTCGAGGAGGTGATCGACGGCCGCCGGACGCTGCACGACGGGCTCGCCGAGCACGACCACGACGACTTCGACTCGTTCGCGGTGGAGCTCGGTGCCGTACCGGCGCCGGAGGCTCTGGCGGCGCGGGTGCGGGCGGCTGTCGAGGCGGCGGACGTGCTGCGGGTCAAGGGGTTCGCGGAGGTCGCGGGCAAGCCGATGCGGTTGCTGCTGCAGGCGGTGGGGCCGCGGGTGAGCTCGCACTACGACCGGCCGTGGGGCGATGGGGAGGCGCGGGGGACGCGGCTGGTGGTGATCGGGCTCAAGGGCTTGGATCGCGGGGCGGTGGAGCGCATTCTGGCGGGCTGATGCATATCCTGAACGTCACCACGGCGACGCTGGACGACCTGATCGAGCCGGTCGATCTCGGGCAGGTGCCGGCCGAGCTGGTGGCGGCTTCCTTCTCTGACAGCGACCTCGGGGGGCTGGCGGCCGTCGCCCGCGGAGTGGAGCTGCGGCTGGCCGCGCTCCGCGACCTGCGGCATCCGATGTCGGTGGACCTCTGGGTCGATCGGGTGGCGGCGGAGGCGCGGGTGGTCTTGGTGCGGCTGCTCGGCGGCTACGACTGGTGGAGCTACGGCTGCGACCGGCTGGCCGCGGTGGCGCGCGATCGGGGGGTCGCGCTGGCGCTGCTGCCCGGGGAGTGCCGGGAGGAGGATCCGCGGCTGGCGGCGCTGTCGACGGTCGGGGCGGACGAGTTGCGGGAACTGCTGGCCTGCTTCCGCGAGGGCGGGCCGGAAAACATGGGCACGGCCCTGGCGCGGATGGCGCGGCTCGCCCGCGGCGAGGGCGAGGCGCCGGCGGCCCGGGCGGTGCCGCGCGCGGGGCTCTGGGTCGGCGGGCGCGTGCGGGCGCTGGCGGACGCGCACCCGGCGGCACGGCCGGTGGTGCCGATCCTCTTCTACCGCTCGATGCTGCTTGCCGGCGATCATGCCCCCGTGGAGGCGCTGGTCGCGGCGCTCGATGCCGAGGGCATCAAGGGGGTGCCGGTCTTCGTGCCGAGCCTCCGCGACGGCGCGGTGATGGGCGAGGTCGAGACGGCGCTCAAGACGATGCGGCCGGCAGCGCTGGTGACGGCGACGGCGTTCGCGGCAGGCGAGGAAGTCTTCGACCGGCTCGGGGTGCCGGTCTTCCAGGTGGTGCCGGCAACGACGCGGGCCGAGGCCTGGGCGGCGGGGGCGCGCGGGCTGGCTCCGGCCGATCTAGCGATGCACGTGGCGTTGCCGGAGCTCGACGGGCGGGTGCTCGCCGGTGCGGTCTCGTTCAAGGCGGCGGGGGCGCATGACGAGGAGCTCGGGATCGCGCTGCAGGTGAACCGGGCGGAGCCGGGGCGGGTCGCGCAGGCGGCGCGGCGGATCGCCGCGTGGCTGCGGCTGGCGGCGACGCCGGCCGGGGAACGGCGGCTCGTGGTGCTGGTCCCGGACTATCCGGCGGCGGCGGGGCGCGCCGGCTACGCGGTCGGACTCGACGTGCCGGCGAGTGTGCTGGCGATGCTCGCAGACCTGCGCGACGCCGGATATTGGGTCGAGGGGGTACCGGAAACGCCGCGCGAGCTAATGCGGTTGCTCGCTCGGGAGCGCCGGGCGTTGTCGTTGGACGAGTACGAGCGACTGGCGGTGCGCGTGCCCGAGGGCGCCCGCACGGCGGTGGAAGGGGCCTGGGGGGCGGCGGAAGCGGCGTTCGGATTCCGCTTCGCCCGGTTCGGGAACGTGACGGTGGCGATGGCGCCTGACCGGGGGCGGAGCCTGGACCGGCGGGCGGAGTATCATGACCCGGCCTTGCCGCCGACGCATGCGCTTGTGGCGTTCGGGCTCTGGATGCGCGAGGCCCTGGGGTGCCACGCGATCGTGCACGTGGGGGCGCACGGGACGCTCGAGTGGCTGCCGGGGAAGACGGTGGCCCTGAGCGAGGCATGCTTTCCCGAGGTGGTCGCCGGCGCGTTGCCGGTCCTCTATCCGTTCATCGTGAGCAATCCCGGCGAGGCGGCGCAGGCGAAGCGGCGGATCGGGGCGGTGACGCTCGGGCATCTGACGCCCCCGCTGGTCGGGGCCGGGCTTTCCGAGGTGCAGCGGGAGTTGGAGCGACTTGTCGACGAATACGCACAGGCGGACGGGCTGGACCGGCGGCGGCGGGAGCGGCTGGCGCTGCTGATCCTGGAGCAGGCGCGGGAGAGCGGGCTCGCGGGGGAGGCCGGGGTCGGGGAGGGGGACGATCCCGGGGCGGCTCTCGTGCGCATCGACGCCTGGCTCTGCGATCTGAAGGACTTCGCGGTGAAGGACGGGCTGCACGTCTTCGGGCGGGCGGGTCCGGAGGATACGGCGGAGCGCCGGGCTTCCGCCGCGGCGGAGCGGGCGGCGCTGCTGGCGGCGCTCGACGGGCGGCGGGTTGCCGCCGGTCCGTCCGGGGCGCCGGCACGGGGGCGGACGGACGTGCTGCCCACCGGGCGGAACCTCTACGCCGCCGATCCCCGGACACTGCCGACGCCGACGGCGTTCGCCCTGGGGAAGGCGGCGGCGGACGAGGTGCTGCGCCGGCACGTACAGGAGCACGGCGACTGGCCGCGGGCGCTGGTCATCGACCTCTGGGGGAGCGCGAGCTTGCGGACGGGCGGCGAGGCGATCGCGCAGGGGCTGGCGCTCCTCGGGTGCCGGCCGGTCTGGGACGATGGGACGGCGCGGGTCACCGGGGTCGAGGTCTTGCCGCCGGCGGCGGTCGGGCGGCCGCGGGTGGATGTGACCTGGCGGATCTCGGGGCTGTTCCGAGACATGTTCGGGGCGCAGATCGCCCTGCTGGATGCGGCGGTCGCGGCGGTGGCGGCGCGGGAGGAGACGGTGGAGGAGAACCCGCTGACCGGGCTGGCGCGGCCGCGGAGGATCTTCGGGTCGGCGCCCGGGACCTACGGCGCGGGGCCGGAGGAACGGCTTGCGAGCGGGGACTGGTCGGAGCGGGCGGAGCTCGGGCGGGCGTATCTCGAGGCGGGGTCGCATGCCTTCGGCGGGGCCGAGGGCAAGGGGGTGGCCGACGGCGGCTTCGCGGAGCGGGTGGCGGCGGCAGAGCTGCTGCTGCATCCGGAGGACGATCCGGGGCGCGACATTCTCGAGGGCTCGGCCGACGTCGCCTTCGTCGGCGGGTTCGCCGCCGCGGTGGAGGCGCTCGGGGGGAAGGCCGATCTGGTGGTGCTCGACGCGACCGATCCGGCGCGGCCGCGGGCGCGTTCGCTCAGGGAGGCGGTGACGCGGGTGGTGCGGGCGCGGGCGGTCAATCCGCGGTTCATCGCCGGGCAGCTGCGGCACGGGCCGCGGGGGGCCGCGGAGCTTGCGGAGACCGTGGACCGGCTGGTGGGATTCGCCGAGACGACGGACGCGGTCTCGGCGGGGCTGATCGAGGCGGTGCATGACGCCTACCTGGGCGACGCGTCAGTGCGGGCGTTCCTGCTGCACGAGAACCCGGCGGCGGCGCGGGCGATCGCCGAGCGGCTCGAGGCCGCGCGGCGGCGGGGCCTTTGGCACCCGCGGCGGAACGCGGTGGACGACGACCTGACGGGGCTGATCGCCGAGGCGCGGGCACGGGAGGTGGCGGCATGAACGCACGCGACGCCCCGTGGGCCGGGGAGGCGGCGGCGTTGCGCCGGGGTGCCTGCCCGACCCTCGCCGCGCCGATGGCGAGCGGCGACGGGCTCCTGGCGCGGCTGGCGCCGGCCGAGCTGACGCCCGGGCAGCTGGCCGGACTGGCGCGGGCAGCGGCGCGGCACGGCAACGGGCTCGTCGAGGTGACGGCGCGCGGCAGCCTTCAAGTGCGGGGCCTGCGGCCGGAGACGGCCCCGGGGCTGGCAGCGGAGGTCGCAGCGCTCGGGATCACCGTGCCGGAAGGGCCGACGGTGCTGGTGGGGGCGCTGGCGGGGCTCGATCCGGGCGAGCTCGGCGATCCTCGGCCGCTGGCGGCGGCGCTCTGCGGCTTCGGCGGGACGCTGCCGCCCAAGGTGTCGGTGGTCGTGGACGGCGGCGGGGCGCTGAACCTCGATGCGGTCGCGGCCGACGTGCGGGTTAGGGCGACGGCAGGCGGGTGGGAAGTGACCGGGACTGGGGGCCGGTTCGATGCCGCGGGGGCGGTGGCTGCGGCGTTGGCGCTGCTCGCGCGGCTGTCGGAGCGAGGGGCGCGGGCGCGCGAGCTGGGGCTGGCGATCGCGGTGGCTGAGCCGCGGGCGACGGTGCCGGCGGTCGGGGGGTTCCGTTTGCGGGAGGGAGTGGCGCGCGGGTTCGCGCTGCCGTTCGGACAGGCGGAAGCGGCCGACCTGGTGGCGCTGGCGGAAGCGTCGGAGGCGCCCTTCCGGCCTGCGCCGGGGCGGGCCCTGGTCGCGGTTGGACTGGACGCGGCGGCGGAGGCGCGGCTGCTCGGGCAGGCGGAGCGGCTCGGGTTCGTCACCGATGCGGACGACCCGCGGCTGCGGGTGTCGGCCTGTGCCGGGGCGCCGGCCTGCGGCTCCGGGAGGTTGCCGACCAAGGCGATCGCGCGGCGGGTCGCGGGGCTGGCCGACGGGTTTGCGCTGCACCTCTCGGGATGCGAGAAGCGCTGCGCCCAGCCGGCGGGGCCGGCGGTGACGCTGGTCGGAGCGGCGGGGGGGCCGGAGGTGACGGGGGACGGGATGGCGGTGCCGGACGCGTTGCGCGCGCGGCTGCTGGCGGAGGCGGGCCGGTGAGGGTGCAGGACTATGTCCGCGACGGGGACGCGATCTACGCGCGGTCCTTCGCGATCATCCGGGCGGAGGCGGATCTTGGTCGGTTCACGACCGAGGAGGCCGAGGTCGCGGTGCGGATGATCCACGCCTGCGGGCTGGTCGAGGCGGCGGAGCGGTTCCGCTTCGCGCCGGGCTTCGTTGCCGCGGCCCGGGAGGCGCTGCGCGCGGGGGCGCCGATCCTCTGCGACGCCGAGATGGTCGCGCACGGGGTGACGCGCGCGCGGCTGCCGGCCGGAAACGAGGTCCTGTGCACGCTGCGGGACACGCGGGTGCCGGCGCTGGCGGCGGAGATGGGGACGACGCGGTCCGCGGCGGCGCTGGAGCTGTGGCGCGAGCGACTGCCGGGCGCGGTGGTGGCGATCGGGAACGCCCCGACGGCGCTGTTCCGATTACTGGAGATGGTGGCCGAGGGAGCGCCACGGCCGGCGGCGGTCATCGGCATGCCGGTCGGGTTCGTCGGGGCGGCGGAGTCGAAGGAGGCGCTGGCCGCGACCGATCTCGCCTACGCGGTGGTGCTCGGCCGGATGGGGGGGAGCGCCATGGCGGCGGCGGCGGTGAACGCGCTGGCGCGGGAGGGGATATGAGCGGGCGGCTGATCGGGGTCGGGACCGGGCCGGGCGACCCGGATCTCCTGACGCTGAAGGCGGTACGGGTGCTCGGGGCGGCGGACGTCGTCGCGCACTTCGCGAAGGCCGGACGGCGCGGCAACGCCTGGGCGACGGCGGCGGGGTTCCTGCGGCCGGACACGGTCGAGCTGCCGCTCTTCTATCCGGTGACGACCGAGCTGCCGCGGCACGGGGCGGAATACGGCGCGGCGGTGGCGGGCTTCTTCGCGGCGGCGGCGGCGGCGGTCGAGGCGGAGCTGCAGGCGGGTATGACGGTGGCGGTGCTGAGCGAGGGGGATCCGCTCTTCTACGGATCGTACATGCACCTGCACGTGCGGCTGGCGCCGCGCTGGCCGGCGGAGGTCGTTCCGGGGATCACGGCGATGTCGGGCTGCTGGAGCCAGGCGGGGCTTCCGCTCGTGCAGGGGGACGACGTCTTGACGGTGCTGCCGGGGACGCTCGCCGAGGAGGAGCTGGCCCGGCGGCTTTCGGACAGCCCGGCGAGCGTCATCATGAAGGTGGGGCGCAACCTGCCGCGGATCCGGCGGGCGCTGGCGGCGACGGGCAAGCTCGGTCGGGCGGTGTACGTCGAGCGGGGGACTATGGAGCGGACCGTCACGACGCCGCTGTCGGCGAAGGCGGACGACGTGGCGCCCTACTTCTCGATCGTGCTGGTGCCGGGATGGGAAGGGCGGCCTTGAGCGGGCGGCTGGCGGTCGTCGGGCTCGGGCCGGGCGCGGCGGAACAGCTGACGCCGGAGGCGGCGGCGGCGGTCGCCGGGGCGTCGGACCTTTTCGGCTATGCGCCATACCTGGCTCGGCTGGCGCTCGGGCCGGGGCAGGCGGCGCACGCCTCGGACAACCGCGAGGAGCTGACGCGGGCGCGAGCGGCGCTGGAGCTGGCGGCGGCTGGCCGACGTGTAGCGCTGGTGTCGGGGGGCGACCCCGGGGTCTTCGCGATGGCTGCGGCGGTCTGCGAGGCGGTCGAGGCGGGGCCGGAGGCGTGGCGGCGGCTGGACATTGCGGTGGTGCCCGGGGTCACGGCGATGCTGGCGGTGGCGGCGCGCTGCGGTGCGCCGCTCGGGCATGACTTCTGCGCGATCTCGCTCTCGGACAACCTCAAGCCCTGGGCGGTGGTCGAGGCGCGGCTCAGGGCGGCGGCGGCGGCGGGGTTCGTGCTGGCACTCTACAACCCGGTGAGCCGGGCGCGGCCATGGCAGCTCGGACGAGCGTTCGAGGTGCTGCGCGAGGTGCTGCCGCCGGCGACGGCGGTGGTCTTTGGGCGGGCGGCGGGGCGCGCGGACGAGCGGATCGGGGTCGTGGAGCTCGCCGCGGCGGAGACCGCGATGGCGGACATGGCGACCTGCGTCATCGTGGGATCGGCGGAGACGCGGACGGTGGCGCGGGGCGGGCTGCCGCCCCTGGTCTACACGCCGCGGTCGATGGCGGAGGCCGCGAGGTGATCGAAGCGCTCGAGGGCAGCAGCGACCGTCGGCGCGGCATCGGGGCGTGGCTGGCGGTCGAGCATCACGACCGGCAGGCCGAGGCGGCGGGCGGCGCCGAGCTTGCCGAAGGTGGCGTCGCCGCCGCTGTTCTTCGCCACCAGAATCTCGATGCGGTGGGCGGAGAGGAGCATGGCTTCGTCGGCTTCGCTGAACGGGCCGCGGGCGAGGAGCGTCTCGGCGAGGGGCGGCAGGTCGTCGGGCGGGACCGGCTCGATGCTGCGGACGAGGTAGCGGTGCTGCGGGGCGGCGCGAAAGGCGGCGACCTCCTGGCGGCCTATCGCGAGGAAGACCCGGCGTGGTTCTCGGCCAAGGGCGGCGACGGCGGCTGCGACGTCGGGGACCGGGGTCCAGCGGTCTCCCGGAACCGGCTCCCAGCGCAGACGGTCGAGGACGACGAGCGGGACGCCGGCGCGCGCGGCGGCGGTGCGGGCGTTGGCGGAGATGACGCTGGCGAAGGGGTGGGTGGCGTCGATGAGGGCGCCGACGCCTTGCGCGAACATCCACTCGGCGAGGCCGGCCGGGCCGCCGAAGCCGCCGGTGCGGACCGCACAGGGCGCGAGCGCCGGGTCGCGGGTGCGGCCGGCGAGGGACAAGGTGATGCGGAGCCCGGGACGGGCGGCGAGGGCGCCCGCGATCTCGCGGGCTTCGCCGGTGCCGCCGAGGACGAGGACGTGCATGTCGGCATCTAGCGGGCGCGTGCCGGCGGTGGCAAACGCAAAGTGGCTGAGCGTGGTCGGGATCGGCGAGGACGGCGTCGACGGGCTCGGCGCCGAGGCGCGGCGGCGGATCGCGGCCGCCGAGGTGGTGTTCGGCGGGCGGCGGCATCTGACGCTCGCGGCGCCCTTGATCCAAGGCGAGGCGCGGGCGTGGCCGAGCCCGTTCGACGCCGCGATGGCCGAGGTCGTGGCGCTGCGCGGGCGGCAGGTCTGCGTGCTGGCGTCGGGCGACCCGTTCCAGCACGGGGTCGGGGCGACGCTGGCGCGGCGCGTGGGGACCGACGAGATGGCGGTGGTGCCGGCGCCGTCGGCCTTCGGGCTGGCGGCGGCGCGGCTCGGGTGGTCGCTGCAGGACACCGAGACGATCTCGCTGCACGGGCGGCCGGTCGAACTCATCCGGCCCTTGCTGCAGCCGGGGGTGCGGATCCTCGCGCTGACCTCGGACGGGACGGCGCCGGGCGCGGTGGCGCGGCTGCTCGCGGCCGATGGGTTCGGCGGGTCGGCGATGCGGGTGCTGGAATCGCTCGGAGGTCCGGACGAGCAGGTGCGGAGCGGGACGGCGGCGGAGTTCGCCGACGCGGACTGCGCCGCCCTGAACCTGGTTGCGATCGAGGTCGCGGCCGGGGACGGGGCGCGGGTACTGCCGCTGGGCGGGCTCGAGGACGATCGCTTCGAGCACGACGGGCAGATCACCAAGCGCGAGGTGCGCGCCGTCACGCTGGCGGCACTGGCGCCGCGCCGCGGCGAGCGGCTCTGGGACATCGGGGCGGGCGCGGGGTCGGTCGCGATCGAGTGGATGCTGCGGCATCCGTCGCTGGCCGCGGTCGCCGTCGAGGTGCGCGCGGATCGGGCGGCGCGGATGCGCCGCAACGCGCGGGCGCTTGGCGTGCCGGGGCTCGATGTCGTCGAGGGGGCGGCGCCGGGAGCGCTCGCCGGGCTGCCGGCGCCGGACGCGATCTTCCTCGGCGGCGGGGGTACCGATGCGGGCGTCCTCGACGCGCTGCAGGGCGTACTCGCACCGGGCGGGCGGATCGTGGCAAACGCGGTGACGCTCGAAATGCAGTCGCTGCTGATCGCGACCGAGGCGCGGCTCGGGGGGAGCCTCGTGACGATCGCGATCGCCCGCGCGGCGCCGGTCGGGGGCATGACGGGATGGCGGCCGGCGATGCCGGTGATGCAATGGGCATGGGTGAAGCCGTGACGGTCGCGGGAATCGGCTGCCGGCGCGGGGTCGCCGCCGACGAAGTTCTGGCGGCTGTCGCTACGGCGCGGGCGGCGCACGCGGGCGTCGCGATCGACGCGCTGGCGACGGTGCCGGGCAAGGTCGGGGAGCCGGCGCTCGGCGAGGCGGCGCGGCGGCTTCGGCTGCCGCTGCTGGCGGTCTCGCCGGCGGATGACGCGGAGCTGCTGACCCGGTCGGCGGCGTCGCGGGCGGCGGCGGGGACGGGGTCGGTTTCGGAGGGGGCGGCGCTCGCGGCGGCCGGTGCCGGAGCTCGCCTGCTCGGGCCCCGAGTCGTGGTCGGGCGCGTGACCTGCGCCATCGCGATGGGGCGCCGGCGGTGACGGTGCACTTCATCGGTGCCGGCCCGGGGGCGGCGGATCTGATGACGCTGCGGGGGCGCGACCTGCTCGCCCGCTGCCCGGTCTGCCTCTTCGCCGGGTCGGTGGTGCCGCGGGACCTGCTCGCGCACTGCCCGCCGGACGCGCGCCTCGTCGACACGGCGCCCATGTCGCTCGACGAGATCGAGGCCGAGTACGTCCTGGCGCAGGCGGCCGGGCAGGACGTGGCGCGGCTGCATTCGGGCGACCTGTCGATCTGGAGCGCGGTCGCCGAGCAGGCGCGGCGGCTCGAGCGGCTCGGCATCGCCTACACGCTGACGCCCGGCGTCCCGGCCTTCGCGGCGGCGGCAGCGGCGCTCGGGCGCGAGCTGACGATCCCCGAGGTTGCGCAGAGCCTGGTGCTGACGCGCGTTTCCGGCCGCGCCTCGCCGATGCCGGAGGGAGAGACGCTGGCCGGGTTCGGCGCGACCGGGGCGACGCTCGCCATCCACCTGGCGGTGCATGCACTCGACCGGATCGTGGCGGAGCTGACCCCGATTTACGGGAACGACTGCCCCGTGGCGGTGGTGGCGCGGGCGACCTGGCCGGAGGAGCGAGTGGTGCGCGGGACGCTCGGGACGATTGCGGCGGCGCTCGCGCACGACCCGATCGACCGGACGGCCATCGTCTTTGTGGGACCGGGCCTCGCGGCGCAGGCGTTTCGCGAGAGCGCGCTCTACGACGCCGGCTACCAGCGGCGGTTTCGCGGGCGGGCGGGGCCATGAGCCTCGGCGGGGCCATAGCCCGGCTGGCGCCGGAGCTGCCGGTGTTCAGGCCGGGGCATGTCTGGCTCGCGGGGGCAGGGCCGGGCAGCCTCGGCTGCCTGACCCTCGACGTGGTCGCGGCGCTCGGGTCTGCCGACGCGGTGGTCTACGATGCACTGGTCGACCGGGCGGCGCTGCGGGCCGCGGACGGCGCAGCGGCGCTGCACTTCGTCGGCAAGCGGCGCGGGCAGCCGTCGACGCCGCAGGCCGCGATCAACGCGCTGCTGGTCGAGCTCGCGCAGGCCGGGGCGCGCGTTCTGCGGCTGAAGGGGGGCGATCCGAACATCTTCGGAAGGGGCGGCGACGAGGCGCTGGCGCTCGCCCGCGCCGGGGTGCCGTTCCGGGTTCTGCCGGGCGTCACCTCGGCCTTCGGCGCGCTGGCGGACGCGCGGATCCCGGCGACGATGCGCGGGGTGAGCAAGGCGCTGATCCTCGCGACCGGGCATGCGGCGGGGACCGCCGACGACCTCGACTGGGCGGCGCTGGCGCGGACCGGGCAGCCGATCGTGATCTACATGGGGCTGGCGGCGATCGCGGAAATCAGCGCGGCGCTTATGGCGGGCGGTCTCTGCGCCGGGACGCCGGCGGCGGTGATCGCGTCGGCAACGACACCGGACGAGCGGATCGTCGTCGGCGACCTCGGCAGCATCGCCGCGCAGGTGGCGGCCGAGGGCGTCCGGGCGCCGGCGCTGATCGTCGTCGGGGCGATCGTCGCGCTGCGCGCAGAGCTGGTGGCGCTCGCCCGGGCCGAGGCGCGAGCGTGACCGCGCGGGGCTTCATCGTCGGTGCCGCCCGGTCGGGGTCGGGCAAGACCAGCGTCAGCGTCGGGCTGATGCGCGCGCTGCTGCGGCGCGGGCTCGCGGTGCGGGGGGCAAAATCGGGGCCGGACTACATCGACCCGGGTTTCCACGCGGCGGCGACCGGGGCGCCGGGGGTCAACCTCGACAGCTGGGCGATGCCGCCGGGGCTGCTCGACGTGCTGGCGGCGGGGCAGGCCGAGGCCGACGTCCTGGTGATCGAAAGCGCGATGGGGCTCTTCGACGGCATCCCGGCCGAGGCGGGCCGCGGCGGGTCGGCGGCCGACCTGGCCCGGCGATACGGGCTGCCGGTGCTCTTGGTGCTCGACGTCTCGGGGCAGTCGCAGACCGCGGCCGCGGTGGCGCGCGGGTTCGCGACGCACGACCCGAGCGTCCGGATCGCCGGCGTGGTGCTGAACCAGGTGGCGAGCGCGCGGCACGAGGCGCTCTGCCGGGCGTCGGTCGAGGCGATCGGGTTGCCGGTGGTCGGCGCGGTCCATCGAAACCCGGATATGGGACTGCCCGAGCGGCACCTCGGGCTGGTGCAGGCGCGCGAGCATGCGGCGCTCGAGGCGTTCATCGACCGGCTGGCCGATGTCATGGCCGCCTCGGTCGACCTCGATGCGATCCTGGCGTTCGCGGCGCCGCTCGACGTCCCGGCCGGGAGCCTCGGCGGCATGCTTCCGCCGCCCGGGCAGCGGATCGCGATCGCCGACGACGCGGCGTTCAGCTTCGTCTATCCCCACCTCGCGCGGCACTGGCGGGCGCTCGGGGCGGAGCTAGTCCCTTTCTCGCCGCTCGCCGACAAGGGCCCCGATCCCTCCTGCGACGCCTGCTGGCTGCCGGGCGGCTATCCGGAGCTGCACGCCGGCGCCCTGGCGGCGGCGGCGCGGTTCCGCGGCGGGCTCGTCCGGTTCGCGGAGGGCCATCCGGTGCACGGCGAATGCGGGGGATTCATGGTGCTCGGGCGGGCGATCGAGGATGCGGAGGGCGTCACACACGCGATGGCCGGGCTCCTCGGGCACGTCACGAGCTTCGCGAAGCGGCGGATTAACCTCGGGTATCGCCGGGCGGCGCTGACCGTCGACGCGCCGATCGGGCGCGCCGGGCAGAGCGTGCGCGGGCACGAGTTCCACTACGCCCGGCTGATCGAGCCCGGCGGCGACGCGCCACTGGCGGAGCTCTACGACGGGCAGGGCAGGGGGCTCGGACCGTCGGGGGCGCGCCGTGGGCGGGTAACCGGCACGTTCTTCCACGCCATCGCTATCGACTGAGGGTTCATGCGCGAGATCGTCGTCATCGGGATCGGCACCGGAAATCCGGAGCATGTGACGATCGAGGCGGTGCGGGCGCTGAACGCGGCCGATCTCGTGCTGATCCCGCGCAAGGGCGCGGGCAAGGCCGACCTCGCGGCGCTCCGGCGCGAGATCTGCGAGCGCTACCTCGAGAACGCCTCGACGCGCATCGTCGAGTTCGACATGCCGGTGCGGGACGCGGAAGGCGGGTATCGCGAGGGGGTCGACGCCTGGCATCGCGATATTGCCGCACGCTACCGGGCGCTGATCGAGCCGGAAGATGGGCGGGTCGCGTTGCTGGTCTGGGGCGACCCGTCGCTCTACGACAGCACGCTGCGCATCCTGGACCTCCTCACGGAAGCCGGGGTCGCGTTTGCCCGACGGGTCGTGCCGGGAATCTCCAGCCTGCAGGTGCTGGCGGCGCGGCACGGGGTCACGCTCAACACTGTTGGCGGGCCGGTGTGCGTGACGACCGGGCGGCGACTGCGCGCGGCGGTGCCGGATGCCGACTCGATCGCGGTCCTGCTCGATGGCGACTGCGCCTTCCGCGAGATCGACCCGGAGGGGGTCACGATCTACTGGGGGGCGTACCTGGGGCTGCCGAACGAGGTGGTGATCGCGGGGCCGCTGGCGGAGGTCGGCGAGCGGATCGCCGAGGTCCGAGCGGCGGCGCGGGCGGACGCCGGGTGGATCATGGACACCTACCTGCTCCGGAAAGGGTAGCGCGGCGGCGGCTCTCCCGGCGGCGCCCGTCGTATCATGTCGTCGGAGCGCCTTTGCGCTACGGGGTCTTTCCCCGCGCGCTGAAGCGCGGGGCGCCCCTGCGCGCCGTTGCGCGCGTCAACCCAACCCTCTGTCCCCCGCCCAGGCACGGGCGGGGGGAACCTGCCCGATAGGAAAGGGAGGAGACGGAGAGGAAGAAGAGGAGAAGATCCGCTCCGGCGGGCGGCGGTCAGAGGAGCGCGGCAATGACGGCTGTCCACTCGGATTCGGGGCCGGGGAGGCCGAGGCGGAGCCAGCCGCGCGACCAGGGGAAGATGCGCGACCAGATGCGGTGGAGCGCGAGCCGCGACTGGCTGGCGGCAGCGTCGCCGGTCTCGTAGAGCCGGAAGAGGCCGGTGCCGCCGACGAGAGTCCAGCCCGCCCTGGCGGCGATCGCGTCCAGCCGCGCGGCGTCCCTCGCGAGCCGGGCCAGCGTCGCCGCCCGCCAGCCGGTATCCGCGAGGGCGAGGCGGCCCGCCGCGAGCGCCGGGCCGCTGACCGGCCACGGCCCGGCGAGCTCGGCCAGGCGGGCGGCGTCCGCGGCGGTCCCCAGCACGAAGCCGAGCCGAAGGCCGGCGAGGCCGTGGAACTTGCCGAACGACCGCAGCACGAGGACGCCGGGCCGCGGCAGACCGGGGCAGATCGAGACGGCCGGGTCGACGTCGGCGAAGCTCTCGTCGACGACGACGAGGCCATTCCGCCTGGCCAGTCTAAGGATCGCGTCTGGCAGCCAGCGCCGGCCGTCGGGGTTGTTCGGGTTGACGACGACGACCGCGTCGAACCCGGCGAGGGAGGCCAAGTCGTCGACCTCGTGCACCTGCCACCCGGTCGCGCGGAAGGCGGCGGCGTGCTCGTTGTAAGTGGGGCCGAGGATGCCGGCGCGGCCCGCACGGCGCAGCGCGGGGACGATCCGGATCGCCGCTTGGGCGCCGGCGAGCGGCAGGCAGGCAGCCCGCACGTCGGCTCCATAGGCCACCCGCGCCGCCGCCGCGCAGGCCGCGACGTCCCCGGCGCGCGGCAGGTCGCGCAAGGCGGCGTCGGGAGCGTGCGGCAGCGGGTAGGGCAGCCGGTTTATCCCGGTCGAGAGGTCGATCCAATCCTCCGGCGCTCCGCCGAAGCGCGCGATCGCCGCATCGAGGTTCCCGCCATGGTCGCGCATCTTTCCTCCGAGCCGCGCCGGACCCTAGCGGCCGCGAACCGGACCGGCGAGCCGAAAGCGGTGCAGGCGCCGCAGGCCGAGATCGCGGAGCGCGGCGAGGGTGGACTCTCCGATCGCCGCGCCGGGGGCGAAGATCAGCGCCCGGGCGGAGCCGGTGTGGGCTGCGGCGACGCCGAGGGCGCCCGAGCGACGCGCCCGCGCGAGCAGCGGCTCGATGGGAGGCCCGCCGCGGCGGACGGCATTGCGGCGGGCCGATTCGGTCGAGAGGGCGGCGAGGGCCGCGAGGTCGCCGCGGGCGGCCGCGGCGGGCCAGGCGGCCGCGAGGTCGCCGACGTCGGCAAAGTCGAGGTCGGCGGGATCGGTGGGCTGCCCGCGTCCGAGGAAGCCGCCGATCACCTGCAGCGGCGGCAGGGGCGGCAGGACCGCGAGGGCGCGTGCGGCGCGCGGCGCCCAGAGCAGGCGCTCGGGTGCGGGGTGCATCAGCGGGTCGGTGGCGCCCTCGAGGGTGTGGCATAGGCGCGCGAGCGCCTCCGGCGGAGGCAGCGCCCGGCCCGACGCCCCGGCGCAGGCGGCGGCGACCGCGAGCAGCGCCGCGGTCGAGGATCCGGCGCCGCCGCCCGCCGGCGCATCGGACGAAACCCGCAGCCGGCCGCCTGGCCGGCCGGTCAGGGCGCGGCAGATCGCCGCCGCCTGCGCCGGACGGATGGCGCGCTCGCCGCCGGCGCAGTGGAGCGCGAAGGGACCGGGCGTGAACCGGACGGTGACGCGCAGGTCCGGCGCCGGCAACGTAACCAGCACCAGCGGGCCGTCGGTGCCCAGCCGTCCCTGCAGCAGCTCGCCGAAATGGCCGGAGACGGCCGCGGTTGCCGGCCGGCAGATCATGCTAGCGGCGGCCGCCGATCTCGACGAGTTCGCCGAAGCCGACGTTCCGCTGCCAGGCCGTTGGGCCTGCACCGGTGGCGAAGAGCGCGGCACGGATCGGTCCGGCGTGGGTGACGGCCAGCACGCGCCCGGGGACCCGGCGCGCGCGGGCGAGTGCGCCCCGCACGCGCGCCAGCAGCATCGCCACGCTTTCGCCGCCGTGTGGCCGCGCGTGGAGGAAGTCGGCGGCCCAGGCATCGAGCTGGGCGCGCGGCACCGCATCCCACGCAAGGCCCTCCCAGGCCCCGAAGTCGATCTCGCGCCAGGCGGGATCGAACCGTACGGGGACGCCGAGACGCGCGCCGAGGAGCGCCGCCAGCCGGCGGCAACGGCGGAGCGGGCTCGACACGATCCGATCGACCGGAGCGAGCGCGGCGGCGATCGACTGAGCCTCGCACAGGAGGTGGGGCCCGGTCAGGAGGTCGGTGCGGCCGTAGCAGCGGTCCGCCGCTCCCGCCGGCCGGCCGTGGCGCAGGAGGATCAGAGCCACGCGAGCATCCCGAGATAGAAGCCCGCCTCGCTGAGTTGTTGCGTGGCGCCGAGGCAGTCCCCGGTGTAGCCGCCCAGCCGCCGCTCGAAGAGCGCGCGGGCTAGTCCGTGGCCGGTGGCGAGGCCGAGCGCGCCGGTCAGCACCGCGCCGGCGCCGGCGAAGGGCAGGATCGCGAGAAGCAGCACGGCGCCCGTGGCGCCCGCGAGCGCGAGTCCGCGGGCTCTGACGCCGGCGGCGGTGAACCCCGCGGTGCCGGCGGCGCGCGCGTAGGAGCCGGTCGCGATCAGCGCCACCGCCGAGAGTCGGCTGACCGAATGGCCGGCGACGAGGGCGGCACCGGCGGTGCCCGGTGCCAGCCCGGCGAGCGCGGAGACCTTCAGCGCCAGCGTAAGGCCGAGGCCGAGCGCCCCGTAGCTGCCGATCCGGCTGTCGCGCATGATCGCGAGCGCCCGCTGCCGGCCCGCGGCGCCGAGTCCGTCGCAGGTGTCGGCGAGGCCGTCCTCGTGCAAGGCGCCGGTCAGCAGGCACGTCGCGGCTATCGAGAGCACCACGGCGGGGACGGCCGGCAGCGCCGTTCCTGCGGCGAGCAGCACCGCCGCGCCGATGGCGCCGATGACGGCGCCGACCGCGGGGAAGTAGCCGAGCGATGCGGCGAGCCGGCTTGGGGTCGCTGCGACGGGTCGGTGCAGCGGCACGCGGGTCAGGAACAGCCAGGCGAGCGCCAGCGCGGCGGCCTCCTCGCGCAGCCGGGGGCTCATGCCGGTCCGCTGACCCCGGCGTCGCCGAAGCTTGCCATCTCGGTCAGCATCGCCGCCGCGGCCCGAACGAGCGGCCAGGCGAGGAGCGCGCCGGTTCCCTCGCCGAGCCGAAGCCCCAGGTCGAGGAGCGGCTCGGCGCCGATGCCGGCGAGGAGCGCTGCGTGCCCGCGCTCGGCCGAGCGGTGAGCGAAGACGAGCGCAGCCCGGACTTCGGGCGCCTCGGCGAGCGCGACGGCGGCCGCGGCTCCGGCGATGAAGCCGTCGACGATGACGATGCGCCCGGCCGCCGCCGCGCCGAGCATGGCGCCCGCCATCATTGCGATCTCGAAACCGCCGTACTCGGACAGGGCATCGGCGGCCGGCAGCGCCGAGGACGTCCGGGCGGCCGCCCGGGCGAGGATCGCGCGCTTGCGGGCGAGTGCCGAGTCGTCGAGGCCGGTGCCGCGGCCGATGAGGTCGTCGAGCGGGACGCCCAGCGCCTTGTGGGCGACGAGGGCGGCGGCCGAGGTGTTGCCGATCCCCATCTCGCCGAAGCAGACCGCGTCCCAGGCGCCGTCGGCACCGAGCCGGCGGCCGGACTCGAGCGCGCGGTCGCGCTCGCCGGCGGTCATGGCGGGCTCGTCGGCGAAGTTGCGTGTGCCCGCGGCGATCCGGCGCGACAGCAGCGCCGGGTGCTCGATCGGCGCGCCGGCCACGCCCGCGTCGACGACGCGGATGTCGGCGCCGACGGATCGGGCGAAGACGTTGGCGGCGGCGTTGCCGTCGAGGAAGTTCAGCACCATCTGCCGGGTGACGACCTGCGGGTAGGCCGAGACGCCTTCGTTCGCGATTCCGTTGTCGCCGGCGAAGATCGTCAGCTGGCAGGTCTCCATGCGTGGGTCGAGGCGGCGCTGGGTCCGGGCGATCTGCGCCGCCAGCGCCTCGATGCGGCCGAGGGCGCCGACGGGTTTGGTCTTCTCGTCGATTCGCCGCTGCAGCCGCTGCTCCAGCTCTTGGTCCCATGCCGGCGGAGGCGGGGCGGTATATGTCTCAGGCATAGCCGAAGGTCCCGATCGAGGAGCGCTGCACCATTCCGCCTCGACCGCCGGAATGCAAGCCGGCGACGGATCGTCCATGCGCGCCGCACCGGCGCGGTTGACTTCGCGAGTGAAAATCCGCATCGCGAAGACATGCGCAACGTTGGCTTCGGACGCTGGCTGACCGGTCTCCTCGTCGGGCTGCTCGCCCTCGGTGGTGTGCTGGCGCCGGGCCAGAACGCTCGGATGGCGCTGGAACGAGCAACGTTCGCGCTCGCCTATGCGATGCCCGACGGCACGTTGCCGGCCTTCTGTGAAGGCGCTGGAGTGCCGGACGGCATACCGGCGCGGCACCTCGCGAGCACGGCATGCGATGCGTGCCTGCTGATGGCGGCGCCGGGGCTCGCCGCCGCGCCGGTCGGGTGCTTCGCGCGGGTTTGTGCGGCGGGCGTGCAACAGCCGGTCGCGCCGTCGCCGGGAGCGCACCGAGTCGCTGGCGCGGGTCCTCCGCCGGTCCGGGCGCCCCCGCAGTTCTCCATGGCCTGATCGCAGCCGCCGGTTCCGCGGGCGGCTTCCCGCCGCAGTGCGCAGGCACGCGGTGCAGTTCCTACTCTGGAGAAGACCTGGATGACGATTATCCGCGGCCTCCTGGCGGCTTCGCTGCTTTTGCTCGCAAGTCCCGTGGCGGCGCATGCCAATCAGGCGACACCCGCCGGCACCTCGGCGGAGGTGGCATTGGGCGATCTGCTGCTGAGCCAAGGCTTCAGCAGGGCCACGCGACCGGGCGCGCCCGTCGCGGGCGGATTCCTCACGATCACCAACAAGGGAATGCAGGCCGACACGCTGGTCGGCGCCTCGTCGCCTGTCGCCGGACACATGGAGGTGCACGAAATGGCGCTGCAGGACGGCGTGATGAAGATGCGGGAACTCCCGGACGGCCTGCCGATCCCGGCAGGAGAAACCGTCGTGCTCAAGCCAGGCGGCTACCACGTGATGTTCATG
Source organism: Amaricoccus sp. (assembly GCA_046348915.1). Lineage (GTDB taxonomy): Bacteria > Pseudomonadota > Alphaproteobacteria > Rhodobacterales > Rhodobacteraceae > Amaricoccus. The sequence goes on from JAXMDH010000022.1 coordinate 160,792, forward strand.
CAGCTGAAGCAGCCGCTGGTCGAGGGCAGGACGGTCGATGTGACCCTCACGTTCGCGAAGGCGGGCGAGGTGACCATTCCGCTGGCGATCGGGGCGCCCGACGCCGAGACTTTCGAGGGGAAGTGAGGCAGCCATGCGCTTGCAGAATCTCCGCATGCTCCTCTGGGTTGCCGTCCTCGTGGCGCTCGTCGGTGCCACCTGGCTCTTCGTCAGCCAACGCATGCAGGGCGGCGCCCGCGACACGCTCGGACAGGGCGCCTACGCGCTGACCGGAACCGACGGGACGACCTTCACCGCCGCCTCGCTGAAGGGGCATCCCTCGGCCGTCTACTTCGGGTTCACCCACTGCCCGGAAATCTGTCCGACGACGCTCGGGGACATCGAGACCTGGCAGGAGGAACTCGGACCGGAGGCGAAGAAGCTGCGCTTCTGGTTCGTGACCGTCGATCCCGAAAGGGATGGCGTCGACATGCTGCGCAGCTACCTGTCGTGGGACCCGGAGGTGGTGGGTCTCTCGGGGTCGCGGGCGGAGATCGACAAGGCCATCGCCGCCTTCAAGATCTACGCCACCAAGGTGCCGCTCAAGGACGGGGACTACACGATGGACCACACCGCATACGTGATGCTCTTCGACAGCGCGGGCCGTTTCGACACCGTGATCGGGTATCAGGAATCGACCGCGAGCGCGGTCGACAAGCTTCGCAAGCTGATCGCGCGGGGATGAGGGGAACGGGAATGCTTGCTTTGCTTCGAGCCGCGGCGCTCGCCGCCGTCCTCATGCCGTCGCTGGCGAAGGCCGACGATGCGGCTGACATCCGCCAGCTCATGACGGCGATGTTCGAGCGTCCCGACGCGCCGCTCGACGTCGATCCGGTGACCGTGCACGGCGACATCGCGATCGCCGGCTGGGTGCAGGGCGACATGGGGGGAAGGGCGCTGCTGCGGAAAGAAGAAGGCGCCTGGGAGCTGAGCCTCTGCGCCGGCAACGCGCTACGCGAGCCCTCGGGCCTCGAGCAACTCGGGCTGCCGGCAACGGAGGCCGCCGCGCTCGCGGCGGCCGTCGTCGCTTCGGAAGCCGGCCTCGACCCGGGTCGGCTCGCGAAGTTCGCGAGATTCGAGGGAGTGATCCGGATGGGTGCGGACGAGCCGTCCGCGGGCGGGCACGGCGGTTGACGGGCGGCAGTTGTCGGACGGCGACCGCCGTCCGACCCTGCGTGAGCCTCACGCGGCGTGGTGCAGGCGACGCTGGAAGAAGCCCGATGCCGTGACGCTGCGCCCGGCCTTGGCGGCGCCGAGGACCGCGAGGTCGATCAGCGGCTCGATCGCGACGACGAGGATGTAGGACGCAAAGAAGGTGCCGACCGCGACGAGGTTCTCCGCGCCGAAGCCCCGGCCATAGATCGCCCAGAAGGCGACCCAGGCCGCGACGCCGCCCTGGTAGGCGAGCGACAGCCGGAACACCTGCCAGTAGCCAAGGTCGACGTAGGGGGTCTCGGTGGGGATCACGCGCCGGGCGACCGCGGCGACCGCGAAGAGCGGCACGAGGAGCGTCGTCACGTTCATGCCGTACTGCGGCAGGTCGAAGGGCGCGAAGAACAGGCCCTGGAGCAGCAGCCCGGCCGCCAGCCCGAAGGCTGCGGGACCGGTCCCGAAAAGCAGGTAGAGCGTGCTGCCGAGGATCAGGTGCACCTCGGAGATGCCAATCGGGTAGTGCGGCAGCACCTGGAAGAAGGAGAAAACCAGCGCGGTCGTGGTCGCGCAGCGGGCGGCGGTGACCGCGAGCCCGCCCTGGCGCAGCGTGTCGCGCAGGAGGAGCGCGCCGTAGCCGAGCGAGCCGGCGGCGGTCGCGTAGCCGAGCACGAGCTTGGCGCCGGTCACGATCCCTGGTTCCATATGCATCGTTCGTTCCTTTCCGTCCGCAACGCACCCGTGCGGATCCCGACGAGGCGGCGCCCTGGCGGCGCCGGGCCTTTGCTGGCCGGTCTCCGGGCTCGCGAGGGGATCGCTCCGGACCGGCCGCCTTCCCGCACGGGAGCCCGCGCAGTGGCCTCAGGCCGTGTCACACCTCGCACACCGTTGCGGGGGCAGCGCCGGCTTTGGATCGCTCCGCACCGGCTTCCCATTTCACCGCGCTCCCTTGCGGGAGTCGCGACACCAGTAACTGGGACATTCAGCGCCGACGGCGGCCGTCCGTCAATGCATCTCCCGCTGGGCGGTTCACCGCTCCGGTACCAGCACCTCGCGCTTGCCGACGTGGTTGGCGTGCGACACGACGCCCTGCTCCTCCATCTGCTCGACGAGCTTGGCGGCCTTGTTGTAGCCGACGCCGAGCTTCCTCTGGATGTAGGAGGTCGAGCACTTGCGGTCCTTGGCGACGACCGCGACCGCCTGGTCGTAGAGGGCGTCGTCGGACTGGCCGCCGCCGAGGCCGAGCACGAGATCGATCTCGCTCTCCTCGTCCGGGTCGGGGCCGTCGAGGATGCCGTCGTCGTAGTCGGGCGTGCCGAGCGCCTTCAGGTGCTTCACTACCTCCTCGACCTCCTCGTCGGAGACGAAGGGGCCGTGGACACGGGTGATCCGCCCGCCGCCGGCCATGTAGAGCATGTCGCCCATGCCGAGCAGCTGTTCGGCGCCCATCTCGCCGAGGATGGTGCGTGAATCGATCTTCGAGGTCACCTGGAAGGAGATGCGGGTCGGGAAGTTCGCCTTGATCGTGCCGGTGATGACGTCGACCGACGGCCGCTGGGTCGCCATGATCAGGTGGATGCCGGAGGCGCGGGCCATCTGCGCGAGGCGCTGGATGCAGGCCTCGATCTCCTTGCCGGCGACCATCATCAGGTCGGCCATCTCGTCGACGATGACGACGATGAAGGGCATCGCCTGCGGGTGGAACTCCTCGGTCTCGAACACGGGCTCGCCGGTCTCCTCGTCGAAGCCGGTCTGCACGGTGCGGGTGAAGGCCTCGTCCTTGGCGAGGGCGTCCTTCACGCGCGCGTTGTAGCCGTCGATGTTGCGGACGCCCATCTTCGACATCTTGCGGTAGCGCTCCTCCATCTCGGCGACGACCCACTTGAGGGCCACGACGGCCTTCTTCGGGTCGGTGACGACGGGGGAGAGGAGGTGGGGGATGCCGTCGTAGACGGAGAGCTCGAGCATCTTCGGATCGATCATGATCAGCCGGCACTCGGCGGGCGAGAGCTTGTAGAGGAGGCTCAGGATCATGGTGTTGATCGCGACCGACTTGCCCGACCCGGTGGTGCCGGCGATCAGGAGGTGCGGCATGCGGGCGAGGTTCGCGACCACGGGCTCGCCGCCGATGTCCTTGCCAAGGGCGAGGGGGAGGGCGTGCGCCGAATCGCCGAAGCCCTTGGCGGACAGGATCTCGCGGAGGAGGACCTTCTCGCGCAGTTCGTTCGGGAGCTCGATGCCGATGACCGAGCGGCCGGGGATCGTCGAGCAGCGGCAGGCGAGGGCGGACATCGAGCGGGCAATATCGTCGGAGAGGCCGATGACGCGGCTGGCCTTCAGGCCAGCGGCGGGCTCGAGCTCGTACATGGTGACGACCGGGCCGGGACGGATCGCCACGATCTCGCCGCGGACGCCGTAGTCGTCGAGGACGTTCTCGAGCATCCGCGCGTTCTCTTCGAGCGCGTCGTTCGAGAGGTGGTGGCGGACGATTGTCGAGGGGCTCTGCAAAAGCGAGAGGGGAGGGGTGGCCCAGGCGTCGGCGGCGTCGGGGTCGAGGGCGAGCTCGGGTTCCTCGTCGGAGCGCGCGCGCGCGCTCTTCGGCGCCGGCCGCGGGCGCGGGGCGTGGACGCGCGGCTCGGGGATGGCCTCCACCGGGCGCTCGAGGATAGCGACTTCGGCCTGGGCGGTGAGCGGCGGGCCCTCGCGGAGGGCGCGCGGCCGGGCTTCGTCCTCGGGTTCGCCGCGGGCGCGGACGGCGGCGACGATCTTGGCCATGACCCCGTCGGTCGGCGAGCGCAGCGCCGACGGGTCGATCGACCGCACCGGAGCCGGCGGGGGCGGGACGTCGGCGGCGCGGGCATGGCGCGCGGCGCGCGCGTCCGACGCGAGCTTGTGGGCGGCGCGGGCGCCGCCGGCGGCACCGGCTACGGCGCGGCCGGTCAGGCCGTGGGCGCCGGCGTAGACCACGACCGATCCCTGGCCGAGGAAGCGCAGGAAGCCGCGGCACTCGGCCCAGGTGACGCCGAGGGCGTAGGCGGAGGTGAGAATGAAGAGGATGGCGAGGATCACCGAATCGAGCCGCAGCGCTGCTGCGAGATCGAGCGGCAGCGCGGTCAGGAGCGCGCCGAGCGTCGCGTCGCCGAGAAGGCCGCCGAGGCCGTAGTCGTGCTTCCAACCGGCGAGCGGCACATGGGTGGCGGCGAAGCTCGCGGCGACGAGGAGGGCGACCGGGATGACGAGGGCGCGCCGCAGCACGCGGTTCTCGCCGGAATGGAAGATGAAGCGCAGGCCCCAAACCGCGAAGGCGACCGCGATGCCGTAGGAGGCCCAGCCGAGCGCGCGATGCAGCGGGTCGGCGAGGGAGGCGCCAACGAGCCCGAGGGCATTGCGCGGCGCCTCGTCGGTGGCACTGAAGAGGCTCGGGTCGTCGGGCGAGTAGGTCCAGATCATCGTCGCCGTCAGGCCTGCGAGGACGAGGAGCAGGATGCCGACCAGCTCGCCGCTGCGTCGGCGCAGCGCGACCTCGGTGGTGCTCTCCATCAGCGGCGCGCGCGGCCTCGCCTTCCTGGTCGTCGCCATCTAGCTCACCCTCTCCTCGCTGACTGGCTCGCCAAGCGTGGCGCGGATCGCACCGAGGCCGCGCGCGACCTCGGCGGCATCGGCGACGAGCGCCACGCGGATGTAGTCCTGGCCCGGGTTGGCGGCGCTAGGCGTCGCGCGTCCGAGATAGCCGCCCGGCAGCACCCGCACGCCGGTTTCGCGCCATAGCCGCAGCGCGGCGGCCTCGCCGTCGCCGACGCGGAGCCAGAGGAAGAAACCGCCCTCCGGCGGTGAATAACCGGGCATGCCGGCGAGCAGCCGGTCGGCCAGCGCGAACTTCTCGCGGTAGAGCGCGCGGCTCGCCTCGACGTGCGCCTCGTCGGCCCACAGCGCGGCCGAGGCACGCTGAATCGGCAAGGGCAGCGGGGCGCCGCCATAGGCGCGGAGCTGGCGCAACGCGGCAATTGCGCGCGGGCCGCCGGCGGCGAAGCCCGAGCGCAGGCCCGGGGCGTTGGAGCGCTTGGAGAGCGAGTTGAAGACCAGGAGCCGCTCGGGATCGGTCCCGTCCGCCGCCTCGAAGGCGCCGGGCGGCGAGGCGCCGCGCCAGATCTCGGCGTAGCATTCGTCGGCGAGGACGAGAAAGTCGTGGCGCTCGGCGAGGGCGAGCAGCTGCCTTAGGTAGCCAATGCTCGCAACGGCGCCCTGCGGATTCGCGGGCGAACAGACGTAGCAGAGCGCGACCCGGTCGAGGAGCGCGGGCGGCAGGGCGGCGTAGTCGGGCAGGAACCCGGTCTCGGCGGTGGCGGGGACGGGCACGGGCTTGGCGCCGGCCGCGAGCGCCGCGGCGCCGTAGGGCTGGTAGAAGGGGTTCGGCATCAGGACGAGCGGCCGGCCGCCGCCCTTGGTCTCGGGGCAGAGCGCGAGGGCGGCGTTGAAGAGCCCCTCGCGGGTGCCGTTGAGCGGGAAGACGCGGGTGTCGGGGTCGACGCTCACGCGGTAGCGGCGGGCGAGCCAGCCGGCGATGGCGGCCCGAAGCTCCGGCAAGCCGTCGTTGGGCGGGTATTTGGCGAACTCCGCGGCATGCTCGGCGACGATGCGGCCGACCATCTCGGGCAGCGGGTGGCGCGGCTCGCCGATGGTCATGGCGAGGTCGGGTCCGCCCGGCAGCGTGCCGTCGAGCAGACGCCGCAGGCGCGGAAAGGCGTATTCCGGCAGGTCTGCGAACCGCGCGGGAAGCTGCATCGTCATGCCTCGTTCGCCGGGGTCTCCTTAGCCCCGTTTGCGGCAACTCTAGCGGGTAACCCGTTCCCGGTCCAGCTTCTTGCGCGTCACCGGAGCGCCGCCTCGACGGCGGCCGCAAGGCGGAGGAGACCGGCGTCCCCGCCGCCCGGCGCCATCAGGGTCAGGCCGCAGTGCGGAACGCCGGTCGGAAGCGTGATCGCGCAGAGCCCGAGCAGGTTCGCGAGGTTGGCGTTGCGCAACGCCAGCAGGTTCTCGGCGGCGAAAAGCCCGTGGTCGGCAAGGACCGCGTTCGCTTCCGGCGGCAGGTTAGCTGTCGTCGGCAGCGCGACCGCATCGAACCCGGCGGTGGCGGCGCTCCAGGCAGTCCGAGCGCGGTCGAGCGCCTGGAGCGCCGCCGCATACTCGGCGTCGGTGCGGCTGGCGCCCCCGCGAAAGCGCTCGCGGATTGGCGCGAACATCACCTCGGGATTGGCCTCGATCGCGGCGCCCCAGGTGCGCCAGGCTCCGGCGGCGACGGCGGGCAACAGGGCGTTGACGTCGGCGACGACGGCGGGAGCGCCGGCTTCGACGCGCGCACCGGCGTCCGCGAGTCGCCCGAGCGCCGCCGAGGCGGCCCTAGCCGGCCCTTCGCGGGTTGGAAGGACGCCCTGATCCTCGAGCGCCAGGATGCGCACCTCGCGGAGGCTCGTCCCGGCCAGGTCCGGCGCAGGGGCGTCGGCGAGGGCACCGAGCAGGAGGGCCGCGTCCTCGACGGTGCGGCTGAGGACGCCCACGGTGTCGAAACCGGGCCGGAGCGGCACGACCCCGTCGAGCGGCAGCAGCCCGTGCGTGGTCTTGAGCCCGACGAGGTCGTTCCAGGCCGCGGGGATGCGCACCGACCCCGCGGTGTCCGACCCCACCGCCACGGGCGCCAGACGGAAGGCGACCGAGGCGGCGGCGCCCGAGGACGAGCCGCCCGGGACGAGCCCCGGGTCATGGATATTGGGTGGCGTGCCGGTGACCGGGTTCAGCCCGATCACCGAGAAGGCGAGCTCGGTCAGATGGGTCTTGCCGAG
>JAXMDH010000023.1:0-133263 GCA_046348915.1 Amaricoccus sp.
AGGAGGCGCCGTAGATGTTGCCGGAGAAGGCGAACTCGGCGTGGGCGTACTCGTAGGCCTGGAAGGTGGTGAAGAGGACGCCGAGCACGATGGCGAGCCAGAGGCCGTACTTCACCTGCTCGCGGTCGTCCTCGTGGACGAGGGCGTGGTGCGCCCAGGTGGCAGCACAGCCGGAGCAGAGCAGGATCAGCGTGTTGATGAGCGGCAGGTGCCAGGGGTCGAGGGTCTCGATGCCGGTCGGCGGCCAGGTGCCCGGGACGACCTTGATGCCGTCGATGGTCGGCGCCGGGTAGAGCGCGTGCTTGAAGAAGTTCCAGAACCAGGCCGAGAAGAACATGATCTCGGAGATGATGAAGAGCACCATCCCGTAGCGGAGCCCGATCTGCACGATCGCGGTATGGTCGCCGGTCTCGCCCTCGTGGATCACGTCCGCCCACCAGGACCACATGGTGTAGAGGACGATGACGACGCCCATCAGCGCGATCCACGGGCCGCTGCCGTGGAACCAGAGCACCGCGCCGAACAGCATGGTGATGGCCCCGACGGCACCGGTGAGCGGCCAGATGCTCGGCGGCAGGATGTGGTAGGCGTGGGTCTTGTGGCCGGCCATCGGCGGTCCCTCTATTGTTCGATCCTGTCGCCGTTGGCGGCCGGCGCCGCCGCGAGCCTCGTCGTCGCCTCGGCCGCAGCCTCGACATCGTCCGGGAGCGCTGCGGGAAACATGGTATAGGAGAGCGTGATGTCGGTCACGTCGCGCGTCTCGCGGTCGCCGAGGAGCTTCGGGTCGACGTAGAAGGTAACCGGCATGTCGACGCGCTCGTGCGGCTTCAGGACCTGCAGGTTGAAGCAGAAGCAGGCGATCTTGTCGAAGTATCCGCCGACCGAGAAGGGCACGACGTTGAAGCCTGCCTGACCGGCGATGGTCTCGTCGGTCGGATTGTAGGCCTCGAAGAAGGCGAGGCCGGTCTCGCCGAGCTTCACCGTCATCGACTTCTGCTTCGGGCGGAACTGCCAGGGCATTCCGGGGGCGGTGTTGGCGTCGAAGGAAACGGTGACGAGCCGGTCGGACACCTCCGCCGGCGCGGCCTTGGCGACCTCGGTGGTGCCGGCGTAGCCGGTGACCTTGCAGAACCAGCTGTAGAAGGGGACGGCGGCGAAGCTGGCGGCCACCATGATCGGCACCACCGCGAAGAGCGCGATGCCGATCCGGCGATTTCCCTCGGGCCCCTGCATCGGCTCAGCCGCCGTTCGTCGCCGGCGGGAGCTGGCGCGCGTTCGGGTCGTAGCTGCGCATGTCGACGCCCTCGTGCAACTTCACGATGGTGACGAGAAAGGTTAGCACCACGAAGGCCGCGAGCGTCAGGCCGAGGCCGAGGTTGCGGCTCCGGCGCCGGCCGTAGATTTCGTGGTTGTCGGGTCGCATGCGCCGGGCCTCAGAACAGGGTCGGCCAGCCGGCGGGCGTTGCCCCGAGCCAGCGAAGCACCGCCTCGACCAGCAACAGGCCGAAGTGCAGGGTCATGTAGAGGATCGAGAAGGCGAAGAAGCGCTTCTCGATCCGGAAGCGGTCGGCGGCGGCCGCGGCCTCGGCGCGGCGCCAGACCGACCAGGCGCCCTTCACGAGCAGGACGTTCAGGACAAGGGCGCCCGCGAGGTAGGCCGGGCCGCCGACCGTGCTGAAGGCGGGCAGGAGGGCGACGGCCGCGAGCAGCAGCGAATAGGCGAGGATGTGGTTGCGCGTGGAGCGGGGGCCGTTCGTCACCGGCAGCATCGGCACGCCGGCGCGGGCGTAGTCGTCGTTGCGGAAGAGGGCGAGCGCCCAGAAGTGCGGCGGCGTCCAGAAGAAGATGAGCGCGAACATGGCGACGCTCGCCGGCGCGATGCCGCCGGTCGCGGCCGCCCAGCCGATCATCGGGGGAAAGGCGCCGGCGGCGCCGCCGATGACGATGTTCTGCGGCGTCGCCCGCTTCAGCCACATCGAGTAGACGACGGCGTAGAAGAAGATGGTGAAGGCCAGGAGCCCGGCCGCCACCGCGTTGGCGAAGAGTAGCAGCATCGCGACCGAGAAGCCGGAGAGGGCGATGCCGATCGCCAGCGCCTCGCCGCGCTCGACCCGGCCCGAGGGTATCGGGCGGCCGCAGGTCCGGTTCATCGTGGCGTCGATGTCGCTGTCCCACCACATGTTGAGGGCCCCGGCGGCCCCCGCCCCGGCGGCGATGCACAGGATGGAGGCGAAGGCGATGACCGGATGCACCGGCACCGGCGCGCAGACGAGACCGACGAAGGCGGTGAAGACCACGAGCCGCATCACGCGCGGCTTCAGCAGCTCCACGTAGTCGGGGAACTGCGCCTCCTGGGCGGCTGCGGTCGTAGGGGTCCAGCTCGCGTCGCTCATCGCGCCCTCAGTTCGCCGGAGCGGGCTCCGGGGCCGGCGCCTGCGCGTCGGGAGGCGTCGTCCCCGGTGCCGGCGGCTCGCCGGCGGGGGCGGCCGGAGCGGGCGCGGGCGAAGTCGAATCCGCCGCTCCTCCGGGCGCCGGGTTCGCGGCAGGAGGCGGGGGCGGCGGCGGGGCGGGCTGCCCGGCCGGCGCCTGAGCGTCGGGAGGCGTGGCGCCGGGTGCCGGCGGCTCGGCGGCGGGTGCGGGCGAATCCGCGGCTCCCGCGGGAGCCGGGTTCGCGGCCGGAGCCGGCGGAGGCGGGGCAGGCTGCTCGGCCGGGGCAGCGGCGGGCTCGGCGGCCGCGGCGGCACCTGCCGCCGGCGCCTCGGGCCGGGAACCGCCGTACTCACCGATCGCCCAGTCGAGCCACTTGTCGTAGGCGTCCTGGCTGACGACCTTGACCGTGATCGGCATGTAGCTGTGGTTCTTGCCGCAGAGCTCGGAGCACTGGCCGAAGTAGATGCCTTCCTTTTCGGCCTTGAACCAGGTGTCGTTGAGCCGCCCCGGCACGGCGTCGATCTTGATCCCGAAGGACGGCACGGTGAACGAGTGGATCACGTCCGAGCCGGTGACGAGCACGTGCACGACGGCGTTGACCGGCACCACCAGCGCGGTGTCGGCAGCGAGGAGGTAGGTCTCCGGCGGATAGCCGTGCGCCTGGAGCTCGTCGGCGTTCAGCATCAGGCTGTCGAAGGAGAAGTCGTTCTCCGGGTAGGTGTAGCTCCAGTACCATTGGTTGCCGGTCGCCTTGACCGTCAGGTCGGGCGTCGGAACCTCGAGCTGCTTGAACAGGATCGGCAGCGAGAATGAGCCGATCACGATCAGGATCACCACCGGGATCAGCGTCCAGGCGATCTCGACCTTGGTGTTGTGGGTAAAGCTCGCCGGATGCGGGTTGCGCTTGCTGTTGAAGCGGAAGATCACGGCCAAGAGCAGCGCGCTGACGAAGAGCACGATGCCGAGCATGATCCAGTGGACCATGCCCGACAGCCAGTGCATGTCGTGCGCCACGGGCGTCACGGCGGGCTGGTAGTTCACCCCGCCCGGGACCGGCTGGCCGATGATCGGCAGGTCGCGCGGCTCGGCAGAGTCCTGCGCCCAGGCTCCCGTCCAGGAGAGAAGCGCGAGCACACCGAGACCGAGGCTGACCCGATTCAGTTTCATGGCGTCCGTCCGTTCCTGGCGTGGCTCTCGCGCGCGTTGTCCGGCGCCGCCCGCGAGTTGTAGGTTGGGCCAGATCAACCATATTAACGAACCGAGGACAAGACGCGGAACGCCGCACGGCCGACCGCCGAACCCAGGAGAGATCCCATGGCGACGGAGCCGCGCTTCCGCCCGTTCGAAACCGCGCTCGACCCCGAGTCGGCCCTCGGCATCCTGCGCGAGGCGACCGCGGGCGCAGACGACGGCGAGCTCTTCCTCGAGCGCCGGCGCGGGGAGTCGCTGGTCTTCGACGACGGTCGGCTCCGGAACGCGAGCTACGACGCCGGCGAGGGCTTTGGGCTCCGGGCGGTGCGGGGCGAGACCGCCGGCTACGCCCACTCGACCGACATCTCCGAGGCGTCGCTGCGGCGGGCGGCCGAGACCGCGCGACTCGCGGTCGGCGCGGGCGGCGGCACGATGACGGCCGCGCCGAGGCCCACCAACCAGCGCCTCTACACCGACCGCGACCCCTTCGAGGACGCGGCCTTCGGGGTGAAGGTCGAGATGCTGCGCGAGATCGACGCCTTCGTGCGTGCTCTCGACCCGCGCGTCGTCCAGGTCTCGGCGAGCCTCGGGGCCTCGATGCAGGAGGTCGAGATCCTGCGCCCCGAGGGGACGCGGCTGGCCGAGTCACGGCCGATGGTACGGCTCAACGTCTCGGTCATCGTCGAGCAGAACGGCCGGCGGGAATCGGGCTCGGCGGGCGGCGGCGGTCGCTACGGCCTGGCGCCGCTGATGGGGACGGACCACTGGAAGGGCGTGGCGCGGGAGGCGCTTCGGATCGCCGTCGTCAACCTCGCGGCGGAGCCGGCGCCGGCAGGGGTGATGGACGTGGTGCTCGGGCCCGGCTGGCCGGGCATCCTGCTGCACGAGGCGATCGGCCACGGGCTCGAGGGCGACTTCAACCGCAAGGAGACCTCGGCCTTCGCGGGGCTGATGGGCACCCGCATCGCCGCCCCCGGGGTCACCGTCGTCGACGACGGCACGATCCCGGACCGCCGCGGCTCGATCAGCTTCGACGACGAGGGCACGCCCAGCCAGCGCAACGTGCTGATCGAGGACGGGATCCTGGTCGGCTACATGCAGGACCGGCAGAACGCCCGGCTGATGGGGGTGGCGCCGACCGGCAACGGCCGCCGCGAGAGCTTCGCTCACGCGCCGATGCCGCGGATGACCAACACCTACATGCTGGGCGGCTCCGCATCGCCGGCGGACGTGCTGGCCGAGCTCAGGGACGGCATCTACGCCACGGGCTTCAGCGGCGGGCAGGTCGACATCACCAACGGCAAGTTCGTCTTTTCCTGCACCGAGGCCTACCGGGTGAAGGACGGGGTGGTCGGCGCGCCGGTCAAGGGCGCGACGCTGATCGGCGACGGCGCGACCGCGCTCAAGCACATCCGTGCGGTCGGCAACGACATGGCGCTCGACCCGGGGATGGGCAACTGCGGCAAGAACGGTCAGTGGGTGCCGGTCGGCGTCGGGCTGCCGACGGTCCTGATCGGCGGGCTCACCGTCGGCGGCAGCGCGGCATGAAGGAAGGATAATGCCTGATTCGTCCGCCGAAGCGCTGGCGCCGCGCGCGGCCGATCCCCCCGCGAGCCGGCGCCCGCCCGCGCCGAAGCGCATGGTGACGCCGCCCCCGACGACGGCGGTCGAGGATCCCGCCGGCCCGGTCGTCGACCGCGCGCTGCACGCCCTGGCGGCGCGTGCGACGCTCGGCCTCTCGCCCGCTTCGCTTCGTGCGGCCTGGGGCGACTGGGCCAGTCACCTCGCGGTGTCGCCCGGCAAGCAGGCCGACCTGTGGCAGAAGGCGCTTCGGAAGGCCGTCCGTCTGCAGCTCCATGCGCTCGAGGGCGGCCGGGGATGCTGCATCGAGCCGCTCGCGCAGGACCGCCGCTTCGCGGCCGAGGCCTGGCAACAGCCGCCGTTCAGCCTGATCTACCAGGGCTTCCTGCTGCAGCAGCAGTGGTGGTGGAACGCGACGACCGGCGTGCGCGGCGTGACCCGGCAGCATGAGCAGATGGTCGAGTTCGCGGCGCGGCAGATCCTCGACGTCTTCTCGCCGGCCAACTTCGTCGCGACGAACCCCGAGGTCCTGGAGCGCGCGTGGAAGACGGGCGGGATGAACTTCGTGCAGGGCGCACGAAATTGGGCCGAGGACTTCGCCCGAGCCGTGGCGGGCGATGCCGCCCCCCGGCCGGCAGGTTTCGAGGTCGGGCGCGAGGTGGCGGTGACGCCCGGCAAGGTCGTCTTTCGCAACCGGCTGATCGAGCTTATCCAGTACGCGCCCACGACCGGCACCGTGCGTCCCGAGCCGGTGCTGGTCACGCCCGCCTGGATCATGAAGTACTACATCCTCGACCTCAGCCCGCAGAACAGCCTCGTGCGCTGGCTCGTGGCGCAGGGCTTCACCGTCTTCATGGTCTCCTGGCTGAACCCCGGCTCGGCCGAGCGCGATCTCGGGATGGACGACTACCTGCGCGACGGGCAGCTGGCGGCGATCGACGCGGTGCAGCGGATCACCGGAGCCGCGCGGCTGCACGCCTGCGGCTATTGCCTCGGCGGCACGCTGCTGACCATCGCCGCGGCGGCCATGGCGCGCGACGGCGACGATCGGCTGGCGAGCCTGACGCTGCTCGCCGCGCAGTCCGACTTCACCGAAGCGGGCGAGCTGACGCTCTTCATCGACGAGAGCCAGGTCAGCTTTCTCGAGGACATGATGTGGGACCGCGGCTATCTCGACAGCTGGCAGATGGCCGGCGCCTTCCAGCTGCTGCGCTCGAACGACCTCATCTGGTCGCGGATCACCCGCGAGTACCTGATGGGCGAGCGGGCGACCCCAAACGACCTGATGGCCTGGAACGCCGACGCGACCCGCCTGCCCTATCGGATGCACTCGGAGTACCTGCGCTGGCTTTTCCTCGAGAACCGGCTGGCCGAGGGGCGGTATCTCGTCGATGGCGCCGCGGTGGCGCTGTCCGACATCAGAGTCCCGGTCTTCGCGGTCGGCACGGAGACCGACCACGTCGCTCCCTGGCGGTCGGTCTACAAGGCGCACCTGCTGCTCGGATCGGACGTCACCTTTGCGCTCGCGAACGGGGGCCATAATGCCGGAGTGGTTTCCGAGCCCGGCCACCCGGGCCGGCATTTCCGGATCCTCGCGACTCCGGCCAGCGGCGGCTACCGCGACGCCGACGCCTGGCTCGCCGCGGCGCCGCTCGGCGAGGGCTCCTGGTGGCCGGCCTGGGCCGAGTGGCTGGACGGGCGGTCCGGCCCTCCACGAACGCCACCCCCGATGGGGCCGCCGCTCGATGATGCGCCGGGGCGCTACGTCCGGGCAGCCTGAGCTTTCCTCCCGCCGATTGACCGCCCGTTAACGGCCATTGCCCAACCTCGCGGGTATGCAGGCCCCACACTCCGCCAAGATCCCGCCCGAGGCCCTGCCCCGCTCCGACGCGGCGCGGCTCGACTGGCTGCGGCTGGCGCGCTCGCGGCGGGTGGGGCCCGCGACCTTCATCCGGCTGGTGCGCGAGTTCGGCTCGGCCGAGGCGGCGCTGGCGGCGCTGCCCGGCATCGCGGCCGAGGCGGGCGCGGAGGGCTACGCCCCCTGCCCGCGCGGCGTGGCGGCGGCGGAGATCGAGGCCGGGCTCGCCGCCGGCGCGGAGCCGCTGCTGCTGGGCGCGGCCGGCTACCCGCCCCTGCTCGCGACGATCGCCGACCCGCCGCCGTTCCTCTGGGCGCTCGGCGATCCGGCGCTGGCGGCGCGGCCGGGAGTGGCGCTGGTCGGCGCGCGCAACGCTTCGGCGCTCGGCATGCGGATGGCGGCGCAACTCGCGGGCGAGCTCGGCGCGGCAGGTCTCGTGGTCGTCTCGGGGCTGGCGCGCGGGATCGACGCCTCCGCGCACCGGGCGGCGCTCGCGACCGGCACCATCGCGGCGCAGGCGGGCGGCATCGACGTCGTCTATCCCGAGGAGAACGCAGGGCTCGCCGCCGAGATCGCCGCCGGGGGCCTGCGGCTCTCGGAGATGCAGCCCGGGCACGCGCCGCGGGCGCAGGATTTCCCGCGCCGCAACCGCATCGTCTCGGGGCTGGCCCTCGGGGTCATCGTCGTCGAGGGAGCGCTGCGCTCGGGATCGCTGATCACCGCGCGCGACGCCGCCGACCAGGGCCGCGAGGTGATGGCAGTGCCGGGGAACCCGATGGACGGGCGCGCCGGCGGCTGCAACCAGCTGATCCGCGACGGCGCGACGCTCGTCCGTTCGGCCGCCGACGTGCTCGAGGCGCTGGCGGAGTTCCTGCCGGTGCGCCGGCCGATGCCGGCCCCGGCCGCGCCGCTGCCGGAGCCGGCCCGCCTGGACGGGCTGGCCGAGCGGCTCTGCGCGCTGCTCGGGCCGTCGCCGGTGGCCGAGGATCTGCTGATCCGCGATCTCGCCCGCCCGGCCGCGGCGGTCGCCGCGGCGCTGCTGGAGCTCGAGATGCAGGGCCGCGTGCTGCGCCACCCGGGCGGGCTGGTGAGCCTGACCGTCTAGACTAAGGCGCAGCTGGGCGGCCGGCCTGCATGCTGCGCACTGAACAAGCCACTTTTGCTGACATGCCGGAGAGCTTTACCGCTCCTTCGATCTGCTTCGATCGGGGGCCGTTTCCGTCTTTTCCGGGGTATCGAGGCCCGGCCAGCGCAGCGGCGTTTTGAACGCCGGTCGCCGCATGCGCGGCTCCGCCTCCCGGCCCGGCATGGTCCCGATTGCCCTTCCTTCCCGTCGGCTCGCCTGTGGCCCAAAGGGGGGCCCTCGCCGGCCCCCCTTTGATCCCCCCAGGCACTGCCCGATGAGGTAGAAAGAGAAGAAGAGAAGGCCCTCCCCTGGCGACGAAGGGCCCGGTGGAGGCTCAGAGCACGAAGTCGAGGGCCTTGTAGGCGCTGGCGAGCACCCCGCCGTCCTCGATCGCGAGCTCAAACTCGAAGGCAGCATCGCCGTCGACGTTGCAGTGGACGAGGCTGTCGGTGCCCGAGTTGACGACCGATACCCGGCCGATCCCGGTCCCTCCGAACACGAAGGCCTGGTTGCCGGCGGCGTTGACGTCGGCGTCGATGCCCGAGAGGTCGATCAGGTCGCCGCCGGAGACGCCGGCGCCCTCGAAGGCGATGGCGCTGCCGTCACCGCGGCAGATGTCGCGGACCGCGGCGCCGAGCGGCGAGTCGCTGACGAGGTCGAAGTCGAAGACGTCGGCACCCTTGCCGCCGAACAGGAAGTCGGAGCCCGCGCCGCCGAGCAGGCGGTCCTTGCCCTCGCCGCCGCTAAGGACGTCGTTGCCGTCGAGTCCCGACAGCTTGTCGTTGCCGGCGTTGCCGTAGAGCTCGTTCTGGCCGCTGGCGCCCTGGATCACGTTGGCGAGCTCGTTGCCGTGGCCGTTGACCGCGCCGGATCCGATGATGGTCAGGTTCTCGACCCCGAAGGTCAGGTCGGTCGCCACGTAGGCGAAGACGAGGTCCACCCCGCCGATCGAGTCCTTGGTGTCCTCGTTGACCACGTCGCCGAAGCTGTCGACGTAGTAGATATCGTTGCCGTCGCCGCCGTACATCTGGTCGTTGCCGACGTGGCCGTCGAGCCAGTCGTTGCCGTTGCCGCCGAGGAGCGCGTCGTTGCCGGCGAAGCCGGTCAGGCTGTCGTTGCCGTCGTTGCCGTAGAGGATGTTGTCGGCGGCGTTGCCGACGATGTCGTCGTTGCCCGAGCCGCCCTTGGCATTCTCGATCAGCGAGCGCGCGTCGCCGTTGTACTGCAGCGCGTTGTAGACGTTGCCGCTGGCGGTGTGGCCGCCGAAGATGTCGAGGTCGGCGAGCTGCGCCTGCGAGAAGACCGAGTGGTAGCCCGGGTTCAGGTTCAGGCTGACCCCGGTCGCGTAGTTGGACAGGTCGTAGGTGTCGTTGCCGCCGCCGTCCCAGATCGTCTCGAAAATCCGGTTGCCACCCGGCGCGATCGCGACGTTGCCATCGACGTAGGTCGTCCCGGTGGTCGGGTTCCAGCTGTAGACGGTGTCGCCCGCATTGGTGGTGAAATCGGCGCCGTACATCCGCTGCAGCGCCGCGATGTCGTACATCATGAAGGTCTGGGCGTAGCCGTAGTCTTCGTTCGAGTAGCCGAAGCTCGTGTCCTGCCCGGCGTACGACCGGTAGGTCATCACCGAATATTCCATCGAGTCGGTGTCGAACGGCAGCGCGCCGTACTGGGTCGCCTCGTGCCCGTGCTTGAGGCCGAGGGTATGGCCGATCTCGTGGATGATCGTGTGGTAGTCGTAGTTGCCGGCGACGGGGTTGCGGCCGGAGTTGCCGAACCAGGCATCGCCGCCGGTCGCGTTGGTGTCCGGGTAGTAGCCGTAGGCGGTGCCCGCGTCGGTGTTGTTGGCGAGCCGGAGCGTGCTCGTCCCGACGCCGTTGCCGGCGAAGGAGATGTCGAGGTTGGTGAAGCCCTCGACCGAGAAGCCGAAGTGGCCGGGGCCGCTGTTGTTCCAGTTGGCGGCGTTCAGCGTCTCGTGCGCCACGGCCATCTGGCTGGCGCTGAGGCCCGAGAAGCCGGTCAGCGGCTTCGCAGGATATCCGGCGCCGTAGTCGGCGACGCTGTCCGGAAAGCCGTAGGTGATCGCCGGCGAGGCCCACTTCACGCCGGACAAGAGCCCGTCGATGAACTGGAGGTTTGAGCGCGGCACATAGGTGACGCCGACGCCGGGCGTGCCCGTCTCGACGGGCGAACTGCTGATCGACATGATGACTTCCTCGGAACTGGGTGGCGGTGACGCCGGGAGTCATCGGCAACGACGTGGTTCGCCGGCGGCCGGTGCGGGCGCACCTTCCCTGCCGCGACTTCGTCGCTTCGACTGCCCCGGCAGAAATTTACTTGCGGAGACTTCCACGGAATTGATGCCCGAGCGAAGCCGGCCGGTCCAACGAGTTCTGGCAATCGTTCCCATTGGCATCGCTCATGGGCGAGGCGCCAGCCGCGCAGCCGAGATCGGCCGGCGCTCCGAGGAGGGCCGGGTCGGGTCGGAGCGGCCCGGCTATTCGGCTGCGATTTGCTGGGAGGCGGCGTAGGCGGCGCGCAGCCCCTCGGCGAGGGGCTCGACGAGCCGCCGGCGGGGACCTTGGGTCACGTACATATTGACGTGGAAGAAGGGCAGCGTCGGCAGCGCCCCGTGGTGCCGGATAACCTCGAACTGAGCCGGCACGGTGCTCAGCATCGCCAGCCGAACCACGATGTCCGCCTGGATGCTCGCATCCATCGCCGGGTTCGCCACCGAGTCGATCTCGAGCTTCCAGTCGAAGCCAGCCGCGTTCAGCGTCTCGATCGAGGCCCGGTTGAAGATGCACCCCGCGACGGTGCCGAGCGGCAGCGGGCGCCGCTTCCAGGCGGTGCCTTCGTGCGCGCCGATCCAGACCAGCGGCTCGCTCGCCAGCGTCTCGCCACCCGCATCCGCGCTCTGCTCGGTGGTGAGGATCACGTCGAGCTCGCCGCGGGCGAAGCGCTCCTTGAGCCGCACCGTCTGCCCCGAGTGCAGGTGCACCTTGATCTGCCGGTTGGCGCTGGTCAGCCGGCGCAGGACCTGCGGCACGCGCGGGTAGAGGAGGTCGTCGGGCGAGCCGAGGTGGATTTCGCCCGCGGGTCCCCCGCCGGTCATCCGCAGCCAGGTCTCGTCGTTGGTCGCGAGCAGGCGCTGGGCGTAGCCCACGAGCTGCTCCCCCTGCGATGTCAGGGCGACTCCGCGGCCGTTCCGCTCGAAGAGGGTGCAGCGGAACGCGTCCTCGAGCCGCTTGATCTGCAGCGAGACCGCCGACTGCGTCAGGTTGAGCTGGCCCGCCGCCCGGGTGACGCCGCCCGTCTCCGCGACGGTCAGGAAGGAACGGAGCGCGGCGATGTCGAGGTTGCGCGGCATGACGAGGCTCCAGGCGGCCCAATGGCTCGCGCAGGATTCCGATGGCGCGTTTCCGCGCGATGCCCGTACCGCTCCGTCATGTTTCAACCATCGCAAAGATCCGCGTCGCTCCGGCGCCGACGGCATATGCCGGTTCGGGCGCTCCGGGCGGCGCCGCCGGCGGTCCGGTTGACAACGCTCCCGTCGCGGCACATCTAGGCCGCCGACCGGCGCCCCCCGTTCAGGCGCACCGCGGAGAAGCCCATGGCCGTCGTCGTCGTCGAGTCGCCTGCCAAGGCGAAGACCATCAACAAGTATCTCGGCCCAGGCTACACCGTCCTCGCGTCGTATGGCCACGTGCGCGACCTGCCGTCCAAGGACGGCTCGGTCGACCCCGACCACGAGTTCGCGATGAAGTGGGAGGTGGCGCCCGACAGCGCCAAGCACATCCGCGCGATCGCCGAGGCCCTGAAGGACGACGGCAAGCTCATCCTCGCGACCGACCCCGACCGCGAGGGGGAGGCGATCTCCTGGCACCTGCTCGAGGCCTTGACCGGGCGCAAGGCGGTGAAGAAGGAGACCCCCGTCGAGCGCGTCGTCTTCAACGCGATCACCAAGAACGCGGTGACTCAGGCGATGGAGAACCCGCGGCAGATCGACATGGAGCTCGTCGACGCCTACCTCGCACGGCGCGCGCTCGACTACCTCGTCGGCTTTCGCCTTTCGCCGGTCCTCTGGCGCAAGCTGCCGGGCTCCCGCTCGGCCGGGCGCGTCCAGTCGGTGGCGCTCCGCCTGATCGTCGACCGCGAGATGGAGATCGAGGCGTTCCGCGCGCAGGAATACTGGACGGTCAAGGCGCTGCTCGCGACGCCGCGCGGCGATACCTACGAGGCGCGGCTGGTCACTCTCGACGGCAAGCGGCTCGACAAGTTCGACCTCGGCAACGCCGACGCCGCCCACCGCGCGGTCGCAGCGGTCGAGACGCGCGACCTCACGGTGAAGGCTGTCGAGTCGAAGCCCGCGACGCGCAACCCGGCCGCGCCCTTCATGACCTCGACGCTGCAGCAGGAGGCGAGCCGCAAGTTCGGCTTCGGCGCCCGGCAGACGATGAACGCGGCGCAGCGGCTCTACGAGGCCGGGCACATCACCTACATGCGCACCGACGGCATCGACATGGCGCCCGAGGCGGTGATGGCGGCGCGCGACGCGATCAAGGCGCGCTTCGGTGCGGCGTACGTGCCGTCGAGCCCGCGCATGTACAAGAACAAGGCCAAGAACGCCCAGGAGGCGCACGAGTGCATCCGGCCGACTGACATGGGGGCGAGCCCGGAGAAGCTGCGCCTCGAGCAGGACCAGGCCAAGCTTTACGACCTGATCTGGAAGCGCGCGATCGCGAGCCAGATGGAGGCCGCGCGCTTCGAGCGCACCACCGTCGACGTCGCGAGCGCCGACGATGCCGTCGGCCTGCGCGCAACCGGCCAGGTCGTGACCTTCGACGGCTTCCTCAAGGTCTACCTCGAAGGCCGCGACGACGAGGACATCGACCTCTCCGACGACGGCGAGGGCGGCCGGCTGCCGCAGATCGTCAACGGCGAGCGGGCCGACAAACGGTCGGTCACGCCGGAGCAGCATTTCACCCAGCCGCCGCCGCGCTACACCGAGGCGACGCTCGTGAAGCGGATGGAGGAGCTCGGGATCGGGCGGCCGTCGACCTATGCCTCGATCGTCTCGACGATCCAGGAGCGGGAGTACGTCCGCAAGGAGAAGAACCGGCTCTATCCCGAGGACAAGGGACGGCTCGTCACGGCGTTCCTGTCGAACTACTTCGGGCGCTACGTCGACTACGACTTCACCGCCGACCTCGAGGAGGACCTCGACAAGGTGACGACCGGCGAGGAGGACTGGAAGGCGCTGCTCGCGCGCTTCTGGGCCGACTTCTCGGCCGCGCTGGCCGAGACCGAGGGGCTCCGGATCACCGAGGTGCTCGACAAGATCAACGAGGTATTGGAGCCGCATCTCTTCCCGAAGACCCCCGAGGACCCCGAGCCGCGGCGCTGCAAGGTCTGCGGCACCGGGCTCCTGAGCCTGAAGACCTCGCGCAACGGCTCGGCCTTCATCGGCTGCTCGAACTATCCCGAGTGCCGCTACACGCGTCCGCTCGCCGGCGGCGACGAGGGCGACGCGGCGCTCGACGGCAAGGTGCTCGGGATCGGCTCCCTCGAGGGAGAGGTGCTCGAGGAGGACGCCGAGGGGCAGCCCGTCACGCTGCACAAGGGGCCCTACGGCTACTACGTCCAGCTCGGCGAGCCGGTCGACGGGCAGAAGCCGCCGCGGTCGTCTGTCCCGAAGGGCGTCGACCCGTCGACGCTGACGCTCGAGCGGGCGCTCGAACTGCTGTCGCTGCCGAGGCTGGTCGGGCGGCACCCGGAGGATGGCGAGCCTGTCGAGGCCGGGATCGGCCGCTTCGGGCCTTTCGTGAAGCACGGCAAGACCTACGCGAACATCCGCGACGCGGAGGAGGTCTTCACCATCGGCATGAACCGGGCGGTGGAGCTCCTGGCGCAGAAGCTGCAGCGCGGACCCGGCGGCCGGGGCGCCGCCGTCGCGCCGCTGCGCGAGCTCGGGCAACATCCGGACGGCGGCACGGTCGCGGTCTATTCCGGCCGCTACGGGCCCTACGTGAAGTGGGAAAAGTCGAACGCCACGCTGCCGAAGGAGCTTTCGCCCGAGGCCGTCACGCTGGAGCAGGCGGTGGAGCTGATCGCCGCCAGGCCCGCCGGCAAGGGCAAGGCCAGGGCGCCGGGCAAGGCCAAGGCGGCGGGCAAGGCCAACGCCCCCGCGGCGAAGAAGAAGGCCCCGGCGAAGAAGGCCCCCGCGACGAAGCGCGCGACCCCGCGGACCGCCGCCGAGTAGCAGGAGCTCGCGCTCGCGCTTCCGAGGTCGCATTCCCGGCGATCCGTGCGCGACAGGCTCAGCGACTCGCAGCCATCGCCACCTCGACCCGGCCGCTGCTGGACAGCCACGGCGGCCTCGGATAGAGCCGCGAGGCCATGGCCAAGGAAGAGAAGCCCATTAAGCTCGTCGCCGAGAACCGGCGCGCACGCCACGACTATTTCATCGAGGACGACCTCGAGGCCGGAATCGTGCTCGAAGGGTCGGAGGTGAAGAGCCTGCGCAACGGCAAGGCGAATATCGCCGAGAGCTACGCCGCGGTCGAGGCGGGCGAGCTATGGCTGATCAACGGCTACATTCCGGCCTACGCCCAGGCCAAGGCGTTCGGCCACGACGAGCGCCGCCGGCGCAAGCTGCTGGTGAGCCGCCGCGAGCTCGCGAAGCTCTGGCAGGGGACCGCGCGCGAGGGGATGACGCTGGTGCCGCTGCGCCTCTACTTCAACGATCGCGGCAAGGCGAAGCTGCAGCTCGGCATCGCCAAGGGCAAGAAGCTCGCGGACAAGCGCGCCACCGAGGCAAAGCGCGACTGGCAGCGCCAGAAGGCGCGGCTGCTGCGCGAGCGCGGCTGACGCGGCCGATCCTCCACCAGGATCAGGCTGCGATCCAGGCCTTCGCCTCGGCCAGCTCCCCGTCGCCGAAGACGTGGACGTGCCCGGGGATAAGCGGCGCGAACAGCCGCACCGCATGGCGGATCCACGACACGTCCGAGACCACCGCGACCTTCTCGAAATCGCGCAGGTGCATCATGCCCACACGCGTGTCGCTCCACACCGCGCCGGGGGTGAAGGACTCGAACTCGGGGCCGATTCTGTAGACGAGCCGCAGCTTGCCGTGCCGGCCGAGCCGCTCGTCGATCAGCGGAACGATGGTGTCCTGGTAGTCCTTCGCCCCGACGACCCCGTGCACCGACAGGCCGACGACGTTGTCGGGCAGCCCCTGCATCACGGTGACGTGGCTCTCCGGCTCGTCGGGCTCCGCCACCCAGGCCAGCGCATCATCGAGCGACTTGGCCGGAAAGTGCCGGATGCGCGCCGCCACGAAGGTGTTGGCGACCTTGGGGGCGAAATCGAGGATGCGCGCGTCCGACACCAGCGCGATCTTCCGGATCAGCCGGTGATGGTCGCGGATGAAGCGCAGGTGGCTCAGCATCGCCCCGAAGTCCGTCCACCCGGGGAAGCTCTCGGCATGGACGACCAGGTTCGGGATCCGGTCGGTCGCATGGACCACGGCGTTGAAGCGCTCGGTCAGCCGCTGGAAGTCACCCTCCGAAAGGCTGCCCGAGGGCTCGAGCACGAGGCAGTTGTGCGCATTGTCGTCGGTGATCTCGAGCATGGCTCAATCGCCCGTGCCGCCGCGTCGGCGGATGAGTACCAGCATCGCCCCGAGCGCGACGAGCCCGAGGCCGACCACCGGTCGCGACGGCGCCCGCTGCGGCACCATCGACACCGCGGCGGCCCTGAGAAACTCGCGGTCGAGCGCGGCACGACGGACCGCGAGCCGCCGATGCCGGCGAGCCTCCAAGGCCAGCGCCCCTACGAAGACCAGGACGAGGACGAGCGCGCTCCCCGCCATGATCGCCAGCGCTTCGATCGGCCCGACCCGCGCCGCCAGCGCGACGGTGGCGGCGGCGAGCGCAAAGCCGATGCACACGAGGGCGCAGAGGACGGCGCCGCCGATCAGCGCCGCCCGCAGCCCCAGCCGGCGCCCCGCGTCGCGGACGCGCGCCTCCGCAATCCGAGAGACCGACGCGAAGAGCGCCACCTCAGCGCCGGAACATGACGCCGAGCAGGAACCCGAAGAGCGTCGCCAGTCCCAGTGACGCGAACGGCCGGCGGCGGGTGGCCGCGGCGACCTCGTCCTCCAGCGACTGTAGCTCGGCCATCACCGCGTCCAGTGCCTCCTCGCCCTTGGCATAGCCGCCCGCGGCAGTGTTGGCGGCGGCCGACTTTATGCTTGCCGCCCGCTCCTTGCCCATGCGGGTCACCATCGACCCGAGTTCGGTCAGGTCGGCCCGGAGGGCCGCCACCTCGGCAGTCATCTTCTCGGTCATAGAAGCCTCCGGATCATCCTTGCTAGCCATGTCGCTCCTCGCGTCTGGGCGGCCGGGGTGCGGCCGGCTCGGCGGAAAACGCCGATGCCGGCCCAGAGGTTCCGGCAGCCCTGCCCCGGGGCTGCGGCCGGATCGCCGCCAGTCTGCCCCCGCCGCCCCCGGAAGGCAACGGCCGGTCCGGGCGGCATCGCGCCTCACCCAAGCGACCGACGCCGGTCACGGCACCGGTCGAAGTCCCGCCCCCCGCCTCAGACGAAGCGGTTCACCCAGTTCTCGAGCTTCTCCTGCCGGCCCGACCGGGGTTGCGGGTCCAGCCCGTCCTTGTCGACGCGGGCGGCGATCGTCTCTAGGTCGCTCGTCAGCATCGCCTGCGCCTCCGGCGCGTCCCAGCCGGCGTAGCGCTCGGCCAGCGCATCCGCCAGGCCGCCGTCCTCGATCATCGCGGCGGCGGCAAGGAGCCCGCGGGCGCAGACGTCGAAGGCGCCGACATGGGCGGCGATGAGATCCTCGGGGTCGAGCGACTGCCGACGCAGCTTGGAATCGAAATTGGTGCCGCCGGTGGTGAAGCCGCCGGCCTTGAGGATGTAGTAGAAGGCGAGCGCCGTCTCCGGAACATTGTTCGGGAACTGGTCGGTGTCCCAGCCCGACTGCAGGTCGTTGCGGTTCGCGTCGATCGACCCGAACACGCCGAGCGCGGTCGCCGTCGCGAGCTCGTGCTCGAAGGAGTGCCCGGCGAGATAGGCGTGGCCGACCTCGATGTTGAGCTTCACCTCCTTCTCGAGCCCGAAGCGCTGCAGGAAGCCGAAGACCGTGGCGCTGTCGTAGTCGTACTGGTGCTTGGTCGGCTCCTGCGGCTTCGGCTCGATCAGGATGGTGCCCTCGAAGCCGATCTTCTTCTTGTAGTCGACGACCATGGAGAGGAACCGGCCCATGTGGTCGAGTTCCTGCTTCATGTCGGTGTTGAGCAAGGTCTCGTAGCCCTCGCGGCCGCCCCAGAGCACGTAATTCGCACCCTTGAGGTCGTGGGTCACGTCCATCGCCGCCTTAACCTGCGCGGCGGCATAGGCGAAGACGTCGGGGTCGGGGTTGGTGGCGGCACCGGCCATGAAGCGCCGGTTCGAGAAGAGGTTCGCCGTTCCCCAGAGCAGGCCGACCCCGGTCTCCTCCATCCGCCGGGCGAAGTAGTCGGCGACCTCGCGGACGTTGCGGTTCGACTCGGCGAGCGACTTGCCCTCAGGCGCGACGTCACGGTCGTGGAAGGTGAACCAGTCGGCGCCGAGGATCTCGAACATCTCGAAGGCGACCTCGGCCTTCAGCCGCGCCGCCTCCATCCCGCCGCCCCACCACGGCCGGTCGAAGGTCCGCCCACCGAAGGGGTCACCTCCCTCCCAGGCAAACGAATGCCAGTAGGCGACGGCCATCCGCAGATGGTCGCGCATCTTCCTGCCGAACACGACCCGGTCCTTGTCGTAGAACCGATAGGCCATCGGATCGTCGCTCTCGGGGCCCTTGTATTCGACGGGCGCAATGCCTTTGAAGAAGTCGGTCATGATCGTGCCTCCTGGCGTTTCGTGCTGTTGCAGGCGGTCTTCGTCAGCGGCGCGACTGTCGCGCTCGCGAAGCTTCTCCCGTGAGCGACACTGGCCCGGTTTTCCGATCCTGAACGCCGGCCGTGCATGGGTGCCCGGCCTGTGGCACTCGTATACGGACCATCGCAAATTGAGCTGCGATCGCCTTTGTTTGGCTGCGGAGGATCTTGGATGGCGGCGTCGTTGCGGATCGACACGCTGAAGTTCGTTCGCAGGCTTACGGGCGCCGGGATGGAGCGGCCGCTGGCCGAAGCAATTGTCGAGGGCCTCGCCGAGGCAGACACCTCCGAACTGGCGACGAAAGCCGATCTTGCGGGCATGGAAATGTCGCTCAAAGCCGAACTAAAAGCCGAGATCGCCGCCCTTCGAGCCGAGGTGAAGACCGAGAACGCGGAGAACCGGGCCGAGCTGTTCCGCTTCATGATGCTGCAGGCAGCGACGATCGTCGGGCTTACCGTCACCCTCCTCAAGCTCCTGCCCTGACGTCGCGGATCGCCGCGTAAAGCGCCCGGTAGCGCGCGTAGCCCTCGCGATAGCGTGGCACCAGCTTCGGGTCGGGCTCCACCGACCGCACGATCTCCGGCGCCGCGCAGACCTCCAGCGGATCGGCGCCCTCCGCGGCGCAGATCGCCAGCCGCGCCGCCCCGAGCGCGGCGCCCACGTCGCTGTCCGCCGCGATGTCGAGCGGGCGGTCGAGCACGCTCGCGACGATCCGCAGCCACGGCTCCGACCGTGCGCCACCGCCCACCGCCAGCGCCCGCGCGAAGTCCGTCCCTGCATCCTTCAGCACCCGCTGACAGTCGGCGAAGGCAAAGGCGACGCCCTCCATCACCGCCTGCGTGAGTTCGCGCACCCCGTCGGTCTGCGCCAGCCCTACGAACGCCGCGCGCGCCGCGGCGTCGTTGTGCGGCGTCCGCTCTCCCGACAGGTACGGCAGGAAGGTCACCGCCGAAGGCGCCTCGACCCTGCCGACGGCGTCCCCGAGCTCCGCCGCCCGCTTGCCGGTGATCCGCGACAGCCATTCCATGCTGTCCGACGCCGACAGGATCACCCCCATCTGGTGCCACGTCTCCGGGATCGCGTGGCAGAACGCATGCACCGCCCCCGCGGTGTTCGGCGAGAAATGCGCGTTCGAGACGAAGAGCACCCCCGAGGTTCCGATCGACACGAACGCGGTCCCCGGCCGCACCACCCCGACCCCGCAGGCGGCCGCCGCATTGTCCCCCGCGCCGCCCGCGACGACCACCGTGCCCTCGACACCCCAGGCCCGCGCCAGCTCCGGCAGGAGCTCTCCGGAAGCGGCGCTCCCCTCGACGAGCCGCGGCATCTGCGACCGCGTCAGCCCGGTCGCCTCCAGCAGGTCGTCCGACCAGTCGCGCGCCGCGACGTCGAGCCAGAAGGTCCCCGACGCGTCCGACATCTCCGAGACGTGATGCCCGGTCAGCCGCAGCCGCACGTAGTCCTTCGGCAAGAGCACGGTGTCGATCCGCCCGTAGAGCTCGGGCTCGTGCTTGCGCATCCAGGCGATCTTCGGGGCGGTGAACCCCGGCATCGCGATGTTGCCGGCGACCTCGCGCGCCCGCGGGAAGGCGGCCTCGATCTCGGCGCATTCGGCCATCGCCCGGCCGTCGTTCCAGAGGATCGCCGGCCGGAGCACGCGGTCGTCGCGGTCGAGGCAGACCGCCCCGTGCATCTGACCCGACAACCCGATCCCGCGCAGCCCCTTCAGGCCATGCTCGCGGGCGAGCGTCCCGATCGTCCCCTCGATCGCTTGCCACCAGGCCTCGGGGTCCTGCTCGGACCAGCCCGGATGCGGCCGAGTGACCGTCAACGGCTGGCTCGCCTGGCCGATCAGCCGCTGGTCGCGGTCGAAGAGTACGGTCTTGACCGAGGACGTCCCGATGTCGATGCCGAGATACATTGCCGCCTCCCTCAATGCAGCCGCGCCGGCGGCCTGCCGAGCAGGATCATGCCGAGCAGCTCCTCCTCGCCCACGTCGGCGACCCTGACCGTGCCGACCAGACGCCCGTTCTTCATCACCGACACCCGGTCGCAGAGCGTCATCACCTCGCGAATGTCGTGCGAGATGAGGAAGATCCCGAGTCCCTCGGCCTTCAGCCGCAGGATCAGCTCCGCGACCATCCGGGTCTCCTCGACCCCGAGTGACGCGGTCGGCTCGTCCATGATCAGGATGCGCGCCTCGAAATGCACCGCCCGCGCGATGGCGATCGCCTGCCGCTGCCCGCCCGAGAGCGCCCGGACCGGCACATCGAACCCGGCGAACCCCGGTGCAAGCCGCGCCAGCACCCGGCGCGTCTCCGCCCGCATCGCCCGGTCGTCGACGAAGCCCCACCGCGTCACCGGCTCGCGCCCGAGGAACAGGTTCCCGGCCGCGGTCAGCCGGTCGGCGAGCGCCAGCGTCTGGTAGATCGTCTCGATCCGGTGCCGGCGGGCGTCGCGCGGCGAGCGGATCGTCACGGGCGCCCCGTCGATCAGGATCTCGCCCGCGTCGCACGGAGAGGCACCCGACAGCACCTTCGCTAGCGTCGACTTGCCGGCGCCGTTGTGCCCGAGCAGACCGACGACCTCGCCCGGAAAGAGGTCGACGCTGACGCCGTCGACCGCCCGCACGCCGCCGAAAGACAGCTCGATTCCGCGCATCTCGACGAGCGGCGTCACGCGCCCTGCCTTTCCGCGGCCGATGGCATGCGACGGACCTCCCTCCCCGCTGCCGGCCCGCCCCGTTCCGGAAGCGCCCGCGATTCCCGCGTCTGCTCGGCCCCGCAGCTTTCCCCGCCGCGCTGCCGCTTGTCAAACGCCGGCGGTCAGTCGATCCAGCCGCGCTCCCGATAGTAGCGCTCGGCACCCGGATGCAGCGGCGCCGTCAGCCCCGCCTTCACCATGGCCGCCGGGTCGAGCCGCGCCAGCACCGGGTCGAGGCCCCGGAGCGTGTCGATGTCATCGAAGACCGAGCGGACGATGGCGTAGACCGTGTCCTCCGGCACGTCAGCGCGGGACACGAGCGTCGCCGTCACGCCGAACGTCCGGACCGCGTCTTCCATGCCGCGATAGGTCCCGGCCGGTATGGTCGCCGCGACGAAGCTCGGGGTGCTGCGCACCAGCTCGTCGACCACCGGCCCGGCTGCGTCGACCAGCACCGCGTCGCAGCCGGTCGTCGCCCCCTGGACCACCTGCGCCGGCTGGCCGACCGCATAGAAGAAGGCGTCGATCTGGCCGTCGCACAATGCGCCGCCGACCCGCTCGGGTGGCAGGTCGGGCGTCGACGCGAAGCTCGCCGACGTCCAGCCGAGCGCCGCGACCAGCGCGTCGGCGAGCGTCCGCGTCCCCGACCCGGGCTGCCCGAGCACGACCCGCTTGCCGGCCAGATCCTCGATGCCGCGGATGCCGGCGTCGCCGCGCGCGACGACGGTGAGCGGCTCGGGATAGAGCGACATCACCGACCGCAGACCCTCGAAGGGACCCGCCTCTGCGAATGCGCCGGTGCCGGCCAGCGCGTCCGCCTGGGTGTCCGACTGGACGATGGCGAGCGCGTAGGTTCCGTCGCGCAGGCCGGCGACATTGGCCCCCGAGCCGGCCGACGGCCGGGCCGCGCAACGCAGCCCGGTCTCGCGCCGGTGCTCGTTGGCGAGCCGGCAGAGCGCGACACCGACCGGGAAATAGCCGCCGGCGACGCTGCCTGTCCCGAGGGCGACGACCTCGGGCGGCACCTCGACCGGTTCGGGCGGGGCCGGCTCGGCAGCGATCGCCGGCAGGCCGAAGAGCAGCAGCGCACCGAGGCAAAGTCCGAGCCGGGCCATCGCCCCCTCCCCTTAGGATCGCGGCAACGGGCGGACGCTAGCCCGACCCCCCGCCGCTGGCAACGCGATGACCGTTGCCGCCGATCCCCGGTCCGTGCAAGTTGCGCATCGATTGCCTCCGCGCCCCGAAGCGAGCCATGACCGACCAGCCCGTCCAGCCGGCGCGCGATGCGCTGGCGCCCAAGCTCTTTACCACCCTCGCCGAAGGCTATGGCGCCCGGGAGCTCAGGGCGGACATGCTCGCCGGGCTCACCGTCGCGATCGTCGCCCTTCCGCTCTCGATGGCGATCGCGATCGCATCGGGCGTCTCGCCGGCCCGCGGGCTCTACACCGCGATCGTCGGCGGCTTCCTCGTCTCCGCGCTCGGCGGCAGCCGGTTCCAGATCGGCGGTCCGGCCGGCGCCTTTATCGTGCTGGTCGCGGGCACCGTCGCCGCGCACGGGCTCGACGGGCTGATCCTCGCGACGATGATCTCGGGCGTCTTCCTCGCCGTCGCCGGCCTCCTGCGCCTCGGCACCTTCGTCAAGTTCATCCCCTTTCCGGTCACCGTCGGCTTTACCGCCGGCATCGCCGCGATCATCTTCGCGAGCCAGCTGGTGCCGCTCCTCGGCCTCACCCTGAGCGGCCCGGAGCCCGGCCCTATCCTGCAGAAGCTGCCCGCGATCTGGCGCTCGCTGCCGACGGCGAACCCCTCGACCGTCGTCCTCTCGCTCGTCGCCGTCACCGGGCTCGTAGTCCTCAAGCGCTTCCGCCCGCGCTGGCCGCGGATGCTCATCGTGGTGGCGCTCGCCTCGCTGGCCGCCTGGGCGCTCGGGCTCGACGTCGCGACGATCGAGACCGCCTACGGCGGCATCCCGCGCGGCTTCCCGATGCCGGC
Source organism: Amaricoccus sp. (assembly GCA_046348915.1). GTDB lineage: Bacteria > Pseudomonadota > Alphaproteobacteria > Rhodobacterales > Rhodobacteraceae > Amaricoccus. The sequence goes on from JAXMDH010000023.1 coordinate 22,822, forward strand.
GCTGCCGCAGGTCGACCTCGCGAAGGTCGTCGAGGTGCTGCCGGCCGCCTTCAGCTTCGCGCTCCTCGGCTCGATCGAGTCGCTCCTGTCGGCGGTGGTTGCCGACGGGATGACCGGTCGTCGCCACCGCTCGAACACCGAGCTGATCGCCCAGGGCGTCGCCAACGTCGGCTCGGGCCTCTTCGGCGGCATCTGCGTCACCGGCACCATCGCGCGCACCGCGACCAACGTCCGCGCCGGCGCGCACGGGCCGGTCGCCGGCATGGCGCATTCGGTGTTCCTGCTCCTCTTCATCCTGCTGGCGGCGCCGCTCGCGGGCTACATCCCGCTCGCGGCGCTCGCCGCCGTGCTGGCGGTGGTCGCCTGGGACATGGTCGAGAAGCCGGCGATCCGGGCGCTGGTCACCGCCTCGCGCGGCGACGCGGCCGTGCTCGTCGTCACCCTCGGCCTCACGCTCTTTCGCGACCTCACCGAGGCGATCGTCGTCGGCTTCGCCCTCGGCGCGCTCCTCTTCATCCACCGGATGGCGTCGGCGGTCGCGGTGCACCCGGCCGCGCGCGCCGCCTACCACGAGGAGGCCGCCGACCCGGAGGTCGTCGTCTACCGGGTCCGCGGCGCCCTCTTCTTCGGCGCCGTCTCGGCGGTCGGCGTCGCGCTCGACCGCATCGGCGACGCCCACCGCACGCTCGTCCTCGACTTCTCCGAGGTGACGCTGGTCGACAGCTCGGCCGCGCACATGGTCGAGGGCCTGGCCCGCAAGGCCGGCCAGCGCGGCGTCGCGGTCTTCCTGACCGGCGCCGCCCCGCCGCTCCGCCGCGACCTGCGCGCCCACGGCGTCCGCCCCCGCTCGTCCGCTACGCCCCGAGCGTCGAAGCCGCGCTGACCGCCGCCCGCCGCCCGAGGCCCGGGCCCCCGGCCTGAAGCCCTCGCCCCCTCTGCCCTGCTCTCCCTGCCTATCGGGCAGGTTCCCCCGCCCCTGGGGGCGGGAAGGTGGGGAGACGCGCGCAACGGCGCGCAGGGCCCGGGCGCGCTCGCGCGCCTGGGGAGAACGACTCCGGGGCGCAAAGGCGCCCCGACAATTGCATCGGAACGGGCCCGGCCCTCAGGCCGGCGCCGGCGCCGGGCTCTCGACGATCTCGAAATCGTGGCTGACCGCCGCCGTCTTCATCAGCATCTGGACCGCCGAGCAGTACTTGTCGACCGAGAGCGCGATCGCCCGCTCGACCTTGCGCGGGTCGAGCCCGCGGCCGGTGACGACGAAGTGCATGTGGATGCGGGTGAAGACGCGCGGCTCCTTCTCGGCGCGGTCGGCGTCGAGCGCGACGACGCAGTCGTCGACCGCTTCGCGTGCCTTCTCGAGGATGTTGACGACGTCCCAGGCCGAGCAGCTGCCGGCGCCGATCAGCACCAGCTCCATCGCGCTCGGCCCCGGCTTCCTGCCGTCCTCGCCGTGGGCGGTGCCGACGACGACGCTGTGACCGCTCTCGGTCGACCCGACGAAGGTCCGCTCGCCGATCCACCGCACCTTCGCCCGCATGCGGCTACCCGATCTTGTCGGTCGGGAGCGCGTTCAGCTGGCACCAGTTGCCCTCGCCGATCCGGTCGTAGAGGTCGAGCTGGGTCTCGAGGAAGTCGGTATGCCCCTCCTCGTCGGTCAGGAGCTCCTCGAACAGGTTCTTCGAGACGAAGTCCTTCACCTTCTCGCAGTAGTCGCGCGCCTCCTTGTAGAGCGCGATCGCGTCGAGCTCGCCGGCGAGGTCGCATTCCAGCGCCTCCTTCGGGGTCTCGCCGATCCGGAGCGGGTCGAGGGTCTGCAGGTTCGGATGCCCCTCGAGGAAGATGATCCGGTCGATGAACTTGTCGGCATGGTGCATCTCCTCGATGCTCTCCTTGCGCGACTTCTCCGCCAGCCGGCCGAGCCCCCAGTTCTCCTGCAGCCGGTAGTGCAGCCAGTACTGGCTGACGGCGGTCAGCTCGCTGCGCAGCCCCTTGTTCAGGTAGTCGATGACGCCCTGGTCGCCCTTCATTGCCCCGCTCCCCTGTGCTGCCGGCGGCGGATCGCCCGCCGCAGCAGGCAGCCTATGGCAAGCCGGGCGCCGGCCGCAATATGGAATCGTTCTAAACTGGCGCGCGGCCGCCTGCCCGCGCCGCCCCGGCCGCAGGCCGCGGAGTTCGACCGGCACGGCCAGGTTGTCGTCCTTGCGCATGGTCTCGACGAACAGCCGCACGCAGCCGCCGCAGTCCACCGACTTGCCGAGGGCCCGGTAGATCTTGCCCGGCGTGATGAGCGTGTAGGGATCGGAGGCGCGCATCCAGGCGATCGCGTCGCGGATGTCTCGGTCGGTCACTCCGGTGCATGAGCAGACGATCATCGGCGGGTTCCGAGCCCACGGGATACCTTCGCCGCATACCTGACAAACCCAGTCAGGAAAGGCAAGGCCCCGTCTCCGTCATTCCTGCAAGATTCGCGGGTCACGCCACCGCTCGGGCGAGCGCGCACTGCTTCCAGAGCGCGGTGAGCGACGCGATCAGGTGGTCGAGGTCGGCGTCGGTGTGGAGCGGCGACGGGGTGAAGCGCAGCCGCTCGCTGCCCCTGGCGACCGTCGGGTAGTTGATCGGCTGCACGTAGATGCCGAAGTCGTCGAGCAGGATGTCGGAGATCATCTTGCACTTGACCGGGTCCTTCACCATCACCGGCACGATGTGGCTCGGGTTCCGCAGGTGCGGGATGCCGAGCCGGTCGAGCCGGGCGCGGAGCTTCGCGACCATCGCCTGCTGGCGCAGCCGCTCGACCTGGCTCACCTTCAGGTGTGCGACGCTGGCGCGGGCGCCGGCGGCGATCGCCGGCGGCAGCGAGGTGGTGAAGATGAAGCCCGAGGCGAAGCTGCGGACGAAGTCGACCAGCGCCGCCGAGGCGGCGATATAGCCGCCGACGACGCCGAAGGCCTTGCCGAGCGTGCCCTCGATCAGCGTGACCCGGTCCATCACGCCCTCGCGCTCGGCGATGCCGCCGCCGCGCGGCCCGTAGAGGCCGACCGCGTGCACCTCGTCGAGGTAGGTCATCGCGCCGTGCCGCTCGGCCACTTCGAGGATCTCACCGATCGGCGCGACGTCGCCGTCCATCGAGTAGACGCTCTCGAAGGCGACGACCTTGGGCCGGTCGCCCGCGATCTCCGCGAGCTGCCGGTCGAGGTCGGCGGGGTCGTTGTGCTTCCAGATGCGTTTCTCGCAGCGGGCATAGCGGATGCCCTCGATCATCGAGGCGTGGTTCTGCGCATCCGACAGGATCACGCAGCCCGGCAGCCGCGCCCCGAGGGTGCCGAGCGTCGCCCAGTTGGCGACGTAGCCCGAGGTGAAGAGCAGCGCCGCCTCCTTGCAATGCAGGTCGGCGAGCTCGCGCTCGAGCAGCACGTGGTCGTGGGTGGTGCCCGAAATGTTGCGGGTCCCGCCGGCGCCGGCGCCCGAGCGGTCGATCGCCGCGTGCATCGCGTTGAGCACGCCCGGATGCTGGCCCATGCCGAGATAGTCGTTGGAGCACCAGACGGTGACCTCGTGCGGCCGGTTGCCGACGTAGCGCCGCGCACGGGGGAAGTCGCCGTTCCGGCGCTCGAGCTCGGCGAAGACGCGATAGTTGCCTTCCTCGCGCAACGCGCCGACCTGCTGCCGGAACAGGGTCTCGTAATCCATGCCGTCTCTTCCCTCGCGGCCGTCGTCCTGAGACGCCGGTCCCTTATCTGGCCCGTCACCGTAGCCCGCTTGCGCAATTCAATCCTCGACCGCCGGCCACAGGATGCGAGCCCCCATCGTACCAGCTTTCCGCTACCTTGACACCCGCGGGCGCATGCCGCGTTGACGCAGATCAAGGGAGCAGCAATCCGGCACCGGCACTCTGCCTCACCCCGCCTCGGCATGGCAAGGCCGGCGAGCCTGCCGGCCGGCGCGAAGGATTTTAGCCAACTCGCAACGAATGGCGCCTAATCGAGTCGCATCGGCGGCAGTTCCGCCGTCGCCGCCGACGAGCGGCTTGCTTGCGGATGGCTCTCGGGTAAACGGTTCTTGAGTGGGTGCGTGATCATGAACGCGAAGGCTTGCGCGTCGCTTCTCCTGGCCTCGTGGGCGCTGGCCGGCTGCCTGCCGGTCGACGGCGCGCCGGTGTCCCCCGCGCCCCCGGCGCCCGCCGCCAAGGCCGAGGTCAAGGTCGAGCCCGCCGAGCCCGCGATCGTGAAGCCCGCGCCCGACCCGGCGCTCGTCGCGATGTACGCCGCGCGCAAGGACAGCGGCAAGGCGGTCCGGGCGATCGACGTGACCCAGTTCCACCGCGAGCTCCTGCGCAACGAGGTGAACTACCCGACGGCCGAGGCGCCCGGCACCGTCGTCATCGATCCGCACGGGCCGTTCCTCTACCTCGTCGAGGCCGACGGCAAGGCGACGCGCTACGGCATCGCCGTCGGCCGCGAGGGCTTCGGCTGGTCGGGCACCGGCACGATCGAGCGGCGCGCCAAGTGGCCGACCTGGACCCCGCCGCCCGAGATGGTCAAGCGCGACCCGCACACCGCCAAGTGGAAGGACGGCCAGCCCGGCGGCCCGACCAACCCCCTCGGCGCCCGCGCCCTCTACATCTACTTCGGCGGCAGCGACTCGGGCTACCGCATCCACGGCACCAACACCCCGAAGTCGATCGGCTGGGCCGCCTCCTCGGGCTGCTTCCGCATGCTGAACCAGGACGTGATCGACCTCTACGACCGCGTCCACATGGGTGCAAAGGTCGTCGTCCTCTGACGTCGGCCCCGGCCGGCGCACCGCGCGCCGGCCCGCCCTCCCCTGCCTTCTCTTTCCAATCTCTTCCTCCCTGCCCTATCGGGCAGGTTCCCCCGCCCCCTTGTGGGCGGGGGGAAGGGGGGTGGGGGAGACGCGCGCAACGGCGCGCAGGGGCCCCGCGCGCGCCTTGCGCGCGTGGGGAGAACGACCCCGGAGCGCAAAGGCGCTCCGACATTCCTGAAGGAATCGCCGCCTCGAACGCCTTGGGCATGCCCCGACACCCCTACGGGTGGTCGATCGGCGCCTTGTGCGCCGCCTCCTCGCGCGGTCGCTGGGTGTGGCGGACGAGCCGCCGGCGCACCAGGGGCGGGCCCTCGCCGCGGTGGAGGTCGCGCAGGTGGTCGACCGAGCCGGCGTCGGCCTTGGTCCGGCGCTGGTTGTGGCGGACGTATTCGACCCAGGTCGCGGTCTGGTAGCTCTCGACCCAGACCCGCGGGTTCTCGAGGTCGCGCATCAGCGTCCAGTGCCGCGCGCCGTCGCGGCGGCGGATGCGCTCGCGCTCGGCCATGGTCGCGAGGAAGTCCGGGATGTCGCGCTCGTCGATCTCGTATTCGACCGTGATCGAGATCGGGCCGCTGCGCGGCTTCAGCTCGATGCCGACGACCGGCTCGGTCCAGCGGTTCAGGGGGTCGAGGTCGAGCTCGGCGCGCGCCGGCAGCGGCAGCCGCAGCCCGACCGCCCCGGAGGCGAGCATCGCGCCGGCGGCGAAGAGCAGCGCCCGCGACGGGCCGTGCGCCTCGGCGACGCTGCCCCAGAGCCAGCTGCCGAGCGCCATGCCGCCGAAGGCCGCGGTCTGGTAGAGCGCCAGCGCCCGCCCGACCACCCAGCGCGGCGTCGAGAGCTGCACCGTCGTGTTGAAGAGCGCCAGCGCCAGCACCCAGCAGGCCCCGCCGACCAGCATCCCCAGCGCCGTCAGCCAGGTCCGCGTGCTGAGCGCCAGCACCGTCGCGCAGACCGCGAACCCGGCGAAGGCGAGCCGCGCGATCCACTCGTTCGACAGGACCTCGCGCAGCCGCCCGCCGATGAAAGCCCCGCCGATCGCGCCCACCCCGAAGGCGCCGAGGAGACCGCCGTAGGTCAGCGGCCCCCCCTGGACCAGCTCGCGCGCGACGAGCGGCAGGAGCGCCATCACCACGACCGCCGTCAGGCCGAACAGGAACGCCCGGAGCACGACCTTGGTGATGTTGGGCGACATCGCGACATAGCGCAGCCCCGCCCCCATCGCCGGTCCCAGCCGCTCCCGCGGCAGCGGGCTCTGCGGGTACTCCGGCCGCCACCAGAGCAGCACCCCGATCAGCCCGAAGTAGCTCACGCTGTTGACCGCGAAGGCCGCCGCCGCCCCGGCCGCGGCGACGATCACGCCCCCGATCGCCGGCCCGACGCTCCGGGTCAGGTTGAACCCCACGCTGTTCAGCGCCACCGCCGCCGGCAGCTCGGATCGCGGCACCATGTCCCCGACCGAGGCCTGCCAGGCCGGGTTGTTGAGCGCCGTCCCGCAGCCGATCAGGAAGGTGAAGCCGAGCAGCGTCCAGGGCGTCAGCAACTGCATCGAGGCCGCGACCGTCAGCGCGATCGAAACGCACAGCATGAACCCCTGCGCGACCAGCATCACCCGCCGACGATTGAAGCTGTCGGCGATCGCACCCGCCGCCAGCGAGAACACCATGATCGGCAGCGTCGTCGACGCCTGAACCAGCGCGACCATGTTCGCCGACGGCGTGATCGTCGTCATCATCCAGGCCGCGCCCACCGCCTGGACCAGCCCGCCGAAGTTCGATGCGAGGCTCGCGATCCAGATCGCCCGGAAGACCGGGCTCGCGAGCGGCGCCAGGGCCGAGCCGCGAGGTCTGACGGCTGCTTCCATATCGCGCTGACTCGCCTCCCTGCTGCGATCATGCCGAAACATTGGCGCTCCACAACAACCTCCCCAACGCCGCCTTGCCGCCTCCGGCGGGGCGTGAGAGGCTGGGCCATGGCCGCCCGGGGCGGCAAAGGGAGAAACGGAAAACGTCATGAGCAAGACAGCAAGCGGCGGCGCCGTGCGCCGGACCGAGGGCCGGGGCCGGCTCTACGACAGCATCGTCGACACCATCGGCGACACCCCCTGCGTCAGGATCAACCGCCTCGCCCCGGACGGCGTGACGATGTACGTGAAGGGCGAGTTCTTCAACCCGGCCGGCTCGGTCAAGGACCGGCTGGCGATCAGCATCATCGAGGCCGCCGAGCGCGACGGCACGCTGAAGCCCGGCCAGACCGTGGTCGAGGCGACCAGCGGCAACACCGGCGTCGGGCTCGCCATGGTCTGCGCCGCCAAGGGCTACCCGCTGGTCGTGACCATGGCCGACAGCTTCTCGACCGAACGGCGGCAGCTGATGCGCTATCTCGGCGCCCAGGTGGTGCTCACGCCGCGGGCGCTGAAGGGCTTCGGCATGTACCAGAAGGCCAAGGAGCTCGCCGAGGCCAACGGCTGGTTCCTCGCGCACCAGTTCGAGACCGCCGCCAACGCCGACATCCACGAGAGCACGACCGCGGCCGAGATCGTCGCCGACTTCAAGGGCCAGCGCCTCGACTACTTCGTCTCCGGCTACGGCACCGGCGGCACCGTCGCCGGCGTCGGCCGGGTGCTGAAGAAGCACTGGCCCGACGCCAAGATCGTCCTCAGCGAGCCCGCCAACGCCCAGCTCGTCGGCTCGGGCACCCCGCAGCCCCGCACCGACGACGGCGAGCCCGCCGGCAGCCACCCGGCCTTCGAGCCGCACCCGATCCAGGGCTGGACGCCCGACTTCATCCCGCTGGTGCTGCAGGAGGCGATCGACGGCCACTACTACGACGAGCTGATCCCGATCGCCGGGCCCGAGGGCATGAAGTGGGCGCGCGCGCTCGCCGCCAAGGAGGGCATCCTGACCGGCGTCTCCGGCGGCTCGACCTTCGCCGTCGCCCACCAGGTGGCCGAAAAGGCCCCGAAGGGCTCGGTGATCCTCGCGATGCTCCCCGACACCGGCGAGCGCTACCTCTCGACCCCGCTCTTCGAGCCCTTCGGGGCCGACATGAACGACGCCGAGAAGGAGCTGATGCGCGCGACCCCCGGCTACCAGCTCCCCTGAGGCCGGCGCGGACCGATGTGCGGGCGCTACATGATCACCTCGAGCTTCGAGGCGATGGCGCGCCTCTTCGAGGCCGACCTGGCGCTCGGGCTGCCCGACGAACCGCGCCTCAACGTCTCGCCCACGGAGCCCATCCCGGTCGTCGTCAGCCATGACGGCGACCGGACGCTGGTGCCGATGCGCTGGGGGCTGGTCCCGCCCTACTACCGCACCCAGAACGGCGGGCCGTTGCTGATCAACGCCCGCGCCGAAGGCATCACGACCAAGCCCGCCTTCCGCGACGCGATCGTCAAGCGCCGCTGCCTGGTTCCCGCCGACGGCTTCTACGAATGGCAGGGCCCGAAGGACGCCCGCGTCCCCTGGACCATCCGCCCCTCCGGCGGCGGCATGCTCGCCTTCGCCGGCCTCTGGCAGGACTGGAAGGGTCCCGACGGCTGGATCTCGACCTGTGCGATCGTGACCTGCGACGCCAACGCCACGCTCGCCCCCATCCACGACCGCATGCCCGTCGTCATCTCCCCCGCCGACTTCGCCCTCTGGCTCGGCGAATCCGGCCCCGGCGCCTCCCGCCTGATGCACCCCGCCCCCGACGCCGCCCTCGTCGCCGCGCCGGTCGACCCCGCGACACGCGCCGTCCTCGCCCGTCGCAACGCTCCGCTGCGCGTGATGATCTGAGCCCACGCCGGCGAGCCGCGGGCCCGCACCCGCCCGGACGCGGACGTCCGTCGCGCTGCCGAGGCTATTTCACCGGCCCGAGCGGAATGGCGACGGTCGCGAAGATCGCCGTCGCTTCGAGCCGGTTCCTGGCCCAGAACTCCCGATACGCCCGCCGATCGAGGCAGCCAGCAAGACCCCACATGCACGAACACGGTCGAATTCCAGCATGGGCTGTCCCCAAACTTGCAGTGCAGACCGACTCTGCAGATCGCTCGGCCATCCTCCTCCCGCCCGCTTGGAGGTCAAGGCAGTTCCGGCCCTCGGCCTACCGGCGGACGGGAAGTCCTGCTGCTCGCGGAGGAACGCGGCACGACGCTTCGCAATGGGCGGCCCCGTCAAGATGCCTTGGCTGCGGAGTTGAAAGGGAGTAGATTCTGCGCGTCTGAAGCATCCACCGGGAGGGTACGATGCGGGACGAAGACATCAATCAATTCCGTGTGAATATTCGCGGTCGGGTGATCGCCCGGGAAGACGCGGATTACGATCATGCACGCTCGCTCTACAATGGCATGATCGACAAGCGGCCCGTGCTCATCGTGAAGTGCGCCGACGTCGCCGATGTGGTCGCCGCGGTGAACTTCGGGCGCGAAGGCGGGCTCCTCATCGCCATCCGCGGCGGCGGGCACAACGGCCCGGGTCTCGGGAGCGTCGACGACGGGCTGGTCATCGACCTATCGATGCTGAAGGGAATCCGGGTCGATCCCGAGGCTCGCACCGTCCGGGTCGAGCCCGGCTGCACCTCGGGCGACGTCGACCACGCCACGCACGTCTTCGGCCTCGCGGTCCCGTTCGGCATCGTCTCGACGACCGGCGTCGCCGGCCTGACCCTCGGCGGCGGCTCGGGCTATCTGACCCGCAAGCACGGGCTGACCATCGACAACCTGCTCGAGGCCGACGTGGTGCTGGCCGACGGCAGCTTCGTCACCGCCAGCCCGCAGGAGAACGCCGACCTGTTCTGGGCCCTGCGCGGCGGCGGCGGCAACTTCGGGGTCGTGACGAGCTTCCTGTTCCGGGCCCATCCGGTGAGCATGGTCTTCGCCGGCCCGATCTTCTGGGACGCGAAGGACGCCAGGAAGATCATGGCGGCCTATCGCGATTTCCTCCCGACGGCGCCGGAGGACCTCGGCATCTTCGTCGGGCTGAAGACCGTGCCCTCGATGGACCCGTTCCCGCGCGAGGCCTGGGGCAAGCGCGCCTGCGCCATCATCGGCGCCTTCAACGGCTCGGAGGAGGACGGCAGGAAGGCTCTCGCTCCGCTCCTCGACCAGCTGCCCGAGCCGCTGTTCAACTGGATGGGCACCATGCCCTTCCCCGCGATGCAGGGGCTCTTCGACCCGTTCTTCCCGAGCGGGCTGCAGTGGTACTGGAAGGGCGACTTCGTGACCGACCTCAGCGACGAGGCGATCGAGACCTACGTCGCCCAGTCGGCGGCCGCCCCGAGCGAGCTCAGCCTGATGCACCTCTATCCGATCGACGGCGCGGTGCGCCGGGTCGGCAAGGACCAGACTGCCTGGGGCGCGCGCGACGCGACATGGTCGATGGTGATCGCGGCGATCGATTCGGACCCCGGCAAGGCCGATGCCCTCAGGCGCTGGGGGCGCGGGTATTGGAACGCGGTGCACAGGTTCAACCCGGGCGGCGCCTACGTCAACTTCATGATGGACGACGAAGGCGACGCACGCGTCCGGGCGAGCTACGGCGACAACTACGCCCGGCTCGCGGCGGCAAAGAAACAGTACGACCCGACCAACCTCTTCAGGGTGAACCAGAACATCAAGCCGGCCCCCTAGACCGTCGGGGGCGCGCGACTAGCACAGGGAAGCTCCTAGTCCGTCAGCAGCGCGCCGCGCCGCTCCGGGAGGGGCTCATGGCCGGCGATCTTGCCGATCACCTTGCCCGGCCAGGCGAGCGGCTGGTCGTGGCGGGCGAAGAGGACGCCCGACGTGCGCGCCAGCACCGGCACCGTGCCGCCGAGCGGATCGACGATCTCGGCCACCGTGTCGCCGGCCGCGACCACGTCGCCGAGCCCGGCGCGGTAGACGACGATCCCGGCCGAGAACGCGCGCACCTGCTGCATCGCGTCGAGCCGGGTCGCGTCGCACGCGGGCGCCGGCAGCGGGCCCGGATCGCCCGCGACCACCCCGCGCCGCATCAGGAACCGCAGCAGCGCCCCGGCGTCCGCCGCCGCCAGCCCAGCGTCCACGTCGTTGTTCGACCGCAGCTCGACGGTCACCGCCAGGCAGGCGGGCGGGATCGCCGCCGCGGGGAACTGGCGCGCCAGCGCCCACCAGGGCCCGCTGCAGGCCTCGTCGAACGGGTTGCCCCCCGAGACCTCGGCCAGCAGCACCGCCCGCGCCCCGAGCTCGGCCGCGAGATCGGCCGCACCGGGCCAGAGCGTTGTGCCGGTATAGAGGTGCAGCACCGCCTCGTTGTCCGCATGCAGGTCGAGCACGAAGTCCGCGTCGCAGGCGAGCCGCAGCAGCGCCAGCCGCAGGCAGCCGATCTCGTCTCGCGCCTCGGCTTCGGCCAGCACCTCGCCCATCGCTGCCCGGATCGCCGCGACGTTCGCCGCCGCGTCGCCCCCGAGCCGCCCGGCGACCGCCCCGGCCACGGGCGGCGCCAGGTCGGCATAGCCCCGGTTGAAGTTGCCCGAGCTGTTCGCCTCGTAGCGCCCGCGCAGGTGGCCCTGCACCTGCTGCGCCAGCCCGATCGGGTTCGCCACCGGCACCAGCACCACCTCGCCGCGGATCTCGCCGCGCCCCTCCGCCTCGGACAGGAGCCGCGCGAGCCGCGCAAGCACCAGCATCCCCGGCAGCTCGTCCGCGTGCAGCCCCGCCTGCAGGTAGGCCTTCGGCCGGGCGCCGGCGGCCCCGAACCGCAGCACGGTCACCTCGCGCCGCGTCCCGGAGGCGATCTGCGGCAGCGCGATCGTCTCCCGGCGCCCCGGCAGGTCGTTCGGTTCGGGCATCGGCGGCGTCCCCTTCCGACCGGAATCGGCCAAGGCCCCGACTATCGCACCGGCAGCGGCCGTCTGGCGAGCGCCGGAACGATCGCCCCTTTCCGAAGCCGTCCGCGGGGGCTACCAAGGCCGGACAGCCGATGGACAGGGGGACCCATGGAGATCGTTTCGACCGCCGTCTACGTGGGCCCGAACGTCTACGCCAAGACCCCGCTGATCCGGCTGACCGTCGACCTGCACCGCCGCGCAGAGACCCCGGTCGCCGACTTCGGCGACGCGCTGACCGGCCCGCTCCTCGAACATCTTCCCGGCCTCGGCACCGCCCGCACCGAGCGCGGCGAGCCGCTGCTGCCGCGGTTGAAGGAGCCCGACTGCCGCCTGGGCGAACTGATGGCCCAGGTCGCCGTCGCGCTGCAGAACCACGGCGGCACCCCGGCCGAGATCGCCATGACCCGCCCCGCCGCCCATCCCGACGAGGTAGAGGTCCTCTTCGGCTACGAATCCGAGGAGGTCGGCCTCGAGGCCGGCGAGGTCGCCCGCGCCATCATCCTCGAGCTGATCGCCCCCGAGGACGGCAGCTTCGACATCGCCGAGGCGATCGACGACTTCGACCATTTCGCCTCCCGCCGCTCGCTCGGCCCCTCCGCGCTCGCGCTGGTCCGCGCCGCCGAGGCGCGCGACATCCCCTGGATCCGGCTCAACGACGCCAGCCTGATCCAGGTCGGCCAGGGCAAGTACCAGAAGCGCATCGAGGCGGCGCTCACCTCGCAGACCTCGCACACCGCCGTCGAGATCGCCGCCGACAAGGAGCTCTGCACCCGCCTCCTCTCCGACCTCGGCCTGCCGGTCCCGCGCCAGTACCACGTCCGCGACGCCGAGGACGCGGTCGAGGCCGCGAACGCGATCGGCTACCCGGTCGTCGTCAAGCCCGTCGACGGCAACCACGGCCGCGGCGTCTCGGTGAACCTCACCACCGACGACGAGGTCGCGAGCGCCTTCGAGACCGCCCTCAACGAAGGCTCGGGCGTCGTGGTCGAGAGCATGATCCTCGGCGACGACCACCGCCTCCTCGTCATCGACGGCACGCTCGTCGCCGCGGCCCGCCGCATGCCCGGCCACGTGGTCGGCGACGGCAGATCGACCATCGCCGAACTCGTCGTCGAGGTGAACCGCGATCCCCGCCGCGGCGCCGGCCACGAGAACATGCTGACCCGCCTCGAGCTCGACGACGCCGCCGACCGGCTGCTCAAGGCCAAGGGCTACGGCCACGACAGCGTCCCCCCCGAGGGCGAGACGGTCTTCCTGAGAAAAACCGCCAACCTCTCGACCGGCGGCACCGCCATCGACGTCACCGACGTCATCCACCCCGACAACAAGCTGATGGCCGAGCGGGCCATCCGCGCCGTCGGCCTCGACATCGGCGGCGTCGACTTCCTCACCACCGACATTACCCAGAGCTACCGCGACACCGGCGGCGCCATCTGCGAGATCAACGCCGGCCCCGGCATGCGCATGCACATCGCGCCCTCCGAGGGCAAGGGCCGCGACGTCGGCGGCGCCGTCATGGAAATGCTGTTCCCGAACGGCGCCCCCGCGCGCATCCCGATCGCCGCCCTGACCGGCACCAATGGCAAGACCACGACCGCCCGGATGCTCGCGCACGTGCTGAAGATGGCCGGCCACGTCGTCGGCCAGACCTCCACCGACGCCGTCTACATCGACGGCAACGTCACGGTGAAGGGCGACATGACCGGCCCGGTCGCGGCCTCGATGGTGCTGCGCGACCCGACCGTCGACATGGCCGTCATCGAGACCGCCCGCGGCGGCATCGTCCGCGCCGGCCTCGGCTACCGCTTCTGCGACGTCGGCGCCGTCCTCAACGTCACCTCCGACCACCTCGGCCTCGGCGGCGTCGACACCGTCGACCAGCTCGCCGAGGTCAAGCGCCTCGTCGTCGAGGTCGCCAAGGACTGCGCCGTCCTCAACGCCGACGACCCGCAGACCCTGAAGATGGCCGCGCACACGCAGGCGAAACACATCTGCTACGTCACCCGCAATCCCGACCACCCGCTCGTCCGCGAGCACATCCGGCTCGGCCAGCGCGCGGTCGTGCTCGAGCAGGGGCTGAACGGCGACCAGATCGTCATCTACGAGCACGGCGGCCAGCTGCCCTTGATCTGGACCCACCTGATCCCGGCGACCGTCGAGGGAAAGGCGCTGCACAACGTCGAGAACGCCATGTTCACCGCAGCGATGGCCTACGCCCTCGGCCTGACCCTCGACCAGATCCGCAACGGGCTGCGGACCTTCGACAACACCTTCTACCAGTCGCCCGGCCGCATGAACATCTTCGACGAGCACGGCTTCCGCGTCATCCTCGACTACGGCCACAACGAGGCCGCGGTCGGCGCCATGGTCGACCTCGTCGAGCGGCTGAACCCGCTCGGCAAGCGCATCGTCTGCGTGACGACCCCCGGCGACCGCCGCGACGACGACGTGCGCGCCATTGCGCGCAAGGTCGCGGGCCACTTCGACGTCTACCTCTGCCATGCCGACGACAACCCGCGCGGCCGCGCGCCCGACGAGGTGCCGAAGATGCTGCGCGCCGAGCTGATCGCGGCCGGGGTGCCCGAGGACGCCATCGAGCTCGCCGACAGCGAGAGCGCGTCGGTCGATCGGGCGCTGACCATCGCGAGGCCCAACGACCTCGTCCTGATCTTCTGCGACGCGATCACCCGCTCGTGGAAGCAGATCATCTACTTCCATCCCTCGGAGCCCGCGAAGCCGGTGGCACCGGAAACGCGGCTCGCCGCGTCCGGCTTCGACGTGCCCGACGGCTGGCGCATCCTGAGCGACGACCGCGGCGTCCGGATCGTCCCGGCCGAATGACGCAGGCCTTTCCCGGCGCGGGCAAGCTCGCCGTCATCGGCGGCCGGCTCGAGGACGGCAACGTCGCCGTCTTCGGCGAGCTCCACCGGCTCGCGGCCGGCCGCATCCTCGTCTTCCCACCGCCTCTCCGAGCCCAAGGCCGTGGGCGAGGAGAGCGCCCAGGTCTTCCGCAGCCACGGCTTCGACGCCGACGTGGTGCCGCTCACCGTCGGCAACGCCCGCCGCCTCGCCCACGACCGTGCCCTCTGCGACCGCATCGCGGGCTATGGCAGCGTCTACTTCACCGGCGGCGACCAGGCGCAGATCGTCGCCGCCCTCGCGCCCCACGGCCGCGAGACGCCGGTCCTCGCCGCCATCCGCGCCGCCCAGGCCGCGGGCGGCCTCGTCGCCGGGTCGAGCGCCGGTGCCGCGATGATGTCGCAGCCGATGATCCTCGGCGGCACCTCGATCGAGTCGGCGATCCACGGCGTCACCGAGGACCCCGACAAGCCCGGGCTCCTGATGGGCGCCGGCCTCGGCTTCTTTCCCTGGGGCATGCTCGATCAGCACTTCATCAAGCGCGGCCGCCTCGGCCGCCTCGTCGTCGCGATGAACCGCGCCGGCGTCCGCCGCGGCTTCGGCGTCGACGAGAACACCGCGCTCCTCGTCGAGGCCGGCGCGGCGCGGGTCTGCGGCGAATACGGCGTCATGCTCGTCGACATGGGACCCGCCACCGTCGACGCGCGCGGCCACAGCTTCCGCGACTTCCGCCTCAGCTACCTCGACGATGGCGACGCGATCGAGCTCGTCCGCTTCCGACCCCAGCCCGGCGCCGCCAAGCGCCGGCCACGCCGCCGCGAGGCCGCCTACCGCGCCCCCGCCCGCTCGCGCCGCAACGTCTTCGGCGCCTACACGCTATACGACCTTATGACGCGGCTCGTCCTCGGCGACGGCGACGCCTACACCGCCGACCGCGCCGAGGCCTTCGACGCCCGCTCCGGCTTCAACGTCACCGTCGAGATCGAGCGCCAGCCGCGCCGCTCGCGCGGTCTGATCGCGACCCCCGAGACCGGCCTCCGGATGACCGCACTCAATTTCCGCTGCTCGATGCTGAGCGAGGCCCTGAGCGCCACCCGCATCGCCGACCGCCTCGGCCGGCGCGCCCGCACCTTCGGCATGGACCCGAACCCCGACGCGCGCATCGTCCTCCTCGGCTCCTCGCCGCTGTCGAGCGCCCCCGAGATGCTCGCCGGCCCCCTGCGCCTCGTCGGCCCCGGCCCGGTCGGCGTCTTCGCCGCCGCCTCCGCCGAGCCGCGCGCGACCGCCGCCGAGCACGTCCGCATGCTCGCCACCCACGGCGTCCAGGCCGTCGACCTCGGCGTCACCCTCGACACCGTCGACTACGCCGAGAACGACGCCGCGCTCCTCGAGCGGATCGCCGGCCTCCGCGGCGTGCTTGCGGCGGCAACCAGATCCGGCTGGTCGAGACCCTGCTCCACCGCGGCGAGGAGTCGGCCGTCCTGCGCGCCATCGCCCGCGCCCATGCCCAGGGCGCTACCCTCTTCGCCGCCAGCGGCGCCGCCTCGGCCCTCTCCGGCGTGATGATCGCCGGCGGCTCCAGCTACGCCGCCCTCCGCTACGGCGTCTCGTCGGACACCGGCCACAAGGGCCTCGTGATCCAGGAAGGCGTTGGGCTCTTCGGCGGCGGCATCGTCGACCAGAACCTCGTCGGCGGCAACCGCCTCGGCCGCCTCATCGTCGCCTGCGCCGAGGAGAACGAGCGCTTCGGCATCGGCGTCTTCGAGGACAGCGCCGCCGTCGCCTCCCACGCCGGCACCCGCCTCGAGGCCGCCGGCCGCCAGGGCTTCGTGCTGGTCGAGATCGACCCCGACACCCTCGACGTCCAGAGCGACAGCTTCGTCGCCCGCGGCGTCCGCCTGACCGTGCTCGCCGCCGGCGACCGCGCCGACCTCGCATCGGGGGCCGTCGAGCGCGCCGCCAGCCCCTCGCCGCGCCCGGCCTCCTCGGCACCCTCATCGCCGGCCTCGCCGCCGAGAGCGACACCTTCGCCGCCACCCCCGTCCCCCGCCGCCGGCTCCCCGCCGCTCCGCGGCCTCACGCTCGCCGTCCGCAGCCACCAGGGCGCCACCGCCCTCGTCGACATCGAGTGCCCGCGCGACGAGAACGGCTGACCCCGCCTCCCTTCCTGCCCCGACCTGTCGGGCAGGTTCCCCTCGCCCCTGGGGGCGAGGAAGGGAGAGTGTGGGGAGACGCGCGCAACCGCGCAGGGGCCCCCACGCACTTCAGCGCGCGGGGAGAACCACTCCGGGGCGCAAAGGCGCCCCGACCGGATCCGCCTCAGCCGTGGTGCAGCCGGCACAGGCACTCCACCGGCTCCGAATGGTCGCGCTGCACCTCGGCGCCGCTCCCGGCAAGCTTGTCCATCCGCCGCGCGAGCTCCACGTCGAGCCCGCTCAGTCCGTCGCAGGCATGCGTGGTCAGGGTCACGTCGACCACGTTGTAGACGTTGGTCCATTCCGGATGGTGGTTCAGCTTCTCCGCCGCCAGCGCGGCGCGCGCCATGAACCCCCAGGCCTCGGAGAAGCTCCTGAACTTCCATATCTTGCGGATCGCGTCGCGCTCCGGCACCCCGCCCCACCCGGCTTCCCCGAGCGCGGGCAGCAGCGCCTCCCGCTCGTCCGGCGTCAGCCGCTCGCTCATGCCTCCGCCTTCGCGGCGGCCACCGCCGCGTCGTCGATCTCGCGCGCCTTGACCGCCGCCGGCCGCTCGGAGATCCGTGCCCAATAGTCCTCGAAGGCCGGCCGCTTCTCGATCGTGCCGAAGCTGAGCCCCCAGCCGACCGCCGAGCCGAAGTAGACGTCGGCCGCCGAGAAGGCGTCGCCCGCGACATAGCCGCCGCCGGCCAGCGCCGCCTCCATCGCGTCCATGACCCGGCCGAACGAGCCGTAGCCGATCATCCCCTCGCGTTCCTTCGGCACCTCGACCCCGAGCGCCCGGTTGGTGACGGCCGCCTCGACCGGCCCCGCCGCGAAGAACATCCAGCGGTAATAGGCGCCCCGCTTCGCCGGCTCCGGCGCCAGGCCCGCCTCCGGGAAGGCGTCGGCGAGGTAGGCGCAGACCGCCGCGGCCTCGGTCACGACCGTCGCGCCGTGCACGATCGTCGGCACCTTGCCCATCGGGTTCAGCGCCAGGTATTCCGGCGCCTTGGCGCTGGTCGCGAAGTCGAGGAACACCGTGCGGTACGGCTGCCCAACCTCTTCGAGCATCCAGCGGGCGATCCGCCCGCGCGACATCGGGTTGGTATAGAAGACGAGCTCGTCGGCCATCCGTGTCCTCCCGTCGGGTCCTCGATCAGCTAACCAGCCGGACGGCGGCGTCAAGGGGAGCGGCGCCGCGGTGTCCGGCCGCCGGGGGCATCGCCGGCGCCCGTCCGGCGGGGGAGCACGTGGGGCAAGGGGAAGGCCGCTAGTCGCTTTCGGGCGGGGCGCCGCGGCGGAACGGTCCGAAGGTCGTCAGGACCTCGATCTCGTGGTCGACCGAGCGCGCCTCGACCTCCAGGTACTGCGCCACGGTGCCCGGGCGAAGCTCCGGTCGGCCAGCCAGTGCAGCGAGTGGGTGGCGACCGGCAGGTAGCCGCGGGCGAGCTTGTGCTCGCCCTGGGCGCCCGCCTCGACCCGCTCGAGCCGGTGCGCGATCGCCCAGTCGATCGCCTGGTAGTAGCAGAGCTCGAAGTGCAGGCAGTCGTGCTCCTCGATGCAGCCCCAGTAGCGCCCGTAGAGGGTGTCGCGGCCGATGAAGTTGAGCGCCCCGGCGACCCAGCGTCCGCGCCGCCGGGCCAGGACCAGCAAGACGTCGTCGCGCAGCCCCGCCTGGATCCGGTCGAAGAAGCCGCGCGTCAGGTAGGGTCGGCCCCATTTCCGGCTGCCGGTGTCCTGGTAGAACCGCCAGAAGGCATCCCAATGCTCGGGGCGGAGGTCGTCGCCGGTCAGGGCCACGATCTCGCCGCCGAAGCCCTGCGCCCGCTCGCGCTCCCTGCGGATCGTCTTGCGCTTGCGCGAGGCGAGATCGGCGAGGAAGGCGTCGAAGTCCGCGTACCCGCGGTTGTGCCAGTGGAACTGCTGCGTCGTCCGGCCGAGCAGCCCGACCTTCTCGCCCCACGCGCGCTCCTCGGCGGTGCAGAAGGTCACGTGCAGCCCGGAAACCCCGGTCTTCTCCGCGAGTGCCAGCGCCCCCTGCAGGAGCGCGGCCCGGCCCTCGGCCTCGAACCCGGGCCGGGTCAGCAACCGCCGGCCGGTCGCCGGGGTGAAGGGCACCGCCCCCTGCAGCTTGGGATAGTAGCGCCCGCCGGCGTTCTCCCAGGCATGCGCCCAGTTGTGGTCGAAGATGTACTCGCCCTGGCTGTTGCCCTTGGCGTAGAGCGGCATAACCCCGATCGCGAGCCCGCCCGACCGGGCGACCAGGTGGCGCGGCGTCCAGCCGGAACCCCGGCCGACCGACCCCGACTCCTCGAGCGCCCGGAGAAAACGCCAGGTGGTGAAGGGATCGGCCGGCCGGCCGTGTCCGTCGGTGGCGCAGGCGTCCCACTCCCCCGGCGCGATCGCGTCGAGGGCGCCCAGGACCGAGACCTCGATCTCTCCACCGCCGTCCATCGCCCCAGAGATGGCGGGCGAAGCCCCGGCGTCAATGGCGACGACGCCGCACATGGGGCCCGTGGGCCCCATGCCGTCGGCCCGCTACTTCATCGCGTCCATGACCATCATGTCGCCGTGGCCGGTGCACTTGGTCGAGAGCTGGGTGAAGATCTCGTCCGACATCAGCTGCTGGCCCGCCTGCTTCTCCTTGGTGAAGGCCTGGATCGCCGCCACCGTCGCCATCTGCTGGGTATGGTCCTGCTTGGCGAAGTCGGCGCACGTCATCGCATCGACGGTCTGGGCGAACGCAGGTACCCCTGCTGCCGCCGCAAGCGCGAGCGCCAGTATCATGCCCTTCATGGGATCGTTCTCTCTAATGAATACCGCTTCGTTGCGGCAACTTCACTTCGTCGCTCGGGACATTTCTTTTCGCTTCTTTCGCCCGCTCACGCCGATTTGAGACGACCGGCGTCAGGCAGGCGGCGATCTGCGCCGCGACGCCGGGCCAGGCGGACGGCCGCGCGAGGCCGGCGAGCCAGGCCGCCGGACCGAGGCCGAAAAGCGCCGACGCCAGCACCGCCTCTCCCGCGAAGAGGACGAGGAGCGCGGACGCGGCCATCCCCAGGAGCGGACCCCGCCGCCGAGCCACCCGGAACCGGCGCCGCAACGCCCCGCCGGCGGCCCAGGCGATGCCGAGCATCACGGGCAGCTCGAGCGCCAGCGCCCAGCCGCTGCCGAGCCGCGGCGCCAGGACGAGCACCCGCAGCGTCCCGATCAGCGTTCCGACGACTATGAGCAGCAGCCCGAAGACCGTTCCGGCCAGCAGGCCGCGGCTCATGGCCGGATGGCGGGACGGTAGCCCTCGAAGGTGATGTTGTCGGCGACGAGCCGCGCCGACGCCTCCTCCAGCCGCGCTGCGGATCGTCCAGGTCAGGATCGGCAGCCCCTCGGCCTTGAGCCGCGCCACCGCCGGGTTGGCGAGATCCTTGTGGTCGTGCGACACGAAGGCAGCCCCGACCCGCTCGGCGTCGATCAGCGCCGCGAGCTCGGCCCGGCGATAGTCGGGCAGCGACCAGTCGGCGGCCGCGAAGTCGCACGTGGTAAGCCCGCGCGGGCGATCGGGCGCGGTGTCGGCCACGGCCGCGACCGAATGGGGGTTGAACGACATCAGCGCCAGCGGCCCGGCATAGCCGGCTATCACCGCCCCGACCCGCGCCTCGAGCGGGCCGACCTCCGGACCGAGGGCGCCATCCTGGTCCTTGATCTCAACCAGGAGCGGCGCCCGGCCGGCGACGATCGTAAGGATCTCGGCGAGCGTCGGGATCGTTTCGCCGCCGCCCAGGAGCTCGATCCGGCCGAGGTCGGACGCGCGATAGTCACGCACGAGGCCCGGCTGCCCGGTCAGCCGGGGCATCTCGTCGTCGTGGAACACCATCGCCTCGCCGTCGGCGGCAAGCTGCACGTCGATCTCGATGCCGTAGCCCGCTGCCACGGCCGCGCGCACGGCGGCGCGGCTGTTCTCGACGATGCCGGCCTCGCGATCGTGCAGCCCGCGGTGCGCGAGCGGGCGCGTCAGGAACGCCCGCGGCAGCTCAGGCGATTGCGAAGACACCCTCGACCTCGACCGCGACCCCGAGCGGCAGCGCCGCCATGCCGACCGACGACCGCGCGTGCCGCCCCTTGTCGCCGAAGATCTCGACCATCAGGTTCGAGGCCCCGTTGATCACCGCCGACTGGTCGTTGAAGTCGGGCGTCGAATTCACGAACCCGGTCAGCTTGACCACCCGGGTCACGCGGTCGAGATCACCGCCGCAAGCCGTCTTCAGGACCGCGACCAGCGCCAGCGCGCAGTTCCGCGCCGCGACGGTCCCGGCCGCGACCTCGAGCCCGGCGCCGAGCTTGCCGAGGATCAGCCCGCCGGAATCGCGGCTGACCTGCCCCGAGAGGTAGGCGAGCCCGCCCGCCGCCACGAACGGGACGTAGTTCGCCGCCGGCGCCGGCACGTCCGGCAAGGTTATGCCCAGCTCGGCCAGGCGCGCGTCGATCGAGGAAGGCATGGCAAACTCCGAGGTAGCCGCGTCGCCCGCGACCCTAGAGCAGATCGCGCCGCAGCGGAACGCGATTCGGGCGCCGGCGGTCACGCGCCTCATGGCGTCTTTCCGCGAACCGTGCGTTAAGCCCCGCTGTCGATGGTGCAATCGACCGCCGGGAGGTGGCCTCCCGCCGCGAAGGCCGCTAGGTAGACGAGCAAGGAGGACCGCCATGCGCAACTTCGGGATCACGCTCGCGGCCCTCGTGGCGCTGTCGGCCTGCGCCGCCCAGGACCCCGACAGCCTCACCTACGACCCGCTCCAGGAGCCGAACCGCGAGGCGCACGACTTCAACCTGCAGATCGACCAGCAGGCCTTCGGCCCCGCCGCCCGCGCCTACGGCACCGCCGTCCCGCAGCCCGTCCGCCGCGGCATCTCCAACGTCCACGAGAACTGGCTCGGCCCCGAGCAGATCGTGCAGTACGGCCTGCAGGGCCGCCCCGTCGACGCCGCCAAGACCACCGCCCGCTTCCTGATCAACTCGACGATCGGCATCGCCGGCATCTTCGACGTCGCCGCGCAGATGGGCATCCCCTACGACAAGACCAACTTCGACGAGGTCATGTACCGCTGGGGCATCCCCGAGGGCGGCTACTGGGAGGTCCCCTACGGCGGCCCCGGCACCCAGCGCGACTGGACCGGCTACGCCCTCGACGAGCTGCTCGACCCGACCTACTACGTCCTGCCGGGGGTCGCGCTGACCGGGCTCCTGGTCGCCGGGGGCCTCAACATCGTGAACAACCGCTACGAGCTCGACACCACCTTCGACACGCTGAACTACCAGTCGCAGGACGGCTACGAGGCGCAGCGGATCGCCTATATCCAGAACATGCGCGCCCGGCTGAAGGGCGGCACCGACGTCGAGCAGCTGGAGGATGTCTATGCCGAGCAATGAACCGGGCATCGCCCGCCGCACCCTCGTCCGCGGCCTCGTCGCCGCCGGGATCGTCGCCGCCGCCGGAATCGTCGGCTCCGGCACCGGCCGGGCCCAGGGCACCGACGGCGCCACCGCCCTCGTGACCGCCCTCGCCAAGGACCTCCTCGCCCTCGTCACCTCGGGCAAGTCCGAGGCGCAGATCTACTCGGGCTTCGAGGGCATCCTCTCGCGCTACGCCGACATGCCCGCCGTCGCCGCCAGCGTCCTCGGCCCCCCGTGGCGCACCGCCAGCGCCGCACAGAAGCAGGCCTTCGTCGCCGCCTTCCAGCACTACCTGTCGCGCCGCTACGGCAAGCAGTTCCGCGACTACCAGAGCGCCCGCATCGACGTGACGGGCGCCAAGGCTGGCGGCAAGGCCGGCGTCCTCGTCTCGACCAAGGTCGTCCGCCCCGGCAAGGACGACATCAGCGTCGACTGGCAGGTCAGCGATCGCAGCGGCCAGCCCAAGGTCGTCAACCTGATCATCGAGGGCGTCTCGATGCTCGCCAACGAGCGCGCCGAGGTCGGCGCCGTCCTCGACGCCCAGGGCGGCAGCCTCGACGGCCTGGTCAAGCAGCTGAAGTCGACCGGATGAGCGGCGGCCCGATCCCCACCATCACCGCCTTCGAGCGCTCGCCCGACGGCGGCCAGGGGCTCGCCCGCGACACCCGCGTCCGCTGGGCGCTCGAGGAGGTCGGCCAGCCCTACGACGTCCGGCCGGTCTCCTTCGCCGCGATGAAGGCGCCCGCCCACCTCGCGCTCCACCCCTTCGGCCAGATCCCGACCTACGAGGAGGACGGCCTCGCCCTCTTCGAGTCCGGCGCCATCGTCCTCCACCTCGCCGAGCACCACCCGGGCCTCCTCCCCGACGATCCCGCCGGCCGGGCGCGCGCCATCGCCTGGATGTTCGCCGCCCTGAGCACGGTCGAGCCCCCGATCCTCGAGCTCGTGACCGTCCGGATCCTCGAGCGCGACGAACCCTGGCGCGACGCCCGCCTGCCGCTGGTCGAGGAGCGCATCCGCACCCGCCTCGGCCAGCTCGCCGCCCGCCTCGGCGACGCCCCCTGGCTCGACGGCCCCTTCAGCGCCGGCGACCTGATGATGGTCTCGGTGCTGCAGCGGCTGAAGCCCTCGGGCCTCCTCGCCGAATCCCCGACCCTCGCCGCCTACGTCGCCCGCGCCGAGGCCCGCCCCGCCTTCGGGCGCGCCTTCGCCGCCCAGCGCGCCGCCTTCATCGACGCCGGGCGCTGATCGCCGTCCTTCCGGTCGACCGGGAAGCCGACGGCGCGATCGCATCGGCTCCTTCCCTTGCCCGGCGACGCTCTCGACGAGCACGGCCTGCGCCTGCCGGGGCCGGCGCACCCCGGCCAGACCGTCCCGCGGCCGACCCCTCGGGCGACAATCCCGACCGCCCCGCCAGGCGGAACCGCCGGGTGCGCCTGCCCGGGGGGCAGGCAGGCGCAGGCCGTGCGCGCGCACGACCGGGACCGGCGCCGACGCACGCCCCGGACGTCGGAAGCGGTCGCCTGCGAACCGGTCCGGGCGCCCCGCCGCACGCCCGCGACCGACGAGGCGCAACGGCGCCCGAACTCGGCGATAATGCCGCCCCCGAACCGGAGGCGCCCGATGTCCGACGAAGTCCGCCTGATCCCCCTCGCCGAGATCGACGAATCCGCGCTGTCCCGCGACCGAACCCGCCTCGACGACAGCGCGCTCCTCGAGCTCACCCAGTCGATCGCCCGCCACGGCCTGCGCATGCCGATCGAGGTCTACGAGCTCGATGCCGCCGAGCCGCCGCACCGCTACGGCCTGATCTCGGGCTTCCGCCGCCTCGCCGCCGTCCGCTCGCTCGCCGAGACCTTCCACGACAGGATCCGCTTCGCCGCGATCCCCGCCTTCCTGCGCCGGCCCGCCTCCGACGACGACATCTACGTCCAGATGGTCGAGGAGAACGCCATCCGCGCCGACATCTCCCCCTGGGAGCGCGCGCTCGTCGCCGTCCGCGCCGCCCGCGCCGAAGCCTTCCCCGGCATCGACGCCGCCGTCGAAGCGCTCTACACGACCCTCGACCGCTTCAAGCGCGCCCGCATCCGCACGATCGCTCACGCCGCCGCCGAGCTCGACGGCTACCTCGTCTTCCCCGAGTGGCTCTCCGAGCGCCAGCTCCTCCGCCTCGCCCCGCTGATCCCGCGCGGCTACGGCGACCTCATCCGCACCACCCTCCGCGAGACCGACTGCAACAGCCCCGACGAAGAATGGGACGCCCTCCTCCCCATCGTCCTCGAAGCCGAGCGGCCCGCCGCCTCCGTCTCCCGCCCCGGCCGCCCGCGCCGCGTCCTCGACCTCCGCGCCCGCGGCCTGACAATCCGCCGCGAACTGATCCGCGGCGGCTCGGCCCTCCGCTTCACCGGCCGCCACGCCACCAGCGACACCCTCGACAGCATCTTCGACACGATCGAACGCATGTACAGCCCGCCGGAACCCCGCGAGCCCAACAAACACGTCCAACGCTGGCGGGGGTAGACCACGGAGTGAGGGCGGCCCGACGATGGCCGTCCTCCTATGTCGGCGATGCGCCAGAAGCAGCCTCCCGTCGCGGGGGCCGGGCCTGGGCTTTCCGGGCGGACAGCGGACTTTGTTGCCACTGCGGCGAAACCCGCCGTGCCGAAACGAGCTGCTGCCTGGATAGGAAAGCACCCGCGTAAGTTTGTTTTGATGGCGCGCGGTCTTCCACAAGAGGACGGCGGCGGACCTCAGTTGACAAAGCGGGCGTTGACACGGGTCGGGCGGTATTGAACGCTGTGTGCGCGGATGCGTCAGAACTTGGCATGCGTCTTAGCCGTTTGCCGACGACACCTTTCAAAGCTTGTTGCCAAGGGGTGCCCTGCACATGGATGATGAAGATCATAAACCCCTTTCGCTTGTTACCGGCGGCTCCGCCGGGATTGGGCTGGAGTTCGTGCGGCTCCTTGCAATGGATGGCTTCGATGTCGTCGCCTGCGGTCGAGTCCGAGAGTGTATGAGATTGCACAGAGTTTGGCTGGAGCGGGGGCGATTTCGGCGGTGCAATCGGATCTCGCCACGCCGAAGGCGCGCAGGCGGTGATCGATGCGGTGGGCGGCCGGGCGGTCGATGTGCTCTCGTCCTGAACGCCGGGATCGCGATCGGGGGCGCATTCCTTGACGTGCCGCTCGACCGTCACCTGGCGGCTTGTCGAGATCAACATCAATTCAACCTTGCGTCTTTGCCATGGACTGCTCCCGGCCATGGTGAAACGCGGTCGCGGAAAGCTGCTTCTGGTCAGTTCGCTGTCCGCGACGACGCCGACCCCCATGAAAGCATCTACGGTCCGTCGAAATCATTCATGACGTCCTTTGGTCATGGCCTCAGGGAGGAGTTGCGCGGCACTGGGGTGGACGTGACGATCCTGCATCCAGGGGCGACTGCAACGGAGTTCCATATCCGCGCCGGCATGAGGCATACGCGGTTCGGCGACAATTCCCGAAGAACGACCGGCGGAGGTCGCGCGGCAGGGCTATGAGGCACTGAAATCGGGGGTCACCAGCCTTGTCGGCGGTGACGCGGACACGCAGGCAGCATGGCGGGAGCTTCGGGCCATGACCGACGAGGACAAGGCACGGCGCCAAGCCCAGATGTCACGCCCGCAATAGGGCCGAGCGACTGAAAACGCAGGAGCCAGCCGGGTTGCGACGCGGTTGTCCTTGAGTCGAGAGGACCCGCAGCGACAGTCGTTGCCGTGGGAGGGATGGCGCCCGACGGAGGCTGGAAGTCCCCGCTGCGTTTCAAGCGATGGTCTGTTTTCGAGCTCTTTCCAGTGCGCAGGCATGCGATGAACCAATCGCTAGGTCGATCCGAATGGTCGAAGTTGCAGTGGTCAGAGTCCTTATAACCAGTTAAAATCAGAACATTTTTTTCTTTAAAAACAACCACTTACCATTTCCCCGCACCCCCTCTACCGCCTCCGGAACGTCCTCTCGGCCGGCAGGAACACCGTCAGCAGCCCCAAGAGCGGCAGCAACGAGCAGACGTGGTAGACGAAGATGATCCCCTTCCAGTCGGCGAGCGCCCCGAGGGCGGCGGCGCCCAGCCCGGCGATGCCGAAGGCGAAGCCGAAGAACAGCCCCGAGATCATCCCGACCTGGTTCGGCACCAGCTGCTGGGCATAGACCAGGATCGCCGAGAAGGCCGAGGCGATGACGAGCCCGATGGTCGCCGACAGGATCGCGGTCCAGAACAGGTTGGCGAAGGGCAGCGCCAGGGTGAACGGCAGCACGCCGAGGATCGACACCCAGATCACCGCCTTCCGCCCGATCCGGTCGCCGATCGGCCCGCCGAGGAACGTCCCCGCCGCCACCGCCGCGAGGAAGATGAAGAGGTGCAGCTGCGCGTCCCGGACCGAGATGCCGAAGCGCTCGATCAGGAAGAAGGTGAAGTAGCTCGTCAGGCTCGCCAGGTAGATGTACTTCGAGAACACCAGCATCCCCAGGATGCCGATGATGAAGACGACCCGCCGCGGCGGCAGCGTCGACGGCTGCGCCGCCGCCGCATGCCCGGCCGCCCGGGCGCGGTGATACTGGGCCTTCGCCCAGGTCCCGACGTTCCAGAGCAGCACCATCGCGATCAGCGCCAGCACCGAGAACCAGGCGATGCTCCGCTGCCCGAACGGCAGCACCACGAAAGCCGCGAGCAGCGGCCCCAGTGCGGACCCGGTATTGCCGCCGACCTGGAAGAACGACTGCGCGAACCCGTAGCGCCCCCCCGACGCCGTCCGCGCCACCCGGCTGCTGTCCGGATGGAAGATCGACGACCCGACCCCGATCGAGGCGGCGGCGACCAGCAGCACCCAGTAGTGGGTGGCGAAGGCGAGGATCAGCAACCCGAGCAGGCTCGCCCCCATCCCGAAGGTCGACAGCCGGAACATCGGCCGCTTGTCGGTATAGAAGCCCACCGCCGGCTGCAGCAGCGAGGCGGTGCACTGGAAGACCAGGTGGATGATCCCGATCTGGGTGAAGCTCAGCAGGTAGTTCTCCTGCAGCACCGGATAGATCGCCGGCAGCAGCGACTGGATGGTGTCGTTGAGCCCGTGGCAGACGCTCAGCGCCGCCAGCACCGCGAACGCGGTCCGCGCTTCCGCCGCGCCGGGGGCGCCGGTCGATGAGGTCGTGGCCATGGGAGCTGCCGAAAGGTGTCGCCAAGCCTCTGGCACAGCGGCGCCCCGCCGGCAAGGCCCGGCCGTCAGTTCCGCCCGAACAGCCCCTTCAGCACGCCCTGGACGACGTTGCGCACCGCCGTCTGCACCTCGTTGACCGCCCCCGGGATCACGTTGGCGGCGACGACCGGCCGCTCCGGCGTCCAGTCGGGCAGCGGCGACGCCGGCATCCCGTCCTCGACCCTGGTCATCGTCTCGCGCCAGATCTCCGCCGGCAGCCCGCCGCCCGTCGTGCCCTTCAAGGGCGTGTTGTCGTCGTACCCCATCCAGACGCCGCAGACATAGTCGGCGGTGAAGCCGATGAACCAGGCGTCGCGCGCGGCCTGCGTCGTCCCGGTCTTCCCCGCGACCGGCCGCCCGTCGGGCAGCTGCGCCCGCGTGCCCGTCCCATGATCGACGACCTGCTCCATCATCCACACGAGCTCGCCCGCCGCCTTGTCGTCCAGCACCCGCACCGGCGCCTCGCCGCCCCCCTGCATCAGCGCCGACCCATCGGCCTTGCGCCGCAACGAGGTCAGCCCGTAGGGCGTCGATTTCACGCCGTGGTTCAGGAAGCCCGCATAGGCGCCGGTCATCTGCAAGAGCGTCGCCTCCGACACCCCCAGCGCCAGCGCCGGCCCCTCGGCGATCGGCGTGGTGATCCCGAAGTCCTGCGCCACGGCCCGGACCCGCGCCCGCCCGGTCTCCTCCGACACCCGCACCGTCGCCGTGTTGATCGAGTTCGCCAGCGCCTCGGTCAGCGTGATCTGCCCGAGGTAGTCGCGGCTGTAGTTCTGCGGCGACCAGTCCCCCGACCCCGGCACGTAGATCGTCAGCGGCGCGTCGAGCACCGGGTCGAACGGGTTCGCCCCTGCCTGCAGCGCCGCGGCATAGACGAACGGCTTGAACAGCGACCCGGTCTGCCGCTGCGCCTGGGTCGCGCGGTTGAACTCGCCCTCGCCGGCGCCGAGCTCGCGCCCGCCGACCATCGCCCGCACCGCCCCGTCGGGCGACATCACCACGATCGCCGCCTGCGCGTTCGACCCCGACTTCAGCTTGTTGTCGAAGACGGCACTCAAGCCCGCCTCCGCCGCCTTCTGGATGCGCGGGTCGAAGGTCGTGCGGACCTCGATGTCCTCGGTCGTGCGCTTGGCGAGGAAATCCGGCACCGTCGCCATCACCCAGTCGGCGAAGGCCCCGCCCGCCCGCGCCGCCGCCGCCTGCGACAGCACCGCCGGATGCGCCCGCGCCTCGTCCGCCTGCGCCGCGGTCAGATAGCCCTGGTCCTGCATCAGCCCGATGATCGTCTTCGCCCGCGCCTGCGCCAGCTTCAGGTCGTTGGTCGGCGCGAACCGCGACGGCGCCCGGAGCAGCCCCGCCAGCATCGCCGCCTCCGCCGGCGTCACGTCCGCCGCCGACTTGCCGAAGTACCGCTCCGACGCCGCCTCGAACCCGGTGGTGCTCGCCCCGAGATACGCCCGGTTCAGGTAGATCGACAGGATCTCGTCCTTGGAGAACCGCGCCTCCAGCGCCAGCGCCGCCGGGATCTCCTTGAGCTTGCGCTCGATCGTCCGGGCGTTGTCGAACCAGATCAGCTTCGCCACCTGCTGGGTGATCGAAGACCCCCCCTGCACGGTGTCCCCCGACCGCAGGTTGGTCAGCGCCGCCCGCGCCGTGCCGCGCAAGTCGATGCCGAAGTGCCAGTAGAACCGCCGGTCCTCGGTCGCGACGATCGCATTGACGAGGTGCGGCGACACCTGGTCGGCCATGGCGATCCCGAGCTGCTGCCCGCGCCAGGCAAAGGTGTCGCCGTCGACGTCCACCAGCGTCACCGACCCGCCCTCGCGCGGGTCGAGCAGCGATGCCAAGTCCGGCAGCTGACTGTAGTAGTAAGCCGTCGCCCCGCCGAGCACGAGCACGCCGACGACCGCCAGCCGGATCGCCATCCAGCCGACCACGCGCAGCATCGCCATGGCGAAGCCCCCCGCCACCCGGCGCACGCGCCCGACCCGGGGCCGCGCCCTCTTCGCTTTGGTTCCTGTGCGGGCCATGCCCTGTTCGCTGCTCGTTTCCCCGATGCTACGCGGAAACCCGCCCGGATGCCAGCCGCTTTCGCCGCCCGCAACCCCGCACGGCGCTGCCGGAACTCCCCTGGCGCACAATCGAGCACAACGCCCAAGCTTTCGGCAAGAGCGCCGCATAAATAGGCAGACCCCGAAGCCAGCCCTGCAGGGGGTCACGATTTATCGCCTAAAGCCATGCCTTTATCGGAATAATGAAATCTTGGCATGCCCCGTGCATCGCCTTGATCGGCGCGACTTGCGCGGCCCGAAAACAACGACGAGGCACCTGATGAAATTGATCATAGCCGTGATCAAGCCATTCAAGCTGGAAGAGGTGCGCGAGGCGCTGACAGGGCTCGGCGTGCAGGGACTGATGGTCTCGGAGGTCAAGGGCTACGGCCGCCAGTCAGGCCATACCGAGATCTACCGCGGCGCCGAGTACGTCGTGAACTTCGTCCCCAAGGTCAAGCTCGAGCTGGTGGTGACCGACGCGGCCGCCCCGCAGGTCGTCGAGGCCCTCGCCGGCAGCGCCCGCACCGGCAAGATCGGCGACGGCAAGATCTTCGTGCTCAACGTCGAGCAGGCGATGCGCGTCAGGACCGGCGAGACCGGCGACGAGGCCCTGTGAGCGACATGCAGACAACGGAAACCGCAAGGAAACCCGAGATGAGAATGGTTGAAAAGCTGGGCCTGCTCGCGCTCGCCCTGGCCGCCGCCGGCCCCGCCCTCGCCCAGGACGCCACCGACGCGGCCCCGGCCGCCGCCGCGGCGGTGCCAGCGCTCAACAGCGGCGACACCGCCTGGATGCTGACCTCGTCGCTGCTCGTGCTGTTCATGATCCTGCCCGGGCTCGCGCTCTTCTACGGCGGGCTCGTCCGCTCCAAGAACATGCTCTCGGTCCTGATGCAGTGCACCGTCATCGCCTCGCTGGTGATGGTGCTCTACGCCTTCTACGGCTACTCGATGTCGTTCGGCGGCGGCGAGAGCCTGTTCTGGGGCGGCCTCGGCAAGGCTTTCCTCGCGGGCGTCACCAAGGACAGCGTCTCGGGCACGATCCCCGAGCTCGTCTTCGTCGCCTTCCAGATGACCTTCGCCTGCATCACGCCGGCGCTGATCGTCGGCGGCTTCGCCGAGCGGATGAAGTTCTCCGCGGTCGTCCTCTTCACGGCGCTCTGGGTGACGATCGTCTACTTCCCGATCGCCCACATGGCCTGGGACGCGCACGGGCTCTACTTCCTCTGGGGCGCCTACGACTTCGCCGGGGGCACCGTCGTCCACATCAACGCCGGCATCGCGGCGCTGGTCGGGGCCATGCTGATCGGGCCGCGCATCGGCCACCGCAAGGAGATCATGGCGCCGCACTCGATGACGCTGACCATGGTCGGGTCCTCGATCCTCTGGGTCGGCTGGTTCGGCTTCAACGCCGGCTCGGCCCTATCGGCCGGCGGCAGCGCGGCGCTCGCGATGATGAACACCTTCACCGCCACCGCCGGCGCCGTCCTCGCCTGGTCGGCGATCGAGGCGGTCTTCCGCGGCAAGGCGTCGATGCTCGGCGCCGCCTCGGGCATGGTCGCCGGCCTCGTCGCCGTGACGCCGGCGGCAGGCTTCATCGGGCCGGTCGGGGCGATCTTCCTCGGCTTCATCGCGTCCGCGGTCTGCTACTTCTTCGTGCAGGTGGTGAAGGAGCACTTCGGCTACGACGACAGCCTCGACGTCTTCGGCGTGCACGGCATCGGCGGCATCGTCGGCGCCATCCTGACCGGCGTCTTCGCCTCGACCTCGCTCGGCGGCATCGGCTACCCGGACGGCGTCACGATGGCCGGGCAGGTGATCGTGCAGTTCAAGGCCGTCGGCACCACCATCGTCTGGTGCGGCGTGGTTTCGTTCGTCCTCTACAAGGTCGTCGACATGCTCGTCGGCCTGCGCGTGGCGCCGGAGATCGAGCGCGAGGGCCTCGACCTCGCCGAGCACGGCGAGCGGGCGTACGTCTACTGAAGCAACCGGGCGGGAGCGCGGCGCCGCCGCGCTCCGCCCTGCGGTCGGACCGGAGCGGGCCCTCGCCACGAGCCCGCCGATGCGGCCGCGTTGGAAAGGACGACCCCGATGAAGCTGGTCATTGCCGTGATCAAGCCGTTCAAGCTCGACGAGGTGCGCGAGGCGCTGACCGCGGTCGGCGTCCAGGGACTGATGGTGTCCGAGGTCAAGGGTTACGGACGCCAGGCCGGGCATACCGAGATCTATCGCGGCGCCGAATACGTCGTGAGCTTCGTGCCCAAGGTCCGGCTCGAGCTGGTGGTCCCCGACGGCGCGGTGCCGGCGGTCATGGAGGCGCTGGCCACGTCCGCCCGCACCGACAAGATCGGCGACGGCAAGATCTTCGTGCTCGACGTCGAGCAGGCGATGCGCGTCCGGACGGGCGAGACCGGCGAGGACGCCCTCTAGCAGAACCCGCGCCGCGGTGACCGAAGTCGCTGAGTACTTGATTCGTAAATCGGCCAGAGAAGAAACGGGCGAGTAAAGCGGGTGCGCCATCAACCATTTTTTCGGTCGGCAGCGGTCAAGGGTTAAAAAGCGTTGCCCAGAAGTTACCCGAAAGCCTTAATATCGTTATATCACTTACACATGACCTATTGTCCGCACGCGGACGAGGTGCGGACGCGGTCGGCGTTGCGGGCACCGGCCCGGCGCCTTATGGGTGGGCCGGCACGGCAGCGGGCAGGAGTCGGGCGTGGCGGCGGACCGGACGGGCATCTTCGCGGGCGAGGACCCTTTCGCGATCGCCCGCAGCTGGCTTGCCGAGGCCGAGACCACCGAGCCCAACGATCCGAGCGCAATGGCGCTCGCCACCGTCGATCCCTCGGGGCTGCCGAACGTCCGCATGGTGCTCCTGAAGGCGATCGAGCCCGCCGCCTTCGTCTTCTATACCAACTATGAGAGCGCCAAGGCCGGCGAACTCGACACCGCCGGCAAGGCCGCATTCGTGCTGCACTGGAAGAGCCTGCGCCGGCAGATCCGCGGCCGCGGCACCGTGACCCGCGAGGAAGGCCCCGCCGCCGACGCGTACTACCGCTCGCGCAGCCTGCCGAGCCGGCTCGGCGCCTGGGCCTCGAAGCAGTCGCGCCCGCTGTCGAGCCGGGCCGCGCTGATGGCCGAGGTCGCCAAGGTCACCGCCCTCCGCGGCATCGACCCCCCGCGTCCGCCGTTCTGGGGCGGCTACCGCATCGCGCCCCTCGAGCTCGAATTCTGGGCCGACGGCGCCCACCGCCTGCACGACCGCTTCCGCTGGACCCGCCGCGACCTCGCGGCTCCCTGGGACGTGACCCGGCTCAACCCGTGATCGGGCTGGACTCGCCGGCCCATTCGCTGCGAAATGGCTTCGGGCAACCGGGGGATCCCTGATGAGCGGACTGGGCTGGTTTAGCTTCCTGATCGTCGGGCTGATCGCCGGCTGGGTCGCCGACCAGGTGATGAAGCGCGACCACGGCCTGGTCGAGAACCTGATCGTCGGGGTGATCGGCGCCTATGTCGGCGCCTTCCTGTTCCGCCTCTTCGGCCTCGCCGCCACGGGCTTTGTCGGCGCGCTGGTGGTCGCGATCATCGGTTCGGTGGTGCTGCTCTGGATCGTCGGGATGGTCCGCAAGCGCGGCTGATCCGGCCGCGATGCGGTTCCCGATCGTCATCGTCCTGATCGCGGTCTTCACGCTGATCGGCGACTACTTTCTCAAGCTCGCCTCCCAGCGCGAGGCATCGTTCGCCTCACTCGCCTTTCTGGTCGGCATCCTCGTCTACGGCTCGACCGCCGCCGGCTGGGTGCTGGTGATGAAGCACATGCCGCTCGCCTCGATCGGGGTCTGGTACGCGATCATCACCATCCTGCTCCTGACCGGCCTCGGCGTCTTCGTCTTCGGCGAGAGTTTCACGCTCCGCGACGGCGCCGGCCTCCTCCTCGCCTTTGCGGCCCTCGCGATGATGAGCCGCTTCGCCTGAATTGAAGGTCACGGGTTCCTGCGGGCCATCCTGACAGAGCCGCTGGCGGAAATGGGACTCGCATTCGGCAGCCCCGGCGTGCTAGCCCGCCGCTCCGCGCAACGGAGGGTGACATGGCCACACTGACCGAGGAGGGACGGCGCCGCGCCGGCGAGATCGCCGCGCGCCACCAGGTGAGCTCCGAGAGTGCCGTCGCGCTTGCGCTCGCCCTGCTCGCCGGCGGCCGCACCCAGGCGCAGTTCAGCATCCCGGAGCTCGGCGGCATGGGCCAGTGGTCGCAGGGCGGCATGGTCATGGTCGGGGACATGTTCAACAACGCGCTCAAGGCGCGCGTCGATGCCCTCTGCACAGACCTCGCCGCGCTGCTCGCCGACAGCAAGCTCGTCGTCGCCGACGGCCGCCCGGGCGGCGGCTGGTGGCCGGCCGGCCTCGGCGTCCCTGCCTCCACCGGCGACCAGAACGGCCTCCGCTACGCCTTCTTCCCGGCGGCACGCCGCCTCGCGATCGAACAGGACGGCCGGACCAGGGTGTATGATACCGGCGAGCACCGGCTGAGCGGCTTCTCCCAGCAACAAGGCCCCGCCGGCGTCCTCGGCTTCACGAGCCAGCTCGGTCCGGTCGCGCTGAGCGACCTGCCGTTGATCGGTACGGACGGGGCCGCTCAGGCAGTCGGCGAACGGCGGCGCCCCGCCGAAGCGCCCGAGCCGGCCGGCGCCGCCCGGGGCTCCAAAGACGCGTCAAGTGACGTTTTCGCAAAACTTGAACGGCTCGCCGACCTGCATGCCCGCGGGATCTTGACCGCCACCGAGTTCGAGGCGAAGAAGAAGGAGCTCCTCGCACGGATTTGAAGCATGATAATCGTATCAGTAGTAGGCAAGCGAGGGTTGGATTTTCACCGTTGCGTTAACATTTGAAACAGGTACCTTGGCGTGGGGGAGCTTGCCATCGCGTTCCCGTGGTGCTGAATGGGTGTCGTCCGTAGTGGCGGGTGACTGCGGTTGTGATGTCGGAAAGTGTTGAACCATGGTTGTCAGCGGTCACGTGAAGTGGTTCGACACGACGAAGGGGTATGGCTTCGTCGTCACTTCTGACGGCGAAGGGGATATTCTCCTGCACAGCAACGTTCTGCGGGTCTTCGGTTTCACCTCCGTGGCCGAAGGTGCCGAAATCGTTCTCAAGGTGCAGGTGACCGACCGCGGGCGCCAGGCGGTCGAGGTGCTCGACATCGTCCCGACCGCGCCGACGCCGGGGAGCCAGCCGCCGGCGATGCCCGAGGCCGAGGCCGCGGGGCCGCTCGAGCCGGCGCGGGTCAAGTGGTTCGACCGGGTCAAGGGATTCGGCTTCATCAACATCTACGGTCGCCCGGAGGACGTCTTCCTGCACATGGAGACGCTCCGGCAGTACGGCTACGGCGAGGTGGTGGCCGGCGACGTGCTTGCGGTGCGGGTGACGGCGGGGCCGCGCGGGCCGATGGTCTATGAGGTCAGGAGCTGGGACTACGTGGTGCGGCTGCGCATGGCGGGCGATGCGCTTGGCTAGGGTTGCGCTCGCGCTGGCCCTGGCGCTCGCGGGGACGGCGCCCGGGTTCGCGGCGGACTGCGCGCCGGATGCGGTCGACCTGCGCGATGCGGACACCTCGCTGCGCTTCCACGTCGAGGTGATGGATACCGAGGAGGGGCGCGAGAAGGGGCTGATGTTCCGGCAGAGCATGCCCAAGTTCTCGGGGATGCTCTTCGTCTACGACGAACCGCAGCCGGTCGCCTTCTGGATGAAGAACACCCTGATCCCGCTCGACATGCTGTTCTTCGACGGCCGCGGCAAGCTCGAGCGGATCAAGAGCCAGGCGCAGCCGATGGACGAGACGCCGGTGATCGGCGGCAACGACATCCAGTACGTGCTCGAGATCAACGGCGGGCTCGCCGAGCAGCTCGGGATCGAGCCCGGCGCCGAGATGCGCAACCCGGCGGTCAAGGCTGGGGCCTGGGCCTGCGGCGGGTAGGGCGCGCGCGCCTGTCCGGGGTGCCCGGGCTCGGATGGTCCATGTACCCATCCGATTTAGATAGCTATCATCCCGCCATTAATCAGATCTTCGCATGGTCGGGGGCCTCGGGAAGGGGCTGCGGATCGCCGGAAGGCGGCGGGTGCGGCACGCTCCGAGAGGAGACACAAAACAAGACCGAGGCGGAAAGGGGGTGGCGGCGCGCGGCTTTCCGCTTCCGCCCCCGGGCCGGCTGCGCTAGACGCTCGGAGGTCGGGGTGTGGCGCAGCCTGGTAGCGCGGCGGTTTTGGGTACCGCAGGTCGCTGGTTCGAATCCAGTCGCCCCGACCAGCGGTCAGCGGCGGCCGAGCAGGCGGCCGATCGACTCGTGCGAAGGCGACCCGCCCCCCTCCTCGCACGCGGACTCGAGCTCCCGGCGGATCTTCTCGATTTCCTTGTCGGTCATGTGCTCGATGCCGATATAGTCGTTGCGCGCCTGCTCGACGGCGCGAATCAGCTCGTCGAGCTTGGCCTGCAGCGCGGCGGCGTCGCGGTTCTGCGAGTTCTGCACCAGGAAGACCATCAGGAAGGTCACGATGGTCGTCCCGGTGTTGATGACGAGTTGCCAGACCTCGGAGAAACCGAAGATCGGGCCGGTCACGGCCCAGACGATCACCGAGGACAACGCAAGTATGAAGGCCAGCGGCCGGCCGGTGAAGGCCGCGATGCCCCCGGCGATCTTCGTAAAGAGACGTTCCATCGCGGCGCCCCCAACGCGGCACGGTCGCTGCGCCGTAACGCGGTGCCATCGGCGTCGGTTCCCTCCCCAGGTACGAGACAATTTTCGGCGCTTCACGAACATT
Source organism: Amaricoccus sp. (assembly GCA_046348915.1). GTDB lineage: Bacteria > Pseudomonadota > Alphaproteobacteria > Rhodobacterales > Rhodobacteraceae > Amaricoccus. The sequence goes on from JAXMDH010000023.1 coordinate 59,046, forward strand.
TAAAGAACGTGGCGTTAGGTAAAGCCAACCGACGCCAAACCGTGAGGCCCTCGTCATGGACCAGCTTCCCTCGCTCGACCTGTTCAAGCTGCTCCGGGCCCCCGACGCCGCCGAGGCGGTGGTGGCGGCGAGCCGGCTGGAGGCCAAGGCGCGGCTGCGGTTCGCCGTGGCGCAGGCGCTGGTCCAGGGCCGGATCTGCTTCCACTACCAGCCGGTTGTGCAGGCGAAGGATCCGCGCCGTCCGGCGTTCTTCGAGATGCTGGCGCGGATGCGGACGCCGAACGGCGAGATCCTGTCGGCCGGCGCGTTCCTGCCGGCCGTCGAGGCGGGGCCGCTCGGGCGCGCCATCGACCGGCTGGCGCTCGCGCAGGCGCTCCGGGCGCTCAAGGCCGCCCCGGCCCTGCGGCTCTCGGTCAACATGTCGCCCCTGTCGATGGGCGACGAGGAGTGGCTCGACATCTTCGCGCGGGCGGCTCGGGAAGATGCGGGGCTGCTCGGCCGGCTCATCCTCGAGGTGACCGAGCACGACGCAATGCAGAGCGTCGATCAGACCATCGACTTCATGGACCACGTCCGCGCGACCGGCTGTGCCTTCGCCCTCGACGACTTCGGGGCCGGCGCAACCGGGTTCAAGTACTTCCGCGACTTCCGCTTCGACATGGTCAAGATCGACGGCGCCTTCGTACGCGGGGTGCATGCGCAGCCGGACGCACAGGTGCTGGTCGAAGCGCTGGCCGGCGTCGCGCGCCATTTCGAGATGCTGACGATCGCCGAGTTCGTCGAGACCGAGGCCGAGGCCGGGTGGCTGCGCGCACACGGCATCGACTGCCTGCAGGGCCACCTCTGCGGCCGGCCAGCCGCGCGGCCGGAGCTGCCGGCGGTGGACGGCGGCGCCAGGCGCGCGATGGGCTGAAGGCGGACGCGCGCCGGGTCAGCCGTTCTTGGCGAGCTTGGCGAGCTGGGCCTGCATCTGGGCGAGCTGCTCCTTGAGCTCGTCGAGCTCCACGTCCTTGCGCGGCGGCTTTCCGGCACCGCCCTTGGGCGCCATGCCGGTGGCGAAGGGGGCGAACATGCGGATCGCGTTCTCGAACCATTCCATGTTCGAGCGCGCCAGTGCCTCGAAGTTGGCGAGCGCCGGATTGGCCTCGAAGGCCTGGCGTACCTGCTCGCGCATCGCCTCCTGGTTGCGTGAGAAGGTCTCCATCGAGGCCTCGAGGTAGCCGGGCACGAAGCCCTGCAGCGAGTCGCCATAGAGCCGGATCAGCTGGCGCAGGAAGGAGGAGGGCAGCATCGTCTGCCCCTTGGCCTCTTCCTCGAAGATGATCTGCGCGAGGACGCCACGGGTGATGTCCTCGCCGCTCTTGGCGTCGTTGACGACGAAGTCCTGCCCGTCCCGCACCATGCGCGCCAGGTGATCGAGGGTCACGTAGCTCGACTTCGCCGTATTGTAGAGCCGGCGGTTGGCGTACTTCTTGATGATGATCGGCTCGGCGGCTTGGGTATCGTCGGCCACGCGCATCTCTCCTAGTGCATGCCATCCGCGGGCGTTAAGCTTAGCCGCCATGCGGCAGGGCGGCAAAGGGTTATTCGCAGCTGCGAATGGCCGCGGGACGAGGGGGCGCCGATGAAGGCGACGGGGGACGCCCGGCAGGACGCGGCGGAGCAGACCGAGGCTGACGGGCCGGAGCCCGTCGACCCGGCGGCGCGGGCGCGGGCCTACCTCGACCTCTGGGAGCGCCATCTGGTGCATGCGGCGCTACGGACGCGGGTGTCGCTCGGGGTGCGGCCGCGCAGGCGATGAAGGGAGCGAGCACGGCGCCGCACCGGGTCGGCGAGCCGAGCCCCCTCGCCTTCCACCTCGGGGCGGCGCTCCTTGCCTATGGCCAGGCACTGATGGCGGCGCCGCGCGCCGGCGATCCGAGCTTCCCCTGGGCGGAGGAGCTCGGCGCCGACCGGGCGGCGCTCGCGGACCTCGACCAGGTGGAGGTCGCGGCCGAGATAGCGGCGCGGCTGGCGGCGACCGCGGCCGGGCTCGAGGCCTGGCAGCGGCATCCCTACCGGCGGGCGGTCGTCGATCCGCCGGCGGTCTGGAGCGCCGGCTGCTCGCGGCTGCTCGACTACGGCGCGGTGACCGAGGCCGTCGCCCCGGACGGTCCGCCGGTTCTGGTCGTCCCGAGCCTGATCAACCGCGCCTATATCCTCGACCTTGCGCCGGGGCGGTCGATGCTGCGGTGGCTGGCGTCGCAGGGGCTCAGGCCGCTGCTGCTCGACTGGGGCATCGCCGGAGCCGCCGAAGCGGGCTTCGACCTCGACCGCTACGGAGCCGAGCGGCTCCTGCCGGCGCTCGCGGCGGCGCGGCGGCTCGCGGGCGGACCGGTCCCCGTCGCCGGCTATTGCATGGGCGGGACGCTGGCGGTGGGGCTCGCGGCGCGGGTGCCGGACGACGTCGCGGCGGTGGCGACGATCGGCGCGCCCTGGGACTTCAGTCCGATCCTCGGGCTCGCCGGCGGCGTCCGCGCGATGATCCGGGCCAACGACGCGCAGAAGGCCGAGGGGCTGCTCGACGCGCTCGGCGGCGCCTTCGGCATGGTGCCGGTATCGCTGTTCCAGCTGCTCTTCGCGCTGGTCAACCCGCTGCAGGCGGCGCTGAAGTTCCAGAAGCTCGCCCGGCTCGATCCGGCGGGGCCGGCGGCGCAGCTCTTCGTGGCGCTCGAGGATTGGCTCGCCGACGGCGTGCCCATGCCGCTCGGGGCGGCGCGCGACCTGCTGGTCGGCTGGCAGATCCGCAACCGGCCCGCGACGCTCGCCTGGAGCTTCCTGGGCGGGGTCGTCGACCCGCGACGGATCGAGCGCCCGGCGCTGGTCTTCTGCGGCCGCACCGACAGCATCGCGCCGCCGCCGCTCGCGGTGCCGCTCGGGCGGGCGCTGCCGATGGGGCGGGTGCTCAGTCCCGGGACGGGACACGTCGGCATGATCGTCGGCAGCGCGGCGCGTGGCCAGGTATGGCGGCCGCTCGCGGATTTCCTTGCCGGCCATGGCGGTTGAGCCTGCGTAATTTTCGTGCGACGACGTGCGACCGACGCGCGCCCCGGGGGGGCGATTCGTCCGAATTTGCGCTGCGGGATGTTCGATCTCCCGCCCAGGAGGGGACCAATGACCAACATCGTAATCGCTTCCGCCGCCCGTACGCCGGTCGGAAGCTTCAACGGCTCCTTCGCCAACACGCCGGCGCACGACCTCGGCGCCGCGGTGATCAAGGCGGTGCTCGAGCGCGCCGGCGTCGAGCCGGGCGAAGTGTCGGAGACGATCCTCGGGCAGGTGCTGACTGCCGGCCAGGGGCAGAACCCGGCGCGGCAGGCCCACATCAACGCCGGGCTCCCGAAGGAGAGCGCCGCCTGGAGCATCAACCAGGTCTGCGGCTCGGGGCTGCGGACGGTGGCGCTCGGGGCGCAGCACATCATGCTCGGCGACGACTCGATCGTCGTCGCGGGCGGGCAGGAGAGCATGTCGCTGTCGCAGCACGCCGCGCACCTGCGCGCCGGGCAGAAGATGGGCGACTTGAAGTTCGTCGACACCATGATCAAGGACGGGCTCTGGGACGCCTTCAACGGCTACCACATGGGCACGACCGCCGAGAACGTGGCGACCCAGTGGCAGATCAGCCGCGAGCAGCAGGACGAGTTCGCGCTCGCTTCGCAGAACAAGGCCGAGGCGGCGCAGAAGGCCGGCAAGTTCGCCGACGAGATCGCGGCCTTCACCGTGAAGACCCGCAAGGGCGATGTCGTCGTCGACAAGGACGAGTACATCCGGATCGGCGCGACGCTCGACGGGATGACTAAGCTGAAGCCGGCCTTCTCGAAGGACGGGACGGTGACGGCGGGGAATGCCTCGGGGCTGAACGACGGCGCGGCGGCGGTGCTCTTGATGACCGCCGAGGAGGCGGAGAAGCGCGGGATCGAGCCGCTGGCGCGGATCGCGTCGTGGGCGACGGCGGGCGTCGACCCGGCGGTGATGGGGTCGGGGCCGATCCCGGCGTCGCGCAAGGCCCTGGAGAAGGCCGGGTGGAAGGTCTCCGACCTCGACCTCGTCGAGGCGAACGAGGCTTTCGCGGCACAGGCCTGTGCCGTCAACAAGGATATGGGCTGGGATCCGTCGATCGTGAACGTCAACGGCGGGGCGATCGCGATCGGCCACCCGATCGGCGCCTCGGGCGCGCGGATCCTCAACACGCTGCTCTTCGAGATGAAGCGCCGCGACGCCAAGAAGGGCCTCGCCACGCTCTGCATCGGCGGCGGCATGGGCGTCGCGATGTGCATAGAGAGGCCGTGACGAGCTAGCAGCGGCTCGATGAACTGCCTCTTGGCCCCCGTGCCGGCGGTCCACCTTCCGGATGCGATCAAACTCGCGAAAGCCGGAGGAGTAGTCGCCTTCGGCTCTAAGGCGTACGACACCCTCAAGAGGCTGCGTGATATCGGCGCCGTGGGAACGACGCCGGTATATATCTACGTGTCAAGCACGGGCTTCGATCGCTCCGACCCGCAGCAGCAGGCTCTCAAGGTGGGTAAGGTCCAATTTAAAGGAACCCTAGCGGACATTGTCGACGCCAACAAACATGGTCGGCACCCCGATCCGGCCAAAAGACCGACCTCGACCTTGACCGATACTGATTCTTATATCTTCTGGGAGGTCGCGGGCCTTACTATATTGGATCCCGTTCTAACGCTCGCTCAATTCTCTACGGCGACAGGAAAGGCGTACCAAACCGCGCCAGAAGGCCCGGTCGAAGCGCATCTAGGACAATCAAACTAGGAGGAAACGATGGGACGGGTTGCACTGGTCACTGGCGGCTCGCGCGGCATCGGCGCGGCGATTTCGAAGGCATTGAAGGACGCCGGCTACACGGTCGCGGCGAACTATGCCGGCAACGACGAGGCGGCGAAGAAGTTCACCGAGGAGACCGGGATCAAGACCTACAAGTGGTCGGTCGCGGACTATGACGCCTGCGCGGCGGGGATCAAGCAGGTCGAGGCGGACCTTGGGCCGATCGACATCGTGGTGGCGAACGCCGGCATCACCCGCGACGCGCCGTTCCACAAGATGACGCCGCAGCAGTGGAAGGACGTCATCGACACCAATCTCACCGGTGTCTTCAACACCGTGCATCCGGTCTGGCCGGGGATGCGCGACCGGAAGTTCGGGCGGGTGATCGTGATCTCGTCGATCAACGGTCAGAAGGGGCAGTTCGGCCAGGTCAACTATGCCGCAACCAAGGCGGGCGACCTCGGCATCGTCAAGTCGCTGGCCCAGGAGGGCGCGCGCGCCGGGATCACCGCCAACGCGGTCTGCCCCGGCTACATCGCGACCGAGATGGTGATGGCGGTGCCCGAGGCGGTGCGGGAGAAGATCATCGCGCAGATCCCGGCGGGCCGCCTCGGCGAACCGGACGAGATCGCGCGCATCGTTGCCTTCCTCGCATCGGACGACGCCGCCTTCATCAACGGCTCGACCATCTCGGCGAACGGGGCGCAGTTTTTCGCCTGACCGGACGTCAAACTACCCTCGGTTGATTCGGAATTGCCTCGACGGGCTCCCAAGCGGAGCCCGTCTTGGCGTGTTACGATCCGTAAACCCTTCGTGTGCGCCGACGGCGACGGACGTGACGGATCGCGTGAAGGAACGCGCACAGCCGCGGGTGCCGACATGCACGTCGGGCTACAAGCTTTTGGAATCGGGCACTGCTGAAACGACCGCCGGGATTGCGGCATACACCGTAGAGCCCGCCCGACCGCGGAATGCGGCGCTCTGCCGGATGCGATGTTACAGGCGCCGCGCAGCTTTGTGTGTTGCTCCCGATACAACCGGAGCTAGAAGGTTACTCACGAACGCGGACTTTTACCTTTTGGTGATGCCGGACGTGCTGAACTACCGGCGTCGGGGGTACCGAAATTGAATCCAAGACTCGTCGCCAGCCTGATCGTCTCGACCGTGGTCGCGACCGCCGTTGCCGTAGCGGCGCTCGTCCACGGTTCGGGGATCCTGCTGGCCTATCTCGCCTTCAGCGGAAGCGGCGCCCTGACGCTCGTCGCCGCGAGCCTCATCGCCGCCTGGCACCACGACGACCGGCAGCGGCATGGCCCGAGGCTGCGCCCGGGCGCCGGTCGCAACCTGGCTCAGAGCACGTAGCGGCTGAGGTCGGCCGAGCGGCTGAGCTCGCCCAGGTGCTTCTCGACGAAAGCGGCATCGACGGTCACCGAATCGCCGGGTCGGTCGGGCGCGGTGAAGCTCAGGTCTTCGAAGACCCGCTCCAGCACCGTATGCAACCGGCGGGCGCCGATGTTCTCGACAGCACGGTTCACCTCCGCGGCGATGCGGGCGAGCGCCGCGATGCCGTCGTCGGTGAACGCAACGCCGACCTTCTCGGTCGCCATCAGCGCCGTGTACTGCCGGGTCAGCGCGTTGTCGGTCTCGGTCAGGATGCGGACGAAGTCGGCCTCGGTCAGGGCCCGGAGCTCGACCCGGATCGGCAGACGTCCCTGCAGCTCGGGCAGGAGGTCCGACGGCTTGGCGATGTGGAATGCGCCCGAGGCGATGAATAGGACATGGTCGGTCTTGACCGGCCCGTACTTGGTCGAGACCGTCGTGCCCTCGATCAGCGGCAGGAGGTCGCGCTGGACCCCCTCGCGGCTGACGTCGGCGCCGCGGGTCTCGGCGCGGGCGCAGACCTTGTCGATCTCGTCGATGAAAACGATGCCGTTCTGCTCGACGGCGGCGATGGCGTCCCGGTTGACCGTCTCGGAATCGAGCAGCTTGTCTGCCTCCTCAGTGATCAGGAGCTCGTAGGACTGGGCGACGGTCAGCCGGCGGCGGACCTTCCGGCCGCCGAAGGCCTTGCCGAAGATGTCGCCGAGGTTGATCGCCCCCATCCCAGCGCCCGGCTGTCCCGGGATGTCCATCATCGGGAACGGGCTTGAGCTATCGGCGACCTCGAGCTCGATCTCCTTGTCGTCGAGCGAGCCCTCGCGGAGCTTTCTGCGGAACATCTCGCGGGTCTGGTCGCGCGAGCCATCGCCGGCCAGCGCGTCGATGACGCGGTTCTCGGCTGCCTCGTGGGCACGCGCCTTGACCCGCTCGCGCATCTCCTCTCGCACCATGACGACGGCCGCGTCGACCAGGTCGCGCACGATCTGCTCGACGTCGCGACCGACATAGCCGACCTCGGTGAACTTGGTCGCCTCGACCTTGAGGAACGGCGCCTTGGCGAGCTTCGCCAGCCGCCGCGAGATCTCGGTCTTGCCGACGCCGGTCGGGCCGATCATCAGGATGTTCTTCGGGTAGACCTCCTCGCGGATGTCGTCCGCGAGCTGGCGACGGCGCCAGCGGTTGCGCAGCGCGACCGCGACGGCGCGCTTGGCGTCCTTCTGGCCGATGATGAAGCGGTCGAGCTCGGAGACGATCTCGCGCGGGGTCAGCTCGCTCATTTCGCGATGGTCTCCAGGACGACGTTTCCATTGGTGTAGACGCAGATGTCGGCCGCGATCGCCATCGCCTTGCGGGCGACGGTCTCGGCGTCGAGGTCCTGATCGATCAGCGCCCGGGCGGCGGCCAGCGCGTAGTTGCCGCCGGACCCGATCGCCGTGACGTCGTGCTCGGGCTCCAGCACGTCGCCGGCGCCGGTGATGACGAGGAGCTCGGCGCCGTCGGTGACGATGAGCATCGCCTCGAGGTTCCGGAGGTACTTGTCGGTGCGCCAGTCCTTGGCGAGCTCGACCGCGGCGCGTTGCAGCTGGCCGGGCGCCGCCTCGAGCTTCTTCTCAAGCCGCTCCAGCAGCGTGAAGGCGTCGGCGGTGGAGCCGGCGAAGCCGCAGACGATCGGGTGGCCGCCCGGGTTCAGCCGGCGGACCTTGCGCGCGGTGCCCTTGATCACGGTCTGGCCGAGGCTGACCTGGCCGTCGCCCGCCACCACCACCTTTCCGCCCTTCCTGACGGCCACGATGGTCGTCCCGTGCCAGCCGGGGAATCGATCTCGCTCGCTCACGTCCCGCCTCCTGATTGCGCGCGAGATATATGGAGCGATCGCGCGAGGTGCCAGAGGGCGGCGGAACCGGCGCGTGCCGCGCCGGTGCCTCAAGTGGAAGGCGGACGCGGCCCCGCTTCAGCCGGCGGAATAGTCGAGCTTCGGGTACCAGTCGCCGCCGCGTCCCTCCGGGGTGGTGTCGAGCGCCAGCCAGAGCGGGTCCATCTCCGGCGAGCCGCGGCCATCCTGGCCGGGATCTTCCATGCCGGGGCCGATCTCGCCACTCCAGAAGTGGCGGATAGTGCCGTCCCGACGGGTGAAGACGGCGTAGCCCGGGATATCGCGGTCCTCCTGGTCGACGTAGTCGCGGGTCCAATCGCCGCTCGGGTCGGAGTAGACCGGCAGGTGGACCCAGCCGCGCCGCTGCTTCCACTCGACGAGCCGATCGATCGGGGAGCGGGCGACAAAGGCGAGGCCGATGCGCTGCCGGAGATCGGGGACCTTGTGCTCGAAGGCGCCCATGAGCGAGGTGCACATCGGGCAGGGGCGCTCGCGCTCGGGGCCGAACATATACTTGTAGACGACAAGCGTCTCCTTGCCGCCGAACAGGTCGGCGAGCGTCGCCGGACCTTTCTCGCCGACGAAGCGGTACTCGCGGGTCACCTCCCCGCCCGCCGGAAGCTGGCGGCGCAGCGCGGCGACGCGCTCGGCGTGGCGACGGAGCTCGATCTCCTCGGCGAGGAGCGCGTTGCGGGCCTCGCGATACTCGGCACTCTCGTTCGGGAAGTGCGCCTGGTTCAACGCCGCGAGCTCGGCGGCCGGCGCCAGCTGGCTTTCCATCATCGTCATCGTCGCGCACCTCCACGGGATTCCTTGACCGATTACGTTGATATCAACATAATGCTCGCATGTCAAAGCCGGCCGATCCGTCCTACGAGGTGACCCACGAAGTGCGCGATCGCTGCCTCTGCCTCCAGGCGCAGCGGGCGGCGCGGGCGCTGGCGCGGCGGTTCGACGCCGCGTTCCGGCCGCTCGGGCTGACCAGCGGCCAGTTCTCGCTCCTGATGGCGCTGAACCGGCCGGAGCCGGCGCCGCTCGGCAGCGTCGCGGCGGTCCTGGCGATGGACCGGACGACCCTTACCGCGGCGCTGAAGCCGCTGGAGCGGCGCGGACTGGTGGCCGCGGCGCCCGGCCTGCGCGACCGTCGGAGCCGCGGGCTGGCGCTGACCGATGCGGGGCGGGCTCTGCTGGCGGCGGCGGTCCCGGTGTGGCGGTCCACCCATGCGGAGATCGACGCCCTCGGCGCGACCGGGCTGCCGCAGGGGCTCGCGCGCGTGACCGAGGCGCTCTCCCGCGCGCGGACGGGGCTGGCGGATGCCTAGCCGTGCCAGCGGCGCCGGCCCTTGCCGATCGGACACTCACCGCGGGTGATCATCTCGTGGCGAGACGCTCCGGGTCGGGCGCGAGACCGAGGCACGGCGCGCGTTCCTGCTCGACCGACCCGAGGTGGCGGTTGCGGGCGCTCCCGAGCCCTGCCCGGAGCGGGACGAGGGCGGCGGCCTCCCTCTAGCGTGGGCGTCGAAGACTAGGAGGTCGCTTTGACCCCGCGCTATGCGCTCCAGCGATAGAGCCAGATCTCCGAGGCTCGGGTGTCCTCGCTGTCGAGCCAGAGGCGGAACTCGGCAGAGGGGGCGTCGCCGGCGACGAAGTGGAAGGCGACGCGGGCGAGGGTCGCGTCGGGCAGGCGCGTGATGTTGAGGCTCCTGATCTCGCCGGCGCTGGCCGCGAGACGGGGCACGACGCTCGGGAACTCGACCATGCCGAGGTCGAAGTCGACGACGAAGACGCGCTCGCGCGCGTCGATGATCGAGAGGCCGCTGCGCGTCGAGACGACCCGGGCGAGCGGAAGCTCCTCGACCTCGTCCAGCGCCCAGGTCACGCGATAGTCGAACCCGGCCTGCGAGCCCGCGACGAGCGGGGCCTCGGGGCGCCAGAAGACAACGATGTTGTCGGCGAACTCGTCGGCGCTCGGCAGCTCGGTGAGCATGACCGAGCCCTTGCCCCATCCGTTGTCGGGCTGGACCCAGGCGCTGGGGCGGAGCTCGTAGTGGGCCTCGCCGTCCTCGAAGTCGCCGAAGGCGCGCGAACGCTGAATCAGGCCGAAGGACTGCGGGTTCTCGTCGGCGAAGGCCGAGGTCTCGACCTGGGTCGGGTTCCGCAGCGGCCGCCAGAGCCGCTCGCCGGAGCCGTTAACGATGCGGAGGCCGTCGCTGTCGTGTACGGCGTTGCGGAAGTCGTCGATGTTGCCGCGGCGGTCGGGGCCGAAGAAATACATGGAGGTCAGCGGCGCGATGCCGACGGTCGCAATGTCGCGGCGGGGGAAGAGCATCGAGCGCACCTGCATCACCGTCTCGACCCCGGGAGCGAGCGAGAAGTCGAAGGCGCCGGCGACCGAGTCGCTGTCGAGGAGCGCGCTGATCCGAAGCGCGCGTTCGCCGGGCTGCGGCTCCTGCAGCCAGAAGGCGGTGAAGATCGGAAATTCTTCCGGGTCCGGGCCGCCGGTCCCGATCGAGAGGCCGCGGGCCGAGAGGCCGTAGATCGCCCCGTGCGCCACCGCGCGGAAATAGCTGGCGCCCTGGAAGACGGCGAACTCGTCCCAGACCCCGGGCCGGTTCAGAGCGTTGCGGATACGGACGCCGCTGAAGCCGAGATCCTGGGCGAGCTTGGACGGCGCCTTGCCGTCCTTGTAGGGAAAATAGTCGGGGGAGAAGTCGAAGAAGTCGACCGAGAAGGGGATCCGCTCGGCGACGCCGCCCTTCACGACGTAGATCTCGATCGCATCCTGGTACGAGAATCCTGGCGGCAGGAGGTCGACCTGGAACGGCCGGCCGTCGGCGAAGAGCCGCTTGTCCTCGCGAAAGCGGATCGCGCGGAACTGGTCATACTTCAGGTCGGCGAAGGGCTCGGTGAGCTTCATCAGCGGGCGGCGGTAGGGCAGCGCCGCCATGTCGCGGGCGCGGGCGATCACCGCGTCGAAACTCCAGGCGCCCGGTGCCGGCTGGTCTTCGGCCCACGACGGCCGCGGCGCGGCGATGCCGGCGAGGAAGCCGGCGACCGCGGAACTCACGAAGCTACGGCGATCCATCCCCCGACCCCTGACTGGATGGGCTTATGCTTCAACCCCGGAACTGCTCTAAGGCTCCGCCGCGCCGGCCTCAAGGGGGCGGCGCGCCGGCCGCGCGCGGATCCGCCGGCCGCCGGGCCGCTCGGCCACGAAGGCGACCGAGCGGGGCGAGACAGAAATGCGCCCGCCGGGCGCGTCCGGCCAATGGTGGCCGTCGCGCGCCGGCAGGTGGAAGGCGACCGCGTGGCCGCTGCGGTTGAAGAGGACGGCGAGCCGGCCGGCGCCGCCGGAACCGAGCACCATCGCCAGCGCGGCGCCGGGGGCCGACTGCCAGTCGGCGGGGGTTTTCGGGTGGCCGCCCGGGGTCAGCCAGGCGACGTCCGGGATGCCTTCGGGACCGGCGCGGCCGGTGAGGAACTCGGGGCCGGCGAGGACCGGGTGGGCCCGGCGGAAGGCGGCAAGTCCGGCGGTGAAGGACTCGAGCTCGCGGTCGCGGTGCTGCCAGTCGAGCCAGGTGATCGCATTGTCCTGGGCATAGGCGTTGTTGTTGCCGCCCTGGGTGCGGCCGAACTCGTCGCCCGCGGTCAGCATGATCGTGCCGCGCGAAGCGAAAAGCGTGGCGAGGAGGGCGCGGACGTCGCGGGCGCGAAGCGCCTGCACGGCGGGGTCTGGGGTGGCGCCCTCGACGCCGTTGTTCCACGACAGGTTCTCCCCGTGGCCGTCGCGGTTCGCCTCGCCGTTGGCCTCGTTGTGCTTGTGCGCGTAGGCGGCGAGATCGGCCAGCGTGAAGCCGTCGTGGGCGGCGATGAAGTTGACACTGCGCGTGGCCGGCGGGTCGAAGATGTCCGAGGAGCCGGCGACGGCGTTCGCAATCTCGCCGAGCATGTGCGGATCGCCGCGCCAGAAGCGGCGGACGCGGTCGCGGTAGCGGTCGTTCCACTCGAGCCAGGACGGCGGGAAGCGGCCGAGCTGGTAGCCGCCGGGGCCGACGTCCCACGGCTCGGCGATCAGGATGCGATCGGCCAGCAGCGGGTCGGCGGCGATCTCGGCGAAGATCCGGGCGTTGCGGTGAAAGCCGGTCGCGGTGCGGCCGAGGATCGGGGCGAGGTCGAAGCGGAAGCCGTCGATGCCGGCCTGGCCGACGAAGTGGCGGAGCGCGGCGAGGATCAGGCGGCGGGTGGCGGGGTGGTCGCAGGCGAGCGTGTTGCCGGTGCCCGCATCGTTGACCAGGCGGCCGTCCGGGTCGTGCCGGAAGTAGGCGCGGGCGTCGAGGCCGCGGAGCGACAGGGTGGGGCCGTGGATGTCGCTCTCGCCGGTGTGGTTGAAGACGACGTCGAGGAGGACTCCGATGCCGGCCTCGCGGAGCGTGGCGGTGGTCGCGGCGAGCTCGTGAATGCCGCCGGGGCAGAGGCGCGGGTCGAGCGCCATGAAGGTGACCGGATTGTAGCCCCAGCCGTTGACGAGCCCGAGCGGGCCGAGGTGGCGCTCGTCGATCCAGGCCGTGACGGGCATCAGCTCGACGGCGTCGACGCCGAGGCGGACGAGGTGGTCGAGGACCGCCGGATGCGCGAGGGCGGCGACGGTGCCGCGGAGGGGCTCGGGGACGTCCGGGTGGAGGATGGTGAAGGGGCGGACCGGGAGCTCGTAGACGAGGCCACCGGGCCGGAAGACCGGCGGGCCGGGACGCCCCGGCGGCGGCAGCGCGGCGGCGATCGCCTTCGGCACCAGCGGCGCGGTGTCGACGGCGGCCTCGCGCGGGGCGGCCAGTCGCGGGTCGTAGGCGAAAGCACGGTCGAGAGCGGTGGCATAGGGGTCGACGAGGAGCTTCGCGGGGTCGAACCAGAGGCCGCGCTCGGGGTGATACGGGCCGTCGGCGCGCAGGCCGTAGCGGGTGCCGGGCGGGAGCGCGGGGGCGGTGAAGCTACCGTCGCCGGCCGGGGACATCTGGATGCGGTCGGTCTCGCGCTCTCCGTCGAAGCGGCAGAGCCAGATGCGGTCGGCGGCGGAGGACCAGACGGTCTGCTGAGGAGGGGACATCAGGGGGACGTAGGCCGCGCACAAACCGTAAGCAATTGAAACTTATTGCATCTATCTTCACAATTCAACCGGTCCTTCACCGGTGACGGATCGCGAGCGACCGGTTCCGGGAAGGGGACCGCTTGCGTGAAGACCGACCGGAACTGCAGGGAAGTCCCGCCGGCCATCGCGGGCGCCGCCTTGCCGGGCGGGTGCCGGCCTCGGCCACGCGACCCGCGATCGGGCGCGAGGGTGGGCGGAAGCGTCGAGTCGGCGCTTTGAGCGCCGGTCGCCGCATGCGCGGCTCCGCCTCCAGACCCGAGGAATCGCCCTTGCTCTCCAACCCCCATCGGTCCGGGCGTGGCCCGAGGGGGCCCTCGCCGGCCCCCTCGACCCCCCGGCACTGCCCGATAAGCTGAAGTAAAACAACAGAGAGAGTGGGCGACGGCCACCTTGCGAGGCGGCGGTCGCGGAGCGCACAGGCGTTCAGGCGCCGCCTGGCGGATACGCGCCAGGCGGACAAGGCCCTGGGGATCGGGGCGGTACCTGTCGCGCCGCCCGTCCGTGCTCGGGATGGCGAACGCGATCGACACCAGCTTCCGGGTGCCATGGATCGCGGCACGGGCAAGCGAAGCGGCTCATGTGATCACGTCCGGCTTGACGCGACCGGTATGCGCCTCGATGCCGGCGACCTCCTCGGCGGCCCGGATCAGGTCGGCGAGGGCGGTCGACGTCTCGAGGCCGAGCTTCTTCGGATCGTCCTCGTAGCGCTCGATGTAGACGCGGAGCGTGGCGCCCGAGGTGCCGGTGCCGGAGAGGCGGAAGACGACGCGGCTGCCGCCCTCAAACATCACGCGGATTCCCTGCCTGGCGGAGACCGAGCCGTCGATCGGGTCCTTGTAGGTGAAATCGTCGGCGGCTGCGACCGTCAGGCCGGCGACCTTGGTGCCGGGAAGCTTCGGGAGCCTGGCGCGCAGGTCGTCGACGAGGGCGTTGGCGGCGGCGGTTTCCACGCCCTCGTAGTCGTGGCGGGCGTAGTAGTTGCGGCCGTATTCCCCCCAATGCGCCTCGACGATCTCCTTGGCCGGCTGCTTCCGCGCGGCGAGGATGTTGAGCCAGAGGAGGACGGCCCAGAGACCGTCCTTCTCGCGGACGTGGTTGGAGCCGGTGCCCGCGCTCTCCTCGCCGCAGATGGTGACGAAGCCGGCGTCGAGCAGGTTGCCGAAGAACTTCCAGCCCGTCGGCGTCTCGTAGATGCCGATCCCGAGCTTCGCGGCGACCCGGTCGGCGGCGGCACTGGTCGGCATCGAGCGGGCGATGCCGGCGAGACCCTTGGCGTAGCCCGGGGCAAGGTGCGCGTTGGCCGACAGCATCGCCAGCGAGTCCGAGGGGGTGATGAAGATGCCGCGGCCGATGATGAGGTTGCGGTCGCCGTCGCCGTCGGAGGCGGCGCCGAAGTCGGGGGCATCGGGGCCCATCATCTCGTCGTAGAGTTCTTTCGCGTGGACGAGGTTCGGGTCCGGGTGGTGGCCGCCGAAGTCGGGGAGGGGCGTGCCGTTCCTGACGGTGCCCTTGGCGGCGCCGAGGCGGTTCTCGAGGATCTCGGTCGCGTAGGGGCCGGTGATCGCCGACATGGCGTCGAAGGCCATGCGGAAGCCGCCGGCGAACATCGCCTTGATCGCGGGGAAGTCGAAGAGGGTCTCCATCAGCGCGGCGTAGTCGGTGACCGGGTCGATGACCTCGACGGTCATCTTCTCCAGGGTCTGGGTCCCGAGCTTGTCGAGGTCGAGGTCGGGGGCGTCGGAGATCCGGTACTCGTCGATCTCCTTGGTGCGGGCGAAGATCGCCTCGGTGATCCGCTCGGGCGCCGGGCCGCCGTTGCCGATGTTGTACTTGATGCCGAAGTCCTCGTGCGGCCCGCCCGGGTTGTGGCTGGCCGAGAGCACGATGCCGCCGAAGGCGCGGTACTTGCGGATCACGTTGGAGGCGGCCGGCGTCGACAGCAGGCCCCCCTGCCCCACCAGCACCCGGCCGAAGCCGTTGGCGGCGGCCATCTTGATCGCGATCTGCACGACCTCGCGGTTGAAGTAGCGGCCGTCGCCGCCGATCACCAGCGTCTTGCCGGCGAAGTTCTCCAGGGAGTCGAAGATCGACTGGATGAAGTTCTGGACGTAGTTCTCCTGCTGGAAGTGCGGCACCTTCTTGCGCAGGCCCGAGGTGCCCGGCTTCTGGTCCGTGTAGGGCTTGGTCGGTCGGGTCTCGATCATTCCGGGGCTCCCTGAGGCAGAAGCGAGGCGTAGAGGTCGGCGTAGAGCGCGGCGCTGCGGTCCCAGGACACGTCCGCCTTCATTCCCTGGCGCTGGATCGCTGCCCAGGCCTTGGCGTCGCGCATCAGTCCGGTGGCGCGGCGGATGGCGCCGGCCAGCGGGGCGGCGTCGACGGGCGTGAACTGGAAGCCCGTAGCGACCCCGGCGTTCAGCGCGGCGATGTTGGCATCAATGACCGTGTCGGCGAGGCCGCCGGTGCGGGCGACGATCGGGACGCAGCCGTAGCGGAGGCCGTAGAGCTGGGTCAGGCCGCAGGGCTCGAAGCGGGACGGGATCAGGATGGCGTCGCCGCCGCCCTGCATCACGTGCGACAGCGCCTCGTCGTAGCCGATGACCACCCCGACCCGGCCGGAGAACTGGGCGGCGAGCGAGTGAAAGGTGGTCTCGAGGCCGGACTCGCCGCTGCCGAGGACGGCGAGGCGCAGGCCGGCACCGACGATGTCCTGGGCGGTGATCCAGGCGAGGAGGTCGATGCCCTTCTGGTAGGTCAGGCGGCTGACCAGCACGAGGAGCGGCGAGCCGTCGGCGTGGAGGCCGAAGCGCTCCTCGATGACGGCACGGTTCTTCGCACGGCCGTCGAGCTTCCTCGTCGAATAGGTGCCGGCGAGCAGCGGATCGGTCTCGGGATTCCAGACGTCGGTGTCGATGCCGTTGACGATGCCGTGCAGCACCGGCTTGCGGGCAGTGATCAGGCCCTCGAGGCCCATGCCGAAGTCGGGGGTGGTGATCTCCTCGGCGTAGGTCGGGCTGACGGTGGTGATGGCGCTGGCGCTGGCGAGGCCGGCCTTCAGGTAGCCGACGCCGCCGTGGTACTCGACGCCGTCGAGGGCGAAGGCCTGCGGCGGCAGGTCGAGGTAGCCGAAGGCCCCAGGCGGAAACCAGCCCTGGAAGGCGATGTTGTGGATGGTGATGACCGACGGCTTGCCGATGCCGTAGTAGCGCAGGTAGGCGGGCGCGAGGCCGGCCTGCCAGTCGTGGGCATGGACGAGGTCGGGCACGAACTCGGCGACCGCGCCGCGGGCGATGTCGGCGGAGGCACGGCAGAGGGCGCCGAAGCGGCGCCAGTTGTCCGGGTGGTCGACGCCGTCGGGGCCGAGGTAGGGCCCGCCGGGGCGGTCGTAGAGCTGCGGCGCGTCGAGGACGAGGAGCTGCAGGCCCTCGGCCTCGGCCGCGATGAGCCGGGCGGGGGCGCCGAAGAGCGCGGTGAACTCGTGCACGACGCGCGGGCGGGTGAGGTTGCCCATGACCGCCCGGTAACCGGGCAGGAGCGTGCGCATCTCGATGCCGCGGCGAGCCATCGCCGGCGGCAGCGCCCCGGCGACGTCGGCGAGGCCTCCCGTCTTGATGAGCGGGTAGACCTCGGAGGCGACCGAAAGGATCTTCATCAGGCGAGGCGGTCGATCATCGGCTGCGTGATCAGGCAGATCCCCGAATCGGTACGGCGGAACCGCTGCGCGTCCAGGGCGGCGTCCTCGCCGACCACGAGGCCCTCGGGGATCTTAACGCCGCGGTCGACGACGACGCGCCGGAGCTGCGCCTTGCGGCCGACGTCGACGTCGGGAAGCAGCACCGCCTCGTCGAGGCCGGAGAAGGAATGCACACGGCAGCCGGTCGAGACGAGCGAGTGCCGCACGGTGGCGCCCGAGATGATGCAGTCGCCGGCGACCAGGCTCGAGACCGCGCTGCCGCGGCGGCCGTCCTGGTCGTGCACGAACTTCGCCGGCGGCTTGATCTCGGCATAGGTCCAGATCGGCCAGCTCGTGTCGTAGAGGTCGAGCTCGGGGATGATGTCGGTGAGGTCGATGTTCGCTTCCCAGTAGGCATCGACGGTGCCGACGTCGCGCCAGTAGGCGACGCCCTCGTGGGTCGAGCGCACGCAGGAGGCGCTGAAGCGGTGGGCGACCGCCTTGCCGTGCTGGACGATGTAGGGGATGAGGTCCTTGCCGAAGTCGCGTGACGACCCGGGGGTCTCGGCGTCCCGGCGCAGGAGGTCGGCAAGGAACCTGGTGCGGAAGACATAGATGCCCATCGAGGCCAGCGCCATGTCGGGTTGGCCGGGGATGCCGGGCGGGTCGGCGGGCTTCTCGACGAAGGCGGTTATCATGTCCTTGTGGTCGACGTGCATGACGCCGAAGCCGGTCGCCTCCATCCGCGGCACTTCCAGGCAGCCGACGGTCACATCCGCACCCTGGTCGACGTGCTGCTGCAGCATCAGCTCGTAGTCCATCTTGTAGATGTGGTCGCCGGCGAGGATGACCATGAACTCGGGCTGGTAGTCGGCGATGATGTCGAGGTTCTGGTAGACCGCGTCGGCGGTCCCCTCGTACCACTGGGTCTCTGACACGCGCTGCGAAGCCGGCAGGATGTCGAAGCTCTCGTTGCGCTCGGGGCGGAAGAAGTTCCAGCCGCGCTGCATGTGGCGGATCAGCGAGTGCGCCTTGTACTGGGTCGCGACGCCGATGCGGCGGATGCCCGAGTTCAGCGCGTTCGACAGCGCGAAGTCGATGATCCGGACCTTGCCGCCGAAGTAGACCGCGGGCTTCGCCCTCCGGTCGGTCAGCTCCTTCAATCGGCTCCCACGTCCGCCGGCCAAGACATAGGCCATCGCATCACGCGCGAGCGGTGACGTCCTCTTTTCCAACTCACCCTCCCCTGGTCGTCGCCCCGGCGGGCCTTCAGTTCGTTTCCAGTTCCAGCCAGACCGTCGCGAGCGGCGGGATCGTCAGGTGCCCGACGATGCTGCCGTCGCGCTCCTCGGCGTCGATGCCGCCCATGTTGCCCATGCCGCTGCCGCCGTAGATGCCGGCGTCCGAGTTCATGATCTCCTTCCAGCGCCCCGCCTGCGGCAGCGGCACGCCGTAGCCCGTGCGCGGGACCGGCGTGAAGTTCGAGATCACCGCGACCGGCGGCTGCCCCGGCGCCTTGCGCAGCCAGGCAAAGACCGAGTTCTGCCGGTCGTCGGCGATCAGCCACGAGAAGCCCTCGCCTTCACAGTCGCGCTGGTGCAGCGCCGGCGTGTCGCGGTAGAGCCGGTTGAGGTCGCGGACGAGGCTCTGCATCCCCTTGTGCGGCTCGAGGTCGAGCTGCCACCAGTCGAGCCCCCGCGCCTCGGACCATTCGTGCCCTTGCGCGAACTCCTGGCCCATGAAAAGCAGCTTCTTGCCCGGGTAGCCCCACATGAAGGCGTAATAGGCGCGCAGGTTGGCGAACTTCTGCCAGCCGTCGCCGGGCATCTTGGCGATCATCGAGCCCTTGCCGTGCACCACCTCGTCGTGGCTGAGCGGCAGCACGAAGTTCTCGCTGAAGGCGTAGAGCAGGCCGAAGGTCAGGTCATTGTGGTGGTGCTTCCGATAGATCGGCTCCCGCGCCATGTACTGGAGCGTGTCGTGCATCCAGCCCATGTTCCACTTGAAGCCGAAGCCGAGGCCGCCGTCGTAGACCGGGGCCGACACCTTGGGCCACGAGGTCGATTCCTCGGCGAAGGTGACCCGGCCCGGGTGCTTGCCGTAGACCGCGCGGTTCATCGCCTGCAGGAAGGCGACCGCCTCGAGGTTCTCGCGCCCGCCGTACTTGTTCGGGATCCACTCGCCCTCGCGGCGCGAATAGTCGAGGTAGAGCATCGAGGCGACGGCATCGACGCGCAGCCCGTCGACGTGGAACTTCTCGGTCCAGTAGAGGGCGTTGTTGAGGAGGAAGGAGAAGACCTCCTGCCGGCCGAAGTTGTAGATCGCGGTGTTCCAGTCGGGATGGAAGCCCTGCCGCGGATCGGCGTGCTCGTAAAGCGCCGTGCCGTCGAACCGCGCCAGCCCGTGCTCGTCGGTCGGGAAGTGCGCCGGCACCCAGTCGAGGATCACGCCGATGCCGGCGCGGTGGGCGCCGTCGACGAAGCGGGCGAAGCCCTCGGGCGGGCCGAAGCGCGCGGACGGCGCGTAGAGGCCGGTGGTCTGGTAGCCCCACGAGGGGTCGTAGGGGTGCTCGCTGATCGGCAGGAACTCGATGTGGGTGAAGTTCATGTCGGCGGCGTAGGGGATCAGCGTGTCGGCGAGCTCGTCCCAGCTCAGGAAGCGCTCGCCATCGCGGCGCCAGCTGCCGGGATGCACCTCGTAGATCGAGATCGGCGTCCGCCGAGCGTCGGCCGCGGCCCAGAAGTCGCGGTGCGCCTTGTCGCCCCACTCATGCTCGAGCTCCGGCGCGACGATCGAAGCGGTGGCAGGGCGGAGCTCGGAGGCGCGGGCAAAAGGGTCGGCCTTGAGCGGCAGCCGGCCGCCGTCGGGGCCGAGCAGCTCGAACTTGTAGCCGAGGCCCGCGTGGACGTCGGGGATGAATATCTCCCAGATGCCGGTTTCCCGGCGGAGCCGCATGACGTGCCGCCGCCCGTCCCAGCCGTTGAAGTCGCCGATCACCGAGACCCGCCGGGCGTTGGGTGCCCAGACCGCGAAGTGGACGCCCTGGGCGCCCTCGTGCTGCATCGGGTGCGCGCCCATCTTGTCGAAGAGCCTGAGGTGGCTCCCCTCGCGCATGTAGTAGTCGTCCATCGGGCCGAGGACGGGGCCGAACGAATAGGTGTCGGTCACCCACCATTCGCCGCCGGCGTTGCGGGCGCGATACTTGAGCGGCTGGCGCGCCTCGAGCGTCAGCGGGCCCTCGAAGAAGCCGGCGTCGTGTCGCCGCTCCAGCGTGCCGGCGGGCGCCCCGTCGAGGGTGAAGGCCTCGAGCTCGGCGGCGCCGTCGACAAAGGCGCGCGCGACGAGCGCGTCCCCCGCCTCGTGCACGCCGAGGACCGCGAACGGGTCGCCGTGGGACCCCGAGACGATCGCCTCGATTTCGGCGGGGTCGATCAGGCCGATCGGGGCGCGCTTGCGCGGGCCCCGCTTCACTGGCTCTTTGCTCACCGGCGCTTTCCCCCGCGCTGTTCTCGTTGGCAGTAAGGCTACAGGCTGATGCCCCAGATGTCCCCGGCATATTGACGGATCGTGCGGTCGGACGAGAACCATCCCATCCGCGCGGTGTTCAGGATCGCCTTGCGCCACCAGGACGATGGATCGGCCCAGAGCGCATCCACTTCGCGCTGGGCGGCCGTATAGGCGTCGAAGTCGGTGGCGACCATGAAGTAGTCGTGATCGTAGAGCCCGCCGATCAGCGCCCGGTAACGGCCCGGGTCCTCGGGCGAGAAGACCCCGGACGAGATCGATGACAGCGCCTGGCTCAGCTCGGGCGAGCCCTCGATCACCGCCCGCGGGTCGTGGCCGCCGGCGCGCCGTTCGGCGACCTCGGTGTCGGTCAGGCCGAAGATGATGATGTTCTCGGGGCCGACGAGCTCGCGGATCTCGACGTTGGCGCCGTCGAGGGTGCCGATCGTGAGCGCACCGTTCAGCGCGAACTTCATGTTGCCGGTGCCCGAGGCCTCCATGCCCGCGGTCGAGATCTGCTCGCTGAGGTCGGCCGCCGGTACCAGGACCTCGGCGAGGCTGACGTTATAGTTGGGGATGAACACGACCCGCAGCACGTTGCGCACCGCCGGGTTCGAGTTGATGACCCGCGCCACGTCGTTGGCGAGCTTTATGATCAGCTTGGCGTTGTGGTAGGTCGGCGCCGCCTTGCCGGCGAAGACCTTGACCCGCGGCGTCCAGTTGTATTCGGGGTGCGAGCGGATCTGGTCGTAGAGCGAAACCGCCTCGATGATGTTGAGGAGCTGGCGCTTGTACTCGTGGATGCGCTTGACCTGGATGTCGAAGAGTGCGTTCGGGTCGAGGCGGAGCCCCATCCGCTCGCGCACCAGCTTGGCCAGCCGGTCCTTGTTGTGCCGCTTGACGCGCGCGAACTCGTCCTGGAACGCCGGGACGTCGGCATAGGGCTCGAGGTCGCGCAGCCGCTCGATGTCGTCGAGGAACGCGGGGCCGATCGTGTCGACGATCAGCTTCGTGAGGTCCTGATTGCACTGCTGCAGCCAGCGGCGCGGGGTGATCCCGTTGGTCTTGTTGTTGATCCGGTCCGGGAACATCTGGTGCAGCTCCTTGAAGACCGTGACCTTCAGGAGCTCGGAGTGCATCGCCGCGACGCCGTTGATCGAATGGGCGCCGACGAAGGCGAGGTTGCCCATGCGCACGCGCCGCTCGCCGGTCTCGTCGATCAGGCTGATCGCGCGAATCTCGGCGTCGCTCATCTTGTGGACGAAGCGGGCGTCCTTCAGCAGCCGGGAATTGATCTCGTAGATGATCTGCATGTGGCGCGGCAGCAGCCGCTCGAACAAGGGCACCGGCCAGCTCTCGAGCGCCTCGGGCAGGAGCGTGTGGTTGGTGTAGGCGATCGTGCCCTGGGTCAGCTCCCAGGCCTCGTCGAACTCGAGCTCGTGCTCGTCGATCAGGAGCCGCATCAGCTCGGCGACGCAGACCGCCGGATGCGTGTCGTTGAGCTGGATCGCCACCTTGTCGGCGAGGTTGTCGAAGCGGCCGTACTGCTGCTTGTGCCGCCGCAGGATGTCCTGCACCGAGGCGGACGAGAAGAAATACTCCTGCCGCAGCCGCAGCTCCTGCCCGGCCGGGGAGGCGTCGGCCGGATAGAGCACGCGGGTCAGCGCATCGGCCCGGTTCGACTCGGCGAGCGAGCCCAGGTGGTCGCCGGCGTTGAAGGCGTCGAGCTTGATCGGGTCGATCGGATCGGCCCGCCAGAGCCGGAGCGTGTTGACGCGGTGCCCGCGCCAGCCGACGATCGGCGTGTCGAAGGCGGTCGCCTTCACACGCTCGGCCGGGTGCCAGACGAAATGCTCGGTGCCGCCGTTGGCGTCGTGGAACTCCACGTGCCCGCCGAAGCCCACGTCGTAGGCAGCCTCGCGCCGATCGAACTCCCACGGGTTGCCGTGCTCGAGCCAGGTCTCCGGCATCTCGGCCTGCCAGCCGTCGAGGATCTCCTGCCGGAAGAGCCCGTGCCGGTAGCGGATGCCATAGCCATAGGCGGGCACGCCGACCGTCGCCATGCTTTCCATGAAGCAGGCGGCGAGCCGCCCAAGGCCGCCGTTGCCGAGGGCGGCGTCGGCCTCGATCTCGGCGATCTCGTCGTAGTCGACGCCGAGCATCTTCAGCGCCGCGCGCATCGACTCGGTCAGGCCCAGGTTCGAGACCGCGTCCCGCATCAGCCGGCCGATCAGGAACTCGAGGCTCAGGTAATAGACCCGCTTGTCGCCTTCGAGATAGGTCTGCCGGGTCGCGTTCATCCAGTATTCGATCGCCCGGTCGCGGGTGATCAGGATCACCGCCTGCAGCCAGTCGTGCGGCTTGGCAACCTTGGGATCCTTCCCGACGCGGTAGGTCAGCCCGTCCACGATCTCCCGCGCGAGGATGGCGGGATCGGCCGAGCGCGGGTCGGGTGCGGGAAGCGAATGGAGGGAAAGCGTCATGGTCGTCCCCTTGGCCTCGACGGTTTCGGCGGATCGCAGCGCCTTGGCGGCACCTTCGACCCTCGGATAATCGAGACGCCCCTCCCGAAGGCTTGCCTTGCGGCGAGCGACACTAGCGCTCTTCGTCGCGGCCGATCAAGGGCCAGCGCGCCGCGCCGGCCCCCGTGCTTCGAAGCGTTACTGCACGCCCCAGATCTTCTTGTAGACGTCGCGATACCCATTGTCGGGGTCGAAGACGTTGTCCGGGCCGCCGTCGAAGGCGATGTTGTCCGCCGTGACGAGGTGGATGCCGGACACGTAGCCCGACCAGGGCTCGCCGGCAAAAGCGCGGTTCAGCTCGTCGACCAGCTGCCAGCCCTGCTCGTGCAGCGGCTCGGGCACGGTCGCCATCTGGAACTGCTTCGAGCGGATGCGCTGGAAGGCCGACTCCGAGCCGTCGCCGGCCGAGATGTTGTGCGGCGGATCGCCGCCGTCCTTGCCCGCCGAGGCAAGCGACGGCCCCATGAAGTCGTAGTAGAGGTCGTTGACCGCCAGCGAATAGGTCCACTTGTCGCCGAAGCGCTGCAGGAGCGACGTCGTCAGCTGCGGCATCCGGCTCGACGCCTCGGTCATCGGCGAATCCTCGAGGCTGAGGACGGTGCAGCCCGGGCAACCCTTCTCGATGTCGGCCTGCATCATCCGCGCCTTGCCGATCGCCATCTCGTAGTTCGAGTCGCCGAAGATGACGACGCCCGCCTTGCCGTCCGAATCGACGATGGCGAGGTCGGCGGCGGTCTGCGCCACGTCGGCGATGCGGGTGTTGACGTTGGCGAACATCCCGGTCTTCGGGTCCGGCCCGGCTCGATCGTCGCGTGCCAGCCGACGAAGGGGATCTTCGCCTCCTTCACCTGTTCGAGCGCCGCGTTCTGCTCGATCGCATCGAAGCCGCCCACGACGATGCCGTCCGGGTGCAGCGCGATCGCCTGGCTCATCGCGGCGGTCCGCGCCGAGATGTCGCCGTGCCCGTCGAGGACGCGCAGCTCCCAGCCGATCGCCTTCGCCGCCTCGGCGACGCCGCGCGAGACGCCCTCGGTGCCGCCGTTCCGCAGGTCGCCGGCGACGTAGATGATCGTCTTGCCCTTCTGCGCCGTCGGTCCGGTCGTCGGGCCGTCCCAGGCGCCGGCCTTGGCGGTCGCCTTGGCGATACGCTCCTTGGCGGCGTCGAGGCTCGCGTCGGCCTGCACGGCGCCGGCGGCCAGGAGGCTGGCCAGCGCCGCCGAGGCGGCCAGCCGAAGTCGCGTCTTTCGCATGGTTCAGTTCCCTCCTGTTGTCCGGCGCTTGCCTGCGCGCGGGTTTCCGTTCGATCCGGCGCGCGCTGCGCCGCGATCCGCTTGCGCTGGGCGTAGCCGGCGATGCCGATCGCGACGAGGAGCGTCAGCCCGTTGAACATCGGCTCGACCCAGAACGACCCGCCGAGCTGCTGGATGCCGGAGATGCCGATCGCGAGGATGATGACCCCGACCACGGTCCCCCAGACGTTGACCCGCCCGGGCTTGATCGTCGTCGAACCGAGAAAGGCGCCGACCAGCGCCGGCAGCAGGAATTCGAGCCCGACGCTCGCCTGCCCGATCCGGAGCTTCGCAGCCAGGATCACGCCCGCCGCCGCCGTCAGCGTGCCGGACGCGACGAAGGCCGCGATTGTGTAGCGCCGCACCGGGATGCCGTTCAGCGCCGCGGCGCGCGGGTTGGCGCCGATCGCGTAGAGGTAGCGGCCGACCGGCAGGTACTCGAGCACGAACCACAGCACGAAGGCGAGGACGAGCACGTAGAAGCCGGTGATCGGCACGCCGAGGAGCCGGAAGGTATTAACCTTGAAGAAGGCGTCCGGCAGCGTGCCGATGATCTGGCGCCCGTCCGAATGCCACATGGCCACGGCGTAGAGAACTGTCCCCATGCCGAGGGTGGCGATGAAGCTGTCGATCTGGGCGACTTCGACCAGGAGCCCGTTCAGGAAGCCGACCGCGGCGCCCAGCAACAGCACGATCAGCGCCGCGACCGGCCAGGGCACGCCGTACCAGACCTGCAGGCTGATCGCGAGGATGTGCCAGAGCACGATGCCGTAGCCGACGGTCAGGTCGATCTTGCCGGTGACCATCGGGATCATCACGGCGAGCGACAGGATCGCGATGATCGCCTTGTCGGCGACGATCGAGCGCAGGTTCAGCAGCGTCGGGAAGGTCTGCGGCAGCAGGATCGAGAAGAAGAGCGCGAGGAGGACCGTCAGCACGACGAGCCCGTACACGGGCAGTAGACGGATCATCCGCTGGCCGAAGGAGAGCCCGGCGAGCTCGCCGCGCGTCGGCTCCAGCGCCTCCGACTTGACCGAGTTGACCGACATCGGCGCTCCCTCAGGCTGCTTCGGAGGTGGATGCGGCGGTGATGACCGCCTCGGTGGTCAGCGCCGGCCCGGCGAGTTCGGCGATGATCCGGCCGCGGCTGAAGACCAGCGCCCGGTGACAGATCTGCGCCACCTCCTCGAAGTCGGTCGAGACGACGATCACCCCGAGCCCCGCGTCGAGCGCCCGCGCGATCAGCCCGTAGATCTCGGCCTTGGCGCCCACATCGACGCCTGCGGTCGGGTCCTCGGCGATCAGCAGCCGCCGCCCGGTCGCGAGCCAGCGCGCGACGACGACCTTCTGCTGGTTGCCGCCCGACAGCGCCTCGATGGCGAGCTCGGGCGCGTTCGGCCTGAGGTTCACCTCGGCCCCGAGCCGCGCCGCGCGCTGCGCCTCGCGCCCCGGCGAGAGCGGCGACAGGGTTCCGCGTCCCGAGGCGCCAGGGTTCAGGAAGGTGTTCTCGCGCACGCTCAGCGCCCCGGCGATCGCCTCCTCGCCACGGTCCCGCGCCATCAGCCCGACCCCTTGCGTCAGGGCCGCATGGGCCGAGGTCAGGTCGAGCTCGCGCCCGTCGAGCACCACGCGTCCCGTATGCCCGGCGACCCCGAAGAGCGCCCGCCCGACCTCCTCCTGCCCGGCCCCGCGCAGCCCGACGAGCCCGAGCAGCTCGTTGCCGTGCAGCGCGAAGTCCACCGGGCCAGCCGACGCCGTCGCGAGCCCCTCGACGCTGAGCCGGAGCCCGGTCGACGGCCGCTCCACCTTGGCGAAGGCGTCGAAGGTCGAGCGACCGACGATCTGCCGCACCAGCGTCTCCGGGTTCGTCTCGCCGATCGGCCCGTCGCTGACCAGCATCCCGTCGCGAAGCACCACCACGCGGTCGGCCACGCGGAAGACCTCGTCGAGCCGGTGCGAGACGTAGATCATCCCGACGCCCCGCGCCTTCAGCGAGCGCATCACCGCGAAGAGCCGCTCGACCTCGTTGGCCGGCAGGCTCGCGGTCGGCTCGTCGAGCACGAGGAAGTCGCATTCGGTCGCCAGCGCGCGGGCGATCGCCACCAGCGACTTCTCGGTGCGCGACAGCGACTGCACGCGCGTGTCGGGGTCGATGTCGCAGTCCACCATCGCCATCGCCGCCCGCGCCGCCCGCTCGGTCCCGCGCCAGTCGATCGCGCGCAGCGCGCCGCGGCGGCGATAACCCTGTGCGAGCGCCACATTCTCGGCGACCGTCATCCACTCGACGAGCCCCAGGTCCTGGTGAATGAAGGAGATCCGCCGCGCGCCGGCCGCCGCGGCGTCGTGGGCGTAGGGCTCGCCGCCGAGCAGGATCTCGCCGGCGTCGGCCTTGTGGATCCCGCCGAGGATCTTGATCAGCGTCGACTTGCCCGCGCCGTTTTCGCCGAGGAGCGCCACGATCTCCCCCGGTGCCACCGCGAAGCTGACACCCTTGACCGCGCGCGTGCCGCCGAACGTCTTCACGACGTCCTGGAAGCGCAGGCTCGCGTCGCTCGGCATCCGCAGCCCTCCCCTGCGGACCTCGCGCCCGCGTCCGGGTCTTCCGCCCGGACCGGCCGAGCTAGGACCGGCGGTCAGCCCGCTGTCAAGCGCAGCGAATCAGCCCCCGGGGCTCGAACTGATGCGGCGGCGACCGAAAGATCTTCCACCGGCGACCCGCGCCGCCCGTGCACGGCCGGCGCGCGCGACGCCGCCGCAGGCGCGGACAATCCTTGCCACGCGGTTAACGCCGAAACCGAATGCATTCAATTACAATGACTTACCTTTGTGTCCGCGTGCGGACACCGCATTTGTCCGCACCTCATCCGATCAGCCCACGACCTCGGTCACGCCGCCGTTCATCCCCGACCATTCGAGCGGCGCGCCGAGGAAGGCCTCGACCTCGGCAAGCGTCTCGGGGTCGAAGTGCCGGCCGGCCCGCGCCTCGGCCAGCACGTCGCGCCAGGTCGCTAGGTAATGCAGCTTCAGCCCGTGCTCGAGCAGCGCCGCCTCCGAGCGCGCGAAGATGCCGTAGAAGAAGACGACGAAGGTATGCGCGACCTCGCCGCCCGCGGCACGGACCGCCTCGGCGAAGCGGAGCTTCGATCCGCCGTCGGTGGCGAGATCCTCGACCAAGAGGACGCGCGCCCCCTCGGTCAGGGCACCCTCGATCTGCGCGTCGCGGCCGAAGCCCTTGGGCTTCTTGCGGACATAGAGCATCGGCAGCCCCAGCCGCTCGGCGATCCAGGCCGCGAACGGAATGCCGGCCGTCTCGCCGCCGGCGATGGCGTCGAAGCGGGCGAAGCCCGCGTCGCGCAGGAGCTTGGCGCAGGCGAAGTCCATCAGCGTCGAGCGGACGGCGGGAAAGGAGATCAGCTTCCGGCAGTCGATATAGACCGGCGACGCCAGCCCCGAGGTGAACTTGTACGGCTCGCCGCGGCGGAAATTTACCGCCTCGATCTCGAGCAGCATCCGCGCGGTCAGCCGCGCCATCTCCGCGTCGCTCGGGAACCCGCTCGCGTACATGCCGTCTCCTACTCCGCCACCCGCCAATGCAGCGGGAACCCCGGGTCGAACACCACAACCGGCCCCGCCCCGGTCTCGACCACATCCGGCAGCGCCAGCGGCCCCGGCGAGCGCTCCAGCGTGACCGTGCCCTCATTGGGGGGCAGGCGGTAGAACGCCGGCCCGTGCAGGCTCGTGAAGGCCTCCAGCCGGGCGAGCGCCCCTTCCGCCTCAAAGACCTGCGCGAGGCAGGCGAGCGCCACCGGCGCCGTGAACACTCCGGCACAGCCGCAGGCCGCCTCCTTGGCGCCGCGGGCATGCGGCGCGCTGTCCGTTCCGAGGAAGAAGCGCCCATCCCCGCCCGTCGCCGCGGCGAGCAGCGCCAGCCGGTGCTTCTCCCGTTTGACGATCGGCAGACAGTAGTAATGCGGCCGCACGCCCCCGACCAGCAGCTGGTTCCGGTTCAGGATCAGGTGGTGCACGGTGAGCGTCGCGCCGACGTTGCGGCTGTCCCGGACGAAGTGGACGCCCTCGGCCGTCGTCACGTGCTCGAGCACGATCCGCAGTTCCGGCAGCGTCCCGCGCAGCGGCGCTAGGATGCGCTCGATGAACGAGGCCTCGCGGTCGAAGATGTCCACCTCCGCATCGGTGACCTCGCCGTGGATGCAGAGTGGCAGCCCGATCTCGGCCATCCGCTCCAGCACCGGCATCACGGCCCGCATCGATCGCACGCCGCTCGCCGAGTTGGTGGTCGCCCCCGCCGGATAGAGCTTGACCGCCGTGACGAGCCCGTCGGCCGCGGCGGCCGCGACGTCGTCGGGCTCGGTACGCTCGGTCAGGTAGAGCGTCATCAGGGGAGTAAAGTCCTGCCCCTCCGGCAGCGCCGCCAGGATGCGGTCGCGGTAGGCGGCGGCGTCGCGCGCCGTCGCGACCGGCGGCACCAGGTTGGGCATCACGATCGCGCGGGCGAAGTGCCGCGATTCCGGCAGCACGCCCGCGAGCATCGCGCCGTCGCGCAGGTGCAGGTGCCAGTCGTCGGGGCGGCGGATGGTCAGCGTCTGCATGCCGCCGGCATAGACCGCCGGCCAGCGACGGACAAGCCGGTGCGTCCGGCTTCAGGCGTCGCTGCCGGGAGCGTTGATCGGCTTCACGTCCTGCTGCCAGCCCTGGCCGGCGGCGAGCAGGCAGGACGTGCCGTCGGTGTGCGTCACGAGGATCGTCCAGGTCCCGGTGCTCTCGGAGCTGTAGACCTCGATGACCGCGTCGTTGGCGTGCAGCCCCACGCTCTTCAGCGTCTCGCCGAACCTCTCGGCCAGCTTCTTCACCACCTGACCGCGGTCGGCACAGGCTTGGGCGTCGCCGGCCTGCGCGCTCGGCGTGCCGGCGAGGAGCGCCAGCGCCACCGCGATACGGACGAGGAGGGTGAGCTTGGGCATGGTCGGCTTCCTTGTGACGGGGCGGCGCCAGGGCGGGGCGGTGCCGCAGAAGGCGTTCCGGGAACGGCCGGCGAGGCCGAAGTCCGAAGGATGGGTTAACCATCGCTCCAATTGGCGAAAGCAATGTTAACGATGCGCACTGCGGTTGCGCTCGAGACGCAACGACGCGAGGGTCGGCGAAATCTTCTTGCGTTTGGGGCGGGCATGCGCCAGTGACTGTTGCGGCGCAGCAAAAGATGGCCGGTCCGCCGATGCCGATGGATGCACACCCCTACCGTTCGGTCCTCTACATGCCAGGCTCACGGCCGCGCGCGCTCGAGAAGGCGCGGACACTGCCGGCGGACGCGCTGATCCTCGACCTCGAGGACGCGGTGGCGCCGGCCGAGAAGCCGCGGGCGCGGGAGCTGGTGGCTGAGGCGGTGCGGGCTGGCGGGTACGGCGGACGCGTGCTGCTGGTGCGGGTCAACGGGCTCGATACCGAATGGGGCGAGGAGGACGTAGCAGTCGCCTGCGCGGCGGGGCCGGACGCGATCCTGCTGCCAAAGGTCGAGGGGCCGGGGGATCTGGCACGGGCGGCGGCGCTGCTCGAGGCGCACGGGGCGCCCGAGGCGTGCCGACTGTGGGCGATGATGGAGACCCCGCGGGGCGTGCTGAACGCGGCCGCGATCGCGGCGGGACATCCGCGGCTTGCGGGGTTCGTGCTCGGGACGAACGACCTCGTCAAGGACCTGCGGGCCGAGCACGTGCCCGACCGGACGCCGCTCCTCGCGAGCCTCGGGATCTGCCTGCTCGCCGCGCGGGCCGAGGGGCTCGCGTGCGTCGACGGGGTCTACAATGCCTTCCAGGATGCGGACGGGCTCCGGGCAGTCTGCGAGCAGGGCCGCGCGATGGGGTTCGACGGCAAGACGCTGATCCATCCCGACCAGATCGCGGTCGCGAACGAGGTCTTCGCCCCGTCCGTCGCCGACGTGGCGCTGGCCGAGAAGCAGGTCGCGGCTTTCGAGGAGGCGCAGGCGAAAGGCGAGGGCGTCGCGGTGGTCGACGGGCGGATCGTCGAGAACCTGCACGTGGTGACGGCGCGGCAGCTCCTGGCGCGTGCCGAGGCGATCGCTGCACTGGAGGGCGCATCGTGACGCTGCTGATCCTGGGGCTGATCATCTGGACCGTGGCGCACTCGGCGAAGGCGGCGGCTCCGGGGCCGCGCGCGGCCCTCGACCGGTCGCTGGGCGCCGGGCCGGCGCGCGGGATGATGGCGGCGCTGATCCTTCTTGGTCTCGTCCTGATCATTGTCGGCTTCCGCCGGGCCCCCTTCGTCCCGGTCTACGACCCGGCGCCCTGGGCGATCCACCTGAACAACCTGCTGATGGTGGCCGCGGTGCTCTTGCTCGGCCTAGGGCACTCCAAGAGCCGGGCGAAGCGTTGGCTCAGGAACCCAATGCTGACCGCGGTCGTCGTCTGGGCCGTGGCACACATGCTCGTCAACGGCGACCGGGCGTCGCTGATCATGTTCGGCTGGCTCGGGCTCTGGGCCGTCCTCGACATCGTGATGATCGACGCCCGCGGACCCGCCTGGGTGCGCCCGACCGGCGGCACCCTCGCCGGCGACGTGCGCTGGGTGGTGATCTCGGCGGTGGTCTTCGCGGTGATCGTGGGCATCCACACCTGGCTTGGCTACCCGCCGTTCCCCGGATGACCAAGACTGCGGCGGGCAACTTCTTCGAGGACTTCCGGGTCGGGCAGGCCTTCGAGCACGCGGTGCCGCGGACGGTGACCGACGGGGACCGGGCGCTTTATTGCGCGCTCTACCCGACGCGGTTCGCGCTCGGGTCCTCGGATGCCTTCGCGCGGGTCTCGGGGCTCATCGGGAGCCCGATCGACGACATCGCGGTGTTCCACGTCGTCTTCGGCAAGACGGTGCCCGACATCAGCCTCAATGCGGTCGCGAACCTCGGGTACGCCGACGGGCGGTTCCTGCTGCCGGTGTTCCCCGGGGACACGCTGACGGCGACGAGCGAGGTCATCGGGCTGCGGGAGACGTCGAACGGGCGGAGCGGGGTCGTCTGGGTGCGCTCGACCGGCTGGAACCAGCGCGGCGAGGCGGTGCTCCGGTATTGCCGTTGGGTGATGGTGCGGAAGCGGGACCATGAGGCGCCGGCCGTCGAGCCGCTGGTGCCGGAGCTACCGGCGGCCGTGCCGGCGGCGGAGCTCGCGGTGCCGGCGGGCCTCGACTTCGCACGCTACGACTTCGCCCTGGCGGGGGAGCGGTGGCGCTGGGGCGATTATGCGGTCGGCGAGCGGATCGACCACATCGACCGGATGACCATCGAGGAAGCCGAGCACATGCTGGCGACGCGGCTCTGGCAGAACACCGCCAAGCTGCACTTCGACGTGACCCAGCGCGAGGACGGACGGCGGCTGATCTACGGCGGGCACGTCATCAGCATCGCGCGAGCGCTGTCCTTCAACGGCCTCGCCAATGCGCAGCTGGTGGCGGCGATCAACGGCGGGAGCCATGCCAACCCGTGCTTCGCCGGCGACACGGTCGGGGCCTGGTCGGAGGTGCTCGACAAGGCCGACACGGCGGTCCCTGGGGTCGGGGCGCTGCGGCTCAGGACGGTGGCGATCAAGGCGGGGGCGTCGCCGTTCCCGCTGCGCGACGAGGCGGGCAAGTACCTGCCGGAGGTGCTGCTCGACCTTGACTATTGGGTGCTGATACCGACGTGAGAACCCGCGTGTCCGCACGCGGACACATCGGCAAGTGGTTGAAATGTAATGCCTTACGAAATCCCGTTAACCCGATCGCAACCCTTGTCCGCACCCGCGGACGGCGCCGCCGGGGCGTGGCGGCGGTGAGCCTTGCAATCGCCGGGCAAGGGGTGTCATTAACGACAAGGGTCGAAGGCGGAGGTGGGAATGGCTGACGTCAACCGGACGAACCGACCGCTCTCGCCGCACCTGTCGGTATACCGGCTGCCGCTGACGGCGCGGATGTCGATCCTGCATCGCATCACCGGTATCGGGCTCGGGCTGGCCGGGGTGCTGATCGTCTGGTGGTTCCTCGCCGCCGCGTCGAGCCCGGGCTACTTCGGCTTCGTCGACGGGCTGATGACGTCGTGGATCGGCACCCTGGTCATGATCGTCGCGCTCGCGGGCTTCTGGTACCACTTCTTCACCGGCATCCGGCACCTGGTATGGGACACCGGGACGGGGTTCGAGATCGGCGGCCTGAAGAACAGCGGCTACGCCGTGATGGCGGCGGCCGCGGTCATGACCGTTATCACGCTGATCATCGCTTTCTGAGGGGAGCGCCACCGATGCAGTTCCAGACTGACAGGCAGCGCGTACAGGGGCTCGGGACGGCCGGGCACGGGGCGGGACACTGGTGGGGCCAACGGCTGACCTCGGTGGCGTTGGCGCCGCTCGGGGTCTGTTTCGTGTTCCCTTTCGGGCAGGCGCTCGGGGGCCCTTGGGAGCGGGTGCTCGAGGTTTATGGCCATCCGTTCAACGCCGTCGTCGCGATCCTCTTCCTCGCCGTCGGCTTCCTGCACCTGCAACAGGGCGTGCAGGTGGTGATCGAGGATTACGTGCACGACAAGCCGGTGCGCGTCACGATGCTGCTCGCGAACGCGCTCCTCTGCGCCGCCTTCGCCTTCACCGGCATCTTCGCGGTCGCCAGGATCGCCTTCGGCTGACGGGGGACGCCATGGCCGCTTACGAGTTCATCGACCACAGCTTCGACGTCATCGTCGTCGGCGCCGGCGGGTCCGGGCTGCGGGCGACCCTCGGCATGGCCGAGCAGGGGCTCCGGACGGGGTGCATCACCAAGGTGTTCCCGACCCGCTCGCACACGGTCGCGGCGCAGGGCGGGATCGCTGCGAGCCTCGGGAACATGGGACCCGACAGCTGGCAGTGGCACATGTACGACACCGTGAAGGGGTCGGACTGGCTCGGCGACACCGACGCGATGGAGTACCTGGCGCGGGAGGCGCCCAAGGCGGTCTACGAGCTCGAGCACTATGGCGTGCCGTTCAGCCGCACCGAGGACGGGCGGATCTACCAGCGGCCCTTCGGCGGGCATACCACCGAGTTCGGCGAGGGTCCGCCGGTGCAGCGCACCTGCGCCGCGGCGGACCGGACCGGGCACGCGATCCTGCACACGCTCTACGGGCAGAGCGTGAAGCACCATGCGCAGTTCTTCATCGAGTATTTCGCGACCGACCTCATCATGACCGAGGACGGGATTTGCCAGGGGGTGCTCGCCTGGAGCCTGGACGACGGCAAGCTGCACCGCTTCAGCGCCAAGATGACGGTGCTGGCGACCGGCGGCTACGGGCGGGCCTATTTCTCGGCCACCTCGGCGCATACCTGCACCGGCGACGGCGCGGGCATGGTGGCGCGGCAGGGTCTGCCGCTGCAGGACATGGAGTTCGTCCAGTTCCACCCGACCGGCATCTACGGCGCGGGCTGCCTCATCACCGAGGGCGCGCGCGGCGAGGGCGGATACCTGACCAACTCCGAGGGCGAGCGCTTCATGGAGCGCTATGCCCCCACCTACAAGGATCTCGCCTCCCGCGACGTCGTCTCGCGCTGCATGACGCTCGAGATTCGCGAGGGCCGCGGCGTCGGGCCGCAGAAGGACCACATCCACCTGAACCTGAACCACCTGCCCCCGGCCGCCCTGGCCGAGCGGCTGCCGGGCATCTCGGAATCTGCGAAGATCTTCGCCGGGGTCGACGTGACCAAGGCGCCGATCCCGGTGCTGCCGACCGTCCATTACAACATGGGTGGGATTCCGACCAACTACTGGGGCGAGGCGCTGAACCCGAGCGAGCACAATCCCGACCGCATCCAGCCCGGGCTGATGGCGGTGGGCGAGGCCGGCTGCGCCAGCGTGCACGGCGCGAACCGGCTCGGGTCGAACAGCCTGATCGACCTCGTCGTCTTCGGCCGCGCCGCAGCGATCCGTGCCGGCGAGGTGGTCGAGCGCGGGACATCCAACCGGCCACTCAACCCGGCTTCGGTGGAGAAGGCGGTCGAGCGCTTCGACCGGCTGCGGCATGCGAACGGCAGCGTCCCGACGGCGGCGCTCCGGCTCGAGATGCAGAAGACGATGCAGGAGGACGCCGCCGTCTTCCGCACCGACAAGACGCTGCAGGAAGGCTGCGACAAGATGGAGAAGGTCGCGGCGAAGATGGCGGACCTCAAGGTCACCGACCGCTCGATGATCTGGAACTCGGACCTGATGGAGACGCTCGAGCTGACCAACCTGATGCCGAACGCGCTCGCAACGATCTTCTCGGCGGTGGCGCGCAAGGAGAGCCGCGGCGCGCATGCATCCGAGGACTGGCCGAACCGCGACGACGAGACCTGGCGCAAGCACACCCTCGCCTGGGTGAACCCGGATGACAGCGTGACGCTGCACTACCGGCCGGTACACCTCGATCCGCTGACTCCGGAGGAGAAGGGCGGCATCGACCTGAAGAAGATCGCGCCCAAGGCCCGGGTTTACTGAGGAGATCTAGGATGGCCGAGTTCACCCTGCCGCAGAACAGCCGGATGGTCACCGGCAAGACCTGGCCGAAGCCCGAGGGCAAGAACGTGCGGGCGTTCAAGATCTACCGCTACGACCCGGACTCGGGCCGCAACCCGCAGATCGACACCTATTACGTCGACCTCGACGACTGCGGGCCGATGGTCCTCGACGCGCTCCTGAAGATCAAGAACGAGGTCGACCCGACGCTGACCTTCCGCCGGTCGTGCCGCGAGGGGATCTGCGGCTCCTGCTCGATGAACATCAACGGCGGCAACCGGCTCGCCTGCATCTTCGGCATGGACGAGATCGAGGGCGATGTGCAGATCTGGCCCCTGCCGCACATGCCGGTGATCAAGGACCTCGTGCCCGACCTCACGATGTTCTACGCGCAGCACGCGGCGATCAAGCCATGGCTCGAAACCGAGACGCCGGCACCGGAGCGCGAGTGGAAGCAGTCGGTCGAGGACCGCAAGAAGCTCGATGGGCTCTACGAGTGCATCCTCTGCGCCTGCTGCTCGACGTCGTGCCCGAGCTACTGGTGGAACGGCGAGCGCTTCCTCGGCCCGGCCGCGCTCTTGCAGGCCTATCGCTGGATCAACGATTCGCGCGACGAGGCGACCGGCGAGCGGCTCGACGCCCTCGACGACCCGTTCAAGCTCTACCGCTGCCACACGATCATGAACTGCGCGCAGACCTGCCCGAAGCACCTGAACCCGGCGAAGGCGATTGCCGAGATCAAGAAGCTGATGATCGAGCGGCAGATGTGACGCCGGCGGGATTCCGCCCGGCGGCATCGCTTGCGGTGCGGTGGGCGGCCTCCGGCGGGGTATTTGAGGCAAGGGGACGGCGGAAGGGCGGCGCGTCAGTCGGACGCGCCGGCGAAGCGGGCGGCGAGGGCGGCGGTGCGGGCGTCGTCGAGCTTGGCGAAGAGGACGTCGGGGACGTCGAAGCCGTGGCCCGGGGGGAGGGCTTCGAGCGCCGCCATGACGTCGGCGGGCCAGGGGGCGGACTCGAGGCGGAGCGCGGCGAGGATGCTGTCGGAGGCGTCCGGCAGGAAGGGCCGCGACAGGGCGGCGTAGAGGCGGACGAGGTTGAGGGCGAAGCGGGTGATCGCCGCCGCGCGAACCGGGTCGGTCTTGATCGCGGTCCAGGGGGCGGCCGCCTGCAGGTACTCGTTGCCCACAACCCAGATGGCGCGCAGCTCCTGCGCGGCCTTCCGGAGCTCGATCGCGTCCATCGCCGCCTGGTAGGCGGAGACGCGGCGGGCGAGGTCGGCCGCCACCTCGGCTTCGGCGGGGCCGTAGTCGCCCTCGGGGACGGCGTTGCCGAAGCGGGCTGCGGCGAATTTCGTCACGCGGCTGACGAAGTTGCCGAGGACGTCGGCGAGGTCCTTGTTCACCTGCGCCTGGAAGCTTTCCCAGGTGAAGTTGGAATCGGAGCCCTCGGGGACGTTGGCCATCAGCCACCAGCGCCAGTAGTCGCTGGGGAGGATCTCGAGGGCCTGGTCCATGAAGACGCCGCGGCCTTGCGAGGTCGAGAACTTGCCGTTCTCGTAGTTCAGGTAGTTGAACGACTTGATGTAGTCGACGAGCTTCCAGGGCTCCCCCGAGCCGAGGATCGTCGCGGGGAAGGAGAGGGTGTGGAAGGGGACGTTGTCCTTGCCCATGAACTCGACGTAGGTGACGTCGGCGGCACCCTCGTCGGTGCGCCACCAGCGGCGCCAGTCGGCATCCGTGCGGCCCGTGGCCTCGGCCCACTCGGCGGTGGCGCCGATGTATTCGATGGGCGCGTCGAACCAGACGTAGAAGACCTTGCCCTCCATGCCGGGCCAGGGCTCGGTGCCGTGCATGACCGGGATGCCCCAGGAGAGGTCGCGCGTGATCGAGCGGTCCTGCAGCCCCTCGCCGTCGTCGAGCCACTTGAGCGCGATCGAGGTGGAGAGGACCGGCCAGTCGGTCTTCGACTCGATCCAGGCACGAAGTTCGTCGCGCAGGAGGCTCTGGCGCAGGTAGAGGTGCCTGGTCTCGCGGATCTCGAGGTTGGTCGAGCCCGAGATCGCCGAGCGCGGCTCGATGAGGTCGGTCGGGTCGAGCTGCTTGGTGCAGTTCTCGCACTGGTCGCCGCGGGCGCGCGGGTAGCCGCAGTTGGGGCAGGTGCCCTCGACGTAGCGGTCGGGCAGGAAGCGCCCGTCGTCGGGGGAGTAGATCTGCCGCTCGGTGACCTCGGAGATGAGCCCGTTGTCGGCGAGCTTGCCGGCGAAGTGCTGGGTGAGCCGGTGGTTCTGCGGGCTCGACGAGCGGCCGTAGTGGTCGAAGGAGAGGCGGAAGCCCTCGACCAGCTCCTTCTGGATCGCCCAGAGGCGGGCGCAATACTCCTCGACCGGCTCGCCGGCCTGGGCGGCGGCGATCTCGGCCGGCGTGCCGTGCTCGTCGGTGGCGCAGATCAAGAGCACCTCGTGGCCGCGCGCGCGCAGGTAGCGGGCGTAGACGTCGGACGGAAGCTGGCTGCCGACGAGATTTCCGAGGTGCTTGACGCCGTTGATGTAGGGCAGCGCGGAGGTGATGAGGTAGCGGGCCATGGGGTCCCCGGGTGGTGGCTGGGCCGAGATAGGCGAAATCACCCGGGGGTGCCAGAGGCCCGGGCCGGCGTCGCGGCGGCGGGGCGCAGCACGGCGAGCTCGTCCTCGAGTGCCGCAACGCGGGCGCGCAGGGTCTCGTCCTCGACCTGCGCCCAGGCCACCTCGGCGCGGCGGGCGAGCTCGCCGAGCAGCGTGCGCTCGGCACGGTCGAGGTCGGTGCCGGCTTCGTGGCCGCTGTAGAGGACGACGGCAAAACAGCGCCGGGGGTTGGCGACCGGGGCGGCGAGGACCGGACGGCCGAGGTCGTCGGGCAGACCCGGCGAGGCGATGCCGCCCACGCGCCGGGGCTCGGCGGCATCGGCGACTTCGACCAGCGGATGCCCGGCCGGAAGTGCTGCGATGTGGCGGTCATCCCATCCCTGGCTGGCGCCGCGACGGAAACCGCCGTCCTCGTCGCGGTGGAAGACCGCAGCCGAGCTGAGGTGCAGGGTGCGGACCGGCTCCTCGACCAGGATCCGCTCGATCGCCTCGAAGCTCTCGGCGCGCTCGACGGCGGCGCCGACCGCATGCAGCCGCTCCTCGGCGCGGCGGAAACGCAGGTCGAATAGCCGCTCGGCCGCCTCGGTGGCGAGCTCGTGCAGCCGGGCGAGCAGGTAGACGAAGCCGGAGGCGACCAGGAGCCACGCCCACTCGGGCATGCGGAAATATTCGTCGATCACCTCGATCTGCCGGTGCAGGAGCAGCGTCGGCAGGCTGAGCACGATACCGAGGATGGTGGCGCGACGAAGCGGGATCGCCACGTTCACGACGGTCGGTCGGCGCACCGCCTCGACGACGAAGAGGCAGAGGATGCCGTTCAGCGTGAAGAGCGCCCCGGTCAGCTCCTCAAGCGCGGCGCCATCGTCGACGAGCCAGTCGAGAAGCGACGTCTCGAGCAGGAGCTCGGCGAAGAGGAAGGCAGGCAGCCCGATCAGCGCCCCCCAGATGACCCAGCGGATGCGCTGGTAGTCGCGGGGGCTGAGGAGGTGACGGCGGCCGATCAGGATCGCGACGGCGGCGATGCTGACGGCGAAGCCGAGCAGCGTCGAGGCGCGCATGGCGAGCTCGGCGGGGTGGCCGAACAGGCTGCCGAGCGTGGCGAGGGAGACAAGGAGGAAGCCGGTGGCGAGAACCGGGAGCGCGCGCTCGACCCGCCGCCACACACCCTCGACACGGTCGATCGGGGCGCGCAGGGCGAAGAGGATCAGTCCGGTGTAGCCGGCGGCCTGCTGCAGACAGGAGAAGGCACTCTGGACGAGCATCACCTTCGGCCACTGCTGCAGCCAAGCCCAGAAGAAGAAGACCTGCCCGGGGTTGAAGTACATCATGTAGGCGAAGAAGCCCCAGGTCATCGGCCCCGGGCGGATCCAGACGAGCCAGGCGGCGCCGAGGATGACGGCGATGCCGGCAGTCTGCTGGAACAGCAGGATGATCCGAAGCAGCCAGTTGCTGGGCCGCGGCTCTGCCGTGAGGGCGACCGTGCGCGCCGGATGTGCCGCGTCCGGCAGCAGCACGAAGGTCACCTCGCGCCCGGGCAGAAGGAAGGTGACGCCGCCCCAGATCGCGAGAGTGGCGGCGCAGAACTCGCTGTCGACTTGCGTGCAGCGCATCTTAGCGAGGTCGAGCCGGTCGCCGGGGCGCAGGCCCGCGCGCCAGGCCGGCGACTCCTCGAGCGTGTCGAACGGGCCCTGCACCTCGAAAATCCGCCCGTTGGCGTCGACCGTCATCCCGATCGAGCCGAGCGGGCGGAAGATTCGAAGATAGTCGGGCGCGATCATGGCGATCGCGTACAGCGTCAGGAGGGCGAGGATCAGGCGGCCACCGGGCCGTGCGCCATCGCTCATCCGTGTCTAGCCCCGGTTTCCCCGCTGGCGGGCAGATTAGGCAGGGCCGCGCGCCTTGTCACCGGCGGACCCTTGTCGTGCGCTCCAGTTTGGTGTGACCTGCGCTGCCGGCGGACGGCCGGCGGGGGGAATGCGATGGCGATCACGCTCTACGACATAACAGTGCCGGTGTTCCTGCGCGGGTTCGAGCGGATGTCGGCGATCCTGGACAAGGGCCGGGCGTTCGCCGAGGCCGGCGGGATCGCGCCCGAGGCGCTGCTCGAGGCGCGGCTCGCGCCCGACATGCTGACGCTCGCCGGCCAGGTGCAGCGGGCCAGCGATACGGCGAAGTTCGCGATGGTGCGCGTCGGCGGCGTCGAAAACGAGTCCTTCGCCGACGAGGAGAAGAGCTTCGCCGACCTCGACGACCGCATCGGCCGGACCGTCGCTTTCCTCGGGCGGGTGCCGAGGGCGGCGCTCGACGGGCGGGAGGACGTGGTGATCGACGCGCGCATCGGCCGGGCGACGGTGCAGGTCACGGGCGCCCAGTACGTGCTGCAGTTCGCCCTGCCGAACTTCCTGTTCCACGTAACGACCGCCTACGACATCCTGCGCCACGAAGGGGTGACGCTCAGCAAGAGCGACTACATCGGTCCGCTCGGCTGAGGGCGGGCGATGCGGACGCAGCCGGTCTTCCTCTTCGATCTCGACGGCACGCTGGTCGACAGCGTTTACCAGCACGTCCTCGCGTGGAAGGAGTCGCTCGACGCCGAGGGGATCGACCTGTCGGTCTGGCGCATCCATCGCCGGATCGGCATGAGCGGCGGGCTCTTCTCCAACCAGCTCTTGCGCGAGACCGGGCTCAGCTACAGCGAGGAGCTGGCTGAGCGGCTGCGGCGCGGGCATGCCGAGGCGTACAAGCGCTACCGCGACGCGATCCGGCCGCTGCCGGGGGCGCGGGAGCTGCTCGCCTGGCTGACCGACGCCGGGATTCCCTGGGCAATCGCGACGAGCGGCCGGATGGAGACGGCGCAGGTGAACCTCGCCGCCCTCGGGGTCGACCCGGCGGTGACGCCGGTGGTGACGCGCGACATGGTACGCTACGCCAAGCCCGACCCCGACCTCTTCGTCGCCGCCGCCGAGCGGCTCGGGGCGCCGATCGAGTCGGCCATGGTGGTCGGCGACGCGATCTGGGACATGCTCGCCGCCGTACGCTGCCGCGCGCTCGGCGTGGGCCTCCTGAGCGGCGGCTACGGCGCGACCGAGCTGCGCGAGGCGGGCGCGATCCGCGTGTTCGACGACCCGGCCGATCTCCTGCTGCACATCGACGAGGTCGGCGGCCGGCGATAGCGACGTTCACGGCGGCAGAGTCACGGTCGCGCCCAGCGTTTCCTCGGCGAAGTCGCTCACCAGCACCCGGGCCGTCAGATCCCAGGTGCCGGCATGCGGCAGCGGGAAGGGCCCGGCGCGCCATACGTCGCCGTCGCGGACGGCCTCGACGCGCAGCGGTTCGAGCCCGCGTTCGGGATCGGCGAGCGCGACGGTGACCTCGAGCGGATCGAGCGGGGAGCCGTCGACGTCGGTGATCGCGAGCACCACCCTGTTCGGGCCCGGCCTGCCGGGCGACAGGGTGGCGTCGGCCATCGCCGTCCTGCCGTGCAGGTGCGTGTAGATCTCGATCGGGGGGAGGTCGAGGGCGCGCGGCGGCGGCGTCAGCCGGAAGCCGCTCGCGAGCGCCAGGATCGCGAGCGCCAGGACGAGTTCGGCGGCGATCGAGCGCCGCAGGCTCGTCGCGGCGAACGGGGCGTTCCGGGCGAGCGCCGGCGTCAGCCGGAAGCGGTTGAGGGCGGCGAGGGCGAGGAGCGGCGCCACGAGGACGAGCTTGGCGGTCAGCAGCTGGCCGTAAGGGGTCGCCACGAGGTCCGACGGATGCCGGAGCTCGAGCAGGGCCAGGATGGCGCCGCTCGCGACGAGGCCGGTGACGAGCGGGACCGCGAGCCGCGAGAAGCGCCGGAGCGCCGGCAGAGCCGCCCCGGCGGCGGCGCGTTCGGCAAGGCACGGCAGGGCCCCGATCCAGAAGATCAAAGCCGCCGCGTGCAGCGCGACCGCCGGTGCGGCCAGCCATCGCGGCGGCGCGCTCGCCGCGTGGCCGAAGAGGGCGAAGGAGAGCGCCGCGCAGATCCAGGCGAGGACGGCGAGGAAGCCGTCGGATCGGGCGAGGGCAACTGCCGCGAAGAGGCCGGCGACCGCCGCGGCGAGAGCGCTGGCGGCGAACGGGCTCGCGAGCACCGCCCGCCAGGGGGCGGCGGAAGCGAGCGCGCCCGGCGCGGCGCCCACGAGGTCGAGGCCCTGCAGCCCCGCGGCCAGGAGCGCGAGAGGAACCGCCACGGCCGCCGCCCCGAGCGCGAGCCGCTGCGCGCGCGGCGCCGGACCGAACG
Source organism: Amaricoccus sp. (assembly GCA_046348915.1). Lineage (GTDB taxonomy): Bacteria > Pseudomonadota > Alphaproteobacteria > Rhodobacterales > Rhodobacteraceae > Amaricoccus. The sequence goes on from JAXMDH010000023.1 coordinate 100,638, forward strand.
AGCGGACCGCGACGGCGCCGCCGACACCGAAGACGAGGGCCAGCGTCAGCAGGCCGCGGCCAAGGGCGGCGGGCCAGGCGGAGGGTTCCGCCGGCGCCGCCGAGGCCGCCGTCGCCGCGCCGATCGAAAAGCTGTAGCTCGCCCCGATCGGGTGGCCGTCGGCCGAGACGACGCGCCAGCTAAGGACCTGGGTGCCGGTTCCGACGGCGGCGGGCACCGGCACCAGCAGGCGGGCGCCCCGGGCGGTCGGGACGACATCGATCGGGCCGCCGCGCGGAGGAAACCAGCGGGTGGCGAGCGGGCCGACCGGCTCGCTGAAGGTGAGGGCGACGTCGGCGGGCGACGTCGGCACGACCGTGCCCGCAGGCGGGTCGGTCGCGACGAGCTGCGCGTGCGCCGCGGCGTCGCCCGCCGCGAGGATCGCTGCGAGCAGGGTGGCGGCCGCGAGGCGGCGCAAGAGACCGTCCTCAGTCGTCGCCGCCCTTCGCCGGCAGGATCTTCACCCCGGGGGCCGGCGTCTCGAGGCTGTCGGGATCCTGGTCCGCGGCCGGGATCTCGATCCAGCGCTCAGTCTTGTCCTGACACTCCTGGATCACCGGGAAGTGGACGATCGTCCCGGGGGCAAAGGCGTCGGTGATGGTGCCCCGGAAGACGAACTCGTCGTACCAGGCGTCGGGCAGGTTGCCGGTCCACTTGATCTCGGTGACCCCATCGGCCAGCGGCGTGCCGTAGTAGTCGTAGCTTTTCGCGTACTTGCCGGTGACGGTCTCGAGCTCCCAGCCCGCCTTCGGCATCGGCTTGACCGCGATGACCCCCTCGGGGATCTGCACGCGGACCCTCAGCGTTGCCTCGCCTTCGCAGCCGTGCGGCACGCGCAGCACGGCCTTGTACGTCCCGGCCGGAGCCTCCGCGGTCTCGAGGGTGACGTGCGCCTGGGCGGCACCGGCGGCCACGAGGGCGACCGCCGCGGCGAGAAAGAGCTTCTGCATGATTCCATTCCCTGCTGGCCGCCGGCGCCCGGCGCCGCGGCTGGATGAGGACGGCCCTCCCGGTCGCGGGAAGGCGCGGACTTCAGGCGAGGGAAGCTGGCGGAGGCGCGCGGGCATGGCGACCCGCGAGAACGAACGAAAGCCGGACCGACGCAGGAGCGACCTTGACGTCCACCGGCGCCGGCGCGCCGACGCGGGCGAGCTTCGGCAGCGGGGCGCAGGCGAGGCCCGGCGCCGCCATCAGCACGCAGGCGAGGCAGTCCGGCAGGGCGGCACTGTGGTCGGCCGGGCCATGGCCCATGCCTTCGTCACAGAGGGCCGGAAGCGTGCCGTCGGGCATCCCGTAGGCGAGCTCGAGCGTGGCGCGCTCGATCACCATGCGGGCGTGCTGCGCCGGCACCATGAGCCCTGCGACGGCGAAGAGCCCGCAGAGAAGGCCGGCCAGCCATGCGCGCGACTTGATGCCCCTCATGCCGTCATGCTTGCGGGCGTCGGGGCCGCCGGTCAATCCCGGTCTTGCCGCGGACCGCCGCCGAGGTTCGCGCCGTCGGGGCGGCTCGCGAGCACCTTGTCGATGCGGCGGCCGTCGAGGTCGACGACCTCGAGGGTCCAGCCGTGCGCGACGAGCCGCTCGCCAACCGTCGGGAGGTGCCCGAGCCCGTCGATGACGAGGCCGGCCAGCGTCGCATAGTCGCCGTCGCCGTCCTCCATCGACTCGCTGCCGAGGACGCGGGCGGCGGCGTGGATCGGCATGCTGCCGTCGAGGAGCCAGCTGCCGTCCTCGCGCTGGACGGCTCCCGGCGCGTCCTCGTCGCCCTGGTCCGGCAGATCCCCGGCGATGCCGGTCAGGATGTCGGTCGGCGTCACCATGCCCTCGACGCTGCCGTATTCGTCGACGACGATCGCGAGATGCACGCCCTCGGTGCGGAAGAGCTCGATCATCCTGAGCGCCGGCAGGCTCTCGATCACCGTGAGCGGCGGGCGCGCGACCTCGCGGAGGTTGCGGCCGCCGCGGAGCTGCAGCTCGAGGATGTCCTTGACGTGCACGAAGCCGATCAGCTCGTCGATCGTCCCGGCGCAGAGCGGGAAGCGCGAGTGGCCTGCCGCCATCACCTCGGCGAGCGCCGTCTCGAACGGATCGTCGGCGTCGATCCAGTCCATCGCGTGCCGCGGCACCATGATCGTGCGCAGCGGACGGTCGGCGAAGTGAATGACCCCCTCGAGCAGCTCGCGCTCGGCGGCGTGAAAGACGCCTGCGTCGGTGCCCTCGGCGATCATCGCCTTGACCTCCTCCTCGGTGACGGCGCTCGCCGGGTCCCCGCGAAGGCGCAGGAGCCCGAGGACAGCCTCGGTCGACACGGTCAGGAACCAGACCACCGGCCGGCCGATCGCCGCCATCGCGACCATCGGCCCGGAAACGGCGGCGGCGATTCCCTCGGCGTTGCGCAGCGCGAGGCGCTTTGGCACCAGCTCGCCGATGATCAGCGAGACGTAGGTCGTGGCGACGACGACGAGGACGAAGGCGAGCGTTCCCGCCACCGACGCCAGCGCCGGGATCCGGCGCAGCGCCTCGGCCAGCGGCTCGGACAGGGTGGCGCCGGAATAGGCGCCGGCGAAGATGCCGATCAGGGTGATCCCGACCTGCACCGTCGACAGGAAGCCGGTCGGATCCTCGGCGAGCCGGATCGCGCGCGTAGCCCCGCGGTTGCCGGCCTTGGCCATCGCCTCGAGCCGCGCCCTGCGCGCCGAGACGATGGCGAGCTCGGACATGGCGAAGAAGCCGTTCAGCACGACGAGGACGAGGACGATGATGAGCGGCCAGAGCATCGCGCCTCCATAGGGCAAGATCGGGACGGATGCACTGGGGTCTGGCGGCGCGCCGGCCACGCCGGTTACATCGGCGGATGGACGATCCCGACGCCGAGCGGCGCAAGAGCTACCACCACGGCAACCTGCGCGAGGCGCTCCTCGCGGCGACGCTGCGGCTGGTCGAGGAGCGCGGGCCTCTCGGCTTCACCCTGGCCGAGGCCGCGCGCGCGGCGGGGGTGAGCGCGGCGGCGCCCTACCGGCACTTCCGCGGGCGTGACGAGCTGATCGAGGAGGTGGCGCGGCAGGGGTTCGTCATGTTCGCCGACCGGCTGGAGCGGGCCGAAAACGACGGCCGCCCTTCGGCCCTCTCGTCCTTCATGGCGCTCGGGCGCGCCTACCTCGACTTCGCCCGGCAAAACCCCGGCTATTATATCGCGATGTTCGAGAGCGGCGTGTCGATCGCCGGCAACCCGGACCTGGCGCGGGCGGCCGAGCGGGCGATGTCGGTCCTCGTCCGGGCGGCCGGCCGCGTGGCCGCGGGACTGCCGCCCAATCGCCGCCCGCCGCCGACCATGGTCGCGAACCACATCTGGGCGCTCAGCCACGGTGTCGTCGAGCTCTTCGGTCGCGGCCGCCCCGGCAGCCGCAGCCCCTACTCGGCGGACGAGATGCTGGAAAGCGGCACCGCGATCTACCTGCGTGGGCTCGGGGTCATCCCGATGTGACCCGCCTCTTAGCGTCGCGGATTCTCGATGTGATCCGCCGGGGCTGCCGCGCCGCGGGAGATCTCTCGTCAGTGCACGCTGACCGGCGACAGGTCGTTCTGCCGCGCGACCACGAAGGCCTGCGCACGCTCGGGAACCAGCGCCAGCACCGACCCGTCGGCGGCGTGGATGGCGTAGAGGTGGTCGAGCGCGGTATGCGCCCGGATCTCCTCCGGCAGGTCGGCGGTCTTCACCTCGCGCACATACACGATGCGCCTCGAGGTTTCGGGGGTGCCTTCGGCCGGAAGGCTGGGGAAATCGGTCATGTCTGCCTCCGTCAGGCTCGCTTGCCATTTATCTGGATCGAACGCACGACCGCCTCCGGCGGTTGCCGGTCGAGGTCGATGTGCAGGAGCCCGTTCTCGAGCGCGGCGCCGGAAACCTCGACGCCCTCGGCCAGCACGAAGCTGCGCTGGAACTGCCGCGCGGCGATCCCGCGGTGCAGGAACACCCGGCCCTCCGGTTCGTCGGCCTGCCGGCCGCGCACCGTCAGCTGGTTGTTCTCGAGCGTGATCGCGAGGTCGTCCTCCGCGAAGCCGGCCACCGCCAGGGTGATCCGGTAGGAGGTCTCGCTGCACTGCTCGATGTTGCAGGGCGGATAGCCGTCGCTGCCCGCCTTGGCGGTCCGCTCGACAAGCCGGTCGAGCTGCTCAAACCCCAGGAGATAGGGATGCGATGCGAAGGTCACCTTGGTCATCTGTCAAGCCCTTGTCTCAAGCGACTCCCGGCGAGGCCCCGATCCGGCAGCCCCGTCACGGCCTGAGATGGTGGGCCGGGGCGGGGAAAACAAGGCCGGGACTGGATCGGGCGAGCACGCGCGGCTATAGATCGGGCGGGTTCCGAGGGAGCGCGCATGACCAATCCGCCGACGATGCCGCGCGACGAGGTGCTGCGGGTGAAGCTCGAGCTCCTGCAGCGCGAGCACCGCGACCTCGACGACGCCATCGCAGCCCTCGACGCCGGCGGCCGCGCCGACCCGCTGACCCTGCGGCGGCTGAAGAAGCGCAAGCTCATGCTCAAGGACCAGATCCAGCGCGTGAGCGACGAGATCACGCCTGACATCATCGCCTGATCGCTCCCCCCTTCCCCTTGCCTGAAATACTCCCGCCGGAGGCCGCCGACGCCGCCGCACCGGATGCGGTCGGGCGCCCGGGCCGCCTTGCTCCGAAACGCGCCGGCGGGTATGGAGGCGGCCGATCGCCGGGATGGAACGCATGGTGGAACTCGCCTATCGAGAACCCGAACCGAAGCTCGTCGCCGGGGCGACCGGGGACTGGGAGATGGTGATCGGGATGGAGGTGCACGCGCAGGTCACCTCCAATGCAAAGCTGTTCTCGGGCGCCTCGACGTCCTTCGGAGCGGCGCCGAACACCAATGTCAGCCTCGTTGATGCCGCGATGCCCGGCATGCTGCCGGTGATCAACGAATACTGCATCGCGCAGGCGGTGCGGACCGGGCTGGGGCTGAAGGCGTCCATCAACCTCGTCTCGCGCTTCGACCGCAAGAACTATTTCTACCCCGACCTGCCGCAGGGCTACCAGATCAGCCAGCTCTACCACCCGCTCGTCGGCGCCGGCGAGGTGCTGGTCGACATGGCGCCGGGGATCGCGCGCCGGGTCCGGATCGACCACATCCACCTCGAGCAGGACGCGGGCAAGTCGATCCACGACATCGATCCCGAGTTCTCCTTCGTCGACCTCAACCGCACGGGCGTCGCGCTGATGGAGATCGTGTCGATGCCCGACATCCGCGGGCCGGAGGAGGCGGCGGAGTACGTCCGGAAGCTGCGGCAGATCCTGCGCTACCTCGGGACCTGCGACGGCAACATGCAGGAGGGGAGCCTCAGGGCCGACGTCAACGTCAGCGTGCGGCGGAGGGGCGAGACGGCGCTCGGGACGCGCTGCGAGGTCAAGAACATGAACTCGATGCGCTTCATCCAGCAGGCGATCGAGTTCGAGGCGCGCCGACAGATCGCGATCCTCGAGGACGGCGGGACGGTCGAGCAGGAGACCCGGCTCTACGACCCCGGCAAGGGCGAGACCCGCTCGATGCGCTCCAAGGAGGAGGCGCACGACTACCGCTACTTCCCCGACCCCGACCTCCTGCCGCTCGAACTCGAGCAGGCCTGGGTGGACGCGATCGGCCGCGGGCTGCCGGAATTGCCGGACGCGAAGAAGGCCCGCTTCGTCGCCGACTTCGGGATGACCGAGTACGATGCGGGTGTGCTGACCGCGGAGACGGCGAGTGCGGACTACTTCGAGGCGGTGGCGGCGGGACGCGACGGCAAGCAGGCGGCGAACTGGGTGATCAACGAGCTCTTCGGGCGGCTCAACCGGGAGGCGCGGGCGGTCGACGACAGCCCGGTGAACCCCGCACAGCTCGGCGGCCTGATCGACCTCGTCGGGTCGGGCGAAATCTCGGGCAAGATCGCCAAGGACGTCTTCGAGATCCTCTGGACCGAGGGCGGCGATCCGGCGACAATCGTCGCCGATCGGGGGCTCCGCCAGGTTACCGACACTTCGGCGATCGAGGCGGCGGTGGCCGAGGTGGTGGCGGCCAACCCCGAGAAGGCGGCGCAGGCGATCGCCAAGCCGTCGATGGCGGGCTGGTTCGTCGGCCAGGTGATGAAGGCGACCGGCGGCAAGGCCAACCCGCAGGCGGTGAACGCGCTGGTGAAGGCGAAGCTCGGCATCGAGTGACGCGCCGGGGCAAGGCGGGGGAGAGCATGACCCAGTACGACTACAAGGTGGTGCCGGCGCCGCGGCGCGCGAAGAAGATCCGTGGCATAAAGGGCACCGAGGAGCTCTTCGCCCATACGCTGACCGACGCGATCAACGAGGTGGCCCGCCAGGGCTGGGAATACGTCCGCGCCGAGCACCTGCGGGCCGAAGGGCCGCGCGGCTGGTTCCGAAGCGCCGCGGCCGGCGAGCAGACCGTGCTGGTGTTTCGCCGGCCGCGCGAAGGGATGGGACCCCGACTGGCCGCGAGCCACGAGGCCGATTTCGCCGCCGAGCCGGCGCTGGCTCCGGAGCGTCCACCGCGGGCGGAGGTCGCGCCGCGCTACCGCGAGCCGGCGCTGCGGATCGAGCCGCTGCCGCCGAGCGAGGCGGTCGACCCCTTCCCTACCCCGCTGCGGACGCCGCGGCTCGGGCCGGCCGACCAGGGCTGAAGACTGCGCTCGCGGCCTTCGGTCAGCCGATCGTCGCGGGCCTTGCCCGCGGGATGATCGCGCCCGGGTAGCCGACGACCTCCGCGGCCATCGCGTGACCGGCGGCGAGACAGTCGGCCTCGGGCCGCCCGCGCATCATCGCCGCGAGGTAGCCGCCGTTGAAGCTGTCGCCGGCGGCTGTGGTGTCGACGACGCGCGCTGCCGGCGGGAAGGCAGGCAGTGCATCGACGGGGCCGAGCGGCAGCGGGCCCTCGGGGCCGCGCTTGAGGGCGCCGCGGCGGACCCCGGCGGCGGCGAGGCGCGCCATCACCGCGGCGGCGTCGGTGTCGCCGTGCAGCGCCATCTCGTCGTCGAGCGACGGGAGCCCGACATCGGTGAGCGCCCAGAGCGCATCGATCTCCTTCCGGGCCGTCGCCGCGTCGGACCAGAGCCGCGGACGGTAGTTCGAATCGAACGCCACCCGGCCACCGGCCCGCCGGTAGCCGGGCAGGAACCCGGCGAGGGACCGCCGCGCCTCGGGCGCCAGGATCGCGAGCGTGATCCCCGACAGATAGACGAGGTCGAAGCCCGACAGCCGGTCCGGCGTGACCTCGGCCGGCGGCAGGAACAGCGTCCGCGCCGCCGAGCTGTCGCGCCAGTAGGTGAAGCTGCGCTCGCCCCGCTCGTCGAGGCTGATCGCGTAGAGGCCGGGAACGCGATCGCCGCGCCGCTCGACCAGCCCCGTGTCGAGCCCCTCAGCGGTGAAGAAGCCCAGCATCCGCGCCGACAGGGGATCGGTGCCCAGCGCGGTCACGTAGGAGACCTCGATCTCCGGCGCCGACCGCTTCAGGTAGACCGCGGCGTTCAGCGTGTCGCCGGCGAATCCGACCCGACCGTCGCCCCCTTCCTCGCGCGGCAGGGTCAGCTCGACCATGCATTCGCCGATGCAGGCTACCCGCATTCGTCTCTCCCTGCTTCCGGCCGAGACGATAGCAGCCCGGCGCGGAAGAGTCGTGTGGCGGCGTGGTGTCCGGCATCAGTCGCGGAGCGACGCGCATGGAGTGCAATCCCGTCGTACGCGTCTCCCAAAGAGGTATTGAGCGGACCGGCGCGGTCCTGAAAGCCGGATCCGCCGGCCGGCTTGCTCGAACCGCGCCTCCAACACTAACGCGAGGGCGTCCTCTAGAGCGAAACCCGAGCTAAGTGAATCCTGGGGATTCCCCTGAGGCGCAGGTTCTGATTCAAGCTGTCTGCCGGAGGAGGCCGGCAGGCATGTCGAAAGCGCTCTCAGTCGACCTTCGCACACGGGTCCTCGTGGCGGTCGCCGCGGGGGCGACGATCGCGAGGCGGCGGCGCGGTTCGGGGTGAGCGCGGCGAGCGTGAGCCGGTGGCGGCGGCTGGAGCGGGAGAAGGGTGACGTTCGACCCGGACCGCTCGGCGGAGATCGCCGCTCGGGCCGGATCGAGGCCCAGGCCGAACTTGTCCTCGGTCTGCTTGCCGAGACGCCGGACAGCACGGTGGAGGAGCTGCGGGCGGCGCTGGCCACGCGCGGCCACGTCTTCGGCTACGGCACGCTGCAGCGGTTCTTCGCCCGCCGCCGGATCACGCGCAAAAAGACCGCGCACGCCAGCGAGCAGGATCGCCCCGACGTCCTGAAGCGGCGCGAGGCCTGGTTCGAGGCGCAACCCGACCTCGATCCCTCCCGGCTGGTCTTCATCGACGAGACCTGGGCGAAGACCAACATGGCCCGCACCACGGCCGCGCCCCCGCGGCGAGCGCCTGCGCGTCGGCGTGCCGCCCGGTCCGCTGGAAGACCACCACGGTCGTCGCCGCTCGACGCTCCGCGGCAGATCGCGCCCTTCGTCCTCTCCGGTCCATCAATCGCGACGCCTTCGAGGCCTACGTCGAGCGGCTGCTCGTCCCCGAGCTCCGGCCCGGCGACATCGTCGTCATGGACAACCTTCGAGCCGCCAAGGGCCGAAGGTCCGAGCACTGATCGAGACTGCCGGCGCGAGCCTGCTCTTCCTCCCGCCCTACAGCCCCGACTTCAACCCGATCGAGAATGCCTTCGCCAAGCTGAACGCCCTGCTTCGCAAGGCCGCCGAGCGCACCGTCACCGGTCTCTGGCGGCCCTGTCGCTCTTCCAGCTTCACCGTCCTGTCCTGACCGATCCGCGCCTCCGCCGCTTCTACGAGCGCGAGGGCGTCCTTCAGAGCGGGTAGCGCAGAACCGCGGCGAGGTCGCCGCCGCCGGGGATTTCCGCGCGTCGCGCCGAGACGACGCGCCCGCCGGCCAGCAACGTGCGACGGGCGATCTCGTCGACGATGCCGTAGGTCCCGAGCTTGCCGCCCTCGCCGAAGCTGACCGTGCCGTCGTCGTCGGCGACCGTCCCGGACACCACCGCGTCCATGTCGACAACCAGCGTCTCGATCGCGCCGAAGGTCGCCGCCCGTGCCGCCTGGGCGATGTCGGTGACGGCGCGTCCCTGCGGCTCGCGCGCGGCGAAGAGGGCGGCGAGATCGCCCATCTCCGCCGCGTAGATGCCGTCGAGCACCTTGCGCGCCGCTGCCGCCAGCTCGTGGTCGGGCGTGCGATCGGCGGCGCCGCCGATCACCTCCGCCGCAGTGTGCGGATAGCTCGAAACCGCCCGGTAGACCGAAGCGAGCGGCTCGGTCGCGGCGACGATCAGCGGCCGGCCGTGCCCGGAGAGAACGGGCCGGAGCGCCTGATCGACCGCACGGGCGTAGCGGGTCAGGAGGGCGTGCTCGCTCTGCTCCTCGCCGCTCGTGCCCGCGCCGGTGCGGGCCCCATGGCTGCGGCGCCCGATCGCGTCCGACATGTCCCTGGGCAGACCGGCCACCTTCACGTCGGACGGGGGGAGGTCGGCGTCGACCTCGACGAGCCGCACCGCGCCCATGCCGATCGCCAGCACGTAGGCGTTGTGGGGGAACGTCACCGCGCGCAGCAGCGGCTTGATGTGAAAGCGGTCCGAGACCTCGACGAGGTTTGCCAGCCGGTTCGGCAGCCGGAAGGTGCGGATGCTGTCGGGCGTCACGAAGATCGCGAGGCTGTTGGCCTGCACTGCCCAGAAGTCGTGGTCGTCGACCAGCTCGCTCACCGCCTGCTCGATCGGCCAGATCGCCCGCTTGGCCGTGCCGCCCGACTCCATCTCGGCGACCGCCGTCTTGAGGAGGTTCTTCAGCTCGATGCGATCGACGTCGGAGTTCTGGGTGACCGGCGTCGTCGAGAGGTAGATCGAGACGGCGGGGCTGCCGCGCCAGGCGGCGAGCGCCTCGATGTCGGCGCGGGTCGGCAGGTCGATGTGCAGCACGGCGTTCCCCCTTCGTATCCGGTTCGCACCCGACATAAGCCGCCGGCCCGGGGGAAGATAGGGGCGGCGCGACTTATCTCCGAAAGGTAAGCTGATCCCGGCCGCTAGCTGCAGACGCGCTCAAGGGCCGGCTCCGGAAACGAAAAGCCCGACGCCGCGCTGGCGCCGGGCAAAGGAGGGGGCGCGGGCGCGCGCCCCGCGTGATCAGCGCACGAGCGTGATCGAACCGGCCGAGGTACGGCCGTCGCGGCCCGATTCGAGCTCGTAATTGATCTTCTGCCCGTCGGCGATCGCGTTCAGCCCCGCCCGCTCCAGCGCGGACACGTGCAGAAAAACGTCCTTGCCGCCCGAATCGGGCTGGACGAAGCCGTAGCCCTTGGTTGCGTTGAACCACTTAACGGTCCCGGTTGCCATTCAGTCGTCTCCATAGCGTCGCCCCGCCCGCAGCATGCGGCGGCTCGGGTAGTGTCAAACCGGGATCGAAAGTCTGACCGGCCAGAAGACGAGCAGCAAATCCAGGCAGGTAACCACTACCGTCGGCCGCCATAAGCGCAAACGCGCTCGAAAACAAGGGGTTCGTCGCTTTTCGGGGCTGCGGATCAGCGCTCGGGGACCTCCGCGTCCGGGTCGCGCAGACCCAGAACATCGATCATCGAGTATTGCCCCGGGGATTTGTCCTGCCCCCACAAAGCCGCCCTTATCGCTCCGCGAGCAAAGAGCATCCTGTCGGTTGCGACGTGCCCGAGGCTGATCCGCTCGCCCGGACCGGCGAAGATGATCTCGTGCTCGCCGATGACGTCGCCACCGCGCAGGCTCGCGAAGCCGATGTCGCCCGACCGACGCGCGCCGGTGATCCCGTCGCGGCCGCGTTCAGAGACGTCGGCGAGGTTCACCCGCCGCCCGGCCGCCGCCGCCTCGCCGAGCATCAGCGCCGTGCCGGACGGCGCGTCGACCTTGCCGCGGTGGTGCATCTCGACGATTTCGATATCGTAGTCGGGGCCGAGCACCGCCGCGGCGCGCCGCACCAGCACCGTGAGAAGATTTACCCCCACGCTCATGTTGCCGGCGCGCACGACCACCGCATGCCGGGCGGCCGCCGCCAGTTTCTCGATGTCCTCCCGCTCGAGGCCGGTCGTCCCCACCACGTGCACGAGCCGCGCCTGCGCCGCCAGCGCCGCATGCGCGACCGTCGCGGCCGGCGTCGTGAAGTCGAGGACGGCCTGCGAGCGCGCGAAGACCTCGAGCGGGTCGTCCTCAACGACGATCCCCGACGGCGCCCCGCCCATCGCCGCGCCGAGGTCGCGGCCGATCCACGGGCTGCTCGGCCGCTCGGTGACGCCGCTCAGGTAAGCACCCGGCGTCTCTTCCACGGCGGCGACGAGCATCCGCCCCATGCGGCCCGAGCAGCCGACGACCGCGATTCCCACTCCCTCAGGCATCGCGCCCTCCCTTGACACCGCGCGCCCGCGATAGGATCTGACCGAAATGGCAAAGACAAGATCCGTTTCCGGCGGCAGCCCGAGCCAGCGCCAGCTGCGGGTCGGCGAGGTGATCCGGCGCGCGCTCTCGGAAATCCTCGCGCGGGGCGATGTGCACGATCCCGAGCTCTCCCACGTCTCGGTGACCGTCTCCGAGGTTAGGGTCACGCCCGACCTGCGCCATGCCACCGCCTTCGTGTTGCCGCTCGGCGGGGTCAACACCACCGAAGTCGTGCGCGCGCTCGGCCGCAACCGGGCGGAGCTGCGCCGCCTCGTCACCGACAGCATCGACCTGCGCTTCTCGCCGGAACTCGCCTTCCAGGCCGACACCCGCTTCGACGCGATGGACCGCACCCGCGAGCTCCTGCGCTCGGCGCCGGTCAGGCGCGACCTCGAGGACTGACCGGCATGGCGCGCCGGGCCAGCGGCCGGCCGGTTCACGGCTGGCTCATCGTCGACAAGCCCGCCGGGCCATCGTCGGCGGCGGTCGTCGCGGTGGGGAAGCGGGCGCTCGACGCGGCAAAGGCGGGCCACGCCGGCACCCTCGACCCGGCCGCCACCGGGCTGCTGGCGGTCGCCCTCGGCGAGGCGACCAAGACTGTCCCCTTCGTCGCCGACGCGCGTAAGGCCTACCGCTTCACCATACGCTGGGGTGCGGCCACCTCGACCGACGACGCCGGCGGCGCCGTCGTCGCGACCTCGGAGCTCCGCCCCGACCCCGATGCGATCGTCGCCGCTCTCCCGGCCTTCACCGGCGCGATCATGCAGGTCCCGCCGCAGGTCTCGGCGGTCAAGGTCGACGGCGCCCGCGCCTATGCCCTCGCCCGTGCCGGGGAGGCGCCCGAGCTCGCCGCCCGGCCGCTGACCGTCGAGCGGCTGGAGCTCGTCGCCCTGCCCGACCGCGATACAGCGGTCCTGGAGATGACGTGCGGCAAGGGCGGCTACGTCCGCTCGATCGCCCGCGACCTCGGCGCCGCGCTCGGCTGCCTCGGCCATGTCGCCGAGCTGCGCCGGCTCTGGTCGGGGCCTTTCACTCTCGATGGCGCCGTCGAGTGGACCGACCTCGAGGCCGGCGGGCCCGCGCTCGCCGCGCGCGTCCTGCCGGTGAGCGCAGCGCTCGCCGGCGTCCCGGAGCTCGCCTGCCCGCCCGAGGCGGCGACGCGGCTCCTCAACGGCAATCCGGTGACCTTCGCCGCGCGCCTGCCCGAGGGCGCTGCCGCCTGGGCCAGCCAGGGCGGGCAGCCGCTCGCGGTGGGCGAGTGGCGCAGCGGGGCGCTGCACCCGGCACGCGTCTTCCGGTTCGATTGACCGCGATGCTCTGGGCCCGGCGCGGGCGCGCCTTCTTAGCCTCTCTCGTCGGCCGGGTGGAGCCGCGCGCGCTGATCCTGCTCGTCGTCGTCGCCGCGTGCCTCTGGGCCTTCGTCGGGCTCGCCGACGCGGTGATCGAAGGCGAGACGCACTCCTTCGACACCCGGCTCTTGCTCGCACTCCGCAATCCGGCCGACCCCGCCGACCCGCTGGGTCCGGCCTGGGTCGAGGAACTCGGGCGCGACGTGACCGCGCTCGGCGGCTTCGGGATGCTCACCTTCCTGACCTTCGCGGCCGCGGGCTTCCTTTGGCTGCAGGGGAACCGCCGCTCGATGTGGCTGATGCTGGTCTCGATCGGGGGAGGCCAGGCCCTGAGCGCGCTTGCCAAGGCGGGGTTCGACCGCCCGCGCCCCGACCTGGTGCCGCACGGGATGCACGTCTACACCTCGAGCTTCCCGTCGGGGCACGCGATGATGGCCGCCGTCACCTACCTTACGCTCGGCGCATTGGTCGCGCGCGTGCAGCCCACCAGGGCGTTGAAGCTCTACGTGCTGACGCTCGCCGTGATCGTCACCGTGGCGGTCGGGGTCAGCCGCGTCTACCTCGGCGTGCACTGGCCCACCGACGTCCTCGCCGGCTGGACTGCCGGCGCGGCCTGGGCTCTCGGCTGCTGGCTCGTCGCGAGCTGGCTCGAATCCCGCGGCGCCGTCGAACCCGAACGATAGCCCCGGCCCGGACTGCGGTCGGCGGCGGCACTGGGTGACCTCTGGAAGCGAGATCGGCCGTCGCCGAAAGAGCCGCCGGCGATGAACGGCCCATTAAGGCGTCGAGACGAAACGTCTGTACCTCAGATACTTGCCTTTCGTGCGCAGCTTACACGTCGCTCGGGCAGCGTCGGAGCCGATTTCCGCGAGCCGGGTGCCGGCGTTTCCTAGTGCGGCATGGCGAAGCTGGCGCCGGCGGAGTCCCCGGGCAGGTGCGCGACCGCGGCGACCGGCGCCGCGCCGGGCCGGCCGAGCGCCAGGCGGCGGAGATAGCCGCTCGAGTCGTCGCGGGTCTCGTACTGAACCTCGAGGGCGCCACCCTCGGCAACCGCGGCGCGGAAGGTCCGGTAGGCCGCTTCCGGTAGCCAGCCGACCAGCGACACGCCGGCCGCGTCGGCCCGGGTGATGTAGCCGACGGCCGGCGTCGAGGGTTCGGCGTCGAAGACGAAGAACGCCCGGCTGCGCCCGCCCTCGCCCGACGGCCCTTCGAGCTCCAATGTGCGCGACTGCTGCACCCGCCCGGCGCGCCGCTCGCGGCTCACGTGCGTCGTGACGCTCTCGATGGTGAAGATGGGCATGATCCGCTCCCTCGGCATTGTTCCGGCCCCAGCCTGGGTCATTCACGTTACGGCTGCGCGCCAGCCGACGTTTCAACGATCGCACCTCAACAGCCCGTGACGGCGGGCGCCCGCCGGTTCGCCATGCCGCCGCAGGCGGGGTCTGGGATATGCTCCTCCCGCGAGAGATTCGGTGGGACGCGGGACATGGCAGGCGATGCGGCGCTCTATCTCGAGGATTTCCCTCCCGGCCGCCGGTTCGCAGGCGGCGGCCGCACGATCACCGCAGCGGAGATCGTCGCCTTCGCCCGCGACTTCGATCCGCAGCCGTTCCACACGGACCCGCCGGCGGCCGAGGCGAGCTTCTTCGGCGGGCTGGCCGCCAGCGGCTGGCACACCGCGGCCCTCACCATGCGGCTGCTGGTCGAGACCGTGCCGATCGCGCGCGGCTTGATCGGCGCGGGCGGCGAGCTCGTCTGGCCGCGCCCGACGCGGCCCGGCGACACCCTCCGCATCCTCGTCACCGTCGAAAGCGCCACCCGCTCGCGCTCGACGCCCGATCGCGGCTGGGTGGTGATCCGCACCGAGACGCTCAACCAGCACGACGAGCCGGTGCAGATCCTGACCGCGCGCATGACCGTGCCCTGCCGACCCTAACCCCTCGCGATTCCGTGCTTTCCAATGCGGACGAAAGCCGCTATAGGGGCGCCGCCGCCCGAGGATTTCTCCGCGGACGGCCCGCCCCTTCCCGACCCCGCTGGACGACATCCCGGCTGTGGCCGACGAGGGTTCGGAGCATCGTAACCACAAGGCACGAGGAGCCCCGATGTCGATCACGCCCGACGTGAAAGAGCAGCTGATAAAGGACTACGCCACCAAGGCCGGCGACACCGGTTCGCCCGAGGTGCAGGTCGCGATCCTGACCAGCCGCATCAACACCCTGACCGAGCATTTCAAGACCCACAGCAAGGACAACCATTCGCGCCGTGGGCTGCTCAAGATGGTCTCGCAGCGCCGCAAGCTGCTCGACTACGTCAAGAGCAAGGATGAGGCCCGTTATCAGTCGCTGATCGGCCGCCTCGGCATCCGCCGCTGACGACGGGGGCGCGCCCGAGCGGCGCGCCCTTCGCTTTACCGGGCCCCCTCCGACCCCGAGGGAACGCCAACCGAACACGGGGTCGCGGAGGGAGCGCTCTCCGCGTTGCACGGCGCCGGGCCAGGGGGCCCGCCCGCCGATACGAAGGAAGAGACATGTTCAACGTCGTGAAGAAATCGATCGAGTGGGGCCATGACACGCTCACGCTCGAGACGGGAAGGATCGCCCGTCAGGCCGACGCCGCCGTCCTCGCCACCTATGGCGAGACCAGCGTGCTCGCCACCGTCGTCTTCGAGAAGAAGGCCAAGCCGGGCCAGGACTTCTTCCCGCTGACCGTCCACTACCAGGAGAAGACCTACGCCGCGGGCAAGATCCCGGGCGGCTTCTTCAAGCGCGAGGCGCGTCCCTCCGAGAAGGAGACGCTGACCTCGCGGCTGATCGACCGGCCGGTGCGGCCGCTCTTCGTTGAGGGCTTCAAGAACGAGGTCCAGGTCATCGCGACCGTCCTCTCCTACGACATGGAGAATGACCCCGACATCGTCGCCATGATCGCGGCCTCGGCGGCGCTGACGCTGTCGGGCGTGCCCTTCATGGGGCCGATCGGCGCCGCGCGCGTCGGCTTCGTCGACGGCGCCTACGTCTTGAACCCGGCCGTCGACGACATGGAGAAGCTGCGGGAGAACCCCGAGCAGCGCCTCGACCTCGTCGTCGCCGGCACCAAGGACGCGGTGATGATGGTCGAGTCCGAGGCCTACGAGCTCTCGGAGGCCGAGATGCTCGGCGCGGTCAAGTTCGGCCACGAGCAGATGCAGCCGGTCATCGATCTGATCATAGACATGGCCGAGGGCGCCGCGAGGGAGCCCTTCGCCTTCGAGGCGCCCGACTACGCCGCGCTCTACGACCGCGCGAAGTCGCTCGGGGGCGAGGCGATGCGCGCGGCCTTCGGCGTTCGCGACAAGCTCGCCCGCCAGGACGCCGTCGCGGCCGCCAAGGCGACGATCCTCGCCGGCCTCTCCGAGGAGGAGCGGGCCGACGCGAACCTGGACGCGGTGATCAAGAAGCTCGAGTCCGACGTCGTCCGCTGGGACATCCTCGACCCCGGCCGCCGCATCGACGGCCGCGACCTCGTCACCGTGCGCCCGATCGAGGCGCAGGTCGGCGTCCTGCCCCGCACCCACGGCTCGTCGCTCTTCACCCGCGGCGAGACCCAGGCGCTGGTCGTGACCACGCTCGGCACCGGCGACGACGAGCAGATGATCGACGCGCTGCACGGGACGTACCGCTCGAACTTCCTGCTGCACTACAACTTCCCGCCCTACTCGGTCGGCGAGACCGGCCGGATGGGCTCGCCGGGCCGCCGCGAGATCGGCCACGGCAAGCTCGCCTGGCGCGCGCTGCAGGCGGTGCTGCCGGCGGCGACCGACTTCCCCTACACGATCCGCGTCGTCTCGGAGATCACCGAGTCGAACGGCTCCTCCTCGATGGCGACGGTCTGCGGTTCGTCGCTCTCGATGATGGACGGCGGCGTGCCGCTGAAGGCTCCGGTCGCCGGTGTCGCGATGGGGCTGATCCTCGAGGGCGAGAAGTACGCGGTCATCACCGACATCCTCGGCGACGAGGACCACCTCGGCGACATGGACTTCAAGGTCGCCGGCACCCAGAACGGCATCACGTCCTTGCAGATGGACATCAAGGTCGCGGGCATCACGCCCGCGATCATGGAGCAGGCCCTCGCCCAGGCGAAGGACGGCCGGATGCACATCCTCGGCGAGATGGCCAAGGCGCTGACCTCCGGCCGCACCGAGTTCTCCGCCCACGCCCCGCGCATCGAGACGATGCAGATCGCCGTCGACAAGATCCGCGAGGTGATCGGCTCGGGCGGCAAGGTGATCCGCGGCATCGTCGAGGAGTCGGGCGCCAAGGTCGACATCAACGACGACGGCACGATCAAGATCGCCTCCGCCAACGCCGCCGCCATCGAGAAGGCGCGCGAGCTGATCGGCGCCATCGTCGACGAGCCCGAGGTCGGCAAGATCTACACCGGCAAGGTCGTCAAGATCATGGACTTCGGCGCCTTCGTGAACTTCTTCGGCAAGCGCGACGGGCTCGTCCACGTCTCGCAGCTGTCGAGCGAGCGCGTCGGCCACCCGAAGGACATCCTCCAGGAAGGCCAGTCCGTAAAGGTCAAGCTGATGGGCTTCGACGAGCGCGGCAAGGTCCGCCTGTCGATGAAGGTCGTCGACCAGGAGACCGGCAAGGAGAAGGCTGAGGCGGACGCTGCGGCCGAATAGCCTCAGCGCTGCCTTGCGACGGACGGAGGGCGCCTGTAGGGCGCCCTTCTCGTTTCACTCCGGCACGCGGCGCCCGAGGCGCTCGTAGAGCGCGGCGGTACGTGCCCTGACCGCGGCGGCCTCCGCCGCCGTCAGGCCGGTGCGCCACTTGCCCGAGTTGGCGGCGATCGGCTGGCTCACCTGTTCGGCGCGCAGCCGCATGTTGGCGGTCCGCTGCGCGACCGTGCCGTAGCCCGTCGCGGTCCCGAGCACCGCGGGATCCCAGGCGAGCCCGAGGAAGCCGACCAGGCCGCGGAACGAGGGCTCCGGCTCGGCGGTCAGGTCCTCGTAGTGCACGAACCGCACCAGCGGGTCGCCGGCCAGCCGCAAGGCGGCGCCGTTGTCGAGGCACCAGCGATCGATCGCGTCCTCCAGCGTGCCCTCGCGCTTGCGAAGCGACAGGCAGGTATCGAGCGGGTTGCGCACGACGACGATCAGCCGCGCCTCGGGAAGCAGCCGCCGCAGCCGCCCGACCACGCGCACGTGCTTCGGCGTCTTCTCCAGCACCAGCTGCCGCCCCTCGCGCCGCGCCGCCTCCCGGGCGGCGACGAGCGCGTGGCGGGCGCGCGCGAGCGGCCGCCGCGGCTCGAAGACGTTGGTTTCCTCGGGGATCAGCGCGATCGCGGGGTGGTTGCCGAGACGCGAGGCGACGAGCGTCGTCCCCGAATGCCCGCAGCCGAGCACGAAGGCGAAGCCGGCGCTGCCGGGGATCGCCGGCACGGCCCGGTCGAGGCCGGCGTTCAGCCCGATCCGCAGCCGGTCCGCGACGCGCTTCAGGCGGCCGCGGGTTTCCGGGGCGCGGAAGGGGATCGGCGGATCGAAGCGCTCGGCCACGGGAAATGCTTGGCCGAGCGCCGCCGCCGGGTCAACCCGCTCAGGCGGTCGCGACCCTGCCCCGCTCGCGCGGCAGCGGCGGGAAGAAGAGCGAGATCAATACCGCGCCGACCGCGAGCGCCGCCGAGCCGAGATAGAGCCAGGTGTAGGTGCCGAAGGTGTCGTAGACCCAGCCGCCGCCCACGGGCCCGAGCGCCATACCGATCGACGACGTTAGCCCGAGGCCGCCGAGCACCGTCCCCATGATCGACTGGCCGAAGTACTCGCGCGCCAGGGCCGCGTAGAGCGGCATGACCCCGCCGTATGCCATGCCGAAGACCGTCGCCAGCACGTAGAAGTCGCCGATGCCCCGCACCGCCAGGTAGGCCGGGATCGCCACCGCCTGCAGCAGGAGCCCGGCGACGATCACCGGCCTGACCCCGAGCCGGTCGGCGGCGACGCCGAACGCGAGCCGGCCGACCAGCCCGGCGAAGCCCTCGACGCCATAGACGCTGACCGCGGCCATTGTCGGGATGCCGCAGAGGGCGGCATAGCTCAGCATGTGGAAGATCGGCCCCGCGTGCGCGGCGCAGCAGAAGAAGAACGTTCCGGCGAGGATCAGGAACTGCGGCGAACGCAGCGCCCGCCCCGGGTCGGACTCGGTCGCCGCCTCGGTGCGCTCCGCCGGTGTCGCGGGCGCGCCGCGGACGAAGAGCGCGGCCGGGATCAGCAGTACCCAGGACAGCACGCCCATGGCCGCCATCGCGGTGCGCCAGTCATGCGTCTCGATCAGCCAGCCAGCCAATGGCGTCATCGTCATCGGCGCCATGCCCATGCCGGCCGAGACCAGCGCGATCGCCAGCGCCCGCTGCGTCTCGAACCAGCCGGTGACGGCCGCGATCATCGGCGCGAAGAAGGCCCCGGCCGCCAGGCCGACCAAAAGCCCGAAGCCGAGCTGGAAGGTAACGGGTGTCGTGGCGCGGCTCGCGACCACGAGCCCGGTCCCCAGCAGCACCGCCCCGATCAGCGTCACGATGCGCGGGCCGTAGCGGTCGCTGAGCGTTCCCCAGAGGAAGCCCGCGACGCCCATGATCAGGAAATCGAGCGTCATCGCGGTGGAGATGCCGGCCCGGCTCCAGCCGGTCTCGGCCGACATCGGCTCAAGGAAGACCGCGAGCGAGAACATCGCCCCGATCGCGACGCAGCCCATCAGGCCGCCGAGAAAGACGATCACCCAGCGATAGGGTAGGGACATGCCGGCCTCCAGAGGTTAACCGATCATTACCGACCGGTTGGTATGTTGTCAACGAGCGCGCCGGCCCCTACCCTTGCCGCGAACAGCGACGGAGGCGAGCGCAATGGCCGGACCGGTGATCAATCTCGACGCGGTCGAGTTCGACGACATCGAGGAGAACGGGCGGTACACCTCGCAGCGGGCGTGCTTCAGCGATGGCATCGGCGCCCGGCTCCTCGGCTACAACCTCACCGTGCTTCCGCCCGGCAAGGTGCAGTGCCCCTTCCACAGCCACCGCGCCGAGGAGGAGATGTTCCTGATCCTCGAAGGCGAGGGCGAGCTGCGCTTCGGCGAAGACCGCTACCCGCTCCGCCCGCTCGACGTCGTCGCATGTCCGACCGGCGGGCCGGAGGTCGCGCATCAGATCATCAATACCGGAGATGTCCCGATGCGCTACCTGGCGCTGTCGAACCGGGCGCCGCTCGACGTCTGCGAGTATCCCGACTCGGCCAAGGTCGGGATCTGGAGTGAAGGCACTCGCGGGCTGCTCGGCCGCTTCCGCGCCGAGACGGCGGTCGAATACTACGACCGCGAGGAGCCCTGACCCGGCGCCCCCGCCCCGGCCCAGGTCAGCGCCGTCAGCCGGGCAACCGCGCTGCGTAGTCGGCGCGCAGCCGCTCCCAGCCGTCCCAGAATGGCGCCGCGGGCGTGCCGGCAGCCCGGGCGGCCAGCAGGTCCAGGTGCATGTGCCAGCCGGTGCTGACACCGAGCAGGGTAGAGCGGTCGGTTACGCGGCGATGCACCAGCGTCAGCAATACCTTGTCGCCCTTCGGCTCCAGCTCGATCGAGACGTCGCCGGTCTTGTCCCAGCTGAAGGCGATGCGACGCGGCGGGTCGAGCTCGGTAATCCGCGACTGCATCCGGTGCTCGCCGCCGAAGCCGGAGGGGCGCTGCCCCGGCGGGTCGGTAAGCTCGTCGTTGCGCCAGACGAGCTCGAACGGCGCACCGACCTCGAGCCGCATGTCGCCGGCGGCAAGCCAGCGGCGGCGCAAGTCGCTGTCGGTAAGATACGACCAGATGCGGTCGACCGGTCCGGGCAGCAGGCGCTGGATCGTCAGCGTCGCGGGCTCGGTGACCGCGCCGTAGAGGTCGATGGTGGAGAGGTCATTCATCGTCGTCTCCCTTGGTGGGTTCGGGTTCAGGTTCAGAGGCGTCCTCCTCGCGGAGGAGCCGTTCGAGGACGTCGAGGCGGTCGGTCCAGAAGCGCTCGTAGAAGCCGAGCCACTCGTGCGCCTGCGCCAGTGGTCCGGGGACCAGCCGGCAGACGTGGGTGCGCCAGCGTATCTCGCGGCGGATCAGGCCGGCGTTCTCCAGGACCTTGATGTGTTTCGACACCGCCGCCAGCGACATGGCGAAGGGCTCGGCGAGCTGGCCGACGGTGCGTTCGCCGTCGCTGAGCTCGCGGAGCATCCGCCGCCGGGTCGGATCGCCGAGGGCATGGAAGACACTAGAGAGGGCTTCTGATTCAACCATACCGTTGAACTACGCCCCTCCGATCCATCAGTCAACCGATTCGTATAATGAAACGCGATTGCCAGGCGTTTCGCGGGTGCGCCACTGTCTTAGCATGGATGCAGAACGCCAGATCGAGGCGGCCGTCGCCGTGGCGCGCCGATGTCTGGGCGACGCGCTCGCCGGCGCGTGGCTGTACGGATCGGCGACCCACGGCGGGCTCCGGCGTTGGAGCGACATCGACCTGCTGCTGCTGGCGACCGATCGGCCGGCAGAGCCCGTGCGGCGCCGGCTGATGCTCGGCTGGCTGCCGCTTTCGGGAGCGCCCGGCGGAACCCTGCGGCCGGTGGAGGTGACGCTGCTTGCGCTGCCGGATATCCAGCCGTGGCGCTGGCCGCCCTGGCGGGTGCTGCAGTTCGGCGAGTGGCTGCGACCCGAGATCGAGGGCGGCAGCTTCGAGTCGCCCCAGCCCGATCCCGACGTCGCGCTGCTGATCGCGCAGGCTCGCGCCCGCGGCCGCTCGCTCATCGGTCCGCCGCCGGCCGAGCTGCTGCCAGACGTGCCGCCCGACGACCTTCGGAGCGCCATCGCGAAGAGCCTGCCGTACCTGCTCCAGGGATGGCGCGAGGACGTCCGCAACGCGCTCCTCACGCTCGCCCGCATGTGGCTCACCGTCAGCACCGGCGAGATCGCGCCGAAGGACGCGGCGGCGGCCTGGGCAGCGGCACGCCTGCCGCCCGACCTGGCGCCGCTGCTGGCGCGCGCCCGCGCCGACTACCTGGGGCTGGCGGATGCCGATTGGACCGCGACACCCAAGCTCGCCAGGCTCGTCGAGCACCTGCGTGCGGAGATCGAGGCCGATCTCGCCACAGGTAAGAAAGGCGACCCGGCGTAGCGCGAGCTCGGGGTGCGTGGGTCGCTCGTGCCCGCCCATGCCATACCGGCTGCACTTCGCACAAAAAGGCATCCGACCCTGTCGATTCCGGCGAGGGTCGTTCGTCCTTGTCGTCGAGGAGGCCGCGGTGGCCTCCGTCCACAGGAGAGAACGATGCGTGTGATGGTGATCGTGAAGGCGACCCGCGACAGCGAGGAGGGGACGATGCCCTCGACCGAGCTGCTCGAGGCCATGGGTCGCTACAACGAGGAGCTGGTGAAGGCCGGCGTCATGCTGGCGGGCGACGGTCTGAAGCCCTCGTCGCAGGGCAAGCGGGTGGCCTTCGACGGGCCGAACCGCACCGTGATCGACGGCCCGTTCGCCGAGACCCGCGAGCTCGTCGCCGGCTACTGGCTCTGGGAGGTCCGCGACATGGCCGAGGCGGTCGAATGGGTCAGGCGCTGCCCGAACCCGATGCCCGGGCCGAGCGAGATCGAGATCCGCCCGCTCTACGAGATGAGCGACTTCGCTTCGGAGCTGACCCCCGAGGTCGCCGAAATCCACGACCGGGTTCGGGCGAAGACCGACGTCCGCTGATCCGACCCGGGTTGCCTGGCCTCCGGCGCTTCCGTAAGCGGGACGGATGGAGGCCAGCGCTACCCACCAAGCGATCGAAGCGGTCTTCCGCATCGAGCGTGCGCGACTGATCGGCAGCCTCGTCCGGATGGTGCGCGACGTGGGCGTCGCCGAGGAGCTGGCGCAGGACGCGCTGGTTGCGGCGCTGGCCGAATGGCCCCGGACCGGTGTGCCGCAGAACGCCCGCGCCTGGCTGATGGCCGTCGCCCGGCGCCGGGCGGTCGACGGCTTCCGCCGCGACCGGATGCGCGCGGCCAAGCACGCCGAGATCGGCCGCGCGCTCGACGAGCTCCCCGAAGCACGCTTCCAGGCGGCCGAGGCCGCCGTCGACGACGACCTCGGCGACGACGTGCTGGGGCTGATCTTCGTGGCCTGCCACCCGGTCCTGTCGCGCGAGGCTCGGGCGGCGCTGACCCTGCGGCTGATCGGCGGGCTGACAACGCCCGAGATCGCCCGCGCCTTCCTCGCGCCGGAGCCCACCATCGCCCAGCGCATCGTGCGGGCGAAACGGTCGCTGCGCGACGCCGGCCTCGTCTTCGAGGTGCCGCGCGGGCCGGACCGGGCGGCACGCGTCACGTCGGTACTCGAGGTCATCTACCTGATCTTCAACGAAGGCTATTCCGCCACCGCCGGCGAGGACCTCGTCCGCCCGGAGCTCTGCGGCGAGGCGCAGCGCCTCGGCCGCATCCTGGCTGGACTGATGCCCGACGAGCCCGAAGCCTCCGGCCTCCTGGCGCTGATGGAGCTCCAGGCCTCGCGCCTCCCCGCCAGGACCGCCCGCGACGGCGCGCCGGTGCCGCTGCCCGAGCAGAACCGCGCCCGCTGGGACCGGCAGCTGATCCTCCGGGGCCTCGCCGCGCTGTCACGTGCCGAGCGGCTCGGCCCGGCCGGCCCCTACGCGCTGCAGGCCGCAATCGCCGCCTGCCATGCCCGCGCTCCCCGCGCCGAGGATACCGACTGGCCCCGGATCGCCGTCCTCTACGACGCGCTCGCCGCCGCCCTGCCGTCGCCAGTGGTGGAGCTGAACCGTGCCGTCGCCCACGGCATGGCTTTCGGTCCCGAGGCGGGGCTCGCGCGCCTCGCCGCCATCGAAGATGCCCCCGCCCTCGCGGAATACGCGCCGCTGCCGGCGGCCGTGGGCGACCTGCTTTCCCGCCTCGGCCGCACCGGCGAGGCGCGGGCAGCGTTCGAGCGGGCTGCCTCCCTGACGCGCAATGCGCGCGAACGCAGCTTCCTGCTCGCGCGCGCCTCGGCCTGCGACCCCCGCTAGCCTTCCAGCAGCGAACGGGCGGCCGCGCGCGCCTCGTCGGTCACGACGTCGCCGGCGAGCATCCGGGCGATCTCCTCGACCCGTGCGTCGCAGCCGAGCGCAGCGATCTCGGTGCGGGTCGTCCCGCGGGTCACGGTCTTGCCGACCCGCCAGTGGTGCGCCCCGCGCGCCGCTACCTGCGGAGAATGCGTCACGACGATGACCTGGGCGCCCTCGCCGAGCGCCGCGAGCCGCCGGCCGACCGCATCGGCGGTGGCGCCGCCGACCCCGCGGTCGATCTCGTCGAAGATCAGCGTCAGGCCGGGGTTGCGGGCACTGAGGCAAACCTTGAGCGCCAGCAGGAACCGCGAAAGCTCGCCGCCCGAGGCGATGCGGTCAATCGGGCCGGCGGCGGCGCCGGGGTTGGGCGCGACGGTGAAGCGGATGCGATCAAACCCGTCGGGACCGGGCTCCGCGGGCTCGACCTCGGTGGCGAAGGAGGCGCGCTCGAGCTTGAGGGGCTTGAGCTCCCGCGCCATGCGCGCGTCGAGCCGCCCCGCCGCCTTTCGCCGGACGACACTCAGCCGCTCGGCAGCGGCGGCATAGGCAACCTCCGCCGCATCCCGCTCGCCTTCGAGACGGCCGATCCCTTCGACCCCAGCCTCGAGCGCCGCGAGACGGCCGGAGAGCTCGGCGGCGAGCGCAGGCAACACCTCCGGCATCACCCGGTGCTTGCGGGCGAGTCCGCGCAACGCGAACAGCCGCTCCTCGACCGCTTCGATCTCGCCTGGATGGGCCGAAAGCGCGCCGAGCGCCAGCTCCACCGAACGCGAGGTCTCGGCGAGCTCCGCCAGCACTCGCTCAAGACCCTCGAGCGCCGGATCGAGCCCGCCCTCCGCCTCGGGCGCGGCACCTTCCAGCCACCGAAGCGCCTGCAGCAGCGCCCCCTCGGCGCCCTCCGATCCGAGCGCCGCCGCCGCGCGCGCCACGTCGTCGCGGATCCGGAGCGCCGCCCGGAGCTGACGTCGGCGCGCGTCGAGGGCCGGCTCCTCGTCCGGCTGCGGGTCAAGTGCCGCGAGCTCCGCCGCCGAATGCTCGATGAAAGCGCGGTCGCGCTCGGCGGCCTCGAGCCGTTCGCGGGCGGCGTCGACCGCCCGGACCGCGGCACTCCGCGCCGCCCAGGCCGACCGCACCTCTGCGAGGGCTCCTTCGCTGCCCGCGAAGGCGTCGAGCAGCGCCCGGTGCCCGCGTGCATCAAGCAGCCCGCGGTCGTCGTGCTGGCCGTGCAGCTCGACCAGCGTGTCCGCGAACGCCCGCAGCGTCTCGGCTGCGATCCGCCGATCGTTGGCCCAGGCCTGCCGGCGGCCGTCGGCAGTGGCGGTACGGCGCAGGATCAACTCGCCGCCGGCGTCGAGCCCCGCCTCGGCCAACACCGTCAACGCCGGATGGTCCGGGCCGAGGCGGAAGGCGGCGACGACCTCGCCCTGCGTGGCACCGGCCCGGACCTCGCCGCCGCGGCCGCGCCAGCCCAGCACGAAGCCCAGGCAGTCGAGCAGGATCGACTTGCCCGCCCCGGTCTCACCGGTCAGCACGTTGAGGCCGGGGCGGAAGTCGAGCTCCGCCGCCTCGATCAGCGCCATGTCGCGGATCGTCAGCGCCTCGAGCATGCCGCCGGCGTGCCTCGGGCGCTCAGCGCCATTTGCCCTGGACGACCTGGCGATAGGTCTGGTTCAGCCAGCTGTCCCCGACATTGCCCGGCTGCAGCCCGTGGCCGGTCAGCAACGCATATGCCTCCTGGTACCAGGTCGAGCCCTGGAAGTTGTAGCCCAGGATCGCCGCTGCGGTGCGCGCCTCGTCGGTCAGGCCGAGCGAGAGGTAGGACTCGACCAGGCGATAGAGCGCCTCCGGGGTCTGGGTGGTGGTCTGGTAGTCCTCGACGACAACGCGGAAGCGGTTGATCGCGGCGGTGTAGAAGCCGCGGGAGAGGTAGTAGCGGCCGATCTCCATCTCCTTGCCGGCGAGATGGTCGAGCGCGAGCTCGAACTTGAGCTGGGCGGATTTCGCGTAGTCGCTGTCGGGGTAGCGCTCGATGATGTCGCGCATCTCCTGCAGCGCCTCGAAGGCGTTGGTCTGATCGCGGCCGATGTCGACGATCTGGTCGTAGTAGGAGAGCGCGATCAGGAACTGGGCATAGGGCGCATCGACGTCGGCGGGGTAGAACTCGAGGTAGCGCTCGGCAGCCGCCCGGCTCTCGGCATACTGGCCCGCCTCGTGGTAGGCGTAACCCGACATCAGCATCGCCCGCTTGGCCCAGTCGGAATAGGGATAGAGGCGCTCGACCTCGGAGAACTGCGCCCCGGCCTTGCGGGCACTGCCCTGAGAGAGCATCTGCTCGGCGCTCAGGTAGATCTGCTGCGCGGTCATCGACTCGGCGGGCGGCGGGCCACCGCCGCCGAAGCCGAGCGAGCCGAGGCCGGAGCCGGCCCCCGACCCGAGCGAGCCCGGCAACGAGCCCATCGAGCCCGTCAGGCTCGAGCATCCGGCGAGTCCGAAGCCCAGGGCGAGGGCGATGGCAAGGGCCAGACTGCGACTTGCCTCCCCCTCCACCTGCATGCGTTCCCTCGGAAATTCTGTCTGGCCGGCCCGCCGGCCGTGTCCGGTTAGCACAGGAACGGGAGGGGTTGAATCGAAAAGCGCAGCCCCGGCGGGGCTGCGCTTGATGCCTGTGTCTTCTGCCTCAACCGGCCTGGCGCAGGTCCGCCACGCCCACCCCTGCACCGGGCAGCATCGCGGCCGCATCGGCGTCGAGGGCCACGTATTCCCAGGCGCCCGGCGTCGCGAAGAGCTTGCGCAGCAGCCGGTTCGTCGCGCCGTGGCCGGCCCGCACGCCGCGGTACGCCCCGAGGATCGGGGCGCCCGCGAGCGCGAGGTCGCCCAGCGCGTCGAGCATCTTGTGGCGCACGAACTCGTCCGCACGCCGCAGTCCGCCCGGGTTCAACACGGTGGCTCCGTCCACGACCACCGCGTTGTCCAACGACCCGCCGAGCGCGAGGCCGTTGGCCTGCATCGTCTCGACCTCGACGCGCCGGCAGAAGGTCCGGCAGTCGGCGAGCTCGTGCACGAAGGCTCCGTTCACCATCGACATCGCCTTGGACTGCTTGCCGATGGCTGCATCGGGAAAGTCGATGGCGAAGTCGATCGACAGGCTATCCGCCGGCGAGAGCTCGGTGACGACCGCACCTTCGATGTCCTGCACCCGCTCGAGTATCCGGATCGCGAGCAGCGGCGCGTCGATCTCGGCGAGGCCGGCGCGCAGGATCGCCCGGACGAAGCGCTGAGCGCTGCCGTCCATGATCGGGACCTCCGGGCCGTCGATGTCGACGACAGCGTGTGTGACGCCGGTGCCGGCGAGCGCCGCCATCACGTGCTCGACCGTCGAGACCGAAACGCCGTCGTCGTTCGAGAGCACGGTGCAGAGGCGGGTGTCGCTGACGTTGTCGTAGCGGGCCGCGATCACGTTATCACGGTCCTTGACGTCGACGCGGCGAAACCGGATGCCGCCTTCGGTTGCCGGGCGGATGACAAGCCGCGCCGGGCGCCCGGAATGGAGGCCCATTCCGACAAGCGTCGTCTCGCGCTTCAAGGTCGTCTGCATGTCCCTCGGCTCCCGTCTGGCCATGCCCCCCCAAGGGACCCGGCCGGATGGTCGGAATGTAGGGATTTGGAGAAATTGCGACAAATCAATGATTATGACGGTTTGCAACAGTGGCAGATCGGTCCGCGACACAAGGAAAAAGGCACTCGGCGGGGAACCGAGTGCCTTGCGGGGACTAGGGTGGTTGGGGGAGGATCCCCGATTCAGTTGGCCTGCCGTCTGAGGAAGGCTGGGATGTCGACGCGTTCGCGCTCGGTGTCTTCGAAGGCCGGCTCGGAGGTCTGCGGGGCGCGCGCCTCGGGCTCGGCAGGCCGTGGTCGCAGCCCGCTCTGCTCGCGGCCGACCTGGCCGGTCATCTTGTGGATCAGGCTGTTGATCGTCAGCCGGCCCTGCCGCTCGGGCTCGCGCGGCTGGATTGCACGGGCCATCGGCTGCGCCTTCGGCACGTTCTGCACCGCCGCCTGGAGGCGGCGGAGGGCGTCGGCCGACGGCTCTCCGGCGCGGCGCTGGTCGTCGCCCTCGATCTTTGCCTGCCCGTAAGGCGCGGTCCGCAGCGACGCCGGCTGCGGCACCGCCTCGGGCTCGCCGAAGAGCTCGGTCTCGCTGGCCTGGTGGTCGGCGAAGCTCGGCGTGCGCGCCGGCTCCGTCCGCAGCTCGGGCTTCGGCTGCGCCACCACCGCAGGGCGCGCCGCCGTTGCGACGACCTCGGGCCGTCGCGGCGCCGGCACGGCCTCAGCCTTGGCGACGGCGTCGATGCCGGTGGCGACGACGCTGACCCGCATCATGCCGGCCATCTCGGGGTCGAGGGTCGAGCCGACCATGATGTTCGCCTCCGGATCCACCTCCTGGCGGATGCGGTTGGCCGCCTCGTCGAGCTCGAAGAGCGTGAGGTCAGGCCCGGCGGTGATGTTGATGAGCACGCCCTTGGCGCCCTTGAGGCTGATCTCGTCGAGGAGCGGGTTGGCGATCGCCTTCTCGGCGGCCTGGACCGCCCGGTCCTCGCCGGTCGACTCGCCGGTGCCCATCATCGCCTTGCCCATCTCGTTCATCACCGAGCGGACGTCGGCGAAGTCGAGGTTGATGATGCCGGGGCGGACCATCAGGTCGGTCACGCCCTTCACGCCCTGGTAAAGCACGTCGTCGGCGAGCGCGAAGGCGTCGGTGAAGGTGGTCTTCTCGTTGGCGATCCGGAACAGGTTCTGGTTCGGGATGATGATCAGCGTGTCGACGTGCTTCTGCAGCTCCTCGACGCCCTTCTCGGCCTGGGTCATCCGGCGCGAGCCCTCGAACTGGAAGGGCTTGGTGACCACGCCGACCGTCAGGATACCCATCTCGCGGGCGGCCTTGGCGATGATCGGCGCGGCGCCCGTTCCGGTGCCGCCGCCCATGCCCGCGGTGATGAAGCACATGTGGCAGCCCGAGAGGCGCTCGACGATGTCCTCGATCGACTCCTCGGCCGCCGCGGCACCCACCTCGGGACGCGCGCCGGCGCCCAGCCCCTCGGTCACCCGCACGCCGAGCTGCAGCTTGTTGCCGGCCTGGTTCTGCTGCAACGCCTGGGCGTCGGTGTTGGCCACGACGAACTCGCAGCCCTCGAGCTGCTTGTCGATCATGTTGTTGACCGCGTTGCCGCCTGCGCCGCCGACCCCGATCACGGTGATCCGGGGGCTGAGGTCCTGGGTTACCGGTATGCTGAGTGTGAGTGCCATCGTCCGTCCGCCTGTTGCTTCTTGGCCTCTGCGATCCCGCGCCCCCGCGCGGAACTCCGTGTCATCCTGATTCGAGAGCGTAGCTCAACAACCCGCTAGGGTCACGCATTTTTGCGCTAACACCCACAATATATTGGGGTTTCCCACCAGATCATCCAAGTATCGCTTTCGCTCCCACTAGTTACCAGTTTTCCTTGAACCAGCGCAGCGCGCGGGTCACGCGGCGCGCCCCTTGCCGATCCGCCGGCATCTCGAAGTCCCAGCATTCGTCCTGCGGATGGCTCACGTGCATCGCGAGGCCGACCGCCGTCGAGAACGAGGTCCCGGTGGCCGACTGCGGCAGCCCCTGGACCCGGAGCGGCTTGCCGATGCGGCACTGCCGACCGAGGATCCGCGTCGCCGCGCTCTCGAGCCCGGGGATCTGCGCCGACCCTCCGGTCAGCACGATCCGCTGGCTCGGCAGGTACTCGAAGCCCGAGGCGTCCAGCCGGGCGCGCGCCTCCTCGAGGATCTCCTCGACTCGTGGCCGCATTACCCCGATCAGCTCCGAGCGCGAGATTTGCCGCCGGTCGTGCTCCCAGTCGCCGAGGATCGACGGCAGATCGATCATGTCCCGGTCGTCGAGACCGGTCGCCAGCAGCCCGCCGTGCATGGTCTTCAGTCGCTCGGCGTCCTGGAGCGAGACCTGCAGCCCCTGCGAGATGTCGGCGGTGACATGCGCTCCACCCATCCGCACGCAGTCGGAATAGATCATCTGCCGACGGACGAAGATCGCGACGCCGGTGACGCCGGCACCGATGTCGATGCAGGCCGCGCCCAGCTCCTGCTCGTCCTCGGTCAGGCTGGCGAGGCTGCTCGCGTAGGACGACACGACGATCCCGCCGAGCTCGAGGTCGCAGCGGCGGATGCAATGGAGGACGTTCCGAAGCGGCGTCGACGCTACCGTCACCAGGTGCATGTCGACGGTCAGGTCCTTGCCGATCTGGCCGCGCGGGTCGGTGAGGCCGCTCCGGTGGTCGAGGGCGAAATTCACCGGCAAAGCGTGGATCGCCTCGCGGTCGTGGCCGAAGTCGGGGATCTCGCAGGCAGCGAGCACGTGGCCGATGTCGCGCTCGGCGACCGATCCATGCTCGACCTCCACCTCGCCGGTGCAGCCGTAGGAGCGCGGCCGGCCGCCGGAGAAGCTGACGATGACGTGGTCGACCCGGAGCCCGGCCATCTTCTGCGCGCCCTGGATCGCGGTGCGGACTGCGCGTTCGCATTCCTCCATCGACGCGATTTCGCCGAAGGTCATCCCGCGCGAGCGGGTGTTGGCAGCGCCGATCACCCGGAAGGCGCCTTGGCGCAGCTGCGGCCGGGTCTCCTCGCCCTCGCCGATCTCCTCCGGCACGAACTGCAGCACCAGGCAGGCGACCTTGGACGTCCCGATGTCGAGGACGGCGATGACCCCGCGGCGGAGCGCCGTCTCGCGCCGTGCGCGCATCGCCCGCTGGACCTCGTAGAGTTGCCGCCTCATGCATCTTCTCCCGCGTTCTTGGCCTTGAGCCCGTCGAGCTCCTGCTTCGCCGTGTCGGTCAGCCGCAGCATCGGCCGGCGCGGGTCGCGCAGGTCGACGACGCTGAGGTCGCGCTTGAAGAGCTCTTCGGCCTTGTCGAGGGCCATCACCTTGGCGAGCTCCTGCGAAGGGTCGGCCTCCGGCAGCTTCACGACCTGGCCGCGGTCGAGCACGAGGTCCCAGCGCCGCTCGCCCATGCGAACCAGGCCGCGCACGCGGGGCGCGACGGGCTGCGCCACCTGAAGAAGCGCCAGCGCCTCCGGCACGTGGGTGTCGGCGCCGACTCCGGCAATCAGCGGCAGGTCGGGGCGGCGCAGCCGGCTGTCGACCTCGGCGACGCGGACGCCGTTCCTGTCGAGGAGCTCGATGCCGTTCGGTGCGCGCCAGACGACGACCGGGACACGCTCGACGGCCTCGATCTGCAGCACGCCGCTCGGCAGCGCGCGGACGCGGGCGCGCTCGACGGCCGCCAGCGCCTCGACCCGCACACGGACGGCGCCGACGTCGAGCTCGAGGCTCGATACCGGCAGCCGCACGAATGCGGCGACGCGGATCTGCTCGGCGAGATCGCGGCTGACCCCGGGGACGTCTATCGAGGTGATGACGAACTGCGGGCGCTCGATGATCGCCTCGCGCAGCTTGTCGACCTCGGTCTCAATCATGCCGCGGAGGTCGTACTGCGCAGCGAAGGTCCAGCTGGCGAGCACGCCGGCGAGCATTGGCACGCCGAAGTTCACCAGCCGCCGGAAGCCGGGCCGTAGCCAGAGCCGGTTCAGCTTGTAGCGCAGGCGTGACGGTGCCGGGTCGCGGCGCGGGGCCGCCTTCACCGGGAGCATGAGGCGTCCTCCACCAGCCAGCGCACCAAGGCGCCGAACGAGTAGCCGCTGTGCGCCGCCTGCTCAGGCGCGAGCGAGGTCGGGGTCATGCCGGGCTGGGTGTTGGTCTCGAGCAGGTAGAGGCCGGCGAGGCCGCGGCGTTCGTCCCAGCGGAAGTCGGTGCGCGACAGGCCGCGGCAGCCGAGAGCATCGTGGGCGCGAAGCGCATAGTCGAGGCAGGCCTCGGTGATCTCGGCCGGGACGTTCGCCGGCACCTCGTGCCGCGAGCCACCAGGGGCGTACTTGGCGTGATAGTCGTACCAGCCCTCGGTGATGATGTCGGTGACGCCGAGCGGCTGGCCGCCCAGGACCGATGTCGTCAGCTCGCGGCCGGCGACGTACTCCTCGACGAGCACCTGCTCCGGCATCTCCTCGCCGAGGATCGGCGGACGGTTGGCGCCCTCGGTGACGATGTAGACGCCGACCGACGAGCCTTCGGCGTTGGGCTTGATGACGTAGGGCGGCTGCATCGGGTGAGCCGCCGCGAGATGTCCGCGGCAGGTCAGAACGCCTTTGGCGACCGGCAGGCCGGCAGCGGCGAAGATCTGCTTCGCACGCTGCTTGTCCATCGCGAGCGCCGACGCCAGCACGCCCGAGTGCGTGTAGGGGATGCCGAGCCATTCCAGGATGCCCTGGACGCAGCCGTCCTCGCCCCAGCGGCCGTGGAGCGCATTGAAGGCGACGTCGGGTCGCACCCGGGCCACCACCTCGGCGAGGTCCGCGCCTGCGTCGACCTCGACGACCTCGTAGCCTTCCTGCCGCAACGCAGCCGAGCACTCGCGACCCGACGAGAGCGATACCTCACGCTCAGCCGAACGGCCGCCCATCAGCACTGCGATGCGGGCTGCTGTCCTGCTCGACATGCCCGCCTCAATCCTGTCCCCGTGGCCTGTTGCCGGCCGTTAGGGGTCGTTTGCCTTGTTTTCCGCGGGCCTTATGG
>JAXMDH010000024.1:0-133078 GCA_046348915.1 Amaricoccus sp.
CCGGATTCCACGGCCTCGGCGACGAAGGGGAAGCTCATGAGGTTGCGCAGGCTGACGAGCACCGCCTCGCGCTCGAGCGTCGCGATCCGCGCCTCGTAGTCGAGCCCGCGCCCGGCCAGCGTGTCGAAGCCCGGCTTCAGGATCTTAAGCCAGGTCCCGACGAAGCTCGTCGGGGTGTCGAGGTCGGGGGCGAGCCCCGCGAGCATGTCGTGGCAGCCGCGCACACCGCCGCAGCCGTGGTGGCCCATGACGATCAGGTGCTCGACCTTGAGCGCGATCACCGCATACTCGATCGCCGCCGAGGTGCCGTGCGAGCGGCCATCGGGCTCGCTTGGCGGCACCAGGTTCGCGATGTTGCGGTGGATGAAGAAATCGCCCGGCCCCTCGCCGAAGATCTCCGAGATAAGCACCCGGCTGTCGCAGCAGGTGATGATCATCGCCTTGGGGTTCTGGCCCTTGTTCGCCGTTTCGGCGTGGCGGGCGATCTCCTCGGGGCTCCGCCGATCCTGCCAGGCGCGGTAGCGCGCCACGAGTTCGGGCGGCAGCGGCCGTGCATGCTCCATCGTTCCACTCCGCGCCGATTCGTCCGGAAACTTTGGCTAAACTGCTGGGCACTTTCGGGCGTGTGGGCGGCGCGGGCAAGGCTCCGCGTCAAGCGGGGCTTTACGCTTGCGCGGCATCTTGGGCCGCGGGTGACCATGGGGGCTGCACATGAGTGCGGAGCTTTTTCAGATCGCGACGCGCGAGGACGCGGTGCTCGACACCGGCCGCATCGTGGTTCTGCG
Source organism: Amaricoccus sp. (assembly GCA_046348915.1). Classification (GTDB taxonomy): domain Bacteria; phylum Pseudomonadota; class Alphaproteobacteria; order Rhodobacterales; family Rhodobacteraceae; genus Amaricoccus. The sequence goes on from JAXMDH010000024.1 coordinate 786, forward strand.
CCAATCGCTCGGCGACCAGCGCTGCCGCGAGGTGGTCTCGGAGGTCGTCTTCCACCTGACCGACCGGCTCGGGCTGCTGCAGATGGCGCTCGACAGCGGCGACGTGGCGGACGCGCAGACCCTCGCGTCGCGGCTGGCGAGCCTCAGCGAGCAGGTGGGGCTAAGGGACTTCGCGCGGGTGGCGCGCGACCTCGGCCATTGCCTCGGCGCCGGCGATCCGGTGGCGATGGCGGCGGTGGCGGCGCGGCTGATGCGGCTCGGCGAGGAATCGCTCTTTTCGGTTATCCACTACGCCGATCAATCGGCTTTGTAGCCGCTCGATTGGGAGATAGAATCGGCGGGATTGCATCGGGGGACATGCAATGCCGCTGACGACCGCGCCTGACGGGCGCGCTGTTCCGCTGTACCTGATCGCCCCGGAGGGGCTGGCCGCCTGGCTCGACGCGCAGGACGGGCCAACCCGGGCATGGCTGCAGGCGATGGGCTTCGCGGCGGGGATCGGCGAGGTCGCCTGCCTGCCGAACGCCGAAGGCGCGCTGCGGGCGGCCGTTGCCGGCTGGGGTACGCCGGCGGCGCGGGCGCGCGACCGCTTTCCGCTCGCCGCCGCCGCCGCTCGGCTTCCCGCCGGGAGCTATCGGCTCATGCCGGAAGGGGTGGAACTCGACCCCGAGCTCGAGGCGCTCGGGTGGGTCCTTGGCGAATACCGGTTCGAGCGCTATCGCAAGGGCAAGCCATCGAAGGCGTCGCTCGTCTGTCCCGACGGGGTAGATGCGGTGCGGGTCGGGCGGATCGCCGCCGGCGCGGCGCTGGCGCAGACGCTGATCGACACGCCGGCGCGCGACATGGGGCCGGAGGCGCTCGAGGGCGCCTTCGTGGCGCTCGCGGGGCGGCACGGCGCCGAGGTGCGAGTAACCCGCGGCGCTGCGGCGCTCCGGGCGGCGAACCTGCCGATGATCGATGCCGTGGGCGCCGCCGCGGCCGAGCCGCCGCGGCTGCTCGACCTTGCCTGGGGGCGGGCGGACGCGCCGAAGGTGACGCTGGTCGGCAAGGGCGTCTGCTTCGACACCGGGGGGCTCGACATCAAGCCGCCAGCCTCGATGGGACTGATGAAGAAGGACATGGGCGGCGCCGCGACCGCAATGGGGCTCGCCGACATCGTCATGGGGCTGGGACTGGACCTCCGCCTGCGGCTGCTGGTGCCGGCGGTGGAGAACGCGATCTCCGCCCCGGCGATGCGGCCTGGCGACATCCTGCCCAGCCGCAAGGGGCTGACGGTCGAGGTGAACAACACCGACGCCGAGGGGCGGCTGGTGCTCGCGGACGCGCTTGCCCTGGCCGACGAGGAGGCGCCGGAGCTGATCGTGAGCCTCGCGACGCTGACCGGAGCCGCGCGGGTGGCGCTCGGCCCCGACGTGCCGCCCTTCTTCACCGACGACGACGCTCTGGCGGCCGATCTCGCCGCGGCCGCCCGCAGGGTCGCCGACCCGCTGTGGCGGCTGCCGTTCTGGGATCCGTACGAGCCCTTGATCGAATCCGGCGTCGCCGACCTCGACAATGCGCCGTCGGGCGGGATGGCCGGTGCGATCACCGCGGCACTCTTCCTGCGCCGCTTCGTCACGCCCGGCCGCCGCTACGTGCATCTCGACATCTACGGCTGGACGCCGCAGCCGAAACCGGCCCGCCCGAAGGGCGGAGCCTTCCAGGCGGGACGCGCGCTGCTCGCGCTCTTGGAGTCCCGGTTATGCTGACGCCTCCGTTCGCCGATCGCCTGAGGCCGGCGCGACCCGACCTCGCCGCCGACCACCTGCGCGGGCAGGTCGAGGCGGGCACCTTCGTCCGTGGCCGCACCCTTCGGGTGACCGTGCCGCTCCTCGACATGACCGCCTCGCCGTTGCCGGGGGCGGGGCGGACCACGCAGCTCCTGCACGGCGAAGCCTTCGTCGTCTACGAGAACCGGCCCGACGGCCTCGCATGGGGGCAGGCGGAGCTCGACGGCTACGTCGGCTACGTCCGTGCCGACGGGCTCGGCCCGACGCAGGCGCCCGGGCAGCGGATCACCGCGCTCTGGTCGCACGTCTATGCCGAGCCCACCGCGCGGGCGCGGGTCGAGACAGAGCTGCCGTTCCTCGCGAGCGTCCCGGTCAAGGGCAGCACCGGCGGCTTCTTCCGGTTGCGCGATGGCGGCTTCGTGCCGCGGCCGCACATGGCGCCTCTTGCCGGCGATCATGTGGCCCAGGCGGAACGCTTTATCGGGGTGCCGTACCTCTGGGGCGGGCGCAGCCTGCGCGGGTTGGATTGTTCGGCGCTGGTGCAGCTGGCGCTGCTCGGGACCGGCATCCCGGCGCCGCGTGACAGCGACATGCAGGCGGCGCTGGTCGGGGCGCCCCTGGCGGCGGGAGCCGCGCCGCGGCGTGGCGACCTCTGGTTCTGGAAGGGGCACGTGGCGATTCTGACCGGACCCGGCACGCTGATCCACGCCAGCGGCCACCAGATGGCGGTGGCGGTCGAGCCCGTGCGGGAAGCGGTGGCGCGAATCGCCGCGAGCGGCGGCGGTCCGGTGACGGTGCGCCGCCGCCCCTGATACCGGCGCTACTGGACGATGTGCGGCGCCATGCCGCGGACGAGCTCGAGGCCGATCGACTCGGCGAGCGAGGCGAGCGGCAGCGCGATGTCGGCGCGCACGATCAGTGCGGCCATCAGAACGGCGTCCTCGCGCGCGCCCTCCGCGGCCAGCGCCACGAAGCGCGCGAGGACGCATTCGTCGGCGCCGGCGCAGGGGCAGTCGGGGTCGTGGTGCAGCATCGGCCGGCGGGCGTGGCGCGCAACGGCGAGCATCAGGTCGTCGAAGTCGGCGGCGATTGCTTCTGCGGCGGCGGATCCGCGCCGTCTCGCCAGTTCGCGGCGGAGACGCTCCGGCGCCTGTGGAGCGGTGCACCAGAGCCGCATGCAGCGGATGACCAAGCGCTCCAGCGGAGGCAGCTCGGCGAGCCGGCCGACCGGCATCGCGCCCGGATGGCGGGTCGGCGCGCTCACTTGGTCAGGATCAGCTTGCCCTGGCGCGTGATGCGCAGGACATAGCGGACGCCGTCCAGCCGGATCTCGGCCTCGACGCCGCCGGCGGTAAGGAGACGCGCGTCGTGGTGCGGCCGGTCGGGTCGACAGGCGGGTGCCGCGCGCGACCTGGAGTGCGGCGCCGCGCGCCCGACTGTCTGGGTTCCGGCTTCGCGCAGAGCGGCGCAGGGATCGGGATGCATGCCAAGGACTCCGGTACTGCTGGTCAGCTGGCTGATCCGCTCGGACTGGCTCGCCAATTGATGACAAAATCGGTTAGGTACGTCAATCCTGATTCAATTAATCGGGAATGTGCCCGTGTCGCGAGCTTGTTGCGAGACAGGGGCGAGCGGCTGTGCTAGCCTGGGGTACCCCACGAAATGAGAACAGAGCAGCCATCGGAGGCAATGGATGAACATTGACGAAAACCAAGCCGAGCCGCAGGTACCGCAGGAGGGCAACGAGGCCGTTGTCGAGGCGGCCGAGACGATCGAGTCGGTGGAGGACCGGATCATCGACCGGGTGACCGCCGACCAGCAGGAGGTGCTCGAGGCGGCGGAATCGACCGGGAAGGCGGTGTTCGAGGCGACCGATGCGACGCGTGAGTCGCTGGTCGATTTCGTCTCCGAGCGGATCCGCCAGAACCTCGACGCCCAAGCGGCGCTGCTGCGCTGCCAGAGCCTCGGCGAGGTGCGCGCCGTGCAGAGCCGGTTCCTGCGGACCGCGGTCGACCAGTATTCCGGCGAGGCCTCGCGGCTGATCGCGCTCGGCCGCAGCGTCGCGGCGCGCAGCTTGGCGCGGCCGGGCGCCTGAGGCGCCGAGTCGATCGAACCTTGACGCCGGCGGGTCCGCGCGGATACCGCCGGCGCGAGAGCTTAGACGGAGGAACGACCCATGGCCGAAGAAACCGCCACGCGCTCCCGGTCCCGCCGCAATTCGGGCGCGGCCGCGGCGCCATCGGACACGGGCGCGACGACCGAGGCGCTGGAGGCGGCAAGCGCGCGGCTTGCAGAGGCGATGGCGGCGGCCGAGGCCGTGATCGGCCGGCTGGCGGAGCAGACGCGGGCGGCCGAGGCGGCCGGCGCAGCGGCGCTGGCCGGGCTCGACGAGCGGATCGCGGCCAAGCTCTCGGAGGCAGAGGCGAAGGTCGCGGCCGCGGGCGAGGCGCCGCTGGCGCGGCTCGCGGACCGGATCTCGGCCAACGTCGCCGAGGCGGAGCGGGCGGCCGCGCGGGCGGCCGAGGCCGCTTCGGCACGCTTCAATGCCGGGCTCGAGGCGGCGGAGGCGGCCGGCGAGCGGCTGCGCGCCGGGCTGACCGAGGCGCTGGACGCGGCCGAGGAGAACTACGGCCGGCTTGCGGCGCAGGCCGAGCAGCAGCGGGGGGCGGCGCTCGAGCCGTTCGCGGCGGCCGGCTGGCCGAACGCGGAGGCCGCCGAAGCAGTGACGACAGGGCTGTCGGAGGCGCGGCGCGAGGTGCTCGGCTTCGTGTCCGGGCGCATCCGCCAGGCGCTCGAGGCGCAGGCGGCGCTGATGTCCTGCCGGAGCCTCGGGGAAATGCGGACGGTGCAGCAGCAGTACATGCGCGCGGCCGTCGGCGCCTACGTCGAGGAGGCCGGCACGCTGGCGCGGATGGGGGGCGACATGGCCGCCCGGGCGATGCCGCGGGTCGGGCGGCGCTGAGACCCATGGCCGCCGACGATCGGGCGCTGATCGTCATCGACGTGCAGAACGACTTCTGCCCGGGAGGTGCGCTCGCGGTCGCCGAGGGCGACCTCGTCGTGGCGGCGATCAACCGGGTGGCCGGCGCCTTCCCGGTGAAGGTGCTGACCCAGGACTGGCACCCGGCGCACCACCGCTCGTTCGCAGCCAACCACCCCGACGCCGAGCCCTTCTCGTCGGTCGAGATGCACTACGGGCCGCAGGTGCTCTGGCCGGTCCATTGCGTGCAGGGGAGCGTCGGGGCGGAGTTCCACCCGGACCTAGAGACCGATGCCGCCGACCTGATCCTGCGCAAGGGGTTCCGAGCCGGGATCGACAGCTATTCGGCCTTCTTCGAGAACGACCGCCGGACGCCGACCGGGCTCGCCGGCTACCTGCACGAGCGCGGGGTCCGGCGGCTGTGGCTGGCGGGGCTCGCGACGGACTTCTGCGTGGCCTATTCGGCGATCGACGCGGCGGGGGCCGGCTTCGAGGTGACGGTGCTCGAGGATGCGACCCGGGCGATCGACCTCGACGGGTCGCTGGCCGCGGCGATGCGCGAGATGGCCGGCCGTGGCGTGACCTTCGCCAGGGCGGACGACATGCCGGCCGGCTGATGCGGCGCCGCGAGCTATCGGGCAAGATGCAAGCCATTGAGATAGCTGGCTGATGGTACAAACCGTTAACCGGGGCGAAACCCTTCCCGAAGGGCTGCCGGCGGGTTCCAGGCGGCTGGATCAGGCGCTGGTCACCGCGGGCTTCGCGCCCAGCCGCACGCGCGCGCGCGTGCTGATCGAGGCGGGGGCGGTACGGGTCGACGGCCGCCCGGCGTTGCGGCCGGCGCTTGCGGTCGCCCCGGGCGCCCGGCTCGAGGTGGACGGCGACCCGCTGCCCTGGGTATCGCGCGGGGCGCTGAAGCTGCGGCACGCGCTCGACGCCTTCGGGCTCGATCCGGCGGGGGCCGTGGCCCTCGACCTCGGCGCCTCGACCGGCGGTTTCAGCCAGGTGCTGCTCGTGGCCGGCGCGGCCGAGGTCTGGGCGGTCGACGTCGGGCACGGCCAGCTGTCGCCGGAGCTGCGCGCCCATCCGCGACTCCGGGCGATCGAGGGGATGAACGCCCGCGCGCTGACGGCCGGCGACATTCCGCCGCCCGACTGGATCGTCGCCGACCTGTCGTTCGTCTCGCTCGCCAAGGCGCTGCCGCCGGCGCTGACGCTGGCGCGCCGCGGGGCGACGCTGGTGGCGCTGATCAAGCCGCAGTTCGAGGTGGGGCCGGGGCGGGTCGGCAAGGGCGGCATCGTGCGCGACCCGGCGGCGCGCGAGGCGGCGCGCGCCGGGGTCCGCGACTTCCTCGTGGCGTCCGGCTGGTCGGTGATCGGCGAAGACGTGAGCCCGATCGCCGGCGGGGATGGTAACGTCGAGTTCCTGATCGCAGCCCGGAAGGATCGTCCATGAGCAAGCTTCGCGTCGCCTGCTTCGGCATGTCGCTGGACGGCTTCGGCGCCGGCCCCGACCAGAGCCTGGAGAACCCCATGGGGGTCGGCGGCATGGCGCTGCACGGCTGGGTGTTCCCGACCCGATTCTTCAGCCGGATGCGGGGTGCGGAAGGCGGGACCACCGGGGTCGATGACGACTTCGCCAGGCGCGGCTTCGAAGGCGTCGGGTCCTGGATCCTCGGGCGGAACATGTTCGGGCCGGTGCGCGGACCCTGGCCCGACGACAGCTGGAAGGGCTGGTGGGGCGACGAGCCGCCATACCATTGCGCGGTCTTCGTGCTGACCCACTATCCGCGGCCGCCGCTCGAAATGGCCGGGGGAACGACGTTCCATTTCGTCACCGACGGCATCGAGGCCGCGCGCGAGCGCGCCCTTGCCGCCGCCGGCGGCCGGGACGTGCGGGTCGGCGGCGGCGCGGCGACGGTGCGGCAGTACCTGCAGGCGGGTCTGATCGACGAGATGCACCTCGCAGTCTCGCCGGCGCCGCTCGGTCGCGGAGAGCCGCTCCTGGCCGGCATCGACCTGCCGGGGTTCGGGTTCCGCGTCACCGAGCACGTGATGACGGAGAGCGCGATGCACGTCGTGCTGTCGCGCTAGACTAGGTCGCGCCGCGCGCGCACCGTCGGCCGCTCGCGACATGGTTAACGGACCAGCGCCTGCGATCACGATCCTAGCGCGGGATGCAGGCGGCGCGAAGGGACGTAGCGTCCCGGCGTGAACGCCCGGCGGAACCGGCCTACGTCTCGGCGAGCAGGTCGTCGAGGTCGAGGCGTTGCGTCACCATCGCGAGGTTGCCCCCGGCATCCCGAGGCCAGGCGCTTTCCGGGCGGTCCCAGTAGAGTTCCACGCCGTTGCCGTCGGGGTCGCGCAGGTAGAGCGCCTGGCTGACGCCGTGGTCGGAGGCGCCGTCGAGCGCGATCCCGGCGGCGATCAGCCGGCGGAGCGCGTCGGCGAGGTCGCGGCGGGACGGATATAGGATGGCGGTGTGGTAGAGGCCAGTGTGGCCCGCCGGCGGCGGGGTGCCATTGCGGCTCTCCCAGGTATTCAGGCCGATGTGGTGGTGGTAGCCGCCGGCGGACAGGAAGGCGGCCTGGGTGCCGTACTTCTGCGTGAGCTCGAAGCCGAGCACGCCGGAGTAGAAGGCGATGGCGCGGTCGAGGTCGGCGACCTTGAGGTGCACGTGCCCGATGCGGGTGCCGGGGGCGACGGGAGCGGACATGCCGGGGATCCTTGCTGTTGACGCACGGAAGGTAATGCGTGACGCACGCGGCGATAAGCGGCGATTTCGGAAACGATCGGTTGGGCCGCTGGCGATGGGCGCCGGCGGTGTCTCCTGGAGGGGTGCACGGCCGAGGCTGTGGCATCGGCCGGGATCCCCGTGTCAGACCGCCTTCAGGGCCTGGCGCAAGGCTTCGATCAGCCGGTCCGCGTGCGAGGGCGTGAAGACCAGTGGGGGACGGATCTTGAGGTTGTTGGCGTGGTGGCCGGTGGCGGAGATCAGCACGCGCCGCTGCCGCATGCCGTCGACGACCGCGAGGGCGGTGGCGGGGTCTGGGTCGCCGGTCGCCCGATCCTTGACGAACTCGACGCCGACGTAGAGGCCGGCGCCGCGAACGTCGCCGATCCGCTCGTCCGTTTCGGCGAGCTCGCGGATGCCCTGCTGCAGCAGCGCCCCGACCTGCGCGGCGTTCGCCTGCAGCCCTTCCTCGCGGATCGCGTCGAAGGTCGCCTGCGCCGCCTTCACCGCGACGCTGTTGCCGCCGAAGGTGTTGAAGTAGCGGGTGTCGGCGCCGAACTTCGCGACGACTTGCGGGGCGAGCGCGACCGCCGCCACCGGGTAGCCGTTGCCCATCGGCTTTCCCATGGTCACGATGTCGGGTGCCTGGCCGTGGCGCTGGTAGCCCCAGAAAGCGTCGCCGGTGCGGCCGAAGCCGGCCTGCACCTCGTCGGCGATCACGACGCCGCCCGCCCGGTGCACGACCTCGGCGACCTGGTCGAGGATGTCGGTCGGCTGGGCGTAGATGCCGTCGGAGGAAAAGATCGAGTCGGCGATGAAGGCGGCGATGCCGTCGCCGGCCCGCTCGAGCTCGTCGATCCGGGCCGCGACCTCGCGGGCGAGCCGGGCGCCGATCTCCTTCGGGTCGATCCGGTAGCTGTCGGGCGTCGAAATCCGCCGGGACCAGACGGAGAGCGGCGACCGCGGCCCTAGCGAGGCGGAGAAGCCGGCGGTGAGCTCGGAGTTGCCGTGGTAGGCTTCCGAGGTGATGACGACCCCCTGCCGGCCGGTGTGGTGCCTGGCGATGCGGACGGCGAGGTCGTTGGCCTCGGAGCCCGAGCAGGTGAACATGATGTGCTCGATCGGCGCGCCGAAGGTCGGCAGGATCGCGGCGGCGAAGTCGAGGATGCCTTCCTGGATGTAGCGGGTGTGGGTGCAGAGGGTCTGCATCTGCCGGTGCACGGCCTCGACCACGCGCGGGTGGCAGTGGCCGAGCGGGACGACGTTGTTGTAGGCGTCGAGGTACTCGTCGCCCCGGCTGTCCCACAGGAGGCAGCCCTCGGCACGGGCGATCTCGACCGGGTGGGCGTACATCAGCCGGTAGGCCGGGCCGAGTAGCGCCTGCCGACGGCGGACGAGCGCCCGGGTGGCGGGGTCAAGGCGCGACAGGTCGTTCGGGTCGAACCCGTTCACCACCCCGAGGTTGAACGGTCGGGCCTTCGGTGTCGCCGGTGCCTGTTGCATCACGCCTCCTGTCCGGGAGAGATCGACGAAGCGCCGTCACCGCGCCAGTCGCCGCGGGCCGCCTTCGCTCGGGGCGAGCCCAAGTCCTCGAAGGTCGCGCTCACCTCGGCCATCGAGCGGCCGAGGAAGGCGTCGAGCTGCGCCCAGCCCTGGTGGGTGTTGCGCATGAGGTAGGTCTCGTTCTCGGGGAAGCGCGCCGCGCGCCAGGTGGAGATCAGGGCGCGCGCGACGACCCGCGCCATGGCGAGGTGCGGCAGCAGGGCGAGCTCGGTGTCGGTGAGGTCGGCGGCCGCGAGGTAGCCGCGGACGAGGTCCCGGCTGCGGTCGAACATCGCGGCGCCGCCCTCGGGCGCGAGCAGGTTCAGGACGGCGGTCGAGACGTCGATCACGACGTGGGTGCGGACGACGTCGCCGAAGTCGATGACGCCGGTGATGAACTCCGGCCGGGTCCGGTCGGCGACGATGTTCGAGCGGCTGAAGTCGTTGTGCAGCACCTGCATCCGGCAGGCACGGAGCGCCGGCTCGATCGCGTGGAAGCGTTCGATGCCGCGGGCGAGCATGTCGCGCCGCTCGGGGTCGGGGATGCTGTCGACGAGGGGGGCGAGCTTGGAGAGGTGCCTGACGTCCCAGGCGATCTCGCGGCGGTCGTGCGGGTGGGCGAAGCCGGACATTGCGATCCGCAGGCGGGCGAGGATGGCGCCGATCGCGAACCGGTCGTCCGCGGTCGTCTCGAGCCGGTCGAGCGGCGCGCCCTCGAGGTAGCTCAGGACCCGCACCAGCCGCAGCTGGGCGTGGCCGTCGACGTGCGGGAAGAAGCTCTCGCCGGCGTCGTTGCGGATCACCCGCGGCACCGGCAGGCCGGGGTCGGTGCGGGCGACGTGGTCGAGTGCATCGGATTGCAGCGAGAGCTCGCGCGGGTCCTCGTCGGGGTTGGCGAACTTGGCAATGACCCGGGTGCCGTCCGCACCGGTCACGAGGAAGGTGTCGTCCTTCTCGGTGTCGAGCCGCTGCAGCGTGCCGGCGATGCCGTATCGCGCGCCGAGGATCGCCTGCGCCTCGGCCTCGGCTATCGGCACGAAGCGGGTGGCGAGGCCGCCCGCCTCGAGCAGGCCGGCGCCGGCTTCGGGCCTGGCCGACGCGGGGCCGGGTTCGCGGAGGGGCGAGGCGGTCAGTCGAACCAGCGCGGGTAGTCGGAGACGAGCAGGTGGACCGCATCCTCGTCCTCCTCGATCTCGGCGAAGCGTCCGATCGGCTCGGCGAAGATGTTGTCGGTGAGGTCGTTGTTCACGGTCGAGACCTCGCCGATCAGCACGTCGCCGCCCTCGCCCCAGAAGGCGTGCCAGTTGCCGGGCAGCAGCGTCACGCTCTCGCCCGGCTCAAGGCGCAGGATCTCGCCCGGTCCCTGGCGGCGCAGGAGGCCGTCGGTCGCCACTTCGACGTCGGCATTCCGGTCGATGTTGCCGTCGGCGTCGGAGTTGTAGAGCTTGAGCGCCAGCGTGGCGCCACCGCGGTTGATGATGTCCTCGGCCTTCACGATGTGTCGGTGCATCGGCGACATCTGGTCCTGGCGCGAGATCATGATCTTCTCGGCGTAGCACATGCCGCCGCCGCGTCGGAGGTCCTCCTCGGAGCCGTTGCGGACGGTGAAGAGGAAGAGGCCGAGCTCGTCGAACCGGCCCTGGCCGTAGTCGGTGATGTCCCAGCCGAGCCGCGCACCGACGATGCCGCCGATCGACCCGCTGCGGTCCTTCATCTCGCCCGGGCTCCAGTAGGCGAAGGGCGGCAGCACGTAGCCGAACGATCGGATGTAGTCGTCGGCCGCGCGGATGATGTCGTTGACCTGCGATCGCTTCACAATTCCCTCCCCGAGGCTTTGCGCCCGGTTAGCACATCCCCGGCCCGCCCCGCCACCGGGAAGCGTCGGCGCCTCAGCCCCAGAAATGGGGAGCCTTCTCCAGCCGGTCCCAGCGGTCGAAGAGCTGCGGGCGGTCGTCCTCGGCACGCACCGCGAGGACGCCGAGCACCCAGCCGACCGCGCGCTGGGCGTCGGGGTCGTGGCGGTGGGGCGCGTCGTGGCCGCCGAGCTCGGCGGCGGCCATCGCGGCGTCGTTGAGGCTGCCGAAGGTGTCCTGCAGCTCCCGGAGCTGCCTCAGGTAGCCGTCGACCCGGCTCTCCTTGTAGATCGGCCCGAGCATGTCGACGGCATAGCGCAGCTTCTTGAGCTCCTTGCGCAGCGCGTGCAGGCCCTCGGCGTCGAGGCTGCGGATGCGGCGGCCGCGCTTCAGCGCCTTGCCGTGGCGCTTGTCGAGCATCGCCGGGGCGACCTCGCCGATCGGCGCCGCCAGCCGGGCGGTCTGCGAATAGTCCGACGGCAGCAGCCAGCCGCGGCCCTCGATGAAGGCGCCGAGGTCGAAGAGGAAGCGCATCGTCTCGGGCGACGCCAGCGTCGTCCGGACGCGGGCACGGATCTTCGCGCGCCGCACCGCCAGCGCCGCCGTCAGCGCGGACTGCGCCGCCGCGTCGGGGCCGCGGGCGAGCGCGCCGGCCACGAGCTCGTCGGCGAGGACGTCCGCGTCGCGCAGTTGGCCGGCGGCGCGGCCGAGCTCTTTCGCCGCCTCGGCGAGCGCCCGGCTGGCGGGCGAGCCAATCGCCGGATCGAAGACCGCCAGCGCCGTGCGCAGCCGGCGCAGGCCGACCCGCAGCTGGTGCGGCCCTTCGATGGCGTCGCTGTCGGCGACGACGGCGATGTTGTCGGCGATCTGCGCGAGACAGTCGCGCAGCACGTCGCGGGCGGCGACCTCGACGGGGGTTTCCGCATCGACCGGGACGGTGCCGGCGCGGCGCGGGGAGAGCTCGGGCTCGCCGGCGCCGGAGGCAGCCAGGCGGTAGCCGCGAGCCGCCTTGTTCAGCGCCCCGAACCGGAACGCGCCGCCGGAGAGCAGGTCGCGGGCGACCGCGTAGAGCGCGGTGACGCTGCCGGACTTGAGCTCGAACTCGGCCTCGCGGATCGGCCAGCGGCGGGCACCGGCACGGATCTCGCCGTCATCGAGGGCGAGTTCCACCTCGGAGCCGTCGGCGGCGCGCAGGAGTTCGGTGACGCGCTCGACGTGGGTCTCGAAGACCGGCGACAGCGGCGCGCCCTCGGCGGCCGCGGCGATGGCGGAGAGCGCGCCGTCGGGGTCGGGGCCTTCGAGCAGCAGGCGGCCGCCCGGCGCCGGCACCTCGGTCTCGCGGTGGGAGAAGAGGCCGTTCGCGGCGGACCCTTCGTCCTTGCGCTTGATCGTCTGCACCCAGGTCCGGCCGACGCGCCTGAGCCGCAGCGAGACGCCGGCGGCAGCGAGGGCGTTGCCGGCGGTGTCGTAGTAGATCGAGACGAGCTTCTCGCGCCGCCGCGGCACGAGGCGCATCCCGGCAAGGGCGGGGAGCCGGCGGACGCGGGTCATCGCCGGGTCATCGAGGCTGATCTTCAGCTCGGTCTCGATCACGGTGCTCGCCGGGGTCTTGGTGGATGCGGCTTCGTCATGCTACAGTCACAGGCGGAAGTCGCCTTTGCACCGAGTCCCGATGGCCGTTGACCAGAGCCTAGCGTTGCCTGATCTGCCCGTCGCCATCCCGCAATCCGCCTTTCCCAATCCGATCCCTCGCCGCCGTGATGCGTCGGCCGGAACCGTGCGGCCTCAGGTTGGGTTAAGATTTGTCACATAAGCTGCGCCGGCAAAAGGCCCCTCCGGGGGCGACAGCATGAGGTGACCATGGTCCGAAGCGTCCAGGGGAGCACTCGCGAGGATCGGAGGCCGAAACGGCCCGCCGGCCCGACCCGCCCTCTCTGCAGGATGCCCGGACGATGAACGGCGCGACCCTGGGCATTGCCACCGACTTCGTGCGCTCGGGGGTCGAGAAGGCAGGGATACCGCTGACGCAGAGCCTCGAGCACTATCTGTCGATCACCTTCGCCCGGTTCATCGGCGCCACGATCGCCGTCGACCTGCTGACCGTCCGCATCGCACAGGCTTTCGAGGCCAACGCCCCGCGCGACGTGCTGCGTGCCCTTGCCGACGAGTGCCTGATCGCTTGCGCGTTCTTCGAGCAGCGGCTGAGGCGGAACGGCGCCGTGCGGCACTATGTGGGGCTTGGGCAGGCGAGCTACGACGCGGCCGAGCTGACCGAGCAGGCCTATGGCTTTATCCACATGCGCGACGTGATCGCGACGGCAGCCGGCCAGCGCGGCGAGGAGGACAGCCGGGTGCTGCTGGACCGCGCCCGCGCCGGCAGCCAAATCGCCAGGGGCGAGCTCGCCGAGCAGAATGTGGTGGTCGGGCCGTGGGCCGCGCCGAAGCCGGGGCTCGTCTGGCGCTGAACGATCAAGGCGGAGGGTCTGCTGGCTCGGTGTCGCCAGTCTCCTTGCGCGCGCGCTCCCGGTCCTGGCGCCCGAGCTCGCCCATGATGCTGACCAGCACCGAGCCGGTCCAGCCGAAGGTGAACAGCCCCGACATGGCGATGATCGGTCCGATCAGTCGCCAGCGCGCATCGAGATTCATCTGGTCCTCTCCGAGGGTCGTGTAGCGGTCGAGCACGAAGTAGTAGCTGTCGCGCAAGCTCGGGATGATGCCGGCGCGGCTGATCGGCACCGCCCAGAGCAACGTTTCGATGAAATGGAGCAGGCAGAGGCCGAAGATGGCGGCGGTCAGGATGACGTTGATGCGCCAAATCGGCGTGTGGGGCGTGACACGCACCCAGGCCGAGTTGAACCGGCGGTTGACGAAGCGGATCCCGACCCCGTGCAGGAAGATGATCACGACGAGGCCGACCAGGCCGATCCCGATCTCGAGCACGGGTGTCGGGTTCGGGATGCGGCTCTCGGCGCCGATCAGGATGTTGTCCACGCGCCCGTCCCGGCTTGCGACCCTGGGTCCCGCGGCATCAATTCGGCCGAAGGAAGCCTTGTCAACGCGGCAAAAGAGAGAAGTTCCATGCGGCCGGGCGGGGAGGCGGTATCGCAGCCGCGCCTTGCAAGAAGAAACCCCTGCCGCCGGTGCCGGCGCCAGGGGCTTGGGACGCCTCGGCGGTTCGCCGTCAGGCGTTGATCACGTCTTTGAGCTGCTTGGCGATCGTGACCTTGGCGACGCGGTCGGCCGGCTTCTTCATCTGCTCGCCGGTCGAGGGATTGCGCACCATCCGCTCGGGACGGGCGCGGCAGGCGAACTTGCCGAGTCCGGGCAGGGTCACCGACCCGCCGTCGGCGACTTCCTTGGTCACCACCTCGGTCAGCGCCTCGAGCGCGCGATTCGCGCTCGCCTTGTCGAGCGAGGCGGTCTCGGCGATGGCGGCGACGAGCTGCGTCTTGGTCATCGGCTTTTGTGTCATCGAGCGTTTCCCTGTCCGTCGGATCCGTGCTGCTGGTCCGGGTCCCGGCTGCAGCCGTGCGGCACTTAAGCCCCTCGACCGCGGAAACTCAATTGGCGATTGCTGCCGATCCCCTTTTTTTATTGGGGAAGGCACAACTGAAGGGAGAGTGTTGCAAGAAAGAATCTCGCAATAAGACAGGTTCAGAGAAAGGCCGTCTCGTCGAAGCTCCGCAGCTTGCGCGAGTGCAGCTTCTCGAGCGGCATGTCGCGCAACGCCTCCATCGCCCGTATGCCGATGCGGAGGTGCTGCGCCACCTGCCGCTTGTAGAAGTCGGTCGCCATGCCGGGGAGCTTGAGCTCGCCGTGCAGCGGCTTGTCGGAGACGCAGAGCAGCGTCCCGTAGGGCACGCGGAAGCGGAAGCCGTTTGCCGCGATCGTCGCGCTCTCCATGTCGAGCGCGATCGCCCGCGCCTGCGAGAGCCGCGCCACCGGCCCCGACTGGTCGACGAGCTCCCAGTTGCGGTTGTCGATCGTCGCGACCGTGCCGGTGCGCATGATCTTCTTCAGCTCGTAGCCGGCGAGGCCCGTCACCTCGGCGACGGCGCTCTCCAGCGCCTGCTGCACCTCGGCGAGCGCCGGGATCGGAACCCAGACCGGCAGGTCGTCGTCGAGCACGTGGTCCTCGCGCATGTAGCCGTGCGCCAGAACGTAGTCCCCGAGCGACTGGGAGTTCCGCAGGCCCGCGCAATGCCCGACCATCAGCCAGGCGTGCGGGCGCAGGACGGCGACGTGGTCGGTGATCGTCTTGGCGTTGGACGGCCCGACGCCGATGTTGACCATCGAGATCCCCGAGCTGCGCGGGCCGACCAGATGGAACGCCGGCATCTGCGGCGTGCGGCCGGTGGGGGCGCCGGTGCGTCCCTCGCGCGTCACCATGGCGTTGCCGGGCTCCACCAGCGCCGTGTAGGCCGACCCGGGGTCGGCGAGCGCGCTCAGCGCATACTCGACGAACTCGTCCATGTAGAACTGGTAGTTGGTGAACAGCACGTGGTTCTGGAAATGGTTGGGGCTCGACGCGGTATAATGCGCGAGCCGCGCCAGGCTGTAGTCGATGCGCTGGGCGGTAAAGGGCGCGAGCGGCCGCGCCTCCCCCGGCCCGGTCCGCACCGTCCCGTTCACGATGTGGTCGTCGGTCGTGTTGAGGTCCGGCACGTCGAAGATGTCGCGCAGCGGCCGGTGCAGCCGGTCGAGCGCCGCCCCGTCGACGTGCGCGTCCTCGCCCATGGCGAAGTGCAGCGGGATCGGCGTGTCCGAGGTCCCGACCCGAACCGGCATGCCGTGGTTCTGGATCAGGAGCCCGAGCTGCTCGGTCAGGTAGCCCTCGAAGAGGTCTGGGCGGGTGACGGTCGTCGCGTAGGTCCCGGGCTCGACCACGTGCCCGAACGACAGCCGAGAGTCGACCTTGGCGAAGCTCGATATCGTGAGGCTGACCGAGGGGTAGAACGCCCGATAGCGGCCCTCGGGCGCCTTGCCCTCGGTCAGTCGCGCGAGCTTGGCCCGGAGGAAGCACGTCGCCGCCGCGTAGCGCGCCTGCAGATCGGCGACGGCGGCCCGCGCGTCGGTGAAGATGCCGTCGCGCTCCTGCGGGGGCGAGACGAGCGGCAGCTCGGCGAGGGGGCGCTGGTGCTGCACGGTCATGCCGGGATCAGGAGCTCGGTCTTCGCGAACCGCGTCACGTCGATCAGCCCGAGGTCGGAGATACGGAGCGCCGGGATCACCACCAGCGCCAGCAGCGAGTGCTGCATGTAGGCGTTGTTGAGCCGGCAGCCGCAGGCCGCCATCGCCTCGACCATCCGGGCGGCCGCGGCGGCCACCTCCTCGGCCGGCGCGTCGGACATAAGGCCCGCTATCGGCAGCTCGACCAGGGCGAGCTCCCTGCCTTCGCGCCAGACGGTGATGCCGCCGCCGACCTCGCCCAGCCGGTTCGCGGCGAGCGCCATGTCCGCGCGCGAGGTGCCGACGACGATCATGTGGTGGCTGTCGTGCGCCACGGTCGAGGCGACCGCGCAGGGAACGTCGTAGCCGAAGCCCGAGACGAAACCGTTGACGACCTTGCCCGTCGCGCGGTGGCGTTCGACCAGCGCGATCTGGCAGACGTCCGCCGCCGGGTCCATCGCCACCAGCCCGTTCTCGACCGCGAGCTCCGCCTCGAGCGCGCGGGTCGGCGCCTGGTTCTCGACGACGCCGATCACCCGCGCCCGCACCCGGTTCGCACCCTCGGGGGCAGCGACCGCGAAGTCCTCCTCGGCGAGCGTCCGGCCCATGCGGACGGTCCGGCGCGCCTCGTCCGGCCATTCGAACCCGGGCAGCTGCGCCAGGCAGCGCCCGCCCTCGGCGACGACGGCGCCGCGCGCGATCACCGTCTCGATCGGCAGTTTGACGAGGTCCGAGGTCAGGATGCAGTCCGCCCGCCGCCCCGGCGCGATCGACCCGAGCTCGCGCTCCATGCCGAAGTGGGTGGCAGTGTTGATCGTCGCCATCTGCAATGCGACCAGGGGGTCGAGCCCGCAGGCGATCGCGTGCCGGACGACCCGGTCCATGTGCCCGTCGTGCACCAGCGTTCCCGAATGGCAGTCGTCGGTGCAGAGTATGAACCCGCGCGGGTCGAGCCCCTTTTCCGTCACCGCGGTGATCTGCGCCTCGACGTCGTACCAGGCCGAGCCGAGCCGCAGCATCGCCCGCATCCCCTGTCGCACCCGCGCGATGGCGTCCGCCTCGCGCGTGCCCTCGTGGTCGTCGGCCGGCCCGCCGGCGGCATAGGCAGGGAAATCGGCGAGGTCGGGGCTGGCATAGTGCCCGCCGATCGTCTTGCCCGCGCGCTGCGTCGCCGCGAGCTCGGCGAGCATCTTCGGGTCGCCCGCGATCACGCCCGGGTAGTTCATCATCTCGCCGAGGCCCACGACCAGCGGCCAGTCCATCGCCTCGGCGACGTCCTCCGGCGTGATCTCGGCCCCCGGCGTCTCCAGGCCCGGCGCCGAGGGGGCGCAGGAGGGCATCTCGACGAAAACGTTGATCGGCTGCACCGCCGCTTCGTCGTGCATCAGCCGCACGCCCGCGATCCCGAGCACGTTCGCGACCTCGTGCGGGTCGGTGAACATCGTCGTCGTGCCGTGCGGCATCACCGCCCGGGCGAACTGGCTGACGACGAGCATTCCGGATTCGACGTGCATGTGCCCGTCGCAGAGCCCGGGGACGAGGAAGCGGCCGCCGGCGTCGATCACCTGCGTCTCCGGCCCGATCATCGCCGAGGCGTCGGGCCCGCAGCTGGCGAACCGCCCGGACTTGATCGCGATGTCGCTGCCGGGGATGACCTCGCGCGAGTGGACGTTGACCCAGGCGCAGTTGCGGATGACGAGGTCGGCGGGCGCACGCCGGGCGGCGACAGCGATCAGCTCGGCCGCGACGTCCTGCCAGGCGGGAAGATTGTTCTGCTTCGACATGGCCCACCTACGTCCGCGGACCCCCCTGCTTCAAGCGATATTTCTGCGACAGTCTCAGCCGTGCACCACTACCAGCGCCGAGGCGGCGGCGTCGCCCGCCGCGGCGTAGCGGTGCGTGCGGGCTGAGTCGAAGTAGATCGCATCCCCCTCGTCGAGCTCGACGGCGTCGTCGCCGATTTCGAGGGCCATCCGCCCGGCGATCACGTAGACGAACTCGGCGCCCGGATGCTCGTGCGGCGCCGAAGCGGCGCCGCCGGCCGGGAACTCGGCCAGGAAGGCGTCCATCTTCCGGTCGGTGGCGCGGAAGTCGAGGCTCTCGAAGAAGTAGCCCGGCACCTCGGCCCCCGCCTGGTCGGGCAGCCGAAGCCGCTCGCCCTTTCGCACGACCGCGAGCATCGGCCGCTCCTCCTCGGCGGCGAAGAAGTGCTCGAGCCCGACGCCGAAGACCAGCGCGATCCGCATCAGCGTCGGCAGGGTCGGGACGAGCTGGCCGCGCTCGATCTTTGACAGGAGCCCCGGCGACAGTCCGGTGTGCTCGCCGAGCTGCACCAGTCCGAGTCGCTTGCCTTTCCGGAGGACCCGGATCTTCTCGCCGATCCGGTACTCGGCGAGCCCGTCCGCGAGCGTGTCGGAGATCATCGCGTCCCCTCCTTTCCTCAGGAGCAAACTTTCGGGGCAAGTTTTAACCTGAGTACATGGAGGGTTCCTATCACGAAATAGTGCATGTCGAGAAAACTGATTTTCTCTACATGCAACGCCACGGTGCCCTCGCAGGGGCGCCAACGGGAAAGCCAAAGGGAGAAAGCGAATGCTCAAGCAGATGAACACCCTCGCCGCGGCGGCCGTCGCAGGCATGCTCGCCGCCGGCACCGCGCGGGCCGCCGAGGCCGACATCGTCGACACGGCCGTGGCAGCCGGCCAGTTCAACACCCTCGCCGCCGCGCTGACCGAGGCCGGCCTCGTCGAAACCCTGAAGGGTCCTGGACCGTTCACCGTCTTCGCGCCGACGGACGCGGCGTTCGCGAAGTTGCCGGCCGGAACGGTCGAGACGCTGCTCGAGCCGGAGAACAAGGCCAAGCTCACCGCGATCCTCACCTACCACGTGGTTCCGGGGAAGCTGATGGCCGCCGACGTCGTGAAGTACAACGCCGCAAAGACCGCCAACGGCGCGGAGCTGCCGATCAAGGCAAGCGGGAGCGGCGTTAAGGTCGGCGACGCCAACGTGACCGCTACCGACATCGTCGCGACCAACGGCGTCATCCACGTGATCGACGCCGTGCTGCTGCCGCCCGAGTCCTGACTTAGCACTGACTGGAGACGTCTAGAATGAAAGCCCTCAACACAATCGCACTGCTGCTCGTCATCGTCGGCGGGCTGAACTGGGGGCTTGTCGGCCTCTTTCAGTTCGACCTCGTGGCCGCGATCTTCGGCGCCGGCTCGGCGCTGTCGCGAATCGTCTACATCCTGGTCGGAGTGTCCGCCATCTGGCAGCTCGGGCCGCTTCTCTCGGCCTTCCGGGGCGAGACGGCACCTTCCCACTCGCAACGCTGAGCGCCAGGACGCCGGCCGTTCCCCAGCGGCCGGCGTCGACCCCGTTGCGCGGCCCACCGCTCCGCGCGCAAGATCGGAGCGCCATGCTCCGCCGCATAGACCCGACGCTTCGCCGCCGCCCCGACGGCTCACCCGACGACAACGATCGCGTGGAGATCGGCCCGACCGCGCTCTCCTTCGCCGAATGGAAAGCCGGCGGGCTCGTAGCGCCCGACCTCACCGAGCTCCGCCGATCGCGACTGCATCGGCTCGTGGGTGCCATCGTCGCGCGCGACTTGGGCGGGCTCATTCTCTTCGACCCGCTCAATATTCGTTACGCCACCGACTCGACCAACATGCAGGTTTGGAACATGCACAACGCGTTCCGCGCCTGCCTGGTGCTGCCAGACGGGTACATGGTGCTCTGGGACTACAAGCACGCGCCCTTCCTCGCGACCTACAACCCCCTCGTCTCCGAGCTCCGCTCCGGGGCCTCCTTCGTCTATTCGCTGACCGGCGAGCGGACCGACGCGGCGGCGGCCGCCTTCGCCGCCGACCTGCGCGAGGTCATGGCGGTGCACGTGGGGACCAACCGCCGGCTCGCGGTCGACAAGATCATGGTGGCGGGCTTCCGCGCCCTCGCCGCCGCGGGGCTCGAGGTCGAGGACGGTGAGCCCGTCACCGAGCGCGCCCGGGCGGTGAAGGGGCCGGAGGAAATCCGCGCGATGCGCTGCGCCCTCCACGCCTGCGAAACCGCCATGGGCCTGATGCGCGAGGCGGCGCGGCCCGGCATGACCGAGGACGCGATCTGGGCGGTGCTCCATGCCGAGAACATCCGGCGGGGTGGCGAGTGGATCGAGACGAGGCTCCTGACCTCCGGCCCGCGCACCAATCCCTGGTTCCAGGAGTGCGGGCCGCGGGTGGTGCAGCCCGACGAGATCGTCGCCTTCGACACCGATCTGGTCGGACCCTACGGCTACTGTGCCGACATCTCGCGCACCTGGTGGATCGGCAACGGTGCGCCGCGCCCGGACATGCGCGCCGACTACGCGCTCGCCCGCGAGCAGATCGCCGCCAACACCGCGCTGCTCCAGCCCGGCACCAGATTCGCCGAGCTGCACGAGCGCGCCTTCGTGTTGCCCGAGGCGTACCGCGCCCAGCGCTACTCCTGCGTCTTCCACGGCGTCGGCCTGTGCGACGAATGGCCCTACATCACCTATCCCGAGGACCGCATGCCTGGAGCCTTCGAGGGCGAGCTCGAGCCCGGGATGGTGTTGTGCGTCGAGAGCCTGATAAGCCGCGCCGGGGCCGACTTCTCGATCAAGCTCGAGGAGCAGGTGCTGGTGACCGAATCCGGCCCAGAGGTCCTCTCGCGCTTCCCGCACGACCCGGCGCTCGCCGGATAGGGCGCGGGCAATCCTTAACGCCGCACTAACGCCGGTAAAGGAAACCGTTGCATATCAACATGTTGGCCAAGTGTCCGCACGCGGCGCCCGCATCAGGCCAGCGCCATCTCCGGGACGTCGCCTCCGACGATCAGCCGCGCCGCCGTCGCTGCGACGATAGCGTCCACCGTGACGCCGGGACCGCGCTCGCGCAGCACGAGCCCGGCGTCGGTCGGCTCGATCACCGCCATCTCGGTGACGACGAGGCTGACGCGACGGGCGGCGGTCAGTGGCAGCGTGCATTCCGGCACGATCTTCGGCTCGCCCCTGGCGGCATGCACCATGGCGATGACGACGCGGCGCGCACCCGCGACGAGATCCATCGCCCCGCCCATGCCCGGCACCATCCTGCCCGGAACCATCCAGTTGGCGAGATACCCGTGCTCGTCGACCTGCAACCCGCCGAGGACGGTCATGTCGAGGTGGCCGCCGCGGATGATGCCGAAGCTCATGGCGCTGTCGATCGACGCCGCCCCCGGCACCGCCGTCACGAAGCCGCCGCCGGCGTCGGTGAGGTCGGGGTCCTCCATGCCCTCGGGCGGCCGCGAGCCGAGGCCGATCACGCCGTTCTCGGCCTGGAAGAAGACGCCCGAGTCGCGCGGCAGGAAGTTGGCGACGAGGCTCGGCAGGCCGATGCCGAGGTTGACGAGCATCCCCGGCCGGATCTCGCGCGCGACCCGACGGGCGATGATCTCCTTCGGATCGGCGCTCATGCCGCGCGCTCGAGCAGGTGGTCGACCAGGATTCCCGGCGTCTTGACGAAGTCGGGCGGGATGACCCCGACCGGCACGATCAGCTCGGGTTCGGCGATGACCGTGTCGGCGGCCAGCGCCATGATCGGGTTGAAGTTGTGCGCCGTCAGCGAATACTGGAGGTTGCCGATATAGTCGGCCTGCCGCGCGGCGATCAGCGCGAAGTCGGCGCGGATCGGCGTCTCCAGGAGGAACTTCCGGCCGTCGACCTCGACGATGCGCTTGCCCTCCTCTACCGGCGTGCCGATCCCGGTCGCGGTAAGGACGCCCCCGAGCCCGACGCCGCCGGCCCGAATCCGCTCGACCAGCGTGCCTTGCGGCACGAGCTCGACCGCGATCGATCCGTCGATCATCCGCGCCTGCGTCTCGGGATTGAGCCCGATATGCGAGGCGACGAGCCGCGTGATCGCCCCGGCCGAGACGAGCTTGCCGATGCCGCGCCCGGGCATGGCGGTGTCGTTGGCGATCACGGTCAGGCCGCGTGCCCCGCGGGCGACCAGCGCGTCGATCAGCCGGTTCGGGGTGCCGACGCCCATGAAGCCGCCGATCAGCAGCGTCGCTCCGTCCGGGACCAGTGCGGCCGCCGCCTCTGGCTTGATCGCGCTCTTCATGCCCGCTCCCTCCGTTCGTCGGGAGAATAGGCGCGCGCACGCGGGGCGCACGCGCTTTTGTGCATGCGGAGCCCGTCTCCGGCGGGCTATGCTCGCCGGGGAGCAGCGATTGCATGTTTCGGAGGCGCGCGATGGCCAACGGCAAACCGGTCTGCCGGAAGTTCCGCCCGGGCGGCGCGGCCTATGCCGGCAAGCAGGGCTTCAGCTACGTCGAGGGCGTGTCGGCCGAGAGCGCCGGGTCGCAGGGCATCTGCATGATGCTCCTGACGATCGAGCCCGGCCAGCGCGCCCGCGCGCACATGCACGCCAGCCACGAGACCGCGATCTACGTGATCAGCGGGGAATCGGTGATGTGGTACGGCGACCGGCTGGAGAACCGGATGACCGTCGGGGCGGGCGAGATGCTCTACATCCCGGCCGGCGTGCCGCACCTGCCGGCGAACGTGTCGGAGGCGCCCTGTGTGGCGGTGATCGCCCGCACCGACCCCAACGAGCAGGAGAGCGTGGTGCTCCTGCCCGAGCTCGAGGCGCTGGTGCCGGCCTGATCAGTCGACCTCGCGGGCGAGCCCCTCGACGAGGGCGTCATAGACGGCGCGGCAGCGCGGCGTGCCGCGCAGGTCCTCGTGCATGACTATCCAGACCGGGAGCTCCGGGGCGAAGGCGTTCGGCAGCAGCCGAACGAGGCGCGGGTCGCGCGCGGCGATCCCGGTCTGGCATACGCCGACGCCGAATCCCGCCCTTAGGGCGGCGAGCTGGGCGAGGTCGCTGTCGCTGCGAAAGGCGAAGCGCGCGTGCTGAAGGAAGGGGTAGTCCGAGAGCAGCTGCTGTAGCGCCGGGGTCTCGCGGGCGAAGCCGATGAGGTCGAGTTCGCCGAGGTCCTCGGGGCGCCGCGGCATGGTGTGCGCCTCGAGGTAGTCGGCGCGCGCGAAGAGCCCCAGGCGCACGACCCCGATCTTTCGGGCGACGAGCGCCTCCTGCGCCGGCGGCACCATCCGCACCGCGATATCGGCGTCGCGGCGCAGCAGGTTCTCGACCGCGTTCGAGGCCGCGAGCTCGAGCGCGAGCCGCGGGTGGCGCCGGCGGATCGCCGCGACGATCGGTGGCAGCCGCTCGACGCCGACCATCTCGCTCGCGGTGATCCGCACGGTGCCGGCGACGTCGACCTCGCCCGCGGCGGCGCGGAGGAGCGCCGCGCTGGTGGCGGCGAGCGCCTCGGCATAAGGGCGGATCGCCTCGCCGGCCTCGGTCGGCGCAAGGCCGCGCTGCGATCGGGTGAAGAGCCGGCGGCCAAGCAGCGCCTCGAGCGCCTCAACGTGGCGGGCGATCGTCGGCTGGGTCACCCCGAGCACGCGGGCGGCGCCGGAGAGCGACCCGGTGTCGGCGACGGCGCGGAAGCTGCGGTAGAGGTCCCAGGATGGCTCGGTCTCGCTCATCATTTTTCGTATAGCAACTGCACGGATTTGAGCAATTCCGAATGATCCGCGGGTGTCCCATATCCTGCCTGCTGGCAAGGAAGGGATGAAACCATGGAAAGCACGAGGACGGCGCTGGTGCTCGGAGCGACCGGCGGGATCGGCGGCGAGGTGGCCCGCAACCTGAAGCGGCGCGGCTGGCACGTGCGCGCGATGACCCGCGACCCCCGCAGGAACGCGGGCCGCGACGGCCTGGAATGGGTGGGCGGCGACGCAATGGTCGCGCAGGACGTGGCGCGGGCAGCGGCCGGCGCAGGTCTGCTCGTGCACGCGGTTAACCCCCCGGGCTACCGCGACTGGGAGCGGCAGGTGCTGCCGATGCTCGACAGTACGCTCGCCGCGGCGAGGGCGAGCCGGGCGCGCATCCTGTTCCCCGGCACGATCTACAACTTTGGCCCGGACGCCTGGCCAGTCCTCGCCGAGGGCGCGCCGCAGCACCCGCTGACCAGCAAGGGGCGCATTCGCGTCGAGATGGAGCAACGGCTTCGCGCGGCGGCGGGCGAGGGGGTGTCGACCACGCTGGTGCGCGCCGGGGACTTTTTCGGGCCGCGGGCGGCAAATAGCTGGTTCGGCCAGGGAATGGTCACCCCCGGCCGGCCGGTCACGTCGATCCGCTACCCGGGCCGGCGCGGGATCGGCCACCAGTGGGGCTATCTGCCGGACGTCGCGGAGGCGATGGCACGCTTGGTCGAGCGCGGGCCGGCGGCGGGTTTCGAGAGTTTCCACATGGCCGGCCACTGGGATCCGGATGGCACCGCGATGGTCGCGGCGATCCGGCGGGCGGTTGGCGACCCGAAGCTGCCGGTACGCGGCTTCCCGTGGTGGCTGGCGCGTCTCGGGCAGCCGTTCGTGCCGGTGTTCCGCGGCATCGTCGAGATGCGCTACTTGTGGGCAAACCCGCTCAGGATGCCGAACGACAGGCTGGTCGCCGCGCTCGGGAGCGAGCCCCACACGCCGCTCGACGCCGCGGTCGCGGCGACCCTCGTCGGGCTCGGCTGCTTGCCCGAAGCGGCCCGTTCGACCACTGCGCAGGGGGTCAGGGCGTGACGGTGCGGCGCGGGCGGTGGCCGGAGACGGCGGCGCCGGCGTCGGGCGGCAGCTGGCGGAAGGTGAAGGTGGAGACAGCCGATACCAGGGCCACGACGAGGAAGGCGATGTGGAAGTCGCGGAGCTCTATTTCGCCGCCGTGCGGCCGTCCCGCCAGGTCGAGGACGCCGCCGGCGAGCGCAACGCCGGTCGCGAGCGAGATCTGCTGCGCCACCGCGTTGATCGCGGTCGCCTGGCTCGAATCGCGGTCGTCGACGTCGGAGAAGACCATCGCGTTTATGCCGGTGAAGCAGATCGAGCGGAGAACCCCGCCGACGAGCAACGCGGCCATGATCAGCATCACCGGCGTCGTCGGGGTGAAGAGCGCGTTGACCGCGATGAAAAGCGACGAGACCAGCGCGCCGAAGGCGAGCACGTTGCGAAAGCCGAAGCTGCGGAAAACCCGTTGGGCGAGGAACTTCGACGAGAAGGCGCCAACGGCGGCGATGAAGGTCACGAGCCCGGACTGAAACGGGTTCAGGCCGAAGCCGAGCTGCAGCATCAGCGGCAACAGGAAGGGAATCGCCCCGATGCCGATGCGGAAGTTGGAACCGCCGATGACGCCGGCGCGGAAGAGGGGATAGCGGAGCAGTGCCGGGTCGAGCAGCGGGTGAGCGGCGCGGCGGGCGTGGCGGAGGTAGAGGAGACCGGCGGCGAGGCCGACGGCGAGCGTGGCCCAGGCGTAGGCTATGGGCAGGGCGGGAAGGCTGATCACCGACATGCCGAAGACTAGGCCGGAGAAGGCGGTGGCGGACAGGAAGAACCCTGTGACGTCGATCGGGCGGGGAGCGTAGCTCTCGCCGGCCGGCAGGTAGCGCGTGACGAGGGCGAGGCCGAGGAGGCCGATCGGGACGTTGATCCAGAACACCCAATGCCAGGAAAGGTAGGTGGTCAGGAAGCCGCCGAGGGGCGGGCCCATGATCGGGCCGAGGAGTGCCGGGATGGTGAGCCAGGCCATCGCGCCGACCAGCTCCTCGCGCGGGGTGCTGCGGACGAGGAGCAGGCGCCCGACCGGGGTCATCATCGAGCCACCGACCCCTTGCAGGAAGCGGGACAGCACAAAGGCGTGGATCGAACCCGAAGCGCTGCAGGCGACCGACCCGACGAGGAAGACGACGATCGCCAGGCGGAAGACGTTCTTGGCGCCGAAGCGGTCAGACATCCATCCGGAGATGGGGATGAAGATCGCGAGCGCGACCAGATAGGAAGTGACGGCGAGCTTCAGCGCGATGGGCGAGGTGCCGATATCGGCCGCGATCGCCGGAAGGGACGTGGCGATGACGGTGGAGTCCATCTGCTCGATGAAAAGCGCGACGGCGAGGATCAGGGGCGTGATTCGGGGCAAGCTCGGGATCCGCAGGGGGTCAGCGCGGGGACGACGTGGACATAGGGCGTGGGGGGGCGGCGGCAACGGACCCCGGGAGCCCCGGGAGCGCGGCGGACTTCCGCCTCGTGACGAGGGGCGCCGGCGGCCCCCGACGGTCTCGTCGTGGGAGAGGCGATGGTGCGCGGCGGTGGCCGGCAGTATCGTTCACTCTGCCACGAATTGCTTTCGCCGCGGCTCGACCGATCGGGCCTGTATCTCGGCGATGAAGTCCTGGAAGACCGCCGTCGGCCAGTCGAGCGGTTCGTCGACCCAGGCGATGCCGTCGGCGCCGCGCCGCCAGTGGCCCTCCCAGAGTCGCAGCGGATGCGCCTGCATCGAGAAGCTGAACTCGCCCATCACTGGCCTGCCGTCACGCTGCATCACGTCGGTCACCAGCGATCGGACGCCCAGCGCGTCGGCGAGCCGCCAGGTCAGGGCGA
Organism: Amaricoccus sp.; assembly: GCA_046348915.1. Classification (GTDB taxonomy): domain Bacteria; phylum Pseudomonadota; class Alphaproteobacteria; order Rhodobacterales; family Rhodobacteraceae; genus Amaricoccus. Next base: position 27,318 of record JAXMDH010000024.1, read on the forward strand.
GCGCCTCCGGGTTGATCGCGGCCGCGCTGAGGTCGCTGACTCCGCTGCCGCTGGCGCGAAAGTCGCCCTCGCGAACCATCCGCCGGCTGGCCCAGCCACGGTCGCCCTGGATCACCACCCGCGTGTCGAACGCGTTGCCCGGGATGAACTCCTGGAAGAGCACGTAGCCGCGCTCGTGCGACCCTTTGAACCGCCCGCGGCGCATTGCCCGGACCAGCGGGGTGTACTTTCCCCAGCGCCGCTCCCTTTTTTCCCGCATGAACCCCATCGACCCTAGCCCGATGCTGAACATCTGCCGGATCAGCAGCTCCGCCTCCCCGCGGGTCGAAATCAGGGCGACGCCCTCGCTGCGCCCACCGCGCGAAAGCTTGGTGACCAGCGGCAGCGGCAGTTCCGGCAGCGCCGCCAGCGCGTCCTTCTCGCGCCAGTAGACCCATGTCCGCGGGCTCGGGATCTGCAGCGCGTCGAGCAGGTCCGCTTGCGTGATCTTGCTCTCGTAGGCTTCGCGCAACACCCGCGGCGGCCAGACCGGCAGACCGTACACCTCCTCGACCAACGCCATGATCCGTGGCGCCGCATCGGTCCATGGCGCCCAGGGACTATAGCGCCAGATGAAGGCTTCGAAGCCGCCGATGCGACTGGTCGCTCCCGGCAGGAGGGGATCGAATACTTCCGCCTCGATCCCCATCTCTTTGGCCTGGGTCTTCCACAGCTCCGAGAAAGACTGCGGAACTACGTTCGGAGGAGTCTCCAGGTCGTGCCCTATCGCTATTCTCATCTCGCCCCGATGGCCGAACAGGTACGGCCGAAATTGAAGCCAGGGACCAATCGCTATGCGACAAGTTCAAATTCGATTAACGCGGAAGGTTCACGCCCACCAATGCCGCATGAACTTCGGTTCAGGGTACATGATCAGGCGCATTGCTGCAAGACGAGAGCGAACACGCAACGCGGTCGCAGACCTCTCGGTGCGGCAACGAGGGAGCTTTGTCGTTCCAGATCAGAGTGGAGGGAGCAGGGCCGCGAGCGCCTCGAGGGTGTCGGCTTCCGACGGGGGCTTGTCCCAGCGGAGCCGGGAGATACGCGGGAAGCGCATGGCGAGGCCGGAGCGGTGGCGGGTCGAGCGCTGCAGGCCCTCGAAGGCGACCTCGAGGACGAGGCCGTGGCCGGGCTCGGCGCGGACCGCGCGGACGGGGCCGAAGCGGTCGGTGGTGTTGTTGCGGACCCAGCGGTCGATCTCGAGAAGCTCCTCGTCGGTAAAGCCGAAGTAGGCCTTGCCAACCGGCGTCAGCGTGCCTTCTGGGGTCCAGACGCCGAAAGTGTAGTCGGAGTAGAAGCCCGACCGCTTGCCGTGGCCGCGCTGGGCGTAGAGGAGGACGGCGTCGATCGTATGGGGGTCGCGCTTCCACTTCCACCAGGGACCCTTCGGGCGACCGGGGACGTAGGGAGAATCGAGGCGCTTCAGCATGACGCCCTCGATGATCGGGTCGGGCGGCGCGGCGCGCAGGGCGGCGAGCTCGTCCCAGCTGGCGAAGGGGAGGAGGGGCGAGAGGTCGACGCGCGCGGGGTCGAGGGTCGGGACGAAAGCCTCGAGCGCGGCGCGCCGCTCGGCGAGGGGGAGCGGGCGGAGATCGCGATCACCGAGCTGGAGGAGGTCGTAGGCGCGCAGGTGCGCGGGGTAGCGGCGGAGCTGCGCCGGGGTCACGGTCTTGCGGTTCAGCCGCTGCTGCAGGTCGGAGAAGCTGGCGATCGAGCCGTCGTCGCGGCGAACCAGGAGCTCGCCGTCGAGAGCGGCGTCGAAGTTGAGGGCGTCGAGCAGGTCCGGGAAGGCCTTGCCGATGTCGTCGCCGGTGCGGGAGTAGAGCCGGCGGCCGCCGGCGTCGGATGCGGCCTGGACGCGGATGCCGTCCCATTTCCACTCGGCGGCGAAGTCGGCGGGATCGAGGCGGGCGAGATCTGTCTCCTCGAGCGCGTGCGACAGCATCACCGGGCGGAACGGGGTGACGGCGGCGGGCTTCGGGGCGGGGCCGGTGCCGGTCAGCCAAGCGAAGAGCGAGAGGTAGGGGGGCTCGAGGCCGTGCCAGAGTTCCTCGATCGCGGTCACGTCGCGGGCGCCGAAGTCGGCGAGCGCCTGCTTGGCGAGGCGGGCGGAGACGCCGACGCGGAGGCCACCGGTCGCGAGCTTCAGGAGCGCAAAGCGCCCGGAGGCGTCGAGGCGGTCGAGCAGGCGCTCGACGACCTGCGGCGCCTCGCGGCGGGACGTGGCGCGAAGGGTCTCCACTACCTCGGAGAGGGCCGGATCGGCGCGGGGACCGTCCGGCGCCGGCCAGATCAGCGCGATCGTCTCGGCGAGGTCGCCGACGAAGTCGTGCGAGTAGGCGAAGAGCTCGGGATCGACGCGGGCCTCGGTGATGGCGCGAAGCGTCGCGGGCTTCACCGCGTCGAAGGTGAGGTCGCGGGTGATTGCGGCGACCCCCCAGCCGCGGTCGGGATCGGGTGTTTCGGCGAGGTAGTCGGTCAGGAGCTTCAGCTTGCCGTTGCGGCCGGGGGTGAAGGCGAGGCGCTCCAGGAGCTCGGCGAAGCGGCGCATCAGGCGTCGGCTCCGGGGACGGCGCGGAGCGCCTGCCAGTGGGCCTTGCGGGCGGCGAGGTCGGCGGCGCGGCAGGTCTCGAGGGCGGTGACGGTCACCGGGGTGCCGGCATCCGCGGCGCTGCGCAGCGCGTGGTGCATCGGGCGGTAGGCCCCGGTGCGGTGCGGCAGTCCGAGCCCGAGGCGCCGGACGCTCTCCTCGTACTGGCGGATGGCGCGCGCCATGTCGGTGGCGCGGACGATGAAGGCCGACCCGCCCGCGATGCGCCACTCGAGGATGCCGGCCGCGCGAGGGTCGACGGACGCCGGGATGACGAGGAACCAGCGGAGGTCTTCGGCGTGCCGGAGGTTCGGCGCCATCACGCGTCGGCTCGACCCGGACGGGCGTCGCGGCGCATTCAGCGGGGCTCCGCCCGCACGGCGTCGGGCTCGGGATAGTCGTCGGGCACGGCGGACACGAACCAGTCCGGAAGTGGCCAACGATCGGGGATCTGGCCCTCCGCCCAGCGCGCGAGATCCTGAAGGACCGGCAGCAGCGCGGCGCCCTTGCGGGTCGGGAGGTACTCGTACCGGGTTGGGGCGTGCCGGTAGGGGCGGCGGGTCAGGAGCCCGTTGGCCTCCATCTCGGCGAGGCGGGCGGCGAGGATGTTGGTCGAGATGCGCTCGGGGATCGCGAGGAGGTCGCCGTAGCGGCGCCTCCCGGCGAGGACCGTGCGCAGGATGACGAGGGTCCAGCGATCCCCGACCAGATCGAGCGCCGAGGCGATCGGGCAGGGCGAGCGGAAAGTTGGGCGGGGACCATCCGCGGGTGGCGGCATGCCAGTCACTTTCAACTTACAAGTAACGCGATTCCGTCGCATGTAGCACGGTCAGTGCGGGGGGCAAGCCGGAGGGAGAGCGGCGATGGCGGTTTCGGGGAGCTGTCTCTGCGGGGCGGTGCGCTTCACGGCGGAAGGCGCGCCGATCATGGCCGGGCACTGCCATTGCCGCGCCTGCCAGAAGTCGAGCGGCGCCAGCCACATGACCCATGTGGCCTTTCCGGCGGATGCGCTCCGCATAGAGGGGGAGGTTCGTGCCTTCGGTGTCGCGCGGACTCGGGCGCCCTCGTCGTCCGCAGCTTCTGTCCGACCTGCGGCAGCCGGCTCTTCGGCCGGTCCGAGGCGATGCCGGATGTCGTTACCGTCAACGCGACAGCCACTCGATCGGGCGGCGGAAATCGTGCCGGGTATGACCGTCTTCGCCGCGGCAGCCCGGCCGCCGGGGCATCCCACGGCTGCGCGCCGGCGCTTCGACGGCATGCCGGCGGGGATGGCTGACGGGCCCCTGCATCAGTCGTCGGCCTCGTCCTCGTAGCCGACGAGGTGCAGCGGCCGGGCCGGCCGGTCCTGGAGTGCGCACCAGCGCACGAGGGCTTCCTCGCGGCCGTGCGTCACCCAAACCTCGGCGGGGTCGATTTCGGAGATCGTGGCGGTGAGCTCGGGCCAGTCGCAGTGGTCGGAGACGATGAGCGGGAGCTCGACGCCGCGCTGGCGGGCGCGGGCGCGCACCTGCATCCAGCCCGAGGCGAAGGCAACGAGGGGGTCGGCGAAGCGGCGGACCCAGGGGCCGGCGAAAGCCGAGGGCGGCCCGAGGACGATCTGGCCGGCGAGGTCGCGGGCGCGTCCCTTGGCGACGGTGGCGTCGGGCAGGTCGCCGAGCGGGATGCCGCGGGCGGCGTAATAGTCGCAGAGGCGGCGGAGGGCGCCGTGGAGGAAGATCGGCCCGTCGTGGCCGGCCGCGCGGAGGAGCGCGATCAGCCGCTGCGCCTTGCCGAGGGCGTAGACGCCGACGAGGTGGGTGCGGTCGGGAAACTGCGCGAGCGACTGGAGCAAGCGGCCGGCCTCGGCGACGGGGTCGGGGTGGTGGAAGACCGGGAGGCCGAAGGTCGCCTCGGTGATGAAGACGTCGCAGGGGACGGGTTCGAAGGGGGCGCAGGTCGGGTCGGGGGTGCGCTTGTAGTCGCCGGCGGCGACGATCCGGAGGCCCGGGACCTCGACCGCGATCTGGGCCGAGCCGAGGACGTGGCCGGCGGGGTGGAAGCTCACGGTCGTGCCGCCGAGCGGGATGCGCGCGCCGTAGGCGGCGGCCCGGGTGCTTCCGGCGAATCCATTGCCCATGCGGAGCGCCATAATGTCGAGGGTCTCCGCGGTGGCGAGGACGGCGCCGTGGCCGGCCCTGGCGTGGTCGGAATGGGCGTGGGTGACTAGCGCGCGCGGGACAGGGCGGACGGGGTCGACGAAGAAGTCGCCGGGCGGGCAGTAGAGCCCTTCGGGGCGCGGGAGGAGGAGCTCGGCGGGGCGCATGGCTCTGGTCTAGGGCACGGGCGGGCTCCGGCAAAGGCTTCCGCCCAGGGCGCGGTTCGGGCATGGTCGTCGCGGTGAACGGAGGAAGCATGACGGCGTTCCGCCCGAGACTCGCGCTCGCGACGCACGCGATCGAGAACCAGCCGGCGGAGCGGGGCGACCTCGATCTCTGGGCGGGCGACGCGCCGCTGCAGGCGGCGACCGCGCGCGCCCGCGGTCGGGCGGACCTGCTGGCTGGCTTCGGAGCGGCGGCCGGGACTGCGGAGATGCGGGCGGCGGGGCGGCTCGCGAACCGGTTCCCGCCGGAGCTTCGGGTCTTCGACCGGGGCGGGCGGCGGATCGACGAGGTCGAGTTCCACCCCAGCTATCACGCGCTGCTGCGGTTCGGGATCGGGGCAGGGTACTCGGCGATCGCCTGGGGCGGCGGCGCGGGAGGGCATGCGACGCATGCGGCGATGGTCTACCTCCTGAGCCAGGTGGAGCCCGGCGTCTGCTGCCCGATGACGATGACCTACGCGGCGGTGCCGGCGCTCCGCGCCGAGCCGGCGGTTGCGGCGGCATGGGAGCCGAGGATCGTCGCCGCCGCCTACGATCCGGCGTCGCGGCCGGCGGAGGAGAAGCGCGGGGTCACCGTCGGCATGGCGATGACCGAGAAGCAGGGCGGCTCGGACGTGCGGGCGAATACGACGCGCGCCGAGCGGGACGGCGACGGCTGGCGGCTCACCGGGCACAAGTGGTTCTGCTCGGCGCCGATGTCGGACGCCTTCCTGACGCTGGCGCAGGCGCCCGGCGGGCTCTCCTGCTTCCTCGTGCCGCGTTGGACGCCGGACGGCGAGCGGAACGCGGTCGAGCTGCAGCGGCTCAAGGACAAGCTCGGCAACCGGGCGAACGCCTCGGCCGAGATCGAGTATCGCGGGGCTTGGGCGCGGATGCTCGGGGGGGAGGGCGACGGGATCCGCACGATCATCGAGATGGTGCATCATACCCGGCTCGACACGGCGATGGCGCCGGCGGGGTTGATGCGGGCGGCGCTGTCGGAGGCGCTTTGGTGGTGCTCAGAGCGGCGGGCGTTCGGGCGGCGACTCCTCGAGCAGCCGCTGATGGCGAGCGTGCTCGCGGACCTGGCACTCGAGGTCGAGGCGGCGGTGGCGCTCGGGATGCAGGTGGCACGCGCCTTCGACGCCGGCGACCGGGCGTTCGCGCGGGTCGGGGTGGCGCTGGCGAAGTTCCTCAACAACAAGCGCTGCCCCGCGGCGGTCTACGAGGCAATGGAGTGCCTCGGCGGCATGGGCTACGTGGAGGACGGGCCGCTGCCCCTCCTCTATCGGGAGGCGCCGCTCAACTCGATCTGGGAGGGTTCTGGCAACGTGATCTGTCTCGACGTGCTGCGCAGCCTCGCCAGGGACACCGACGCCCGGCAGGCGCTTTTCGAGGCGCTCGACGCGCAGCGCGGCCGGCACCCGGGCTACGACGCGGGGCTCGATCGGCTGCGCGCGGCCTGGCCGGATCTGCCGCCGGAGGGCGAGGCGCGGCTTTATGTCGAGCGGCTGGCGACGCTGCTCGCGGCAGCGACCCTCGTCGACGTGGGAACGGAGCCGGTGGCCGAGGCCTACGTCGCGGCGCGGGTCGCCGGCGAGGGCGGACGCGTGGCAGGGGCGCTGCCGGGCCGGATCGACCGCGCGGCGCTGATCGGGAGGGCGATGCCATGCTGAAGGCGGCGGCGGTGGTGCTGGTCGGGCTCGCGCTCGCCGGCTGCAGCCGGCTCGGGGTGCCGCAAGTGGCGATCCCGGGCTCGGGGTCGAAGAACATGCGCGCGACGGTGGAGAACCGGGTGTGGATCGACACCGACCCGGCGGCGCCCCGGGGCACGCTGCGGGCCTTCCTCTCGGACGGGACGCTGGTCATGACGAGCTGCACCGAGACCTACCGGCTGGCCCCTTGGCGCTGGGTGGGGGGCACGACGCTGGTCTGGGAGGAGGACGGCAAGAACGTCCGCGCCGACGTGGTTATGGCCGAGCGCAAGGAGTTGGCGCTGGTGATCGATCCCGAAGGGATGAACCAGTCGCACCACTACGCCGCGGCACAGTCGCCGGTGGTCTGCCCCGACTTGCGGTAAGGGGCGGCGCGCGGGCGGTCGTGAGGTACCGGGAACACAGGGACCTCTGGGACGACGCGGCGGCGGCGAGCTACGACACGCCGGGGATCGGGATGTTCGCGCCGGAGGTGATCGGTCCCGCGGTCGAGCGGCTCGCGACGCTGGCGGACGGAGGACGGGCGGTCGAGTTCGCAATCGGGACCGGGCGGATCGCGGTGCCGCTGCGCGAGCGCGGGATCGAGGTCGCCGGCGTCGAGATGTCGCCGGCCATGCTGGCTCGGCTGCGCGAGAAGGCGGACGCGGCGGCCATCCCGGTCGTCCTCGGCGACATGGCGACCGCGCGCGTTCCGGGGGAGCATTCGCTGGTCTATCTGGTGTTCAACGGCATCTCGAACCTGCTGACGCAAGGGGAGCAGGTCGCCTGCTTCCGCAACGCGGCGCGGCACCTGCGGGCGGACGGACGGTTCGTGATCGAGCTCGGGGTGCCGACGATGCCGCATCCTGCCGATCCGCAGGCGGTCGTGGTCGAGGCGTCCGATGGCTACCTGCTGGTCGATACCGTCGATACGGTCGCGCAGATCATCGTCTCGCACCACTTCCGCTTCGGCGAAGGCGACGCGCGGCTGTTCCGGTCGCCGCATCGCTACGTCTGGCCGGGCGAACTCGACTTGATGGGGCGGCTCGCCGGGTTCGAGCTCGAAAGCCGGTGGGGCGACTGGCGCGGGGCGCCTTTCGACGCGCGATCGCGGTCGCACGTTTCAGTCTATCGCCTGGCCTGAGAGGCCCCGCAAAGGGCATTCAGAGGCTCGCGAAGCAGCGGCTCGAGCGGCGTGAAGGCGTCGGGGTCAGCGCCGGCGCCGGAAGCGGCGGTCGGCAGGCACGCGGACGGCGCTGCGCGCGTGCGCCAGCACCTTTCGGTCCAGGCGCTCCTCGAAGCGCGCGTAGCGATCGACCTGAAAGCGGAAGGCGGCGGCCCAGACCAGTGCCAGCGCCAGCCCGACCTCCCAGGTCGCGGGTTCGAACGGCACCCACGGCAGCATCAGCGCCGAGAGTTGCAGCGCGGCAACGAGGGTCGCGAGCATCGAGAAGGCCTCGGGCGGCATCGGCTGGCCGCCGAACTCGTCGGCGGTCTCCTCGCTGAGGCGATCGACGGCGGCGCGGTAGTCGCCGAGCCAGTCGGCGTCGCTGGGGAGTTCGCGCGGGTCGGGGATGGGCATCGGGCGCTCCCGGATTGCGGTGACCAAAGCCTTTGTGCCGCTTTCAGGCGATTCGTTCAACCTGAACGTGCATCGGCCGGCCACCCACTTCAACCTTGTGCCCCAACGCGGCGCCACTCGCGCCAGATCAGGGCGATCACGAAGAGGTCGAACGCCGTCAGCAGGATCAGACCCGGGTCGTGCGTGAAGCTGAAGCGGTAGAGCTGGTAGAGGACGAAGAGGGTCATGACGACGAGCGAAGCCGGATAGGCCCAGCGCGCGCTGCGCAGGAGGCCGGCGACGAGGACGAGCTTCACCAGCCCGTGGCTCAGCAGGTAGATCGCGTAGAAGTGCTGTGTCGCAATGGAGAAGCCCTGCGCCCAGTGCAGCAGGGTCGTCGCGACCCAGTCCTTCGGGTCCTCGCCGAGCTCCTGCCGCGTCACGAGCGTGACCAGGCCGAGGATCGTGCTGGGGCCGATCAGCCAGAGCAGCAGGCCGCCCGCCGCCTCGAGCAGGGCGAAGGCGCCCTTGAGCAGGATGCTGGCCTCGAAGGTCTGGTGCAGCAGGCGGTCGGATCGGGAAGGCGGAATTCCGGAGATCGCGGGCGGCCGCTTCAGGGCTCAGTCTCCCCGATAGGGGCGGACGTACTGCAGGGCCATGTCCCAGGGGAAGAAGATCCAGGTGTCCTGGCTGACCTCGGTGATGAAGGTGTCGACGATGGCGCGGCCTTGGGGCTTGGCGTAGACCGTGGCGAAATGGGCCTTCGGGTAGAGCTTGCGGACGAGCTCGAGGGTCTTGCCGGTGTCGACGAGGTCGTCGACGACGAGGATGCCGGTGCCGTCGCCCATCAGCGCGGCGTCGGGCGCCTTGAGGATCTCGGCGGCCTCGCCCTGCTTCTGCCAGTCGTACGATTTAACCGAAATGGTGTCGACCGTCCGGATGTCGAGCTCGCGGGCGACGATCATGGCGGGCGCCATGCCGCCGCGGGTGATGGCGACGACGGCGCGCCAGCCGCCGCCGTCGGGCCCCTGCTTGTCGAGGCGCCAGGCGAGCGCCCGGCTGTCGCGGTGGATCTGGTCCCAGGAGACGTGAAAGCCTTTTTCGTGCGGCAGGCGATCGGTCATGTCGTTCATCCGAGGGCGATCTTGAGGCCGAAGCCGGCGATGAGGGCGCCAAAGACGCGGTCCACCGAGGCCTTCGCACGGCCGTAGGCGGCGCGGGCGCGGGCCAGCGAGAAGACGCGGGCCACGAGGGCATACCAGAGGGTCTCGTCGACGGCGAGCACGGCGAGGAGAAGGGCGAGCGCGGCGGGGCTGGAACCGGGCGGCACGAGGCCGACGAAGACGGCGCCGAAGAAGACCGCCGGCTTGGGGTTGGCGAGCTGGGTAAGGAGGCCGAGGCGGAGGCCGCCGGCGAAGCCGCGGGCTTGCGTGGCGGTGGCGGCGGTCGGCAGGGGTTCGCGGGCGTGGCGCCAGGTCTGCAGGGCGATCCAGAGCAGGAAGGCGGCGCCGGCGAGCTTGAAGGCGAGGAGGATCGTGGGCGCGAGCTGGAAGAGGAGGTGGAGGCCGAAGAGGGCTGCGAGCGCCCAGACGACGGCACCGAGACCGAGGCCCAGCGCGACGCCGAGGCCGGTGCGGAGGCCGTCGGAGGCGGCGGTGCGGACGGTCATCACGAAGGAAGGCCCGGGGCTGATCGCGGCCATCAGGTGGATGAGCGCGATCGAGAGGAAGGCGGCGGCGGTCATTGCGCGGCCTCGCGCTCCTTGCGACCGGCGACCACGTCGATGTCGGGGGCGTCCTCGGCCTTCATGCCGACGACGTGGTAGCCGGCGTCGACGTGGTGGGTCTCGCCGGTGACCCCGGACGAGAGGTCGGAGAGGAGGTAGAGCGCCGATTTGCCGACGTCGGTCTGGGTGACGTTGCGGCGGAGGGGGGCGTTCAGCTCGTTCCACTTCATGATGTAGCGAAAGTCGCCGATGCCCGAGGCGGCCAGCGTCTTGATCGGCCCGGCGGAGAGGGCGTTGACCCGGATGCCGCGCGGGCCGAGGTCCATCGCCATGTATTTGACCGACGCCTCGAGCGCGGCCTTGGCGACGCCCATGACGTTGTAGTGCGGCATGACCTTTTCCGCACCGTAGTAGGTGAGGGTCAGGAGCGAGCCGCCGTGCGGCATCAGCCGCTGGGCGCGCTGGGCGGCGGCGGTGAAGGAATAGACCGAGATCAGCATGGTCTGGGCGAAGTTCGCCGCCGTCGTGTTCTCGGTGTAGGAGCCGCGAAGCTCGCTCTTGTCGGAGAAGCCGATGGCGTGGACGAGGAAGTCGAGGCTGCCCCAGCGGTCGGCGAGGGTCGCGAAGGCGGCGTCGAGCGAGGCCTCGTCGGTGACGTCGCAGGGGACGACGATGTCGGAGCCGACCGAAGCGGCGAGGGGCTGGACGCGCTTGCCGAGGGCTTCGCCCTGGTAGGTGAAGGCGAGCGCGGCGCCCTGCTCGTGGCAGGCCTGAGCGATGCCCCAGGCGATCGACTTGTCGTTGGCGACGCCCATGACGAGGCCGCGCTTGCCGTCCATCAGTCCGCTCGCCATGGCTCCGCCCCACGCCTTTTTTCCTCGCCGGGTGTAAGGGAAAGGCCGGGATGCTTCAAGGCGAGGCGCGGCCGTTCCGTGGCCCCGGAATGTCGGGATCGCGCGGGTCTCGTCCGGCGATCCGGTGGAGTGGTCCCCGTCGATCGCGCGTTTGGCAGCAGGTGCGGACGAGGTGCGGACAAACCGGTCTGTCCGCACGCGGACAGCGTGGTAAGTAATTGTATTTGCTTGAAACCGGTTTTGGCGTTTATCGAGTGGCAAGGATTGTCCGCACAGGCATGGCCGGACCGGCTTGGCGACCGGCAGCCAAGTGCCTGCTTCGGCCCGAACGTCCCGTGCTGCGGCGCAGCCCTGGCGTCCCGGTCGGCGCGGACGGTGGCGTCCTGCCGGATCATAACAACCGGCCACGCCGCACCCCGTGCTCCGGCGAACGGCCCAGTCGAAGCAGTGCTTCGGCTCCTCGGGCCGTGACCTCGCGGGCCAAGGCCCGATCCGATCGAAAAGGTCGGCTGCCGGCCCATTTCGGTCATTCGCTAGCGACGCAGCGAATGGCCGCTGGCAGCGACAATGTGCCTCGTCAGGGCTGAAAGCTGGTCGGCCGCGAGGCGGTTCACCTGCCAGAACAGCGGCCGCTCTAGCACTGCGCCGGGAACGAGTTCCACCAGTCGCCCCGCTGCGAGGTGATCCCGCACCAGCGGGATCGGGTTCAGCGCCCAGCCCAGGCCGGCGAGGCTCGCGTCGACGAAACTCTGCGTCGACGGCAGCCAATGGCTCGGATAGGCGACTGCGCGACCGAAGGTCTGGCGGAGCCACAGGTGCTGCAGCCGGTCCTTCTGGTCGAAGATCAGCCCCGGCGCGTCGGCAATCGCCTCAGCCGTCACCCCGCCTGGAAAGTGTCGCGCCACGTAGTCCGGGCTCGCCGTCGCCGCATAGGCGAGCGCGCCGAGCGCGCGCACGTCGCAGCCGGTCACTGGCCTTGCCAGCGCCGTCACCGCCGCAAGCACTCGGCCGCGCCGCAGCCAGTCGGCGGTGTGCTCCTCATCGTCGATTGAGATCTTCAGCAGGTCACCGGTCTCGCTGCTGAAAGCGGCGGCGGCGGCGATGAACCACGTTCCGAGGCTGTCGGCATTGATCGCGACGTTCAGTGTGACCCTTTGCGTCGGCTCCGACGGGTCGACCACCCCCGGCAGCTGCGCGGTGAGAGATTTCTCCAGCAGGTCGACATGCTCGACGTGCCGGCACAGCAGGGCGCCCGTGTCGGTGGCGACGCATGGCGTGCCGCGTTCGATCAGCACGGTGCCGAGACGCTCCTCAAGCGCCTTCACGCGCTGCGAGATCGCCGAGGGCGTCACGTTGAGCGCCTTCGCGGCGCCGTCGAAACTCCCGGTCTGGACGACCATAGCGACGGCGCGAGCGGCGGGGTAGTCGAGCAAGGTCATTAGTACGGCTAATCCTGCAGAAGAAGCTTTAACTTGTCTAATGAAATTCAGTCCCTTACCGCAAGCGTCGATCCGCTTCCGCCAGGGGACCGACGCCGATGAGCCTGCCCATCTTCCTGACCGGCATGACGATGAGCCTGAGCCTGATCGTCGCCATCGGCGCGCAGAATGCTTTCGTGCTGCGCCAGGGCCTGCGCAACCAGCATGTCCTGCCGGTCTGCCTGACCTGCGCGGTCTCGGACGCGGCTCTGATTGTCCTCGGTGTCGCCGGATTCGCCAAGGTGACCGCGGCGCTGCCGTGGCTCGATCCGGCGATGCGCTATGCCGGCGCCGCCTTCCTGCTCTGGTACGGGGCGAAGAGCCTGCGCTCGGCGCTTACCGCGACTGGGGCGCTCTACGCGGAGGGCGCGATGGGCGCACGGACGCTGTCGCGGACGCTTCTCACCTGCCTCGCCATCACTTGGCTGAACCCGCACGTCTACCTCGACACGGTCGTCTTGCTCGGCGCCGTCTCCAGCCGCTTCCCCGGTGCGGAGGTGGTCTTCGCGCTCGGCGCCCTGTCCGGCTCCTGCCTGTTCTTTTTCGGCCTCGGCTATGGGGCCGCTTGGCTGAGACCGCTGTTCGAGCGGCCCTCGGCATGGCGCGTCCTCGAAGCTACGATCGCGGTGGTCATGTGGGCGATCGCCTTCCGCCTCGTCACCGCCGCCTGAAAAGGAGAGCGACGAAGAGACCCCCGAGCAATTCCGGGAGATCGACCCGGCTGAGATCGCCCGCGTGATCGCGGAGGCGCCGCTTGCCTGCGTCGTGGCGCAGACGGCCGACGGGCTCGTCGCCAACCATGTCCCCGTGCTCGCCGCGGCGGACGGCGCGCTGATTGGACACGTCGCACTCGCCAATGCCATGCACCGCGTGATCGGCGACGGGCAACAGGTGCTCGCCCGCGGCGCGGACGGCTACGTTTCCCCGAACTTCTACCCGAGCAAGGCCGAGCATCACCGCCACGTCCCGACCTGGAACTATCAAGCGGCCGCCGTTGGCAGATGATGAATGTATCGCCTAGTCTCGGCAGGCGATCGGGGAGGATGGCGATGACGGTGGATGTGGCGGAGCGCGACCGGCGGGGGGTTTGGCTGAGGGGGGAGGACGCGAGCCTCGAGGGGTTCCGGCGGCAGGTCGAGCAAGTCACCGAGCCCGGCGACTGGCCGGGGGCGGTCCGGGTCGAGCGGAACGTGCCGGTCTACGAGGGCGGGCACGTGCGGGCGGCGGCGGCGGATGCGGGGGCGCGGCGGGCGTTGATGGCGGAGTGGGCCGCGCTCCTCGCCGAGGGGCCGGGGGTGCTGGTGATCGAGGGCGCCTACGAAGATACGGCGCCTATCGACCGGGCGACGGCGCTGTTCGAGGGGATGATCGCGGCGCAGCGGACGAGCGGCGAAGGGGGCGGGGATCACTTTGCCAAGCCCGGCGCCAACGACCGGATCTGGAACGCGCTCGAGAAGCACTGCCTGGCCGATCCGGAGGGGTTCGCGCTCTACTACGGCAACCCGGCGATCGCGTTGGCGGCCGAGGCCTGGCTCGGCCCGGGCTACCAGATGACGGCACAGGTCAACCGGGTGAACCCGGGCGGGGCGGCGCAGACGCCGCACCGGGACTATCATCTGGGGTTCATGACGGCGGAGCAGGCGGAGGCGTTCCCGGTGCAGGTGCACCGGCTGTCGCCGGCGCTGACGCTGCAGGGGGCGGTCGCGCATGGCGACATGCCGGTCGAGACCGGGCCGACGCTGCTGCTGCCGTGGAGCCAGGGGGTCGTCGACGGCTATGTCGCCTTCGGGCGTCCGGAGTTCCAGGCGTGGTTCCGCGAGCACCACGTGCAGCTGCCGCTGGCGAAGGGCGATCTCTTGTTCTTCAGCCCGGCGCTGATACACGGGGCCGGGACCAACCGGTCGGCGGACCGGTTCCGCATGGCGAACCTGCTGCAGGTGTCCTCGGCCTTCGGGCGGGCGATGGAGGCGATCGACCGGGTCGGAATGGCGCGGGTGCTCTATCCAGCGCTGCTGCGGCTGCGGCAGGGGGAGCGGATCACGCCGGCGGAGGCCGACAACGCGATCGCCTGCTGCGCGGAGGGCTACGCGTTTCCGACCAACCTCGACACCGACCCGCCGATCGGCGGGCTGGCTCCGAGGTCGCAGGCGACGGCGATGCGGGAGGCGCTGCGGGCGGGAACCGGGGCGGCGGCGTTCGCGGCGGAACTGGAGGCGATGGAGGGGCGCAGAAAGCCGTGACGACGATCACGGTCGCGCTTCGGTGGGAACGCTGGCGGAGCGCATGAAGCGGCCGGGCGGGATCCCGACGTGGCGGGTGAAGGCGGTGCTGAAGGTGCTCTGCGAGCAGTAGCCGACCCGCCGGGCGACCTCGTCGAGGGCGATCCGGCCCCGGCGCAGCAGATCCTTGGCGACCGCCATGCGCCAGGCGAGCAGGTATGCCATCGGCCGGACCCCGACCGTGCCGGCGAAGCGCTCGAAGAAGGCGGAGCGCGAGAGCCCGGCCTCGCGGGCGAGCTCCGCGACCGTCCAGGGGCGCTCGGGATCGGCGTGGATGCGGCGAAGGGCGACGGCGACGCGCGGATCGGCGAGGCCGCGCACGAGCCCCGGTTCGGCCCCTTTGCCCGGCACCGTCCGCAGTGCCTCGACGAGCAGGATGTCGACCAGGCGGGCGAGGACGAGGCTGCGGCCGGCCTCGTCACGGGCGGCCTCGTCGCCGAGGAGACGCACCAGCGCCGAGAGACGCGGGCCGCCGCGCACGTGGATCATCCGCGGTAAGAGCGCCACGAGGAGGGCTGCGTCCGGGGAAGCGAAGGCGAAGTAGCCGCCGAACTGCCGCATGTCCGGCGGGCCGTCGGCGCGCCCGTGGCGCACGTCCGTGGCGGTGGCAGCTTGCCGCGGGTCGACGAGGATCGGCCGCGCCGGGTCGAGGCTCGACATGGTGAATGCGGGGGTGGCCGGCAGCAGCACGAAGTCGCCTGCCTCGAGCACCACCGGCGCCTCGCCGTCGACGGCGAGGCGACAGCGCCCCTCGAGCATGGCGCAGAAGGCGGGCTGGCCGAACGCGGTGTAGCGCACGGCCCATCGGCCGGCGCCGGCGATCGCCTTCGCATAGACGGCGCGCGGACGCAGCAGCTCGATCACCTGGGCGAGCGGATCACGCATTCCGGACTTCTGCCAACGAATTGTGGATCGCGCAATGGAGATAGTCCTGTTCCCGTCGGCTATTTCTCCCCTGTCACCATCGAACGCAGGAGAGACCCATGAACACCGTCCTCATCACCGGCTGCTCTTCCGGCTATGGCCTGGAGACCGCCCGGCATTTCCATTCCCGCGGCTGGAACGTCATCGCCACCATGCGGACGCAGCGTGCGGGCATCCTGCCGGGCTCGGACCGCATCCGCCTGCTGCCGCTCGACGTCACCGACCCGGCGAGCATTGCGGCGGCGGCAGAGGCCGCGGGCGCGATCGACGCGCTGGTCAACAATGCCGGCATCGGCGTGGTCGGCGCCTTCGAGGCGACGCCGATGGCGCACGTACGCAAGGTCTTCGACACCAACACCTTCGGGACGATGGCGATGACGCAGGCGGTGATCCCGCAGATGCGCGAGCGGGGCGCGGGGGTGATCGTGAACGTCACGTCGAGCGTGACGCTGGCGGCGATGCCGCTCGCGGCCGCCTATACCGCGAGCAAGCAGGCGATCGAGGGCTTCACCGGCTCGCTCGCCCACGAGCTCGGCGCCTTCGGGGTGCGCGTCCGCCTGGTCGAGCCCGGCTACGCGCCGACGACGCGCTTCACCCAGAACACCGACCTCGACCCCGCCGACCTGATCCCCGCGGCTTACGCTGCCTACGCCGGGCCGATCCTCGCGGCGTTCGCCAACCCGGGGCCGACGACCCGGGAGAGCGACGTGGCCGAGGCGGTCTGGCGCGCGGTCAATGACCCGTCGGACCGGCTGCATTATCCGGCGGGTGCCGACGCGGTCGCGCTGGCGCGGGCGAGCTGAGGCCGCGGGGGCCAGCGCCACCCGGCCCGCGGGGGCGAATTCCCCCCTGCAGGGTTGACTTTGCGGCGGCGCCTGCAATCTGATGCCGCTGGGCGTGCGGCCGTAAAGGCCGATTGACGTGGTGCGGGGACCGGGGGCGGTATGATCTGGCGACTGTTGCTGGCCGTCGTGCTGCTCGTTGTCGTCGTCGGCGGCATCGTCGGCTTTAACATGTTCCGCGCCAAGATGATCGCCGGCTTCTTCGCGTCGATGCAGCCGCCGCCGGTCACGGTCTCGACCGTCGACGTCGAGCCGGTGACCTGGAAGCCGGGGCTCGAGGCGATCGGGACGGCGCGGGCGGCGCAGGGCGTCGAGCTGGCGGTCGAGACCGGCGGCATCGTGCAGGACATCCTGTTCCAGGCTAACGACCAGGTGAAGGAGAACCAGCACCTGGCGCAGATCGACGACGCCATCGAGCGCGCGGACCTGGCGGCGGCGCAGGCCGAGTGGGATCTGGCGAAGACCCAGCTCGCACGGGCGCGCGAGCTGCGCGAGCGCGGCGTGACGGCGATCAACGACCTCGACGTGGCGCAGGCGAGTGCCACGAGCGCGCAGAGCCAGGTCGTGAAGCTGACCGCGGTGATGAACCAGAAGAGCCTCGAGGCCCCCTTCGCCGGCACGATCGGCATCCCGCAGGTCGACGTGGGGCAGTACGTGGTGCCCGGCACCGTCTACGCGACGCTGCAGGACCTGTCGAAGATGCGGGTCGACTTCTCGGTCCCCGAACAGCAGATCCGGCTGCTCGCGATCGGGATGCCGGTGACGGCCTCGTCGGAAGTGGGCGGGATCACCCTCGCGGGGCAGATTTCGGCGATCGAGCCGCGCATCGATCCGAACAGCCGGCTCGTGACGGTGCGGGCCGAGCTCGACAACCCGGATGCGCGGATCAACCCTGGGCAGTTCATGCGCGTGCGCGTCGAGCTGCCGGAGGAGAAGAACGTCATCGCGCTGCCGCAGACGGTGCTGAGCTCGAACCTCTATGGCGATTCCGTCTTCGTCGTGCGCACCGAAGGCGAGGGGGACGCGGCGAAGAAGAAGGTCGAGCAGGTGTTCGTGCAGGCCGGGCGTCGGTCGCTCGGGCTGGTCGAGATCGCCTCGGGCCTCGCGGCCGGCGACGTGGTTGTGACCGCCGGGCAGAACCGGCTGACCAGCGGCTCGCCGGTCGTCATCGACAACACGGTCAATCCGGCCAACCCGCCCGCGGCCGGCGCGGCCGCCGCGGCACCGGCGCACTAGGCCGCCGGGCATGCATTTTTCCGAGCTCTTCATCCGGCGACCGGTGCTCTCGACGGTGCTGGCGGCCTTCATCCTGCTGCTCGGATTCCAGGGCATCTTCAACCTGCCGGTGCGGCAATACCCGGAGGTCGAGGAGACCGTCGTCACCATCACCACGGTCTACACCGGCGCCCAGCCGGAGCTGATCCAGGGCTTCATCACCGCGCCGATCGCGGCGGCGGTGGCGACGACCGAGAACATCGACTACGTCACCTCGCAGTCGACGCCGTCGGCGAGCGTCGTCAGCGTGCACATGAAGCTCGGGTCCAACCCCGACGTGGCGCTGACCGAGGTGCTCTCGAAGGTGCAGGGGGTGCGCGGGCAACTGCCCGACGAGGCCGAGGATCCGGTGATCGTCAAGGGCACCGGCATGCAGTTCGCGCTGATGTACCTGGCGGCGCTGAACCCGAACATGACCCAGGAGCAGCTGACCGAGTACCTGGAACGGGTGATCCGACCGCGGATGTCGACGATCGAGGGCGTCGCCGAAATCCAGATCATCGGCGCCTCGAACTATGCGATGCGGGTCTGGATCGATCCCTCGCAGCTTGCGGCGCGCGGGGTGACGGCGTCGGACGTGCTGGTGGCGATCCGGGCGTCGAACTTCCTGGCTGCACCGGGGAAGTCCGAGAACGAGTTCGTCACCTACAACATCAACATGCAGTCGACGCTGCAGACGCCCGAGGCCTTCGGGGCGCTGCCGCTGAAATCGGAGGGCGACGCGGTCGTGCGGCTGCGCGACGTGGCGCGGATCGAGCTCGCCCACGAGGAGCGGGCGGAGGTCGTCACCTTCGGCGGCCGGCCCGGGACGTTCATCGGGGTCTTTCCGACGCCGGCCGCGAACCCGCTGAACACCGCGGCGGCGGTGGTGAAGGAGCTGCCCGCGATCAACGCGACGCTGCCGCAGGGCATGAAGATCGAGCTCGTCTACGATTCGACCGAGACGATCTCGGCCTCGATCCGCGAGGTGTTCAAGACGATCGCCGAGGCGGTGGCGATCGTCGTGGTGGTGATCCTGCTCTTCCTCGGGTCGTTCCGGTCGGTGCTGATGCCGGTCGTGACGATCCCCCTGTCGCTGATCGGGGTCTGCAGCGTCCTGCTGGCGCTCGGCTATTCGATCAACCTCCTGTCGCTGCTCGCCATGGTGCTGGCGATCGGGCTCGTGGTCGACGACGCGATCGTCGTGGTCGAGAACATCCACCGCCACATCGAGGAGGGGCTGACGCCCTTCGACGCCGCCATCGTCGGCATGAAGGAAATCACCGGGCCGGTCATCGCGATGACGCTGACGCTCGCGGCGGTGCTGTCGCCGCTCGGCTTCACCGGCGGGCTGACCGGCTCGCTCTTCCGCGAGTTCGCCTTCACGCTGGCCGGCGCGGTGATCATTTCGGGCGTGGTCGCGCTGACCATCACGCCGGCGATGTCCGCGCGGATCCTGAAGTCGGGCGAGGGCAGCCGGTTCCAGCGCTTCGTCGACCGCAGCTTCGACCGGCTGGCCAACTGGTACGAGCGGCGCGTGTCGAGCTCGCTCGACTACCGGCCGGTGACGGTGCTGGTGGTGCTCGCGCTGCTGTTCGGCACCGGCTACATGTTCACCCACACCACGACCGAGCTCGCTCCCGAGGAGGACGAGGGGGCGCTCTTCTCGATCCTGAACGGGCCGCGCTACGCCACGCTCGACTACACCAAGCTATACACCGACCAGATGCACGAGCTGACCAAGGACATTCCCGAGGTCAGGACCGAGTTCTCGATCATCGGCTTCGGGGGGGCCACCAACTCGGGCTTCTACATCTGGGCGCTGAAGGACTGGGCCGAGCGGACGCGATCGCAGAAGGAGATCCAGCAAGAGATCCAGGGGATCCTCGGCAAGGTTGCCGGCGTCGAGGCCTTCGTCTTCTCACCGCCGTCGCTGCCCGGGGCGGGGGGCGGACTGCCGATCACGGTCGTCATCCAGTCGATCCACTCACCGGAGCGGGTCTTCGAGGTGGCCGAGGCGGTCAAGAACAAGGCGCAGGCGAGCGGGCAGTTCATCGTGGTGCAGAACTCGCTCGCCTTCGACGCGCCGCAGGTCAGCGTGACGATCGACCGCGACCGGGCGGCGAGCCTGAACGTGCCGATCAGCGAGATCGCCAACACGCTGGGGCTCCTGGTCGGTGGCGCCTCGATCGGGCAGTTCGACCGCGATTCCAACAGCTACGACATCATCACCCAGGTGCCGGCCGAGTTCCGCGCCAACCCCGAGCAGCTCGGCCAGTTCTTCGTCCGCTCGGCGACCGACGCGATGGTGCCGCTGAGCTCGGTCGTGACGATCTCGACCAACGCCTCTTCGAACGCCGTCGAGCAGTTCAACCAGCTCAACTCGGCGACGATCTCGGCGCTGCCGCTGCCCGGGGTCTCGACCGGCACCGGCCTCGCCGAGATCCAGAAGGTCATCAAGGAAGAGCTGCCCGAGGGCTTCTTCATCGACTATTCCGGCCAGTCACGGCTCGAGGTCACCGAGGGCAACACGATCATGATCGCCTTCGCGCTGGCGATCGTGGTGATCTACCTGGTGCTGGCGGCGCAATTCGAGAGCTTCCGTGACCCGTTCATCATCCTGATGGCGGTGCCCTTGTCGATCTTCGGCGCCGTGCTGCCGCTCAACATCGGGCTCGGGACGCTCAACATCTATTCACAGGTCGGGTTGATCACCCTGATCGGGCTGATCACCAAGCACGGCATCCTGATGGTCGAGTTCGCCAACCAGCAGCGCGAGCTGCACGGGTTGAACCGCCGCGACGCCATCGTCGCCGCCGCCAAGATCCGCCTGCGGCCGATCCTGATGACGACGGCCGCGATGGCGCTGGCCGTGGTGCCGCTGATCACCGCCGAGGGCGCCGGCGCCGCCGCGCGCAACGCGATGGGGCTCGTGATCTTCACCGGGCTGATCATCGGCACGATGTTCACGCTCTTCGTGGTGCCGATGTTCTACACCTACATCTCGCCGCGCGACCACGCCGCCTCCCACGCCTGGCCGGAGCTGACCTGACGCCGGAAGCCGCCGGGAACTCGCGCGGGGCGGCGTCGGTGCGCTCCGCGGAAGTACGTGAGGCAAGAGGAAGGCTGGCGGGGCGGGCGTTCAGCCGTCGGGGTCGAAGACGTAGCCTTCGCCGTGCACCGTCCGGAGCGTCCGCGGGGTGCGGGCGTTCTCGCCTATCTTGGCGCGCAGGCGGGTGATGCGGATGTCGATGGATCGGTCGCCAGGCTCCAATGGGCGGCCATGGGCGAGCTCGGCGAGGCGGGCACGGCTGAGCGTCTGGCGCGGGTGGCGGGCGAAGACGTCGAGAAGGTCGAACTCCATCGCGGTCAGCGCGATCTCGTTGCCCTCGGGGTCGCGCAGCACCCGGCCCTGCGTGTCGAAGGTGCAGCGGCCTACCTTGACCGCCGGCTTCGCGGCGGCGGCCGGCGGGAGGGCGGCATCGGGGGCTTCCAGGCGGCGCAGCACGGCGCGAATGCGGGCGAGGAGCTCGCGCGGCTCGAAGGGCTTCACGACGTAGTCGTCGGCGCCGTCGGTCAGGCCGGCCAGCCGGTCGCCGAGGGTGCCGGCGGCGGTCAAGAGGATGACTCCGGCCCGCAGGCCGGCGGCGCGGAGGCGGGCGAGGGCGTGCAGGCCGGTCTCGCCGGGCATGTTGACGTCGAGGACGATCACGTCGGCGGGCGCGGCCGCGAGCAGCGCGTCGAGCTCGGCCACGTCGGCTGCGGTGCCGACGGAAAAGCCTTGCATGCCGAGGTAGTCGCTGAGGAGCGCGCGGAGGTCGGGCTCGTCGTCGACAACGAGGATGCGCTGCCCGGGCATCAGCGCGCGTCCGTGCCGGCCATGCGGCGATGCAGCTCGGCCGCCAGCGCCGCGAGATCAAGCGGCTTCTCGAAGATCGGCAGGCCGCGCGCGCAGAGCCGTCCCCCGGGGTCCGCGCCGAGCGCGTCGCCGGTGATGAGCACGATGCGACCGGCGAGGCCGGGCCAGCGGCGGCCGATCTCGTCGGCCAGCGCCGCGCCGTCCATGTCGGGCATCCTGAGGTCGGTGACGACGGCGTCGACGCCCTCGCCGGCCTCGAGGGTCGCCAGCGCCCGCCGGCCGCTCGAGGCCGTCTCGACCGTCACCCCGTCCGCGCCGAGGCGCTCGGCGAGGAGCGCGGCGATCTCGGGCTCGTCGTCGACGACGAGGATGCGGCCGCCGCCGACCGTCGGCGCCGTGGCCTTGGCGCGGACCGCGGCCGAGGCGTGCGAGCCGGGCAGGCGCACGCGGAAGCGGGCACCCTTGCCGCGGTCGGTGTCGAGCTCGATGCGGCCGCCGTGCGCGGCGACGATGCCGTGGCAGACCGAAAGCCCCACCCCGGTCCCGACCCCCTGCGGCTTGGTGGTGAAGAAGGGCTCGAAGGCGCGCTTCGCGACGTCCGCAGCCATGCCGGGGCCGTTGTCGGCGACCTCAAGGACAACGTCGTCGCCTTCGGCCCGCCCGGAGATCGCAAGCCGCCGCGGCGCCGGGCGGGCGAGCAGCGCCTGCTGGGCGTTGACGACGAGGTTGACCACGACCTGATGCAGCTGGTCGGCGTCGCCGTGCACCGGCGGCAGCCCGGGCGGCAGGTCGAGGACGACGTCGACGTCGGCGCTGCGGAGTCCGTAGGCGGCGAGCTCGAGGGCTCCTATGACGACCTCGCCCAGCAGCACCGGCTCGCGGCGCGGCGGACGGGCGCGGGCCATGGCGAGGAAGGTCCGCACGATGCGGGCGCAGCGCTCGGCGGCGGCGTGGATCTTCTCGACCCGTGCCGTCATTTCGGGGTCGGTGCCGATTTCCTTCAGCATCGAGGAATAGCCGACGACGACGGAGAGCGGGTTGTTGAGCTCGTGGGCGACGCCGGCGAGCAGGGCCCCGAGGGCGGTCAGCTTCTCGCTCTGGTGCAGCGCCTCGCGCGAGCGGGCGGCTTCGGCCTGGGCGGCGCGCAGGGCGGTCAGGTCGACCGAGGTGGTGACGATCGCCGGCTCGCCCTGGAAAAGGATCTGCCGGGAGGTCAGCGAGACGGGGATCTCGCGGCCGTCGAGGCGGCGCAGCGTCACCTCGTGGTCGCTGACCTCGCGCCCGGCGGCGAGCTCGCCGTAGAGCCAGTCACGCTCGGACGGGTCCGGATAGAGCGTGCCGCGGTCGAAGTCGTCGAGGTCGACGCCCTCGAGGCCGTAGAGCCGCACGTAGGGATCGTTGACGAAGAGCAGCTTGCGGTCCGAGAGGCGCGCGATGTTCATCGGCACGAGGTTGGCGGCGTTGATCGCGTTCAGCCGTGCCTCGGAGGCCTGCAGAGCCGCCTCGGCCGCCTTGCGGTCGGTGATGTCGACGGCGAAGGTGCCGACCGCCGAGACCTTTCCGTGAGCGTCGAGGACGGGGAAGCGGATCGCCATCGCCCAGCGCGGCTCGGGCAGGTTGCTGGTGAGGTGCTGCTCGGTGACGTGCATCTCGCCGGTCTCGACCACCCGGCGGTGGAGGATGTCGCTTTCACCTACCATCTCGGCGGGGCGCACCTCCGTCGGCAACCGACCGAGCGCCGCCTTGGCCGGCACGCCGATCAGCTGTTCCATCTGGCGGTTGAACATCAGGTAGCGGCCCTCGACGTCGCGCAGATGCGCCGCCACCGGCGCGAAGTCCATGAACGCGTGCAGCCGGGCCTGGCTTTCCTCCAGCGCCGCTTCGGTCTCGCGAAGGTCGGTGACGTCGACGGTCGCGACGATCATCGCATCCCGGCCGCCGTACTGGGTGCGGGTGGCCGACATCAGCGCCTTGCGCCGGCGACCGTCCTGCATCTTCAGCGCCACCTCGACCGGCGCCGCGGTACCGCGCCCGAGCACCGACTGGCGCAGGGTCTCCCGCTGCTCGGGCTTTTCCCAGAAGGGGATCAGGCTTTCGATCTGCTCGTCGGGTCCGAGGCCGAGGTTGCGGCGCGCCTTGGGATTGATGAAGAGCGGCTCCTGGGTCGCGAGGTCGCTGATGACGAGCCCGAGCGGCATGTTCTCGGCGATGGTGCGGTACTGCTCCTCGCGCTCGGCGAGCACGCGCTCGGCGGCCTTGCGCTCGGTGAGGTCGCGGAGGTAGGCGAGGAAGACGGGCGCGCCGCCGCGCTCGCCGCGCACGACCACGATCTCGATCGGGAAGAGCGAGCCGTCCGAGCGCATGGCGTCGACCTCGATGCGCCGGCCGTAGGGGTGGTGCAGATCCTTGCCGAGGTTGTGCGCCATGCCGCGCAGGTGCGCGGCGCGCAGGTGCGGCGGCACGATCAGATCGACCATCGGGCGGCCGATCGCCTCCTCGCGGGCGTAGCCGAAGGTGCGTTCTGAGGCGGCGTTGAACTCGATGATGTTGCCGTCGACGTCGATCGCCACGTAGCAGTCGAGCGCCGCCTCCAGCGCCACGAGCCGCAGCCGCTCGGCCTCCTCGCGCGCGGCTTCGGCGCGCTTGCGGTCGGTGATCTCGCGGCCGACGCACTGGATCTCGATCAGCCGGCCGTCGGCGTCGAAGATGCCGGTGTCGGTCCAGTGCTCCCAGTGCTCGCTGCCGTCGGGATGCAGCCCGCGCCATTCGACGACGCTGGTCGGGTTGTCGGGGGTGATCCGGGCCAGGTGTGCGGTGTAGAGGTGCCGGTCCTCGGGTACGATGAGCTCGTAGTCGTGCAGGCCGCGGGCGCGCATCTCCTCGAGCGTCATGCCGATGTAGCGCTCGGCGGCGTCGTTCATGAAGGTCCAGTAGCCCTCGGGCGAGATGCGCACGATGAACTCGGTCTGCGCCTCGACAACCGCGCGGTAGCGCGCCTCGCTCTCGGCGAGCGCCCGCGCCTGGGCGCGGGCCTCGGTGACGTCGCGCTTGACCGCGACGTAGTGGGTGATCCTGCCCGACTCGTCGCGCATTGGCGCGATGTTGGTCTCCTGCTCGATCAGGTGGCCGTCGCGGTGGCGATTGACGATCGTCCCCTGCCAGGGCTTCCCGGTCTGCAGCTGGGCGTGCATCGCCTGGAAGAAGGCGGTCGGATGCTCGCCGCTCGACAGGATCTGCTGCGGCAGCCGGCCCAGCGCCTCGGCCTGGGTGTAGCCGGTGGTGGTCTCGAAGGCGTGGTTGACGTAGGTGAAGACGTTGTCGGCGCTGGTGATCTCCACCGGATCGGCGGCTTGCTCCACGGCGAGCGCCAGCAGGCGCAACTGGGCGTCGCGCCGGCGTTCCTCGGTGATGTCGGTGATCAGCAGCACCCGGCTGCCGTCGTCCATCCGGTTCTCGCGCACCCGCATCCAGCGGCCGTCGGCTATGCGGAAGGCGCTCTCGTTGTGCAATTCGTCGCGGTGGGCGAGGCGCTGGTCCAGGAAGTTCTCCCCCATGTCGGGGTGGTAGACCGGGCCGCGGGCGATGCCCTCGCGCATCCAGTCCTCGAAGCGCCGGCCGAGCGCCAGGCCCTGGCTCAGCGACTCGGTCATCATCCCGGGATAGCGGCTGTTGTAGAAGGCGACCCGGTCGTCGCGGTCGAAGACGACCAATCCGTCGGGCAGCGCCTCCGCCGCCGCCTGCAGCCGGCCCTCGGCGGTCCGGAGGTTGCGGATCGCCCGGCTTGCCATGGCCGCGGCGTTCCATCCGGCGATCACGGTGACCAGCAGGATGACGAGAAAGGGCACTGCCGCGTCCGGGCCGTAGTTCACCCAGGCCAGGGCGGCGCCGCCGGCGGCGAGGCCCGCCACGATGAAGGCCGAGATCCGGATCGTCAGGTCCAGCCGCGCCGCACTGGTCTCGGGCATCCCGGCCCCTCGCCTATCACGCCGGGTGGAGCCGCCCGGCGCCCTGCGGCATCTGCGACCTTGACCGCGTTTTTCGCGGGGCCGCCCTTGCTCGCACCCAACCTAGCCGATGTTTCGCCGGGTTGCCATCGGTCGGCGGGTTTGTTTCAATTGTCGCACGCGTTGCAGGGGGGCTCGTGCGTGGCACGGATCGTCGTCGTCGACGATGAGCGGGACATCCGGGAGATGCTCGTCGATTACCTCGGCCTCGCCGGGCACGAGGTCGTCGGCGCGGCAGACGGGCCGGGGCTGGACGCCGTGCTGGCCGCGGGGGCGCCTGCCGACCTCTTCGTGCTCGACCTCGGACTTCCGGGCCAGGACGGGTTCGCGCTGGCCCGGATGCTGCGCGCGCGGCTCGATCCGGGCATCATCATCCTGACCGGGGCGGGCGATCTGGTCGACCGCGTCGTCGGGCTAGAGATCGGCGCAGACGACTATGTGCAGAAGCCGGTGGAACTGCCCGAGCTCGCCGCCCGCATCGCTGCCGTGCTGCGCCGCCGGCGCCCGGTCGCCGGCGCGGCGACGCCCCACGGCCCGACGTTCGGCAGCTATACCGTGGATCTCAGGGCCTTCTGCGTTCGCGATGCGGCCGGGCGTACCCTCGAGCTCAGCCCGATGGAGGTCGACCTCGTCGCCGCCTTCGCCACCAACCCGGGCAAGGTCCTGTCGCGCGACGACCTGATGCGGCTCGCGCCGCCCCGCGACGACGACAGCAACGACCGCTCGATCGACCACCGGGTGACCCGGCTGCGTCGCAAGCTCGAGGCCGATCCCGAGCATCCGCAGCTGATCAAGACCGTGCGCGGGGTGGGCTACGTCCACGCCGGCTGACGGCCGCCAGTCGTTTGCAATGGCAGGCGGCACGGTCCATAGGTGGCCGGTGGGTTGCGAGAGAGGAATCCTGTGGACTATCCCCGTATCGTGTCGACCATCCGCGGACTGGCGCTCGACGCCGGCGCGGCGATCATGCAGGTCTATGACGGCCCGGACTTCGATGTCCGCGCCAAGTCGGACAATTCGCCGGTCACCGAGGCCGACGAACTCGCCGACGGCATAATCTCGCGCGGGCTGCGCGCGGCCTTTCCCGACATCCCGGTCGTGACCGAGGAGGAGCAGGCGACGCACGGGACGAGCGCTCCGGTGTTCTTCCTGGTCGACCCGCTCGACGGCACCAAGGAGTTTGTCCAGCGCCGCGGCGACTTCACCGTCAACATCGCGCTGATCGAGGACGGCGTGCCGACCCGCGGCGTCGTCTATGCGCCGGCCAAGGGGCGGCTCTTCTACACCGACGCCGAGGGGCGCTCGCAGGAGGAAGCGGGGCCGCACGGCGCCGAGCCCGGACCGCTGGCGCCGCTCGCGGTCGCAACCCCCGACCCGGAGGCGTTGGTGGTGGTTGCGTCCAAGTCGCACCGCGACCAGGCGACCGACGACTATATCGCCCGCTACCCCGTTGGCGACTTCCGCTCGGCGGGATCGTCGCTAAAGTTCTGCCTCGTCGCCGCCGGCGAGGCCGACCTCTACCCGCGGCTCGGGCGGACGATGGAGTGGGACACCGCGGCGGGCCAGGCGGTGCTCCTCGGCGCCGGCGGGCGGGTCGTCCGCTTCGACGACCACGCACCGCTGGTCTACGGCAAGCAGGGGTACGAGAATCCCTTCTTCATCGCGTGCGCACCCGGGGTTTCGCTCAAGGCCTGACAATGCCGGTCCTGCTCGTTATCCCGGCGCGCTATGCGTCGAGCCGCTACCCGGGCAAGCCCTTGGCCGAGCTCGTCGGGGCCACCGGCGAGCCGCGCAGTCTTATCCGCCGCAGCTGGGAGGCGGCGATCGAGGTGCCCGGCGTCGACCGGGTGGTGGTGGCGACCGACGACGACCGGATCGCCGACGCCTCCCGCGCGTTCGGCGCCGAAGTGGTGATGACGCCGGAAGCCTGCCGCAACGGCACCGAGCGCTGCGCGGCGGCGCTCGCGGCGCTGCCGGGCTTCGATGTCGTCGTCAACCTGCAAGGCGACGCGCCGCTGACTCCGCCCTGGTTCGTCGGCGCGCTCGTCGAGGCGATGCAGGCCGACCCCGAACGGATGATGGCGACGCCCGTGCTGCGCTGCGACGCGGCCTCCCTCGAAGGGTTCCTCGACGACAGGCGCCACGGCCGGGTCGGCGCAACCACCGCCGTCTTCGACCGCACCGGGCGCGCACTCTACTTCTCAAAGGAGGTGATCCCCTTCACCGGCGGCGCGCTCGCTCCGGGCGACGCCATCCCGGTCTTCCATCACGTGGGCGTCTACGCCTACCGGCGCGAGGCGCTCGTCGCCTATCCGGGATGGCCGGTCGGGCCGCTGGAACGGTTCGAGGGGCTCGAGCAGCTGCGCTTCCTCGAAAGCGGCGTGCCGATCCACTGCGTCGAGGTCGAGGCGCGCGGGCGCGCCTTCTGGGAGCTCAACAACCCGAACGACGTGCCGCGGATCGAGGCCATCCTGCGCGAGCTGGGTCTGCCCTGACACTCGGGAACCGATTGTGGCGGTCGGCGTTAGCTCGCCTTTAACAGAGTCGGCAATTGTATTCCGCGGGTCGGCCGGTAAAGTGCCTCGCAGGCGCGGAACCGCGTGTCCGGGACCGCGTTCTTCGGACGCGACAGACCTCGGGGGTGAGATGACCAACAAGGTGACCAAGGCGGTCTTTCCGGTGGCGGGATTCGGAACCCGGTTTCTTCCGGCAACCAAGTCGGTGCCCAAGGAAATCCTTCCGCTCGTCGATCGCCCGCTGATCCAGTACGCGATCGACGAGGCGCGCGCCGCCGGCGTTAAGGAGTTCATCTTCGTGACGTCGCGCGGCAAGAACGCGCTCGAGGACTATTTCGATAGCGCGCCCGAGCTCGAGCAGAGCCTGCAGGAGGGCGGCAAGACCGCGCTTCTCGACCTCCTGAAGCAGACAGACATGGAGAGCGGCAGCGTCGCCTATATCCGCCAGCAGGAGCGGCGCGGGCTCGGGCATGCGGTCTGGTGCGCCCGGCACCTGATCGGCGACGAGCCCTTCGCGGTCATCCTGCCCGACGACGTGATCGACGCCGAGACGCCGTGCCTGCAGCAGATGGTCGACGCCTACACCGAAGGCTGCATGGTGGCGACCATGGAGGTGGCGCCGGAGAGCGTGTCTTCCTACGGCATCCTCGACGTGGACGCCTCCGCCGGATCGCCGATGAAGGTGCGCGCGATGGTCGAGAAGCCGAAGCGCGAGGTGGCGCCATCGAACATGGCGGTGATCGGGCGGTACATTTTGTCGCCGCAGGTGCTGCGCAACCTCGAGGACGTGGAAGCGGGCGCGGGCGGTGAGATCCAGCTGACCGACGCGATCGCGACCGAGATCGCCGCCGGGCGGCCGGTGAGCGCACTGCGCTTCAAGGGACGGCGCTTCGACTGCGGCTCGAAGCCCGGCTACCTGCAGGCGACGGTGGCGTTCGGAATGGCGCGGCCCGACCTGCGCGACGAGTTCATCGACTTTCTCCGAGCCGTCATCGAAGCGGAGCCGGCCCCCGCGCGGCGGGCTGTGCGGGCGTAAGCTGCGCCCGCGAGCCCGGCGCCCCGTTGGGAGTATCGCCGGGCCGCGCGTCGGTCAGGATTGCGTACAGCGCCGAAGGATCGAAGGTCGAGCGCAGCTTGGCGCAGACCGCGTCGCTCCGGAGCGTACGCGACACGCGCGCGAGGGCCTTGAGGTGCTCGGCGCCGGCGGACTCCGGCGCGAAGAGCGCGAAGACGAGATCGACCGGCTGACGGTCGATCGCCTCGAAGTCGACAGGCTTCTCGAGCCGGGTGAAAAGGCCGGTCACCCGCGGTACGCCGGCAAAGCGGGCGTGCGGGATGGCGACGCCGCGACCGACGCCGGTCGGCCCCAGCGTCTCGCGGTCCATCAGCGCCTTATAGACCGCCGGCGGCGGCAGCCGATAGACCTGCTCCGCCATGTCCGCGAGATCCTGCAACAACCGCTTCTTGCTCGTGGCCCTGAGCGGCGCGCGAACCGCGTCGACGCCGATGATCTCGGATAATTCCATGAGCGAAAGCTTCCTCCTGCCTTCCCGCGCCCCTACTGGGCTTCGCGCGGGTCGATCCAGCCGATGTTGCCATCATCGCGCTGGTAGACGACGTTCACGCCGCCGTGAGCCTCGTTGCGAAACACGAGGACGTGAACCCCGGCGAGTTCCATCTGCATCACCGCCTCGCCGACCGAGAGCCGCTGCACGCGCGTTTCCATCTCGGCGACGATGACCGGCTGCAGCGTCGCCGGCTCGTTCTCGTCCGCGTCATCCCGTCCCCGGAGGATGTAGGACGCTGCCTCGGCCGCTTCAATCGGGTCCTGGCGGTCGCGGTGATGGTCCTTGAGCCGACGCTTGTAGCGGCGGAGCTGCTTTTCCATCCGGTCGACCGCGCCCTCGAACGAGGTGTAGATGTCCTCGGCGCGCGAGGTCGCCTGCACCGTCAGGCCCGTCGACAGGTGGACCGAGGAGTCGGCGGTGAACGCGTGCCCCTCGCGGGCGAAAGTCACCACGGCGTCGACAGGTCGGTCGAAGTACTTCCCGACCGTCTCTTTCAGGCGATCTTCGACGTGCCCCCGCAAGGCGTCGCCGATGTCGATCTGCTTGCCGCTGACCTGGATGCGCATGTTCGTCCCCGCTTTCCCTGGCCCGCCGGTCGGATCGCCCGTTCGGGCGGACCTATGGACAGGCCGGATTCCGTTGTCAATCGCGCGCGGCGGCGGGCCCGACGGAGCGTCATGATCCGGTAAGGGAGCTTCGCAGGCGACGCCGCTGCACGGATGACGGGATGCCCATGCCCTCACGGTATTTCGCAACCGTCCGCCGGGCAATATCAATCCCCTCGCCGTTCAGGAGCGCCACGATTTTGTCGTCCGACAGCGTTCGGGCCGGCGGCTCGCCGGCAACGAGCCCGCGGATACGCTCCTGCACCGCCGCCGACGAGAAGGCTTCGCCACCCGAGACCGCCTGGATCGCCGAGGTGAAAAAAAACCGGAAATCAAAGAACCCCTGTTCGCATGACAAGCACTTTCCGGCCGCTACACGACTTATCGTTGATTCGTGAAACCCGAGCTTGCCGGCGATCGCCCGCTGCGTCATCGGCCGGAGCTCGGCGACGCCGAGGGTGAAGAAGCGCTCCTGCGCGCCGACGATGGCGGTCGCGACCTTGAGGATGGTGCGGGCCCGCTGCTCGAGGCTGCGGACCAGCCAGTTGGCGCTGGCGCTGCATTCCGAGACGAAGGCGCGCGTCGCAGCGTCCGTGCCGCGGATGCGAGCGGCGTAGACGTTGTTGACGAGCACCCGCGGCAACGTCTCGGTGTTCAGCTCCACCGACCAGCTTCCGTCGGGCGCGCGCCGGACGTGCACGTCGGGCACCACGACCTCGACCCGCGGCCGAGCGAAGCGCATGCCTGGTTTCGGGTCGAGCGCGCGCAGTTCGGCGAGCATATCGGCGATGTCCTCGGCGTCGACACCGCATTTCGCCTGCAGCTCGACGAGCCGCCCGCGCGCCGCGAGCCCAAGATTGTCGAGCATCGCCTGCATCGCCGGATCGAGCCGGTCGCGCTCGCGCAGCTGCAGCGCCAGGCATTCGCGTAGGTCGCGGGCGCCGACCCCGGCCGGGTCGCAGGCCTGGACGAGCGCCAGCCCCGCCAGGGTCTCGGCCGCACGCAGCCGGTGACGGCCGGCGAGATCCGCGAGCGAGACCCGCAGGTATCCGTCGTCCTCGAGCTCGTCGGCGATGATCATCGCCGCTTCGACCGCCGCGCGCGGCCCGCGCATGGCGCCTATCTGCGCCTGCAGATGGGTGGCGAGCGTCACCTCCGCGGCCAGCGTGTCGAGGATGTCGCCCTCGGCCGTGGGCCGCTGCGGCGCCGTCCCCGAGGCCCCGACGCGCGGCGCGAGCTCGAGCAGCGGGTTCTTCTCGACCTCGGCCGCCAGATATTCGGCGAGCTCGACGTTGGAGAGCCGCAGGAGCTTGAGCGCCTGCTGCAGCTGCGGCGTCATCACCAGCGACTGGCTCTGGCGAAGCTCGATGCGCGGCGCGAGTGCCATCAGCAGGCTCGCGATCGGGCGGAGACTTCAGATGCGGAAGCTCTCGCCAAGATAGACACGTCGCACATTGTCGTCCCGGACGACCTCCTCGGGCGTTCCGGTCATCAGCACCGCGCCGTCGTGCAGGATATAGGCACGGTCGACGATTTCCAACGTCTCCCGCACGTTGTGGTCGGTGATCAGAACGCCGATCCCGCGATCCTTGAGGTGTCGGACGAGATTGCGGATATCGGTGACGGCGAGCGGATCGACACCGGCGAAAGGCTCGTCGAGCAACACGTAGTTGGGCTGCGCCGCCAGGCAGCGCGCGATCTCCACCCGGCGCCGCTCGCCGCCCGAGAGCGCGATCGCGGGCGCCCGTCGCAGGTGGGTGATCGAGAACTCGCCGAGAAGCTCGTCGAGGAGCTCGCGCCGTTTCTCGGCGTCGGGAACCGTGACCTCGAGGATCGCCCGGATATTGTCGGCAACGGTCATGCCGCGGAAGATCGAGGCTTCCTGCGGCAGGTAGCCGATGCCGAGCTTGGCGCGGCGGTACATCGGCAGCCAGGTGACGTCGCGCCCATCGACGAGGATTGTGCCGCGGTCGGGGGGCACGAGCCCCGCGATGGCGTAGAAACAGGTGGTCTTGCCGGCGCCGTTGGGCCCAAGGAGCGCCGCCACCTCGCCGCGGTGCAGCCCGAGGGAGACATCACGCAGGACCGGGCGGCCCCTGTAGCTCTTGGCGAGGTTCGAGACCGACAGGCCCGGCTTTCCCTCCGTCACCAGCTCGGGCTTCGGACTCACGGCTTGGCGGCAGGCTTCGCCGCTGGCGCGGCGCCGCCGGTGGCGGGGGTCGTGCTCGGAACGAAGACCGTCTTCACGCGGCCCTCGATCTGCCCGGTCCCCTTGTTCAGGTCGATGAGCAGCGTCTCCCCGGACAGCGCGTTCTGCCCCTGCGTCAGCACGACGTCGCCGTCCATGGCGATCGTCCCGGCGGCCACCTCGTAGACGGCATGCTTCGACTCGGCCGCCTCGCTGCCGTTGCTGAGCGTCACGTTGCCGGTGGCGATCAGGCGCTTGATCCTGCCCGTCGCCGGGCCGGCGGGATGCGCCGCCGGCTTGTCGGCGCCGGCCGGCGCGGCAGGCTTGTCCTTGGCGGGGGCGCTGGGCGTCTGGTCGTAGAAAACGTCCACTCGGTCGGCGGCCAGCCGCAGCGTCCCCTGGCCGACGTTGACGGTGCCGGTGAATACGGCCGACCCGGCGGCCTGGTCGACGTCGAGCCGGTCGGCGGTAATCTCGACCGGCTGGCTCGCGTCGTGGTGCAGGCCGCCGAAGGGGACCTGCGTTCCCTGCGCCAGCGCCAAAACCGGAACGGCCGCCGCCAAGATCGCCAGTTCCCAGCCGCCTCGTTTCATGGCGTTCCCTGCTCGTTCCCAGGCGGCCGGTATAGCAGCCGGACGCCGTCTCCGAAAGAGAAGCGCCGGGCGGTGCCCTTGGCGTCGGACGGGGCCACGTGCAGCGACCCCGAGGTGATCTGCCCGAGTGGCCCGGAGCCGACGACCTTGTTCCCCGCGACGACCGCGCCGACCCGGAGGTCGAGCGTCGCGCGGTCGCTGTCGAGCGCATATCCGTCCGACGTCGTGATGACGACGTTGCCGGCCATGTCGAGCCGCTGCGTCGGAATGTCGAGGTCGCCGGTTGCTGCCTTGACAGTGATCTGCGGCCCGTCGTGCAGGTCGACCGTCCCGGCCAGGTCGGTGATCGCCGCTCGCTGCGGCGGTGCGGCGTCGGGTACCACCAGCGCGGCGGTGAAGCGGAAGCGGTCCTCGCCGCGGGTCGTGCCCGTGAAGATCGGGTTGCTGACCTTCAGCCCGGCGCCGAGCGCGTCGACGTCGCCCTGCGAGAAGACGACTCCGCCGATGGTGTCGTCGGTCTGCACCAGAAAGAGCGCCGCGAGCAGACCGAGGGCGATCAGCGGCAGGCCGATCTTGAGCACCGACACGATCCACGAGTGCCAGCGGTCGTCGCTCGCCATGCTCAGACGACGCCGGCGCGCAGGCAGTCGTGCACATGCAGGATGCCGACCGGCCGACCGGGCGCCTGCGGATCGGTTGCGAAGAGCGTGGTGATCTTCCGCGCGTTCATCTCGCCGAGTGCCGCCGAGGCGAGCGCGCTCGCGGCGATCGTCTTGGGCGACGGGGTCATGACGGCCTCCACCCGCCGTCCCAGGAGACCGTCCATGTGCCTCCGGAGGTCGCCGTCGGTGACGATGCCGACGAGCCGACCCGAGGCGTCGACGGCGCCTACGACGCCGAAGCCCTTGCGGCTCATCTCGAGGAGCGCCTCGGACATCGGCGCGTCGGCAGCGATCAGCGGCATCTCGTCGCCGCCGTGCATCAGGTCGGCGACCTTGGCCAGCCGCGCCCCGAGCCGTCCGCCGGGGTGCAGGCCGCGGAAGTCCTCGGGCGTGAACGCCCGATGCTCCATCAGCGCCACCGCCAGCGCGTCGCCGAGCGCCATCGTCATGGTGGTCGATGTAGTGGGCGCGAGCCCGACCGCACAGGCCTCCTCGGCCGGCGGTAGCGCGATGGCGATGTCGGATTGTCGAAGCAGCGTCGACTGGGGTCGCCCGGCGACGCCGATCAGCGGGATCGCGAAGCGCCGACAGTAGGCGATGATGTCGGCGAGCTCGGGCGTTTCGCCCGAGTTCGACAGGAGGAGCACCACGTCCTCGCCGGTGATCATCCCGAGGTCGCCGTGGCTCGCCTCGGCCGGGTGGACGAACTGCGCCGGGGTTCCCGTGGAGGCCAGCGTCGCGGCGATCTTGCGCGCGACGTGCCCCGACTTGCCCATTCCCGAGACGATGACGCGGCCGCGCGCGGTGAGCATCCGCTCGACGGCCGCCACGAAGCTCGGGCCGAGCGACATTTCCAGCACGGCGAGCGCTGCCGCCTCGATCCGGACCACGCGCCGGCCGGCGGCGAGGATGTCCGCGGGGTCGAGCGGGCGGGCGGGCGGGCTCACCGGCGTCAGGAGTGGGCGAAGATGTCGACCTCGGCCCAGCCGGCGAGATCGAGCCGCGCGCGGTCGGGAAGGAAGTCGAAGCAGGCGCGCGCGAGGTCGAACCGGTCCTCGCGGGCGAGGCGCAGGTCCAGCGCCGCCCGTAGCCGGTGGAGGTAGAGCACGTCCGAGGCGGCGTAGTCGAGCTGCGCCGTGGTCAGCTCCTCCGCGCCCCAGTCACTCGACTGCTGCTGCTTGGAGATCTCGACGTCGATCAGGTCGCGCAACAGGTCCTTGAGCCCGTGCCGGTCGGTGTAGGTGCGGACCAGGCGCGAGGCGATCTTGGTGCAATAGACCGGACGGGTCAAAACGCCGAAACGGCTCAGCAGCACCGCGATGTCGAAGCGCCCGAAGTGGAAGAGCTTGAGCGTCTGCGGATCGCCGAGCATCGCCGCGAGGTTCGGCGCCGGCCGGCCCGGGCGGATCTGGATCATGTGCGCGTCGCCGTCGCCGGCCGACAGCTGCACCAGGCAAAGCCGGTCGCGCGCCGGGTTCAACCCCATGGTCTCGGTGTCGATCGCCACCTCCGATCCGAGGTCGAGCCGCGCCGGCAGGTCGTCCTGATGCAGGTAGTTGGCCATCTCCCGCCTTCGCTGCCGGTTTCGCGCCGGATGATTAGGGCCAGACGTCACGGAAGGCAATCATGCCCCGGCTTGGCCACGGCCTCCGGGTCGGGTCAGCTTGGCAGCGCTCGACGACGACCTCTGACGCGCTGAAGCCGCGCTCAGTTTACAAGCCATTGAAAGATTGGACTATTGTCGTCCACGTTCATGCACTGTTTGCGATTGGCCGAGAGGCGCGGGCCTGCGGCTGGCGGTACCGCGATGCAACACCCCTCTCGCCAGGCAGGAACGCCTCGCGAGACGTCTTCCCGAATCTGGCCCATTAGCGTTATGTCAACCTAATCAGGCAGAAATGACCACGTCCTCACGGACCAATCCTACAACGACAAGAGCAGGCGACATGAACGAGCGGACTTGGCTGCAGGGGGACAGCGACGATCCCCTGACCGACGACCGTACGGTCGAGAAGCAACTCTGGACGCGGCGCAGCGCGCTGGCGCTGACGGCCGGTTTCTTCGCGCTTGGCGCGACGACGCAGGCGCGTGCTGGCTACACGCCGACGATCGCCCCGCGAGCGAGCTACATCGTCGTGTCCAAGTCCAATCGGGTCCTCGAGCTCCGGGGCCCGGGCGATACGACGCTCAAGCGCTTCGCGATTCACCTCGGTTTCGATCCGAAGGGACCGAAGGAGCGCTCCGGCGACGGGCGCACGCCGGAAGGGCAATATTTCATCGACCGACGCAACCCGCGCAGCGACTTCTTCCTGAGCCTCGGCATCAGCTATCCGAACGCCATAGACATCGCGAGAGCCCGGGCGCTCGGCGTGCAACCGGGCGGCGACATCATGATCCACGGTGGACCGCGGCGCGCCGCCGACCGCAAGAAGGACTGGACCGCCGGCTGCATCGCGGTCAGCGACCCCGAGATGGAGGAGATCTGGGCGATGGTGCCGACCGGCACCCCGATCCTCATCCTCGCCTGAGGGTTATTTCCCGACGAGCTGGACCCACCAGATCTTGCCGGAGTTCGGCTCCTGAAACCAGCCGAGACCGAGGCCGCGCGCGGCCGGATCCATAATGACGTCGCGCGTGTCCTTGAAGTCGAGCCAGCTCTGCAGGACGACCAGATCGGAGTCCTGCCCCTCGGCCAGGTTCTCGCCCACCAGTTCGCCGCGGTAGCCGGCGCGGAACGCGCGCTCGCGCGGGCTGGTCAGGTCGGATCCGAAGTGCCAGGCCCGCTGCTGCACGTACATGTCGCGGGCATGGGTCTCGGAGGCGGCGTTCAGCTCCGCCGAGAGTTGCAGCGGCTGCAGCCCCGCGTCCGTCCTTACCGCGTTCACCGCGTCCAGCTGACGCAGGCGTATTGGGTCGGCATCCGCAGGGGTCAGCCTTCCCTCGCCGCCGCCCGAGCTGCAGGCCGAGATGGCAAGCAGGACGGCCAGGGCGACGATGAGCGGGCGGAGCATGGCGGAATCCGTCGGACGATTGTTCGGAAGTCGTCTCTACCGGCTTTCCCACGAGCGTTCAAACGCTATCGGTGGCGTTGCAGGAACATGCTGGCCCAACTGTGAGTTGCGGACACCCCGGCCACTGCGCCATAATTGGTGCAGGTATCTTTCCGGTACGCTTGGAGACACGAAGATGGACCAGGATCCCGACCGCAAGGCCGGCCAGATCAGCCGAAGATCGTTCGCACGCATCGCCGCCGGCGGTGCGCTCGGCGCCGCGGCGGCGCTGGCCGTCGGCCCCGCTTTCGCCGCCGAGAGCGACGACGTCCTGCACGACTATGTGCCCGACAGCCAGGACCAGCCGCAGCTCTTGCGCCGCATCTCGGGCCTTCACACCGAGGAGTGGCAGAACCACTTCGATTCGATCCAGAACGACGCGATCCTTGTCAACATCAACGACCGGGTTCTGCACTACTGGGGTGCGGACGGCTTCTACCGCATCTACCCGACTTCGGTACCCCTGACGGACGAGATGACCCGCCGCGGCCGCACCTCGATCACGCTCAAGCGGCCCGACCCTGACTGGCGGCCGACCGAGGCAATGCTGAAGCGCCGCCCGGACCTTCCACCCTACGTCGCACCCGGCCCGGACAACCCGCTCGGGGTGCGTGCGCTCAACCTGGGATGGCCGGCCTACCGCATCCACGGCACCAACGACATCCGCAAGATCGGCCGGCAGTCGTCGTCGGGCTGCATCGGCCTGTTCAACGAGCATATCATCGAGGTCTACGACCGCGCCCAGGTCGGAACGCCCGTCCTGCTCATCTGATCGACCGGCGCCCGGTGCCGCACGTCTGGCGTGTGGCGGTCGGTCGCATCGGGGATATTTCGCTTGCCCGCGCCGCCGATTCCGGCGCGGGGCCATCGCGGCGGAGTGCCCGTCTCGGTGCTGCGCTTGCTTGGAAACCACCACATCTTGGGCAAGGCCTGTCAGGTCTCACCCGAATTGCGATCCTCCGCCGATCGCGCCGCAGTGCAGCGAATCAGGGGTGCGGGCGGCGTGTGCAAGCTCCCGATCAGCGGTGTTGCCAGAATGACAACACCTGTGATTTACTAGAGAAGCCTGCTTTCGCCGATTGAATCCACGAGGGAAAGTTGGTTAGTGTTCCGGCATTAGCTTGTCCGCTCGCAGGTCCGGGCGAGCTAGCAGTATCGCAGACCCGCACTCTGAGGAGACAAGAATGAAACTTATCGTTAGCACTGCGGTGGCTCTCCTGCTGGCTGGCCAGGCGTTCGCCGGCAACCTCGTCTTCGAGGCGCCTGCCGAGCCCGCCGTCGTCGCGACGCCTGCCCCGATGGGTGGTTCGAACGCCGCGTGGCTGATCCCGGTGATCGGTCTCGCCGCGATTGCCTACGCGATCTCGAACGACAACAGCGACAACAACACCAACAACTGAGTTCTCTCCCGGAGCCGCGGCAGGCCTGCGGCGCCTTTCGCGAGACTGACAGGGGGGCATCGCCGAGCGGCGATGCCCCTTTCCTTTGGCGAGGTCCGCGCGTCAGCCGCCGGTGTAGGGCTCGATGATCTGCAGGTCGAGGAGCTCCATCTTCGGCCCGGTCCACTGCAGGCTGCGCCGCACCGTTCCGGTCGACGCGTCGACGAAATGCAGGTTTTCGAAGCTGCCGCTAGGACCCGAGCAATCCTCGCTGATGTTGAGGCCGCTGAAGCGGGCCCCGAGGATCGTCATCTCGGCCGGCACCGGCGGCTCGAAGCTGCACTCGAAGGTCAAGACCTGTCCCTGCGGCCCCTCGCCCGGCAGCTCGTAGACCCGCTTCACCCGCCCCGGCCAGCGCGACGGCGGGATCGGTGCCGCGAGCGGATCGGGCGCGCTGCTCCAGGCCGACACGAGGTCGGTGCCGAGCGCCCGCGTCCCCGTGATCTGCGCCGTCCCGTGCAGCGTGACCTGCTGTTGCAGCGGCGAGGAATAGGTGACGTAGCCGCCGTTGGAGGAGGCCGCGAACATCAGCGTCGGCGACTTGTCCGACTCGAGCCGCGCGGTGATCGCCGCGACGTTGGCGCGCTCGATGTCGGCGCGGGTGACCTGCTTCGGCGGCGGCCCCGACGGGGCTTCCTTGTGCCAGAAGCCGCCGCCCACCTCGTCCAGGGCGGCCTGCACGATCGGATCCTTGCCGCCGCTGCCACAGGCGGCGAGGGCGAGAAGCGGCAGCAGCGCGAGCCTGCGCATCATTGCCAGAACGACCCCCAGTTCTGCTCCAGGTGCTGCCGGTCCATGTCGCGCACGATCGGCCACAGCCGGTTCTGGATGTTGAGGAACGCCCCGCCGTTGTCGCCGAGCGAGGTCAGGTCGCCATCGACCGTCTGCCGGGTCTCGAAGGGCGTCGCCCAGCGCAGCGGGATGGTCAGCGTAAGCCCCTTGGCGAAGCTGCCCTCGCCGAACTCGTCCGAGGTCACGTCGGTCTTCGTTGCATAGGCGCCCACCGACCAGCCGTTGGCGAAGGTCCGCTGCAGAGCGATCGTCCCGCCCCAGTCGCCGGCGAGGTAGCGGCCGGCGGAGAACTGCGCCTCGATCCCCTTCCAGCCGGTGTCCCAGTAGAGCGTCGCGTGACCGGTGACGACGTTGTAGTCGTAGTAGCTGAAGCCGAACGGCTGGTCGAAGTCGCGCTGTGCCACCCAGGCCATCTCGAGCCCGAGCCCCCAGTTCTGGCTGACCGGCTTCCAGAGCACCTCGCCGTCGACGCCGGCGAACGACCGCTCCAGGACGCCGACCGACCCTCGCGCGTAAGTCTCGTTGTTGAGCTTGAACAGGTAGTCGCCGGTGAGCCGCACCAGCTTCGGATCCCAGCCGGCGTAGTAGCGGGCGGACTGGCTGCGGACCGGCGGCAGCGTCCCCGAATTCTCCCCCGGGCCGGGGTCGGAGAATTCGCCAAGCAGCGGCTGCCGGATCAGGGTCGTGAACGACAGCCGCGGGCTGACCGTCATCGTGCCGCGGAACTGCGCGGTCAGCTGCGGCTTGAACCCGTCGTTGCCGCCGAAGATCTGCACGGTCGGGATCGGGATCAGCGCCCAGTTGAAGATCGGATAGGTGTCGTGGCGCCAGACCTCGCCCTGCGCCAGCACCGGGTAGGCGCCGCGCATCTGCGTCGTGTCCCAGCTCATCTGCCCGGCGTTCGGCCGGTCGACCTGCGCCTCGAGATCGCTGCGCCGGATCTCGACCGAGGTCGTGGGCAGCCCGCTCTCGACCGGCGTGATCCGGAAGGTCTCGACCGAATAGGGCAGCCCGACCGCGAGCACGCGCGCGGTGCGGCCGATCGCCTTTGGCGACTGGTTGATCTGAGTGTTGACGATGCGGATGTCGACGGCGTTGCCGGTGTAGCTGATCGACTGCAGCCGGATGCCGTCCTGGCTGAGCTGCTTCGACAGCGCCTTGCTGAGCTTGTCGCGCGCGGCCGCGTCCTCGACCCAGGCGGTCGACATGTTGGCGCCCGCCGGCCGCGGGTTCACCGGGACCGGCCCGAGCCCGAGGTTCTGCGGCGTCAGCGGCTTGTAGGGGTTGCCCGACACGACCACGTTGAAGCCGACCGTGTCGCCGTACATGTAGTAGCCGCCGAGGGTGATCCCCTCGCGCAGCCGGTACTCGAGCCCGAGGTTGACCGGGGACTTGCGCTCGAAGCCCGCGTTCGGTCCCTGCTGCTCGCGGGTGTAGGCGTCGGACGAGACCTCGGCCTTGAACGTCAGGTTGTCGACCGGCGTGAGCCATTCGAGGCCGCCGAAGTAGCCCATCTTCTCGCCATGGAACATGGCGTCGAAGGTCGGCTTGCCGCCCTTGCCGAAGTCGTTCTCGCGGTTGCAGAAGCTCGAAGAAACCGAGCAGAAGGGGTTTTCGGTGCCGCCGACGCTGGCGAGCCGGCCCCAGCCGACGCCGCCGGTCAGCTTGAACGGCCCGAGCTGCTTTGTCGCGACGAGGTACTCGGCCGAGTAGACTCCGGTTCCGAGGAAGTCGCGGAAGCCGAGCGCAACCGACGGCTGCCAGTCCTTCTCCTTCCAGAGCTGGAACTGCAGATCGATGCTGCGGTCGAAGAGGTTGTAGTTCGGATCGTCGGGACGGCCCCAGTCGCTGATCGTCGAGTAGCGCAGCGTCATCGACATCCGCGGCAGCGCCTGGAAGGTGAAGTTGCGCCGCGCGGTGTTGCCGAACTGGCTGTAGCTCGCCGACACCTGCGCATCGGGCTGCGACTCGGCGCTCGGCATGTCGATGAGGCCGGTGACGCCGTAAAGGTTCAGGCTCGGCCGCGGGGCGGGCGCGTCCTGTGCCGGAGCGGTGGTCCCCGGCGCCACCGAAGCGACGACCGCAATCGCGAGCAACGAGGCTCCTGCGCGCAGGCGCTTCTGCATTCCACCGACCTCAACGGACCCCCGCCCGGGGCCTTGTCCCGACTTTGCCCGAATCGTGCGCAGATCCACGCGCCGAACGCCAGCCCGGATGCCCGAGCGGGCGTGCTTTTCCGCCACGCTGTTGCCTCCGTCCCTCAGCCGCCGGCGGCGAGGATGCCGCGCAGTCCCGAGCGGTAGTCGGGCCAGCGCAGTGCCACGCCGAGCTCATCGCGGAGCCGGCGGTTGCCGACCCGCTTCGAGTCCTCCCAGAAGCTGCGCGCCATCGGCGACAACGCTGCCTCGTCGAACGCGACCGCCGGCGGCACCGGCATGCCGAGCAGCTCCGCCGCGAAGACGATGACCTCGTCGGGCGGCGCCGGCAGGTCGTCGGCGAGGTTGACGACCCGCCCCGGCGCCGGCCGGGCGATCGCCGCCGCCAGCGCCGTGCCGATGTCGTCGACGTGGATGCGGCTGAACACCTGCCCCGGCTTGACGATCCGGTGCGCCCGTCCGGCGCGCAGCCGGTCGAGAACGCTGCGGCCCGGTCCGTAGATGCCTGCCAGACGGAAGACCTCGAGCGGCAGCCCGGTGTCGGCCCAGGCGCGCTCCGCCGCGACGCGCCACCGGCCCCGCTCGCTCGTCGGCCGGAGCTCGCTCGCCTCGTCGACCCATCCCCCCTGCCGGTCGCCGTAGACCCCGGTGGTCGAGAGATAGCCGACCCAGCCTGCCGGTGCCGTCGCGATGGCATCGCCGTGACGGGCGAGCGCCGGGTCGCCGCCGGCATCGGGCGGCAGCGAGACGAGGATGCGATCGGCGGCCGCGATCGCCCGGCCGACCGCGGCCGCGTCGGCCCAGTCGATCGCCTCGACCCCGCGCGCCCGCATCGCCGCGGCGCGCTCGGGCGACCGCGTCGTCCCGGCGATCCGCCAGCCCGGCAGGGTTGCGGCCAGCGCCGCCGCCGAGTAGCCATGGCCGAGCGTCAGGAGCGCCGGGCCGGTCATGCCGCCCCCGCCGCCGGAGGTCTCGGGATGCGCGCAGCCTTCATCGTCCTCGCCGCCCTCCTTGCCGCCCCGGGCGCCGGGGCGGAGATCCGCTCGCCCGACGAATGCGCCGCCGCCGTCGCCGCCGACCCCGCCACCGCGCGCGAGGACGCCGCGGTCTGGTTGCGCCTGGGCGGCGGCGTCCCAGCCCGGCTCTGCGAGGCCTCGGCGCTGGCCGCCCTGGGCGCGCACCAGACCGCCGCCGAGCTCCTGTCCGCCGTCGGCACCAACCCAAACCGGGCGATGCCCGCCAACGCCCGCGCGGTGATCCTCGCGGATGCCGCCCGGCAGTGGCTCGCCGCTGACCGCCCCGACCTCGCCCGGCAGGCGCTCGCCGACGCCGACAAGCTCACCGAGCCCGACGGCGACCGCCGGCTGCTCCTCGCCCGCGCCGCCGCCGCGCAGGGCGACTGGCCGGCGGCCCAGGCCGCGCTCGAGGCCGAGATCGCCGCCGTGCCCGACGACGCCGTCGCGCACGCGCTCCTGGCCGCGACGCTGCGCAACCGGGACGACGCGACCGGCGCGCTGGCCGAGGCGAACCGCGCCCTCGTCCTCTCCCCCGATCTCCCCGAGGCGCTGTTCGAGGCCGGTGCCGCCAGCGCCGAGTCCGGCGACAAGGCCGCCGCCGCCCGAGCCTGGCTGCGGCTCCTCGACGTCGCCCCGCAGAGCGACCTCGCGCCTCTCGCCCGCGCCAACCTGCAGCGCCTCGA
The DNA here is from genome assembly GCA_046348915.1 of Amaricoccus sp. Taxonomy (GTDB): domain Bacteria; phylum Pseudomonadota; class Alphaproteobacteria; order Rhodobacterales; family Rhodobacteraceae; genus Amaricoccus. The sequence goes on from JAXMDH010000024.1 coordinate 70,028, forward strand.
GTAGCGCGGCACCGGCCTTCCGCTTGCCTCAAATACTCCCCGCGGAGCGCGCCGACGCTGCCGCACCCGATGCGGCTGCCGACCCATCACCCGGCCCTCCCGAGCCGCGCCGCAGCCCATTCGCCGGCGTCGCGCACGACCGGGTCGGCGTCGGCCGACAGCCGCGCCGCCGCCCCCGCCAGCGCAGGGTCGCCCGAATTCCCGATCGCGTACGCTACGTTCCGCGCGAACCGGTCGCGCCCGATCCGCTTCACCGCCGTGCCGCGGAACCTCTCCCGGAACCCGCCGTCGTCGAGCGTCGCGAGCTCGGCCAGCCGCGGCGCGGCCAGCGCCTCCCCGGCATAGCGCGCATCGCGGGCCGCGGCCGCGAACTTGTTCCACGGGCAGACCGCGAGGCAGTCGTCGCACCCGTAGACCCGATTGCCGAGGAGCGGCCGCAGCCCCTCGTCCACCGGCCCCGCGTACTCGATCGTCAGGTAGCTGATGCACCGCCGCGCATCGAGCTGGTAGGGCGCCGGGAACGCCCCGGTCGGGCAGACGTCGAGGCACGCCCGGCACGACCCGCAATGGTCCGCCTCCGGTCTGTCCGGCGGCAATTCCAGCGTGGTGAAGATCGCACCGAGGAAGAACCAGTTCCCGAGCTCCCGCGACAGGAGGTTCGTATGCTTTCCCTGCCAGCCGAGGCCCGCCGCCGCCGCCAACGGCTTCTCCATCACCGGCGCCGTGTCGACGAAGACCTTGATCTCGGCACCGGTCTCCGCCACCAGCCAGCGCCCGAGCCGCTTCAGCCGCGGCTTGATCGCCTCGTGGTAGTCCTTGCCCCGCGCGTAGACGCTGACCGCCCCGCGGTCCCGCCGGGCCAGCACACTGCACGGATCCTCCTCCGGGGTGTACACGTCGGCGAGCATCACGACCGCCCGCGCCTCGGGCCAGAGCGCCGGGGGCGACCCGCGCCACCCCATCCGCTCGGCCATCCAGCGCATCGTCCCGTGCCGCCCGGCGGCCACGAAGGCCGCGAGCCGCTCCGCCGCCTCCGGCACCGCGCCCGGCCGGCAGATCCCGCAGGCCGCGAACCCCTCGTCCCGCGCCCGCGCCCTCAGCCGGACCGAAACCTCAGAAGTCGAGGTCCGCATAATGCTGCGGCGGGGTGAACCCGGGCACGAGGTCGGCGAGGATCGAGCGGAACGCCGGCCGCGACTTGATCTTGGCGTACCACTCGTGCAGCCCGGCATTCCGGGCCCAATCCACGTCGCCCACGTAGTCGAGGCACGACAGCTGCGCCGCCGCCGCGAAATCGGCGATTGTCAGCATGTCTCCGGCGAGCCAGCGCCGGTTGTCCATCAGCCAGCCGATGTAGTCGAGGTGGTACTTGATGTTGCGGACGCCCGCCTTGATCTTCTCGCTTTCAGGATAGCCGTTCTTGGCGAGCTTCTTGTTCACCCGCTCGTAGAGCAGGTTCGCCGTCACCTCGTCGTGGAACTTGTCGTCGAACCAGGCCGCAAGCCGCCGCGCCTCGGCGCGCAGGGCCGGGCTCTTCGGCAGGAGCGGCGGGTCGGGCGTCGTTTCCTCCAGGTACTCGAAGATCGCCGCCGAGTCGCAGAGCACGAGGTCGTCGATCCTGAGGACCGGCACCTGCCCCGCGGGGTTCATCCGCAGGAAATCCATCCGCCGCTCCCACGGCCGCTCCTCGACCAGCTCGACCTCGATCCGCTTCTCCGCCAGCACGAGGCGGATCTTGCGGCAGAACGGCGAAAGCGGCTGATGGTAAAGACGGCGCACTGCGGCTCCTTCTCGCTCGATCCCCGCATATTCCGCATATTCCGCCGCGGTTCAACCGCCGGCCGCGCGCGCGGCCGCCGCGGCCGTCCGATCCCCGCCGTTCACCCTCGCGACCCGCCGGTCTCGTCGGGCGGCCGCGCCGGAGGTATCCTCCTAATCGGGGGCGACCGGCCGTTAGCCAGTTTACCATCCCGTCAGCCGAGGAAGCAGGCCGCCCGGCCGTCCTCGCGCAGCGTCGCCGCGCCCTTGGCGATCGCCTCTCCCCGGCGGCCGATATAGGCTGTGGCGGGCACCGGCCTGCGGCCGCGCGGGTCGGGCAGCACCGCCATGAGCCGCGCCGAGCGCTGCGGGCTCAGGTCGGCCGCACCCGTCTTCCAGTAGTGCCGCGCCGCCGCCTCGGCGCCGAAGACGCCCTCGCCCATCTCGGCGACGTTCAGGTAGACCTCCATGATCCGCCGCTTCGGCCAGGCGACCTCGATCAGCACCGTGAAGCCGGCCTCGAGCCCCTTGCGCAGCCAGGTCCGTCCCGGCCAGAGGAAAACGTTCTTCGCCACCTGCTGGCTGATCGTCGACCCGCCGCGCAGCCGGTCCGGGTCGGCCATGGCCGCACGGATACCGTCGATGTCGAACCCCCAGTGCTCGCAGAAGTTCGCGTCCTCGGCCGCCGCCGCCGACAAGGGCAGGTTGTCGGACATCCCGGCCAGCGGGACCCAGTCGCGCACGACGTGGCCCAGCCGGAGCCGTTCCGAGAGCATCAGGACGCCGGGCGGCGGGTTCACCCAGCGAAACAGCACGACCGAGGTCATCGCGAGCACCGCCAGCGCCAGCGCCGCCCGGACGAGCAGGCGCCCGACACGCCCGAGGAGCCGCCCCGTCCGCCGCATGACCATCGCCGTTTCCTGCCGGGAAAGCCGCGATCGCGCAAGCGGGCGCGCGCCCCGGCCGCGGATCGGCTATGATGCGGCAGCGGAGCGAGGGGAAAACGATGGCGGCGGGCTTCACCCTGGTCACCGACTGGCTCCTCGAAGGCACGATCGAGGAAGTGGCCGGCATCCTCGGCGAGGCCGAGCGCTTCCCCGACTGGTGGCCCGAGGTCTATCTCGCGGTCGAGGAGGTGGCGCCCGGCGACGCCGAGGGCATCGGCCGCGCCTTCGCGCTGCACACCCGCGGCTGGCTGCCCTACACGCTGCGCTGGACCGCCCGCCTCGTCGAGCAGCATCGCCCCTTCGGCTGGACCGTCGAGGCGACCGGCGACCTCGTCGGCCGCGGCGTGTGGACCCTCGAGCAGCGCGGGCCGCAGGCATCGGTCCGCTACGACTGGCGCATCGAGGTCGAGAAGCCGCTGCTGAAGCCGCTGACCCCGCTGCTGAAACCCGTCTACGCCGCCAACCACCGCTGGGCGATGGCCCGCGGCCGCGACGGCCTGCAGCGCGAACTCGCCCGCCGCCGGTGAAGGTCGCCGTCTGCAGACGCTCCCGACCGGAAGAGAGCTCCGCCTAAGGGCGACGCAGAGATCGACCGCCTCGCGCAACCTCGCGGTCCGCGCTTGCGGCTGGCGAAGATCTCGTGTTACCATAACCAACCGGAGAAACGGGAAGTACAAGTATACCTTTCACGCAATCCAGGACAAAGGGTCGTCTAAATGAAACGGCCTATAGCCATTCTGCTTACAAAATTCAGTGACACCAACGCAGAGCCGCTAACTCGCGAGGATTACGAGGAGATCTTCACTGCTTCGGGTGACGGCAAGTGGAATATGGTGCAGTACTTTCGTGACATGTCCCACGGCAGCGTCGACATCGGCGCGTCAGAGGTGTTCGGCTGGTTCACCATCGACACGACCACCACCGACTACGGCAAGCAGACGAATTCGGTCCGGCGGCCGAAGCTGATCGCTGATGCCCGTGCCAAGGCGACCGAAGCCGGGGTCGACCTGTCGAGGTTCTTCTCCCTCGTCGTCTGCCTGAACACCCAGTCCGACCTCTTCGGCGGCGGGGACGGTGCGGTGGCGGGTCACGACGGCAGCGACAATTACATTTCCGGTCTGGCGCCCAGCCTGCTCGGGCAGGAGATGGGCCATATCTTCGGCCTCAACCACTCGCGGCGCGAGGGGTCGGTCGCCGACTATCAGGACCCCTACGACATCATGAGCACCGCCGGCGTGTTCCAGCCCGGAGTGATGGCGCCGAACCCGGTCCACAATGAGCGCGATCCGCGCGGAGACCCGGTGCGGCCGATCGGGCCAGGGCTCAACGCGGCCAACATGGACAGCCGCCTCTGGCTCGATGAGACGCGCGTCACCCACGCCGGCGGCAGCGTCACGCTAAGGCCGCTGCACCGGCCGGACCTGCCGGGCCTCCTCGCCGCGAAGTTCGGCGACTATTACGTCGAGTTCCGCATGGACGAAGGCTGGGACGCCGGCTTCGCCGCCCCGTGCGTGCTGGTGCATACCCTCGTCGACAACATATCCTACGCCTGCCCGGACCAGAACGGCCGCCTCGCCTGGGGGGTCGGCAGCACCCTCGCGACCCCGCCGGAGCTCTCGGTGCTCGGCTCCGGCTTCGTCATCGCCGTCACCGCCATCGACCCGGTCGCCCGGAGCGCGACCCTGACACTCGCGGCCTCCGAGCCGCGCATCCCGCGCCCGGTCGATCCCTGGGGACCATTCCGCACCCCCTGGATCGCCTGGCTCGAGCGGGCGCTGCAGGGCGGCAGCCGGCCCGATGATGTCGCCGGGCCAGGGCGGGCGATCCTCCAGCAGCTGGAGATGATGCAGGGGGTCGGGACCGCGATGTCGCCGGAGCTCCGGCAGGCGGTGCGGCGCGAGGCGCTGGAGAACATCGCCGCGCTCGCCTCCGCCGAGCTCGAGCGGATGCGCATCCCGGGCGGCGTCGCGCCCCCCGAGCTCGCGGCGCGGATCGAGGATGGCAGCCCCGGCTGATCGCAACGCTTCCGGCGTCAGCGCCAGAGCGCGGCCACCCCGCCTTCGCTGCCGGTCACCGGGTCGGCCGAAGGCGCCGGCAGCCGCGCGATCCGGTCGAGCATCGCCGGCGTTGCCGCCTCGCGGCAGATGTCTGCCCGCTGCCCGGGCGGGTAGGCGCCGACCACCAGGAAGTCCGGGCTCGCCGCCAGCCGGCAGTGCCCGATGCCGGCCGGCAGGATCGCCACGTCGCCGGCGCCGAGCGCCACCTCGCGGCCGCCCGGGCCGCCGAGCAGGACCACGGCGCTCCCGGCCGCGACCCCGAGGGCCTCGTGCCCCAGCGTGTGGTAATGGTGGAACTGATAGATCCCGTCCCGCCATTGCGGCGGCCAGCCGTTGCGCGCGAACAGCGCCTCGAGCGCCGCCGCCGCGTCGTCCCCCGCCGCTACCGCTCCGCGGTGCAGAAGCACGGGAAACCGCGGATGGTTCGGCATCGCGCCGCCCGTTGGCAGGCGCAGGCTTTCGGTCGCGGTCAGGGCAGCGATCGCGTGGCGATCTCGCCGCGCACCTCCAGGGCGAGGCGCAGGCCGAGCATGGTCAGGAGCGTGCCGCCGGCGAGGTCGGGCCAGCGGGCGACCCGGAGCCAGCGGCGGCGCGCCGCCCCGGTGGAAAGGGCCAGCGCCACCGCGCCGTACCAGGCCGCCGACTGGCCGGCGACCACCGCGACGATAGCGGCATGCACCCAGCCCGGCGCATGCGGCGGGACCGCGACCAGGAAGGCGCTGGTCCAGAAGACCGCCGACTTCGGGTTGCTGGCGGTGGTGAGGAAGCCGGCGATGAAGGGGTTGCGACCGCCGAGCGCCGGCACGCCGCGGCCAGGATCCCCGGCCGGCCCCAGCCCGGACCGGAGCAGCCGCAGGCCCACGACGACCAGATAGGCTGCGCCGGCAAGCCGCAGCCCCCGATAGAGCACGCCCGCCTCGACGAGCAGCGACCCGATGCCCCAGAGCGTCAGCGCCACCCAGGCCGCGGAGGCGAGCGCGACGCCCGCCGCGGCGCCCAGACCGGCGCCGCGCGATCGCTTCGCCGACAGCCAGCCGACCACCAGCGTGTTCGGGCCCGGCAGCATCGCCATCAGGAGGTGCATGCCGGAGAGCGTCAGCAGCGTCGGAAGATAGGCCATCGCGGCCCCCGAGTCAGGCGCGCGGCCGCGGGCGGCCCGGCGCGTTCATGCTGTCGCTGCCGCCGGCTCGTCGGTCAGCGGGTGCGCGAGACGCGTCAGCATCTCCTTCGGCACGATCTGGCGGAACTTGGGCAGTTCCTCGGCCCAGTGCCGCAGGAGCTCGGTCGACCGCGGGCTCATGGTCTCGCGGGCGTGCCGTTCGACCAGCCCGCGCAGCTGCGCCTCCCAATGCGACCCGAGCACCGGCATCACGATCACCGTCTCCGGGTTCAGCCGCAGCGTATGCTCGGCCTCCGGGTCGTAGAGGTAGGCCATGCCCCCGGTCATGCCGGCGCCGAAGTTGTCGCCGAACTTGCCGAGGATCACCGCGACCCCGCCGGTCATGTACTCGCAGCCGTTGGAGCCGCAGCCCTCGACCACGACCTCGGCGCCCGAGTTGCGCACGCAGAACCGCTCGCCCGCGCGCCCCGCCGCGAAGAGCGACCCCGCCGTCGCGCCGTAGAGCACGGTGTTGCCGATGATCGCGTTCTCGTGCGTCACGAGCGGCGAGCCGAGCGGCGGCCGGACGACGATGATGCCGCCCGACAGCCCCTTGCCAACGTAGTCGTTCGCCTCGCCCATCACCTCGATCTTGAGGCCGGGCGCGGCGAAGGCCCCGAGCGACTGCCCGGCGGAACCCGCGAGCTTGATCGTCAGGTGGTCGGGCTGCAGCCCGTTCTTCATCCCGAACCGCTGCACGATATGGCTCGAAACCCGCGTCCCGATCGACCGCAGCGTGTTCTGCACGGCGTAGCTCAGCTGCATCTTCTCGCCGTCCTTGAAGAACGGCTCGGCGTCCTTGACGACCTGCGCGTCGAGGGTGTCCGGCACCGGGTTCCGCGGCTTGTTGCGCTCGTAGCTGATCGGCTCCCCCTGATCGATGGTGATGAGGAGCGGGTTCAGATCGAGGTCGTCCAGATGCTCCGCCCCGCGGCTCACCTGCGTCAGCAGATCCGCCCGCCCGATCACCTCGTCGATCGACCGCGCCCCGACCGACGCCAGCACCTCGCGCACCTCCTGCGCGTAGAAGCTCATCAGGTTGACGACCTTGTCCGCCGTCCCGGTGAACTTCGCCCTGAGCACCGGATCCTGGGTGCAGACCCCCACCGGGCAGGTGTTGCTCTGGCACTGCCGCACCATGATGCAGCCCATCGCGACGAGCGCCGCCGTTCCGATCCCGAACTCCTGCGCCCCGAGCATCGCCGCGATCACGATGTCCCGCCCGGTCCTGAGGCCCCCGTCCGTCCGCAGGATCACCCGCTCGCGCAGGTTGTTCGCAGTCAGCACCTGGTGCGCCTCGCTGAGCCCCATCTCCCACGGCAGCCCGGCGAACTTGATCGATGTGATCGGCGACGCCCCGGTCCCGCCGTTGTGCCCGGAGATCAGGATCACGTCCGCCTTCGCCTTGGCGACCCCGGCCGCGATCGTCCCGACCCCCGACTGCGACACCAGCTTGACGCAGACCCGCGCGCGCGGGTTGATCTGCTTCAGGTCGTAGATCAGCTGGGCGAGATCCTCGATCGAGTAGATGTCGTGGTGCGGCGGCGGCGAGATCAGCGTAACCCCGGGCGTCGAATGCCGGAGGCGCGCGATGAGCTCGGTCACCTTGATCCCGGGCAGCTGGCCGCCCTCGCCGGGCTTGGCACCCTGGGCGATCTTGATCTCGAGCTCCTCGCAGTGGTTGAGGTAGTCGGCCGTCACCCCGAACCGCCCGCTCGCCACCTGCTTGATCTTGGCTGACGGGTTGTCGCCGTTCGGCTCCGGCGCGTAGTGCGCCGGGTCCTCGCCGCCCTCGCCGCTATCGCTCTTCGCGCCGATCCGGTTCATCGCCACGTTGAGGGTCTTGTGCGCCTCGGGCCCCAGCGCGCCCAGCGACATCCCCGGCGTCACGAACCGCTTGCGGATCGCCGTGATCGACTCGACCTGGTCGATCGGCACCGGCCCGTGCTTCGGCTGGAAGTCGAGAAGGTCGCGGAGGTGGATCGGCGGCCGCGCCTCCATCGCCTTCGAATACTGCTTCCAGATCTCGAAGGAGCCCTTGTCGCAGGCCGACTGCAGGATGTGCATAGCCCGCGCCTCCCAGGCGTGGCTCTCGCCCGAGCGCCGCGCCTTGTAGAAGCCGCCGATCGGCAGCACCGCCTGCGGCCCGCTCCAGCCGAGCCGGTGCATCCCCTCGGCCTGCCGCTGCACGCCGGTGATCCCGATCCCGGAGATCCGGCTGAGCATGCCCGGGAAATACTCGGCAACCATCGCCCGCGACAGGCCGACCGCCTCGAAGTTCAGCCCGCCGCGATAGCTTGAGATGACCGCGATCCCCATCTTCGAGATGATCTTGAGCAGTCCCTGCTCGATCGCCTCGCGGTAGCGCGCGATGGCGTCGTTGAGCGTGCCACCAAGCAGCCCGCGCGCGATCCGGTCGGCGATCGCGTCCTGTGCCAGATAGGCGTTCACCGTCGTCGCGCCCGACCCGATCAGCACCGCGAAATAATGCGGGTCGATGCACTCGGCCGAGCGAACGTTGAGCGATGTGAAGGTCCTGAGACCCTTGCGGGTTAGCCACGAGTGCACCGCGCTTGTCGCAAGGATCATCGGCATCCCGACCCGCTCCGGGCCCTGGGCGATGTCCGACAGGACCAGGTGGTTCGCGCCGGCGCGCACCGCCTCCTCGGCCTCGGCGCGAATGCGCGCGAGCCCGTCCTGCAGCGCGTTCGGCACGCCGCCGGCGGCGAAGGTGCAGTCGATCGGCACCATCGCGGAGCCGAAGTGCGCGCACATCGCCGCAAAGCGCGAGTTCGACACGAAGGGGCTCTCGAGCTGCAGGATCTCGGTCTGCGAGTTGTCTTCGTCGAGGACGTTCTTCAGGTTGCCGAATCGCGTCTTCAGGCTCATCACCCGATGCTCGCGCAGCGAGTCGATCGGCGGGTTCGTCACCTGGCTGAAGTTCTGCCGGAAGTAGTGGCTGAGCGGCCGGTACTTGGTCGACAAGACCGCGGGCGGCGTGTCGTCGCCCATCGAGCCGATCGCCTCCTTGCCGTCCTCGGCCATGGCGTGGAGCACGACCTCGAGCTCCTCGACCGAGTAGCCCGCCGCGATCTGCCGCCGCCGGAGCTCGGCCCCCTCGTGCACCGGCCGCTCCTCGGCGACGCCGCCGAGGGTCTCGAGGTCGGCGATCGAACCGACCCACTGGCCGAACGGCTGCGAGCCGGCCAGGTAATCCTTGATCTCGGCGTCGTGGTAGAGCTTGCCCTCGCCCATGTCGACGGCGAGGAGCTGCCCCGGCCCGAGGGCGCCCTTTTCGACGCAGGTCAGGTCGTCGGTCGGCACCATGCCGGCCTCCGACCCCGCGATGACGAGCCCGTCGCCGGTCACGACGTAGCGCATCGGGCGCAGCCCGTTGCGATCGAGCCCGCCGCAGACCCAGCGCCCGTCGGTCATGGCGAGCGCCGCCGGGCCGTCCCAAGGCTCCATGACGGCGTTCGAATAGGCATACATGTCCTGCCAGGCCTGCGGCATCTTGGTCGCGAGCTTCGACCAGGCCTCGGGCACCAGCATCGACTTCGCCATCGGCGCGATGCGCCCGGCGCGCACCATCACCTCGAACACGTTGTCGAGGGCCGCCGAATCCGACGAGCCCGGCAGCACGATCGGCTTGATGTCCTCGGCGAGGTCGCCGAAGTCGTCCGAGCTCATCCGGATCTCGTGGCTCTTCAGCCAGTTGAGGTTGCCCTTCAGCGTGTTGATCTCGCCGTTGTGCGCGAGCATCCGGAAGGGCTGCGCCAGCCACCAGCGCGGGAAGGTATTGGTCGAATAGCGCTGGTGATAGATCGCGAAGGCCGACGCGAAGCGCGGATCCTGCAGGTCGGGGTAGAAGACCGCCACCTGCTCGGCGAGCATCATTCCCTTGTAGATCACCGACCGGCACGACAGCGAGCAGATGTAGAAGTCGCGGATCCCCGCGGCCGCCTTCTCGATCCGCCGCCGGATCACGTAGAGCTCGCGCTCGAAGGTCTCCTCGTCGACCCCCTTGGCGTTCGAGATCAGGATCTGCTCGATCTCCGGCCGGGTCGCGTTCGCCTTCTGCCCGAGGACGGAGATGTCCACCGGAACGTGCCGCCAGCCATAGATGTAGTAGCCGAGCCGCAGCACCTCGGTCTCGACGACCGTCCGCGCCGCCTCCTGCGCGCCGAAGTCGGAACGCGGCAGGAAGATCTGCCCGACCGCGAGCCGCTCGCCCCGCGGCTGGTGCCCGGTCCGCCGCACCTGATCCTCGAAGAAGGCCACCGGGATCTGCACGTGGATCCCGGCCCCGTCCCCGGTTTTGCCGTCGGCGTCGACGGCCCCCCGGTGCCAGATCGACTTCAGCGCCTTGATCCCGTTCTCCACCACCTGCCGCCGCGGCTTGCCGTCAATGGCGACCACGAGCCCGACGCCGCACGACGCATGCTCCTGCTCCGGGTGGTAGAGCCCCTCGGCCTCCAGCCGCGCGAACTCCGCCTCCGTGCGCGCGACCCAGGCCTCATCGTAGTTGGTCATCGGCGTCACTCCTGGCAGGCGCGGCCAAGCCGCGGGCTTGAAGGAAGGGGGTTTCTATCCAAGCGTAACTGGCGGCGGCGCTCATCCCGTCGATGGAGCCGCTGCTCCGGCGAAGAGGGTCGAGCCTTGCCCGGCACCGCATCCATTTCAACGTGGTCACCCGCTTCGGCTGGAGCGCACCGGCCGTCTATCCCGAACGACGTCACGACTACGGCGAAGAGAGGCTCGTGGGCGGCCGCCTGTGCGTGCTGGTCTACACGCCGAGGGACGCCGCCCGCCGCATCATCAGCCCGAGAAAGGCGAACCGCGGTGAACAAGCCAAAAACGCCGCTGCTGTTCTTGCGGTACTGGCCGGAGGACGAGCCTGACCCCGACCTCTCGACCCTCGGCCTCGACGACGCGCCCGAGCTCACTGACGAGCTCGCCACCCCGCTTCGCCCGCTCCACGAGGTCGACCCCGGCCTGGCCGATCTCGTCCGCAAGGGCGGCCGCCCGCTGCTGCCGGACGAGGTCAGGAAGCGCCGCGTCACCCTCATGCTCGACCCGGACGTGATCGAGCACTTCAAGGCCGGCGGAAGGGGCTGGCAGACCCGCATGAACGCCGCGTTGCGCAGGGCCGCCGGCCTGTAGGCCCGGCCAACGGAGTCCGAACGCACGCCCGAAATTCGGGTCAGTCTGGCTGACCCGAATTCCATTCGCGACCCCGCGCCGCCGGAAATCCGGTACCCAGCGTGTACATGCGTTGTACCTGCGATGTACATCGCACCCTCACTCCGCCGCCACCGCCGCCGAGCGGCTGTCGAGCCAGGTCAGGATGTTCTCCGCCGCCTCGCGCCCGTCGCGGATCGCCCAGACGACGAGGCTGGCGCCCCGGACGATATCGCCCGCCGCATAGACCCCCTCGAGGCTCGTCCGCTTGGTCAGGAAGTCGGCCTTCACCGTTCCCCAGCGCGTGACTTCCAGGCCTTCGACGCCCCAGAGCCGCGGCAGCTCCTCGGGCTCGAAGCCGAGCGCCTTGATGACGAGCTCCGCCGGCTCGGTATAGTCGGCGTCCGGCATCTCTTCCGGTGACTGCCGGCCCGAGGCGTCGGGTGCGCCGAGCCGCATTCGCGCCACCCGGACGCCGCTGACCGTGCCCTCGCCGGCGAAGGCGCGCGGTGCCGTGAGCCAGGCGAACTCGACCCCTTCCTCCTCGGCGTTCGCGACCTCGCGCTGCGAGCCAGGCATGTTCGCCCGGTCGCGCCGGTAGAGGCAGGTTACCTTCGCCGCGCCTTGCCGGATCGCGGTCCGCACGCAGTCCATCGCCGTGTCACCGCCACCGATCACGACCACCCGCTTGCCGGCGGCATCGAGCTCACCCGAGTCGAACTCGGGCACCGCGTCGCCGAAACCCTTGCGGTTCGAGGCGGTCAGGTAGTCGATCGCGCGCACGATCCCCTTCAGCCCGGCCCCCGGCCCGCCGATGTCGCGCGACTTGTAGACGCCCGTCGCGATCAGCACCGCGTCGTGGGTGCGCCGGATCGCGTCGAACGACAGGTCCTCGCCGACGCTGCACCCGAGCCGGAAGGTCACTCCCCCGGCGGCGAGCTGGTCGTTGCGCCGGACGACGACTTCCTTCTCGAGCTTGAAGCCGGGAATCCCATAGGTCAGCAGCCCGCCTGCCCGGTCGTGCCGGTCGTACACCGTCACCTGCACCCCGTTCCGCCGCAACATGTCCGCCGCAGCCAGCCCGCCCGGGCCGCCGCCAATGATGCCGACGCTCTCCGGACGCTCGGCCCAGGGCTTCGCCGGCTGCACCCAGCCTTCGTCCCACGCGGTGTCGGTGATGTACTTCTCGACCGCCCCGATCGTGACCGTGCCGTGGCCCGACTGCTCGATGACGCAGTTGCCCTCGCAAAGCCGGTCCTGCGGGCAGATCCGACCGCAGATCTCGGGAAACGTGTTGGTCGCCTGGCTGAGATCATAGGCTTCGCGAAGCCGTCCTTCGGCGGTCAGCTTCAGCCAGTCCGGGATGTTGTTGTGGAGCGGGCAATGGGTCTGACAGTAGGGCACCCCGCACTGCGAGCACCGGCTCGCCTGCTCCGCCGCCTTGGCGGCCGCGAACTCGCGATAGATCTCGCCGAAGTCCTCCCGCCGCTCCTCCGCGTCCCGCTTCGGGGGCATGTCGCGCCCGATCCGCACGAACTTCAGCATGCGCTGCTCGGCCAAACCGTCCCTCCCCGCTAGCCGGAGTCACTCCCCCACATCCCTATTTCATTCCGCTCCACATTGAAAGTCATAAGTGCTGACCCAAAGCACACCTGCACGGCTAACCCGATGCATGCTCTGCCCAAATTTGCACCACATTAGGTCCGATACCGAACCTATTTTCCTGCCCAGAGCGCCACCAGCGCCGCCAGCCCTACCGCGATTCGCCACCAGCCGAAGACGGCGTAGCCACGCCGCGAAACGAAATCGAGCAGCCCCCTTACCACGATCACCGCGGAAACGAAGGCCGCGACGAAGCCGATGGCGATTACCGTCGCGTCGTCGAAGCTCAGCACGTCGCGATTCTTCCAGAGGTCGAAGGCGAAGGCCCCGGCCATGGTCGGCATCGAGAGGAAGAAGGAGAACTCGGCCGCCGACCGCTTGTCGGCGCCGAGCAGCAGCGCGCCGACGATCGTCGCGCCCGAGCGCGACACCCCCGGAACCAGTGCCAGGCACTGGAACAGCCCGATCTTGAAGGCCATCGGCAGCGGGAAGCTCATGGCGGTGTGATAGTCGGGCCGCTCGGGCCGGCGATCGACCCAGAGCAGCACGATCCCGCCGAGGACCAGCATGACCGCGATCAGAGCCGGCGTCTCGAACAGCACCGTTTTGATGAAGTCGTGCAGCAACACGCCCGCCACCACCGCCGGCAGGAAGGCAAGCAGGACTCCGGCGACGAAGCGGCGGGCGCCGGGGTCGACCGGCAGCGCTCGCGCGATTGCGACCAGCCGGTGGAAATACACCGTCAGGATCGCCAGGATAGCGCCGAGCTGGATCAGCACCTCGAACGCCTTCCCCGTCGACTGGAAGCCGAGGAAGTGGCCCGCCAGAAGGATGTGGCCGGTCGACGAGACCGGGATGAACTCGGTCAGCCCCTCGATGACGCCAAGGACGGCGGCGACCAGATAGGACGAATGCTCCAAGGTCAGGACCGTGCGCGCAGCGCCCGTTCCTCGCGCAGATCTTGCGCCGAATCGGTGATCGCATCGTACTGGCCGTGCGGCCGATAGCAGTAGAGATAGCTTTCGAGAACGGCCTCCATCTCGATCGGACGGATCCCGAGGTCGGCCAGGCCCCGGGCGCCTGGGGCGACCACGTTATCGTGGGCCAGGAGCCGTAGCTGGTCGCGCGTCAGCACCGCGTTGGTGACGAGGCCACCGCTGATCTGCTGCACGAGGTCGAGCGCCGACGCCTGCAGCCGCGCCACCCATCCGGGAAGCGTCACGATCATCCGGCGGCGCCGGGTGATGGACAGCACTCTTCTGGCGAGGTCCCGGAACGTCGCGACCTCGGGACCGCCCAGCTCGTAGACGCCGGCCGGGGCCGCGCCGGTCGCCCCGGCGACCAGGGCCTGGGCGACGTCGCCGACATAAACCGGCTGGAACCGGGTATCCGGCCCAACGATCGGCATCACCGGCGAGACCCGGGCGATCGACCCCAGCCGGTTGAAGAAGCCGTCGCCGTCGCCGAAGACGATCGACGGCCGGAAAATGGTGGCGCCGGGAAACTGCAACGCGACCGCCGCCTCGCCGCGCCCCTTGGCGGCGGCATAGAGGCTGTCGCTGGCGGGGTCGGCGCCGATCGCCGACACATGCGCGAGCCGCGCCACCCCTTCCTCGGCGCAGAGGCGGGCGATGCGCGCCGCCCCCTGGTCGAGCACGGCCGAAAACGTCTGCCGCCCGCCCTCGCCGAGGATCCCGACACAGTTCACCACGGAGTCGGCGCCGGCAATGGCGGCGCGGGTGGAGCGCTCGTCGCGGATGTTGGCCTGGATCGGCTCCACCTGGCCGACGAAGCCGTAGGGGCGCACGAAGCCCGCTTCCTCGGGGCGCCTGACCGCGACCCGCACCCGCCAGCCGGCCCGCGCCATCCGCTGCGCCACCTGGCGCCCGATGAAGCCGGAGCCCCCGAAGATTGTGACAACGGGCACTGTCATGGCGGTCTCCTCGGCCTGCCGGTCTCGTCCCCTCGGCATAAGACGAACTCCCACCGCCGACAAGCGCCCGTCGGTCCTCAGCCCGCCCGGACACGCCGTTGACAGCCGGCCGGCCCCCCGTATAAGAGCCCGGATCGGCACCTGCCCGGGTGGCGGAATGGTAGACGCGCTGGTTTCAGGTACCAGTGACCTAACGGTCGTGGAAGTTCGAGTCTTCTCCCGGGCACCAGCACACCGACAGCGCATTGTCTTCACAGCAAGAGTGCGTTCGGGCCGGCGCCGCCCCGTAAAATGCTCGCCACCACCGAAGGCTATTGGTCGGGGCGTGAGGATAGAGAGCGCCAGCCGCGCGATGCGGCTTGCGCCCTCTTCATCGGCAACCAATCCGGCCTGCGGCCCTTATGGCCGCTGCCGCGGGGGCTGGAAGCAATAGGCGGACCCGGCGGCTTGCACTAATCACGATAAACCCTATCGACAAACTTTGCCGCGCCGATTTATGCTGGCCGGGCGGACGCGAGCGGCAGGAGGAGCGCCAAGTGCCGAGAACCGAATCGAACGCGATCGTCCTGGGCGCGGCGGCGCCTGACTTCGTGTTGCCCGACGCTACCGGACAGCTGTTCCGGCTGGACGACTTCGCCGGGCGGCCGGCGCTATTGGTCGCGTTCGTTTCGAACCGCTGCCCGTTCGTGCTGCTAATCCGCGAGGCGCTGGCCCGGTTCGGACGCGACTACGCCACACGCGGCGTCGCCGTCGTCGCGGTAAATTCCAACGATGCAGGCAGCTTTCCGGAGGAGTCGCTCGCGCGACTCGGCGAGGCCGCACGGGCATTCGGCTTTGGCTTCCCCTACCTCAAGGATGCGGACCAGGCGGTCGCCAAGCGGTACGGCGCGGCCTGCACGCCCGACCTCTTCCTCTACGACGGCGACCGGCGGCTAGCCTACCACGGCCAGTTCGATGGGGCTCGCCCCGGCAACGGGATGCCGACGACCGGGGCCGACCTGCGGGCCGCCGTCGACGCGGTGCTCGCGGGCGAGCGGCCGTCGCACGTGCAGCAGCCATCGGTCGGCTGCAACATTAAGTGGCTGCCCGGCAACGCGCCGTCGTGGTTCAGGGTCGCGGCGTAGCGCGATGGGCACGGCTGCGGGCATTCCGCGAAAGTCACGACGGCGGCACGCGTCGTGTGGGCTACAGGACGACGGCAGGTCGGCTCCATCCCCGACCCGCCCACTTCCCGGCGGCGAGGCGCGCGGCTAGACTCCCCATGCGTGGTCGGTCCGGCAAGCCCGGCCACGCGGCGCGCCCCGTCGCCGGGCCTTTCCGCCTCACGCTTCGGTGAAGGTCAGCGGTCCTCGGTCAGTCGCAGATAAGCGGCGGTGACAAAGAGGACGATGAGGCCGAACAGAATGCGGCGGAAGCCCTCGGGCATCTGAAGCAAGGTCAGGAGGGTCGTAAGCACGGTCAGGATCAGCGCGCCGACGATCGTGCCCGAGTAGCCGCCGCGCCCGCCGAAGATCGAGGTGCCGCCGATCACCGCCGCCGCGACCGAGGGGAGGAGGAGCGGGTCGGCCAGTGACAGGGACGGGGCCTTGATGAGGCCGACGTAGAGGAGACCGGTGAGCGCGCCGAGCAGGGCCGTCGCGACGTAGAGCGCAAGGATCACCTGCCAGTAGCGGACGCCCGAGATGCGCGCGGCGCGATCGTTGTCGCCGACAGCGTAGAGGAGGCGCCCGAACCCGGTGCGCCGGAGAGTGAAGATGAGGAGCGCGGCAACCGGCAAAAAGAGGACGAGGGCATTCGGGACGCCGAAAGTAAGGCCGGTGCCCAGCCAAGCGAGTGCGTCGGGAACCTTCGTGCCCGAGGCGATGACGGTGCGCTGGTACACCTGAAGGAACCCGGTTCCGATCAGGCTCGTGCCGAGGGTCATGATCAGCGGGTGCACCCGGAAGATGCCGATGCCGACACCGTTGGCGGCACCGATCAGCAGCGCCGGCAGGAAGGCGAGCGCGTAGGCGACAGGGGTGGCCTGGGCGACCGACTGAGTCGCGACAATGAAGGCGGCCATAGTGGCGGCGGTCGCGGCCGAGAGGTCGATGCCGCCGGTCAGCATCGCCAGCGTCTGGCAGCCGGCGAGCATCGCGAGCGGGATCGCGAACTTCGCCGTGTTGGCGATCCAACGCTCGTTGACGATGCCTGGACGGAGGATTTGCAGCACGACAACGAGGAAGACGAGGAGGACTACGAGCGGCACCAGCGGATAGTCGGCCAACAAGCGGCGGAGGCGGCGGGCGGGCGAGCGTGTGTCGGTCAGCGTCATGGCGTCTTGCCCCGCATGGCGATGAAGGCGCCGAACATCACCACCACCACCATGATCGTGCCCTCGACGATCGAGGTGACGTTGGGGTCGATTGCTAGGAGCGTGAGGTCGGTGCGGACGAGGCGCAGGATGAAGACGGCGACGATCGGGCCGAAGAGACCGCCCCTGCCGCCGCCGAGGGTCACGCCGCCGAGGACGACGGCGGCGACGCTGGCAAGGAGGTAGGGGCCGGGAATCGGCGCACCGATGCCGGTCGAGGCGGTGAGGGAGAGGCCGCCCATCGCGGCGAATAGCCCGGCGAACGCATAGGCGGCGATCTTCGTCCGCGCGACCGGGACGCCGCTGCGGAAGGCGGCGAGCTCGCTCGAGCCGATGGCGTAGATCGAGAGGCCGAGGCGGGAGCGGCGGAGCGGGATCCAGACCGCGGCGAGGAGAAGGGCAAGGAGAAGGAGCGCGGTCGGCAGCCAGGCATGGCTGAGGCTGCCGGTCATGAGCGCCTTCAGCCAGGGCGCGGCGGCGCCGCCGGGGGCCGGGAGCACAAGCAGCGCGGCGCCCTGGTAGACGAAGAGCATGGCGAGCGTCACGACGATGTCGGGGACACGGGTCAGCACGATCAGGACACCGTTGAGGGCGCCGAGGGCGAGGCCGAGGAGGAGGACGGCGGCGACGACGAGAACGGCGGTCTCATCCGAGGCACCCTGCATCGCGCGGGCAGCGGTGACACTGGTTAGCGCCATCATCGAGGCGACCGAGAGGTCGATGCCGCCGGCGATGACGACCACGGTCTGCGCCGCGACGGCGAAGGCGTAGGGAGTGGCGGCACGGGCGAGCGAGGCGAAGTCGCCGCCGCCGTAGCCGGGCTGGATCAGCCGGGTCACGGCGAGAAGCGCGAGGAAGAGGGCGAAGAGGCTTAGGACCCAGCCCTCGCGGCGGAGCCGGCGCATCATGGGGTCACCGCATCCGCGAGCCGGGGAAGGCCATAGGCGGCGCGCGTCAGCGTCGCCTCGTCCGCGATCGCGGCAGGGAAGGCGTCGACGACGCGACCGGCGAAGAGGATGACAACGCGGTCGGCAACGCGCTGCACCTCCTCGAGCTCGGAGGTGTAGAAGAGGATCGAGCGCCCCTGCCCCGCGAGCTCGCGCAGGAGGCGGTAGATCTCGGACTTGGTGCGCACGTCGATGCCGCGGGTCGGGTCGAAGCAGAGGATGGTGCGCGCCTCGGCGGCGATCCAGCGCGCGATCGTCACCTTCTGCTGGTTGCCGCCGGAGAGGCGCTGCACCTCCCGCTGGGCGCGAGTATCGATCTGCAGCCGGGCAATCGCAGTGTCAACGAGAGCGCGCTCGCGGGCGACCGGGATTGGGCCCCAGCGGCGCAGGCGGGCGCTAAAGGGCAGCGCGACGTTCTCGCGGACGGAGCGTTGCATCAGCAGGCCCTCGGCGCGATCGCCGGGAACGAGGGCGAGCCCGGCGGCGATCGCGTCGGCGGGATGGGCGAAGGCGGCGGGCCTGCCGTCCACCTCGACGGTGCCCGCGCTCGGCCGGACCGACCCGGAGAGGGCGGCGAAGAGCTCGTCCTGACCCTGCCCCTCGAGAGCGACCAGCGCGAGGACCTCGCCGTCGTGGAGGTCGAAGGAGACGTCGGCGAGCTTCTGGCCCACCCCGAGGCCCCGAGCGGCGAGGCGCGGGGGAGCCGCGGGGCGCGCCGCGGCGGGGCGGGCCTCGGTGCGGCCGCGCTCGACGCGAGCGCCGAGCATCAGTTCGACGATGCGCTCCTCGGCGCCCGGGCCCATGTCGACGACGCCGACGGTTCGGCCGTCGCGCAGCACGGTCGCGCGCTGGCAGACGGCTGCGATCTCGAGCATGCGGTGCGAGATGAAGATGACGGAGCGCCCGCTCGCGCCCTGGCGGCGGACGACGTCGAGGACGTGCTCGGCGAGGTCTGCCGGGAGGGCGGCGGTCATCTCGTCGAGGAGGAGGACACCGGGCTCCTGCGCCAGGGCGCGCGCGAGGTCGAGGACGCGCAGCGTCGCGAGCGGCAGGTCGCGGGCAATCTCGGCAAGATCGAGCCCCGGGATGCCGAGCTCGCGGACCCAATCCCGGAAGGGGGCGACAGGGGTATCGGTGAGGCGCAGGTTGTCGGCGACCGAGAGGTCGGGGATGAGCGCCGGTTCCTGATAGACCGGCACCAGCCCGGCGCGCCGGGCGCCGGCGGGCGTGCGGAGCTCGCGCGGCTCGCCGCAGACGAGGATGCGGCCAACATCGGGGCGGACGGCGCCGGTCAGGATCTTGACCAGCGTCGACTTGCCGGCGCCGTTGGCGCCCATCAGCGCGTGCACCTCGCCGGGAAGGACCGAGAGCGCGGCGTCGCGCAGGGCGGCAACGGCCCCGTAGTGCTTCGCGACGCCGGCGGCGACGAGGACGGCGGCATCGCTCATGCGGATACGGCGGTGGGCCGCTCCGCCACGACCGACCAACCGACCGCCCGCCGCCCCGCGACCGGAGGGGAGGCGCGGGAATGCGAAAGCGGACGGGGCTCGGGTCTCGGCAACGGACGGGGCCCTTTCCCGGGCGCTCGGGGATGTGCGGGGCCCCGTGCGGCCCCCACGCTCAGGGCGTCAGCTTTCGCCGGGGCCCTTGCAGGCGACGATCTGATCCTTGCTGTAGGTGGTCCACTCGGGAATGGAGATCGAGACCGGCCATTCCGGGCTGAGCGAGGGATCGGCAGCGGCGGCGAGCTTGGCCTTGCCCTCGTCCGTCACGTTCTCCCAGAGCTCGGGGTTGACGAGCACGGTCTTGGCGTCCGGCTTCTTGCCGTCGAGGATCTGCAGCGCGAGCGTCACGCCCGCCCCGCCAATCGAGCCGGGGTTGGTGACGGCGGCGCCCTTCAGGCCCTCGACGCTGTTGAGCTGGCCGACGAAACCGGCGTTGTCGGCGCCGACGACCGGCACCATCGTCGCACCGCTCTCCTTCAGGGCGTCGACGATCACGTTGTCGATGCCCGAGGTCCAGATGCCGTCGAACGGCACGCCGGTGGCGATGAAGTCGAGGATCTGCTGCTTGCCCTGGTCCTGCTGCCAGCCGGTGAAGGTCTCCTGCGCGACCTTCACGTCCGGGTATTCGGCGAGCGCCCGCTTGAAGCCCTTGTCGCGGTCGCTGTCGGCGGAGGCGCCGGCGGCGCCGCGCATGTAGGCGACGCTGCCCTTGCCGCCGATCGTCTCGAACAGCCACTTGGCCCCGAGGTAGGCGTATTCCTCCTGGTTGTTCGAGATGATGTAGGCCGAGGGCTCGTTCACCGCCTGGTCGACGGCGACGACGACGATGCCCTTGTCCGTCGCTTCCTTCACCGCCGCGGCGATGCCCGAGGGATCGCCGGGGTTGACGACGATGGCGTTGACGCCAGCCGCGATCAGGTTGCGGATGTCCTCGGACTGGCCGGCGGCATCGGTGTTGCGGTGGGCGATGTTGAGCGCCTTGACCTCGCCGGAGGCCAGCGCCTGTGCCTTGATCGCGCAGATCATCTCCTCGCGCCACCCGTTGCCCTGCACGGTGTTCGAGACGCCGACGGTGTAGTCGGCGGCGAGGGCCGGCAGCGCCGCGCCAGCGAAGGCGGCCCCGGCAAGAAGTGCGGTCAGTCGCATGGGATTTCCTTTCCTCCCGGTTGGGTGAGGCGGATCTTCCGCCCGCCTCGCGCTTCAACTCACTTTATGTACGGGCGGAGCACGTCGCGAGCCAGCAGGAAACCGCGCTTCACCGCGGCGTCGCTGCCCTCGAAGGTGCGGTCCTCGTGCTCGACGACGACCGGTCCGTCATAGCCGGCCCGGTAGAGCCCGGCGAAGAAGCCCGGCCAGTCGACCTCGCCGAGGCCCGGCATCCGGGGCACCTGCCAGCCGATGCCCTCCGAGAGGATGCCGCGCTCGTAGAGGCCGTCCCGGTCGATCATCAGATCCTTGGCGTGGACGTGGAGTATGTGCGGGCCGAACTCGCGGATGAAGCGGCCTTGGTCGATCATCTGCCAGACGAGGTGCGATGGATCGAAGTTCATCCCCACGTCACCACTCCAGGCCTCAAGAATGCGGCGCCAGATCCGCGGCGAGTAGGCGATGTTGTGCCCGCCCGGCCATTCGTCGTTCGAGAAGATCATCGGGCAGTTCTCGAAAGCGAGCTTCACGCCCTGGTCGCTGGCGTGGGCGACGATCGCCGGCCAGACCGCTTCGGCGTCCGCCCAGTTGTCGTCGACGGTCTTTGCGGCATCGCCGCCGAGGAAGGTGTTGACGAGCGGCACGCCCATGCGGGCAGCGGCGGTGATCACCGCCTTGAGATGGGCGACGACTGCCTCGCGGTGGACGGCGTCGGGGTGGAGCGGGTTGGGGTAGTAGCCGAGCGCCGAAACCGCGAGGCCGCGCTCGGCGAGGGCGGCGACCGTGTCGGGGCCTTCCGTCGCGACGTCGACATGGCTCGTCCCGGCATAGCGGCGGGTGGGGCCGGTGGCCCTCGGCCAGGCGGCGATCTCCAGCGCCTGGAAGCCGGTCTCGGCCGCCCAGTCGGCGACCTGCATCAGCGGCGTGTCGGGGAAGGGTGCGGTGAGTATCCCGAGCTTCATTGGACTTGTCCCAGGGGTTCGAGGGCGCGGGCGACGGCCTGCATCGGGCGGTCGGAGAGAAGGCCCGCGAGCGCGGCCGTGACGTCGCGGCGGAAGGCGGGGGCGGTCGCGAGCTCGGGCGCGAAGATGTCGTCGAGCGCGAGGATGGCGGCCGTCAGCGCTGCCGGATCGTTGCCGATGCGCTCGGCGAGCGCGGCGACAGTCGTGGCCTGCGGGTCGTCGGCGGTCCAGGACGAGCCGAAGCGGGGCGCGGTGCGCACGAGGTACGCCATCCAGCCGGCGGTGGCGAGCGCTAGGAGCGGCGTGGGCTGCCCGCGCGAGACCCGCTCGCGGGCCGGGTTCAGCAACCTCTGGACGATCTTCTGCGAACCGTCGGTGGCGATCTGCTGGCAGCGATGGCGGATCGCGCGGTTGTGGAGGCGGGCGAGGCTTCCGTCGACGTAGGCCGCGGGCTCGATGCCGGGGACGGGCGGCAGCGTCGGCAGGCTTTCGGTCACGAGCATCCGGCGCACGAAAGCTTCGAGCAACGGGTCGCCGACGCTGTCGTAGGTGAATTCATGCCCGGCGAGGACGCCGAGGTGCGCGAGCGTCGACTGGGCGGCGTTGAGCACGCGCATCTTCAGCTGCTCGAATGGGGTCACGTCGGCGACGAAGCTGGCACCGGCGAGGTCCCAGGGCGGGCGGCGGGCGGCGAAGCGGTCCTCGATCACCCACTGCCGGAACGGCTCGCAGACCGCGACGGCGGCGTCGCAATAGCCCCAGGTGGCCTCAACGGTGGCGAGGTCGGCGGGGGTCGTCGCGGGCGAGATACGGTCGACCATCGCCGAGGGGAAGGCGGCGTTGGCTTCGATCCAGCGGACGAGCTCGGTACCGCGGCGCTCGGCGAGGGCGCGGACGACGTCGCCGAGGAGGACGCCGTTGGCGGGAACATTATCGCAGCTCATCAGCGTCACCGGGCCTGTGCCCGCCTGCATGCGCAACTCCAGGGCGCGGACGAGGAGGCCCGGCAGGCTGGTCGGCCGCCCCGGGTCGGCGATGTCGGCGGCGATCTCGGGGCGGTCGCGATCGAGGGCGCCGTCGGCCGGACGGTGGCAGTAGGACTTTTCGGTCACCGTCATGGTGACGACGTCGATGTCGGGCGAGGCCAGCACCGCGAGCGCCGGGCCGGGGTCGTCCTGGCCGTCGACGACCCGGAGGATGCTCCCGACGACGCGGGCCTCGGCGGTGTCGCCGGAGCGGCGGAGACGGGTGTAGAGGCCTCCCTGGGCGCCCAGCGTATCGGCGAGGCGCGGCGGTCGGACGTTGATGCCGATCACGCCCCAGCGGCCGAAGGCGGCGGCGAGCATGTCGTCGGTGAACTCGGCCTGGTGGCAGCGGTGGAAGGCGCCGACGCCGATGTGCGCCATGCCGGGGCGGAGCGCGGCGCGGTCGTAGTCGGGGCGGTCGACGCCCGGCGGCAGCCGGGCGAGGAGAGCCGGTCCCAGGATCTCCGTCACGCGCGGGACCCCGGCACCCATTGCTCCTGGTCGATCAGGGATCCGGTCATCGGGCCGGAGGCGTCGCTGACCAGGAAGACCGCGAGGTTCGCCACCTCCTGCGGCATCAGCAGCCGGCCGAAGGGGAGAGTCGCGGCGGCGCGCTCTGCCCAGTCGGGCCCGTTCCCGAGGGTCTTCGACTGCATGACGTCCTCGCCCGGGGTCAGCGCCCAGCCGACGTTGATGCCGTTGATCCGGATGCGGTCGAAGCGGTGGGCGTTGGCGGCGTTCTTCGTGATCGCCGCCAGCGCCGCCTTGGTGGCGGTGTAGACTGCGAGGTCCGGCTGGCCGCAGTGCACGTTGGTCGAGAGGATGTTGACGATCGATCCGCCGCCCTGTTGTCGCATGGCGGCGACCGCGTGCTGCATGAGGAAGAACGGCGCGCGCGCGTTGACGGCAAAGAGCCGCGCCCAGTCGTCGAGGCCGGCATCGAGCAGGCCGGCGCGGTCGGTCAGGGCAGCGGCGTTGACCAGCGCGTCGATCCGGCCGAAGCGGTCGCCGCAGGCGGCGACGAGCCGGGCCGGTGCCTCGGCGTCGCCGAGGTCGGCGGCGACGAAGACGGCGGGAGTGCCGGAGCGGGCGAAGGTGGCGGCGGCCGCTTCGCCACGGGCGGCGTCGCGTCCGGTGAGGAGGAGGCCGCTGGCGCCGCTCCGCGCCAGCGTCTCGGCCACGGCGAGGCCAATTCCCTGCGTCGCGCCGGTAATGAGCGCGACCTTGCCATCGACGCGGATCTCCAGCGCCACCTCCCCGGCAGGCTTTTCGTTTCGGCCAGCATGGGACGCCGCCTCGCGTCCGTCAATCGACCGCGCGCGCATGGCAGGGCTCGGACTCCAGGCGTCGCCGGAAGTTGGTCAGGGTTGTGATGCGGTCGATCGCTCGCTCGGTGGTGGCGCGGACGAGGTGCGGACAAAGAGTTTGTCCGCACGCGGACGGTTGCGTAAGCCATTGTAATCAGCCGAATCTTGATTCGGCGTTAACCAGGTAGCAGGGATTGTCCGCACCCTTTCTGGCAGGCGCGGCCGCATCGGCAAGACTTCGCGACGGCAGGTGCAGCGGCAGTCGAGCGAAATCCCTCCCGTCGTCCGTCGTCAGAGTTCGGACATGCCGCGCACGCTTGCCCGGCGGCGCCTCGGCGTGGGAGGATCGTTGGCATGCCCGATCTCACGCTCAGACAGGTCGAGGTCATCCGTGCGGTGATGATGACCGGGACGATCCAGGGGGCGGCCGAGTTCCTGAACGTGTCGGCGCCGGGGATCAGCCGGCTCATCAAGCATACCGAGGAGGGGCTCGGGGTTCGGCTGTTCGAGCGGCGGGCGGGGCTCTTCGCGCCCGCCGCCGAGGCGGCGCCGGTCTTCGAGCAGATCCAGCAGATCCACCAGAAGATGGCCGGGCTGTCCTTCGCCCTCGACCGGCTGAAGCGCGGTGCCGAATCCGAGCTCGCCTTCGCCTCGATGCCGTCGGTCGCGCAGTTCATCGCCGCCCGCGCCGTCATGCAGGTCCGCCGGCACTTTCCCGAGCTCTACATCGACCTCAATGTGCTGAAGATCGAGGAAACGGTCGAATACCTGCTGCT
Organism: Amaricoccus sp.; assembly: GCA_046348915.1. Classification (GTDB taxonomy): domain Bacteria; phylum Pseudomonadota; class Alphaproteobacteria; order Rhodobacterales; family Rhodobacteraceae; genus Amaricoccus. The sequence continues at coordinate 94,686 of JAXMDH010000024.1, forward strand.
CGAGCGTGGCGAGTTCGTCGCGACGAGCTACCGTTTCGACCATCCCTCGCTCGCCTTCCGCAGGATCGGTACCGGCGAGCTCGTCGTGATCCTGCCCGACGGCCACCGGCTGGCCCACGCGCCGAAGCTCTCGGTCGCCGAGATCGCCGACGAGCCGCTGATCGGGGTCGACGCCGGCGACCCCTACGGCGAGATCACCTCGCGGCCGTTCGCGGCCGCCGGCCTGCCGCGGCGGCTCTCGGTCAAGGCCCGCTTCGCGCAGACCGTGGTCAGCCTCGTCCGCCACGGCCTCGGCGTCGCAATCATCGACGAGTTCTCGGTTGCGGGCGTCTACATGCCGGGCCTCGCGCGGGTGCCGCTCGCCGACCCCGTCCCGATCTCGCTCTACATCGCCCGTAAGGACGGCCGCGTGCTGTCGAGCTATGCCGACTATGCCATCGACCGTCTGCGCGACGAGCTGCGTCGCGCCGTCGCGTCGCGCCCGTGGCGCGCCTGACCAGGCCGCCGGGCTGTTGCGATTAACATCAGGTTACGCAAACCGCGAAGCAGGTATTTGACGTTACGCTGCCGCGGCGCGATATTTTCATGACAAGCAGAGCGCGCTGAAGCGCGTCCCCAGGAGGAATGGGCGCCGGGCGCCTGCGACGACAATCCCTCCGCACGGTCCGCCGCTCCCTGGAGCGCGGCGCCGCCGACACGGTGCGTGGCGAGCAGCCGCGCGCGCCAGACCACTCGCACCACGATTGCCTGCCCGCGCTTGCCTTTCCGGCGGGCCGGGCGCCTGCTGCCTCATAACAAGCCTCGAGGAGGATACCATGGCCGCCCTGGCAGAACACGAACCCGCCGGACGACGTCAATCCAGGCTGGCCGCGGCCAGCGGCTGGATTGGATCGGCGCTCGAATACTACGACTTCTTCATCTACGCGACCGCCGCCTCGCTGATCTTCCCCCAGATCTTCTTCCCGAGCGAGAACCCCAAGGTCGCGATCATCGCCTCGCTCGCCACCTACGGAGTCGGCTATGTCGCGCGCCCGATCGGCGCCTTCGTGCTCGGCCACTTCGGCGACACCCACGGACGCAAGAACGTGCTGATCCTCTGCATGTTCCTGATGGGCTTCTCGACGCTCGCCGTCGGTCTCCTGCCGACCTACGCCTCGGTGGGCCTGCTCGCCCCGGCGCTCCTCGTGGCACTCCGGCTCGTCCAGGGCTTCGCCGTCGCCGGCGAGATCTCCGGCGCCTCCTCGATGATCCTCGAGCATGCCCCCTTCGGGCGAAGGGGCTTCTTCGCCAGCTTCACGCTGCAGGGCGTGCAGGCCGGCCAGATCCTCGCCGCCGCGGTCTTCCTGCCGCTCGCCCACTTCATGCCCGACGAGGCCTTCAACAGCTGGGGCTGGCGCATCCCGTTCCTGCTCTCCTTCGTCGTCATCATCGCGGGCTACGTCATCCGCCGCGAAGTCGACGAGACCCCCGCCTTCACCGAAGAGGCCGCCCACAAGGAGGTGCCGCGCTCGCCGGTGATCGAGGCGATCCAGACCTCCTGGCCCGACATGATCCGCGTCATCTGCATGGCGCTGATGAACACGATCCCGGTCGTGACCACCGTCTTCGGCGCCGCCTACGCCGTGCAGGCCGCCTACGGCATCGGCTTCCACAAGGATGTCTATCTCTGGATCCCGGTGCTCGGAAACATCCTGGCCTGTGCGGTCATACCCTTCGTCGGCAACCTGTCGGACAAGATCGGTCGTCGTCCCCCGATCATCGTCGGCGCGCTCGGCGCGGGCCTGCTCTCTTTCGGCTACCTCTACGCGATCTCGATCCACTCGGTGCCGCTGGCGATCCTCATGTCGCTCCTGATGTGGGGCGTCGTGTACCAGGGCTACAACGCGGTCTTCCCGAGCTTCTACCCGGAGCTCTTCCCGACCCGGACCCGCGTCTCGTCGATGGCGATCAGCCAGAACATCGGCACCACCATCACCGCGCTCTTGCCGGTGCTCTTCGCCACCGTCGCCCCTCCGGGAACGGTCAACGTGCCCATGATCGTCGGCTCGATCGCCTTCGCGGTCACCGTGATCGCCGCCGCCGCCGCCTGGAGCGCTCGCGAGACCTACCGCGTGCACATGAACGACCTCGGCAACCCCGACGCCGTTCCGGTGCCCAAGGCCGAGTACGACCGGGCGCGCGCCGCCTCGCTCGTCGCGGCGAAGGCCGCGTAAGAGAGAAGGGGGCGCCCGCGAGGGCGCCCCCATGCCCGACGGGAGGGAACCATGATAACCGGCAAGACCAGGCTCATCGCCCACCTCGGCTACCCGACCGAGTCGTTCAAGGCGCCGATGATCTACAACCCCTACTTCGAGAAGCACGGCATCGACGTCGTCGTCGTGCCGATGGGAGTCCGCCCCGACGACTTCCCCGCCTTCCTGAAACTCGCCTTCCGCCTCTCGAACATCTGCGGCGCGCTGATCACCATGCCGCACAAGATCACCACGATGGGGCTGCTCGACGAGGCGACGGCCACGGCGCGCATCGCCGGATCGTGCAATGCCGTCCGGCTCGATGCCGACGGGCGCCTGGTCGGCGACATGTTCGACGGCGAGGGCTTCGTCCGCGGCGTCCGGCGCAAGGGCCAGCCGATCGAAGCGGCTGCCGCGCTCGTTGTCGGCTCCGGCGGCGTCGGCTCCGCGATTGCCGCCTCGCTGGCGAAGGCCGGCGTCGCCCGCCTCGCGGTCTTCGACGCGAACACCGGCGTGATGGAGAGCCTCGCGGGCCGGCTGCGCGCGGCCTATCCGGCGCTCGCCGTGGAGACCGGCTCGAACGATCCGGCCGGCTTCGACATCGTCGTGAACGCGACGCCGCTCGGGATGAACCCGGGCGACCCGATGCCGGTCGCGATCGACCGCATCGCGCCTTCGGCCTTCGTCGGCGAAGTCGTGATGAAGCAGGAGATCACCCCCTTCCTCGCCGCAGCGCGCGACCGCGGCTGCCGCTACCAGGTGGGCAGCGACATGCTCTTCGAGCAGATCCCGGCCTACCTCGAGTTCTTCGGCCTGCCGACGACGAGCCCCGAGGAGCTGCGCGCGCTCAGCCCGGTCGGCCGCCCCGCCTGACCCGACCTTTCCCGCCAGCCCGCAGAGCCAGGACGAACCCCATGAAGACGTCGATCGCCACCGTCTCGATCAGCGGCGACCTGTCCGAGAAGCTGGCGGCCATTGCCGCCGCCGGCTTCGAGGGGGTCGAGATCTTCGAGGCCGACCTGCTCACCTACGACGCGACGCCGCGCGAGGTCGGCGGCATGGTCCGCGACGCCGCGCTCGAGCTCACGCTCTTCCAGCCGTTCCGCGACTTCGAGGGCATGCCCGAGCCGCAGCGAAAGCGGGCGTTCGACCGGGCGGAGCGCAAGTTCGACCTGATGGGCGAACTCGGCGCCGAGCTGATCCTCGTGTGCTCGAACACCTCGCCGGTCGCGCTCGGCGGCATCGACCGCGCCGCCGCCGACCTGCGCGAGATCGGGGAACGCGCTGCGGCCCGCGGCATCCGTATCGGCTTCGAGGCCCTGGCCTGGGGCCGCCACGTGAGCGACCACCGCGACGCCTGGGAGATCGTCCGCCGCGCCGACCATCCGGCGGTCGGGCTGATCCTCGACAGCTTCCACACGCTGTCGCGCGGGATCGACCCCAATTCGATTCGCTCGATCCCGGGCGACAGGATCTTCTTGGTTCAGCTCGCCGATGCGCCGGCCTTCAAGATGGACCTGCTGCAGTGGAGCCGGCACTACCGCAACATGCCGGGCGAGGGAGATCTGCCGGTCCGGGACTTCCTCGCCGCCGTCGCGGCGACCGGCTACGACGGCTGGCTCAGCCTCGAGATCTTCAACGACCAGTTCCGCGGCGGCTCGCCGCGCTCGATCTCGGTCGACGGGCACCGCTCGCTCGTCCACCTGATGGACCGGGTGCAGCGCGCCGAGCCGCTGGCGGCGCGGCTGGTCCCGCCGATGCCCGACCGGATTGCCGTCTCGGGCGTCGAGTTCGTCGAGTTCGCCGCCACGCCCGAGACCGCCCCGTCGCTCGTCCGCTTCTTCCACGGCATGGGCTTCCGCAAGGCCGGCCGGCACATCGCCAAGGACGTGACGCTCTACCGCCAGGGCGGCATCAACCTCGTCGTGAACACCGAGCGCGAGGGCCTCGCCCATGCCGCCTACCTGACCCACGGCGTCGGCGTCTGCGACATCGGCCTGCGGGTCGAGGACGCGGCCGCGACCGTCGAGCGGGCCACGGCGCTCGGAGCGCAGCTCTTCGAGCAGCGCCGGGGCCCGGGGGAGCTCGCGATCCCGGCGATCCGTGGCGTCGGCGGCTCGCTGATGCACTTCATCGACCAGGGCCCGGCGCTGTCGCGGGTCTGGGAAACCGAGTTCGTCGCCGCCGATGAAGAGGTACCGGTCGCCGACGCGGGCCTCCTCTCGATCGACCACCTCGCCCAGACCATGCCCTTCGACGAGATGCTGTCGTGGCTGCTCTTCTACACCTCGATCTTCCGCACCGAGAAGGCGCCGACCGTCGACATCATCGACCCGGCCGGCATCGTCCGGAGCCAGGCGATCGAGAACGTCGACGGCAGCCTGCGCCTGACGCTGAACGGTGCCGAGAACACCCGGACCTTCGCCGGCCACTTCATCGCCGAATCGTTCGGCTCGGCCGTCCAGCACCTTGCCTTCGCCACCGGCGACATCTTCGCCACCGCCGCCGCGCTTACCGCCAACGGCTTCGAGACGCTGGCGATCACCCGCAACTACTACGACGACGTCGAGGCCCGCTTCGGCCTCGACCCCGACTTCGCCGACCGGCTGCAGGAGGCGAACATCCTCTACGACCGCGACGAGCACGGCGAATACTTCCAGCTTTACAGCCCAAACTTCGGCGAGGGCTTCTTCTTCGAGATCGTCGAGCGCCGCGGCGGCTACCGCGGCTACGGCGCCCCCAACGCCCCCTTCCGCATCGCCGCCCAACGCCGCCACCTGCGCCCGAAGGGCATGCCGCGGGGATAGTCCTCGGCCAGGGTCGCCGGTTGGGTAGGCATGACCGAACGGCGAGGCCGCTCGCGCAAGCATCGGCGAGGTGCCAGGCGGGAGGATGCCGGGGGTTCATGCGCACACGCCCCGGCGCAACGCTTTCGCTCTGCCGCCGTTCACTCACACGTGCACGGAGCCGGGCGACGGCAGGGCTACGCTTGAAGAGCAACGGCTCCGGGAAACACGGAGGTTCGATGGGTCGTCTGCTTGCGGCCATCCTGCTCTTTCTTTCCGTTGCGCCGACTTCCGCGCAGGTCGATGGCGTGGAAATCTCGTTTCCGACCTCCGGATCGGGGGCAGCTCAGCCGCACTTTCTGCGGGCGGTTTACTTCCTGGACAGCTTCGGATGGAATCAAGCCATCGCCGAATTCCGCGAGGCGCAGCGGCTCCAGCCCGATTTTGCGATGGCGTATTGGGGCGAAACGCTCTGCTACAATCACCCGCTGGCCCCTGAGCAAGATGCCAAGTCACCGCGCGAGGTGCTGGCACGATTGGGGCCGACGCCGGCGGCGCGTCTCGCCAAAGCGCCGACCGACCGCGAGAAGGCGCTGCTCCGGGCGGTCGAGGTGCTCTGGGGCGTGGGAGACTGGCGCGCGCGCCGCGTCGGATACATGCACGCGATGGAGCGGGTGGCGCGGCAGTATCCCGACGACGACGAAATCCAGAACTTGTACGCGCTGTCGCTGCTGAGTGGCGCGCGCGCCCTCGACGACGACACCTTTCGCTACGAGATGGAGGCCGGAGCGGTTGCGCAGCGCGTGCTGCAGCACAATCCGAAGGATCCCGGCGCGCTGCACTACACGATCCACGCCTACGACGACCCGACCCACGCGCCGCTCGCACTCGATGCGGCGCGCGAATACGCGAAAATCGTGCCGGATGTATCGCACGCGGTGCATATGCCGAGCCACGTGTTCATCCAGCTCGGGATGTGGAAGGAGGTGGCGACCTCCAACGTGCGCGCGTTCAACATCGCGCGCGGTCTCTTCCGGGCCGGCGACAGTGCCGAGGATCTGGCGCATTCGGGCGACTGGGGACAGTACGGCTTTCTGCAGCTCGGCGACTACGCCGGCGCGCGCGGGTTGGCCCAAGCGATGGAGGACGTGCTCGCCCGAACCCCCAATCGTCGCCTGATGCAGGCCGTCGAGCTGACCCGTGCGCGTTACATCACCGAAACCGAAGACTGGACCGTTCGGCTGCTGCCGGACAGAGCGTCAAGCGAAACGGTCTTTGCCAACGGCATGAGTGCCGTCCATCAGGGCGACACGCTCCTCGCGACGCAGATGCTCAATGAGCTCGCGAAGCGTTCGGACGGCGCCGAGACGAGGGCCGAGGAGTCGCCGGCCGACGAAAGCGATGATGTGGAGCAGGCCAGCCCGCACGCCAATCACGACCCTCGGTCGTCGGCGTCGACCGCAGGCAGCGGCAGGAGGGCCGTGGCGCTGATCATGCAACGCGAGCTGGCGGCGACCATCGCGATGGCGAGCGGAGATCCCGACGAGGCCATAGCGCTGTTGAAGGAGGCGGTGCAGATCGAAAGTGGCATGCGGCCGCCCAACGGCGCCGCCCGTCCGATCAAGCCGGCACTGGAGCTCCTCGGCGAGGGCCTCCTCGCGGCGGGGCGGCCAGCGGAAGCGGCATCGGCCTTCGACGCGTCTCTGCTGCGGATGCCGAATCGAGCGCGATCGCTGATGGGCTCGGCGCGCGCGCACGCGCTGGCAGGATCCAGCGATCTCGCCCAGGAGCGCTATCGGTCGCTGACGTCGTTCTGGGAAGGCGCCGCGGTTGGTGCGCCAACGCCCTCGCGCGACAAACGGCGCGCCGGCAAACCCTCTACGACCGATTAGAAAGTGGAATCGCCCGCGCGGCTCGACCCGCGTCGACGAATCCCTGCTCGCGGGTGGCTACGCGCCGAGGAAGTGCCGAACGAAGGCCGAGCCCGCGACCGCGGCGCCGTAGATAAAGCCGGAGGCGACCGCGAGGCCGACGAGGCCGACGACGGCGCCGGCGATGACCGCGAGCCCGTCGCGGCCGAGGAGGCCCACCGCCATCAGCACCAGCGCCAGCCCGGGGATGCTGTTGCCGAACGGCACCGGCAGGAAGACGACGAGGGCGAGGATCAGACCGGCGACGCCGATCATCCGCTTGCCGACCACGCCGGTCAGCGGCAGCAGCCGCGGGCGCATCAGCCGCTCGATACGGTGCAGCCGCGGCGCGATGCGGTCGACCAGCCGCGCGAAGTCGGTCCGCGCCAGCGACCGGCGGCGCAGCGAACCCGGCAGCCACGGCCGCCGCATCCCGAGCGCGAGCTGTGCGGTCAGGAGGATCAGCGGCGCGCCCAGCACCGCCGAGATGCCGGGCAGCGCGACCGGCAGCACATTCGGCGCTGCGAAGAGGACGATCAGCGGCCCGTAGGCGCGGGCGGCGAAGGCGTCGATCATCTCGCCGAACGAGATGCGCTCGCCTTCGGCGGTCTCGGCCAGCGCCATCAGCACGCCCGATATGCGCCGGCCGCCGCGCTTCGCATGCGGCGCGGACGGGCCGGACGGCTCCTCCGGCGGCAGCGAATCGGGCATCGGTCGTTCCTTTCGGAGCGCAGCCCCGCCGGCGGCGGTCAGGACTGCGGGACGTCGGTGCGTTCCCAGGCCTTGTTCTGGCCGACGTCGTTCTCGTAGACGTAGCTGTCCTTGATCCCGGGAATAGTCTGGAACTCGCGCCGCAGCTTCTCGGGGAAGATGCTCGAGTGGATGACCCCGGTGAACGGCGGCACCGGCTTCAGGACGTCCGCCTGGGCCAGCGAGCAGGTCATTTTCATCCGCTGCCCCTCGCCCTGGGCATTGGCGATCAGCTGGTCGGCCTGGGCGCGGCTGATCTCGAGCTTCTGCGACTCGACGAAGTAGTCGAAGCGCGCATGGTAGCGCTCGTAGTAGTCGACGTAACGCGGTGTCATCCCGTAGTGGATGTCGCCCTTTCGCGGGAGGTCCGGGTGCGAGAAAGTCCCGGCCGGGTCGTAGAGAACCTGCTGCGAGCCGTTGATCAGGAGCCCGGCGTGCTCCGAATTGCCTGACTTCTCGTTCACCATCGAGATGAGCGTGACCGACGGCGGCTCCGGGCTGACGTAGCGCGCGCGGTCGATCTCCGCCTGGGTCGCCGGCGTGTAGATCTCGCACCCGGCGAGGCTCAGCGCCGCGACGGCCAGCAGCAGGGGCGCGAGGCCCGAACGCGACGGCTCAGGAATTGAAGATAGCAAGGAAGATCAGCACCGCGATCGCCGCACCGAACACGTAGACCCAGAAGCGGATGAACCCCTCGAAGGTTCGCTGGTGCTCCGCCACCGCCCCGTCCTGCCGTACCGGCTCCGCCATCGCCTGCCTCCAACACAGAAGCGCGGCTCGCCGCGGCCGCGTCTGGCGGCTTTCTAGCCCGAACCGACCGCGCTGTCAGTCACCTTTTCGCCGCACGCGCAGGCTCACGCGCACCTCGTCACGCGAGCGGCAAGGCCCGCCGGCCGCCCGGGGCCGGCGGGCTCAGCTGTCGGGGAGCCAGAGCAGGGAGAACAGCGACGAAAGCAGCAGAAGCCAGCCAACGAAGATCATCACCATCAGGGGACCCTCCAGCTTCATCGCGATCCGGGTGATGCTCGCTTCATCCAGTTCCACACCGGCCTTGCGGTAGAGCTTCTCGGTATACTCCACGAACGGACTTTCCCTCGGGCTTTCGTCGTTCGAGAGACAAACCTTCGCCAGATAGTAGTAGCCCATGTCGATAAAGACGACGACCAGCGCGCCGGCGATGAAAAGGCAGACGACCGAAACGGTCAGCATCAGCTTTATAATCAGGCTATCAATCGATTGCAGCCATTGCAGCTGCGTCAGCAGCGCCACCAGCGGCGCGCCGCAAAGCACGGCGTAAGTTCGATGGTTCTGCAGCACGGCCGCGATGGCGGCCGCGTAGCCGGCATCCCGGCCGCGGTCACCGGCCACCCTGCTCGCTCCCCAAGTCCATCGCGTAGAGCGTTGCCGCCCCGCTGGACGCCGCTTCGCAGAGGGCGGCCGCCTGCGGCAGCAGATGCCGCAGGTGGAAGCTCGCGAGCGCGTCGCGCGGCCCGCCCTCGCCCTCGGCCAGCGCCGCCTTGACGAGGTAGTGTCCGCCGAGGGTCAGCGCGAAGGCGCGCAGGAACGGCACCGCCCCGGCGAAGCGGTCGTCGGGCTCGGCCGCGGCCATCCAGCCGGTCGCTGCCGCCAGCCGCTGCGCCGCCGCCGCGAGCCGCGCGCCGCGGTCGCCGGCCGCCTGCCGCGCGGTCTCCTCGACCTCCTCGATCAGCCGGTGCGCCACGCCCCCGCCGTCGGCGAGCTTGCGGCCGACGAGGTCCATTGCCTGGATGCCGTTCGTTCCCTCGTAGATCGCCGTGACGCGGACGTCTCGGTAGAACTGGGCGATGCCGGTCTCCTCGATGTAGCCGGCCCCGCCGAAGACTTGCATCGCCAGCGCGCTGACCTCGCAGCCGGCTTCGGTGCCGAAGGCCTTGGCGATCGGGGTAAGGAACGCGCCGCGCGCGCGCCAACCCTCGTCGCCGGTCGCCGCCGCCATGTCGAGCGCCAGCGCGCAGTCGAGGCAGATCGCCCGCGCGATCGCCACGGTCGCGGCCATTGTCGCGAGCATCCGCCGGACGTCAGGGTGGCCGGCGATGGTCTCGGGGGCGCCGGCCGGCGTCCCCCCCTGCCGCCGCTCGCCGGCGTAGCCCCGTGCCGCCTGCAGCGCCGCCTCGGCCTGCGACAGCCCCTCGACCCCGACGCCGAGCCGCGCGTTGTTCATCATGGTGAACATCGCCGCCATGCCGCGATGCTCCTCGCCGACGAGCCAAGCGGCGGCATCGGCGAACTCCATCACACAGGTCGGGCTGCCGTGCAGGCCCAGCTTGTGCTCCAGCGAGAGCGCCCGCACGCCGTTGGCGGCGCTTGGCCGGCCATCCGCGTCCGGCAGGAGCTTCGGCACCAGGAAGAGCGACAGTCCCTTCGTGCCGGGGCCGCCGTCGGGCAGCCGCGCCAGCACCAGGTGGCAGACGTTCTCCGCCATGTCGTGGTCGCCCCACGAGATGAAGATCTTCTGCCCCGACAGCCGATAGGTACCGTCCTCCGCCCGCTCTGCGCGCGTCCGGACGGCGCCGACGTCCGAGCCCGCCTGCGGCTCGGTAAGGTTCATCGTCCCGGTCCAGGTTCCGTCAACGAGCGTGGGCAGGAAGACCGCCCGGACCTCGGGCGATGCATGATGTTCGAGCGCCTCGATCTGCCCCTGCGACAACAGCGGGCAGAGCGACAGCGCCAGGTTGGCGCCCGCGAACATCTCGTTGACGCAGGCGAGCACCACCTGCGGCAACCCCATCCCGCCGTGCTCCGGCCGCGCGGCGAGCCCGACCCAGCCCCCCTTGGCGATCGCGCGATAGGCCTTCGCGAAGCCGGGCGTCGCGCACACCACGCCGTTCTCTAGCCGGGCGCCTTCGAGGTCGCCCGCGCGGCGCAGCGGCGCCAGGACGTCCTCGGCCAGGCGCGCCGCCTCGGCGAGCACGGCCGCCGTCGTCTCCGGCGTCGCCTCGGCGAAGCGCCCGGTCTCCGCCAGCCGGCCGGCATCGAGGACCCGTTCGAGGTAGAAGCGCATCTCCGCGACCGGCGCGCGATAGCTCATGGGCGGGACCCCCGCGGTTGCGGCCGCCGGGCGGCGCGGCTAGAGAGGCGCCGACTCTAGGACGGGGTGCCCGGAGCGACAAGCCGAACCCGGACGAGGATGGGCGCCGAGAACACGGTCAGGCTTTCGGACAGCGCGCGCGGCATCTCGGCCGCGGCCGGGCTGCTGCGCGCCGGCGCGCTCGTCGCCTTTCCGACCGAGACCGTCTACGGCCTCGGTGCCGACGCCGCCAACGACCTCGCGGTGGCGGCGATCTTCGCGGCAAAGGGGCGGCCCGCGTTCAATCCGCTGATCGTCCACGTCGCCGACCTCGCCGCCTCGGAGCGCCTGGCCGACTTCACGCCCGAGGCGCGCGCGCTCGCGGCTCGCTTCTGGCCGGGCCCGCTGACCCTGGTGCTGCCGCGCCGAGCCGGCGCCGGCATCACCGAGCTCGCCACCGCGGGGCTGCCGACGGTGGCGCTGCGCGCGCCGTCGCATCCGCTTGCCCAGCAGGTGCTCGCAGCCTTCGCCGGCCCGGTCGCGGCGCCGTCGGCCAATCGCTCGGGGCGGGTCAGCGCCACGACCGCGGAGCACGTCATCGACGGCCTCGGCGGCCGCATTGCCGCGGTCCTCGACGGCGGCGTCTGTCCGGTCGGCGTCGAGTCGACCATCGTCGGCTTCGAGGGCGCCGCGCCGATCCTGCTTCGCCCGGGCGGCATCGCCGTGGAGGCGATCGAGGCGCTCCTCGGCCGCCGGCTCGGGCTCCCGGCCTCGGCGGGTGTCACGGCACCGGGCCAGCTGGCCTCGCACTACGCCCCGAACGCCGCGTTGCGGCTCGACGCGGCCGCGCCGCAGCCCGACGAGGTCTGGCTCGGTTTCGGGGCCGACGGCAACGGTGGGCGGCCAGGGCTCGACCTCTCGCCCACGCGCGACCTCGCGGAGGCGGCGGCCAACCTCTTCGCCCACCTGCGCGAGATCGATGCGCTCGCGACCCGCGAGGGCGCGGCGCGGATCGCGGTCGCGCCGATCCCGCGCGAAGGCCTCGGTCTCGCGATCAACGATCGCCTCGCTCGGGCCGCGGCGCCGCGCGGCTGAACGAACCGCTATCCGCGGAACAGGTCGGCGTCGGAATCCTCGCCGCCGCCAAGCTCGGTCGCGACCAGCTCGGCGGCGATGCGCGAGAAGGTGATCCCGTTGCCGCCGTAGCCCATGATCGCATGGATCCGCGGCCGCCGAGACAGCCGCCGGATGATCGGCAGCCCCGTTGGCGTCGCACCGAAGCTCCCGGTCCAGGCGAAAGCCGGCGTCGGGTCGAAGCCGGGCAGCAGCGCCGCGAGCTTCGCCGCGATGGCCGCGGTCTTCGCCCCGATCAGGGCGTCGCGCCGCGCCTCGTCCTGGAAGTCCTCGTCCTCGCCGCCGCAGACCACGCGCCCGTCCTCGGTCGCGCGCAGGTAGAGATACGGCTCCGACGCCTCCCAGATCAGCGCCGCATGCGGCCAGATCGCCCGCGACTGCCGCTTCGTCGCGATCGCCCAGGTCGAGATGATCCGGTGACCGTCGGCCGGCACCCCCGGCGCCAGCTCGTAGCCGGTCGCGAGCACCACGTGCCCCGCCCGAATCACCGGCCCGCCACGGGTCGCGACCGTAACTCCATCGGCGCCGTGCTCGAAGTCCACCGCATCCGCCGGCGCCAGCAACCGCGCACCCCGCGCGTGCGCCGCCAGCAAGAGCCCCGCCGTCAGCTTGCGCGGATCGAGGGCGAGGTTGCCGAAGCTCAGGAGCGCCGCCGACCGGTCGATCCCGTATCCGGCGCGCAACGCGTCCCGGTCGAGCAGGCTCGCCTGGATGCCCGCACCGCGGCGACACCCCTGCTCGGAGCGCAGGTCGTCGGCGTCGAGCAGGTCGCCGCTCAGGTAGAGCGACCGCCTCGGGACCACTCCGCAGCGGATGCCGAGCTCCTCGATCCGTGCCGCAAGATTGCCCACCGCCAGCCGGGACCGCCGCCAGGCACGCTCGGTGCGAGCCCGCCCGATCCGCGGCACGAGCTTCACCATCGGCTGGTCGATCTCGAACTGCACCAGCGCCGTGCTCGCCGGCGTCGAGCCCATCACCGGCCCGCGCCGGTCGATCATCGCGACCTCGTGACCGTCGGCCGTCAGCGCCTCGGCGACCATCGCGCCCGAGATGCCCATGCCGACCACCAGCACGTCGGCCTTCAGGTCGCGGCGCAGCGGCTCCACCGGCACCCGCGGGGCACGGTAGGCGGTCCAGACCGGCCGGCCGGTCCTGAGGTCGAGAATCCGCGCCATCGGCACGCGTTATCAGGCCACGGCGAGCTCTACCAGCAGGTCCTTGGCGTCGACCTGCGCCCCCGGCTGGACGTGCAGCGCCTTCACCGTGCCGGCCTTGTCGGCGTAGAGCCCCGTCTCCATCTTCATCGCCTCGATCGTCAGCATCAGGTCGCCCGCCTGCACCGGCTGGCCTTCCTTGACCGCCACGCTGGCGATGACGCCGGGCATCGGCGCCGCCACCTGCGCAGGGTTGCCGACGTCGGCCTTCGGCCGCTTCGGCGCCGAGGCCGCCGCCTTCCGGTTCGGTACCCGCACCATCCGCGGCTGGCCGTTGAGCTCGAAGAAGACGCGCACGTCGCCCTCCTCGTTGGTCTCGCCGACGGTCTGCAGCCGCACCTCGAGGATTTTCCCGGGGTCGATCTCGATCGAGACCTCCTGCCCGGGCTCCATGCCGTAGAAGTACACCGGCGTCGGCAGCGTGCGGACCGGCCCGTACTCGCGGTGCCGGTTGAAATAGTCGGCGAAGACCTTCGGATACATCAGGTAGCCGTTGAAGTCCTCGTCGTCGATCTGCTCGCCCTCGCGCGCGAGCTTCCCCGCGTCCGCGCGCAGCTTGCCGAGGTCGGCCGGCGGCATCACCGCCCCCGGGCGCTCGGTCGAAGCGGGCTCGCCCTTCAGGATCTTCGCCTGCAACGCCTTCGGCCAGCCGCCCGGCGGCTGCCCGAGGTTCCCCTTCATCATGTCGACGACGCTTTCGGGAAAGGCGACCTCGACGGCCGGGTCTTCGACCTCGGCCCGGGTCAGGCCCTGCGCCACCATCATCAGCGCCATGTCGCCGACAACCTTGGACGAAGGCGTCACCTTGACGATGTCGCCGAACATCCGGTTCACCTCGGCATACATGTGGGCCACCTCGTGCCAGCGCTCCTCGAGCCCCATCGAGCGGGCCTGCGCCTTGAGGTTGGTGAACTGGCCGCCGGGCATCTCGTGCAGGTAGACCTCCGACGCCGGCGCCTTCAGGCCGGCCTCGAAGGCGGCGTACTGGCTGCGGACGGCCTCCCAGTAGTCGGCGAGCTGGCGGATGGCCTCGACGTCGAGGCCGGTGTCGCGGTCGGTGCGCTGCAACGCCTCGACGATCGACCCGAGGCAGGGCTGCGACGTCATCCCCGAGAAGCTGTCCATCGCCGCGTCGACCGCGTCGACGCCGGCCGCCGACGCCGCCAGGATGCTCGCCGCCGAAACCCCGCTGGTGTCGTGGGTGTGGAAGTGCACCGGCAGGCCGACTTCTTCCTTCAGCGCCCGGATCAGAGTGTAGGCCGCCGCGGGCTTCACCAGGCCGGCCATGTCCTTCAGTCCGAGGATGTGCGCACCGGCAGCCTTGAGCTGCTTCGCCATCCGCACGTAGTACTCGAGGTCGTACTTGGAGCGTGCCGGGTCGTTCAGGTCGCCGGTGTAGCAGATCGCCGCCTCGCAGATCTTGCCCGATTCGATCACGGCGTCCATGGCGACGCGCATGTTCTCGACCCAGTTCAGCGAGTCGAAGACACGGAAGACGTCGACGCCCGACGCGGCCGCCTGCGCCACGAAGGTCTGCACCACGTTGTCCGGATAGTTGGTGTACCCGACCCCGTTCGAGGCGCGCAGCAGCATCTGCGTCAAGAGGTTCGGCATGCGCGCGCGCAGATCCCTGAGCCGCTGCCAGGGGCACTCCTGCAGGAAGCGGTAGGCGACGTCGAAGGTCGCGCCGCCCCAGCACTCGACGCTGAAGAGCCCCGGCAGCATGTGGGCGTAGGCCGGCGCCACGGCGATCATGTCGAACGACCGCATCCGGGTCGCGAGCAGGCTCTGGTGCCCGTCCCGCATCGTCGTGTCGGTGACGAGGAGCCGCTCCTGCGCCAGCATCCAGTCGGCGACGCCCTTCGGCCCCTTCTCCTCAAGGAGCTGCCGCGTCCCGGCGGTGGGCGCGGTCATCGGTACCAACGGCGGCTTCGGCGGCCGCGCCTCGGCGGGCGGCTTGGGCCGGCCGGCCGTCTCGGGGTGGCCGTTTACGGTGATGTCGGCGATGTAGGTCAGGATCTTCGTCGCCCGGTCGCGGCGCGCGCCGAAGTGAAAGAGATCGGGCGTCGTGTCGATGAACTTGGTTGTGTAGGAATAGTCGAGGAAGGTCGGGTGCTTGAGCAGGTTCTCGACGAAGGCGATGTTCGTCGACACCCCGCGGATGCGGAACTCCCTGAGCGCGCGGTCGAGCCGCGCGATCGCCATCTCGGGGGTCGGCGCCCAGGCCGTCACCTTCTCGAGCAGCGAGTCGTAGTAGCGGGTGATCACCGCGCCCGAATAGGCGGTCCCGCCGTCGAGCCGGATCCCCATGCCGGTGGCGCCCCGGTAGGCGGTGATCCGGCCGTAGTCCGGGATGAAGTTGTTCTGCGGGTCCTCGGTGGTGATCCGGCACTGGATGGCGTGCCCGTGCAGCTCGACATCCGCCTGGCTGTCCGCGCCCGTCGCCTCCGCCAGCGTCGCGCCCTCGGCGACCATGATCTGCGCCCGCACGATGTCGATGCCGGTGACCTCCTCCGTCACCGTGTGCTCGACCTGCACCCGCGGGTTGACCTCGATGAAGTAGAAGTCCCCGGTATCGCGGTCCATCAGGAACTCGACCGTCCCCGCGCACTCGTAGTCGGCGGCGCGCGCGATCTTCAGGCCCAGCGCGCAGACATAGTCCCGCTGTGCCTGCGTCAGGTACGGCGCCGGCGCCCGCTCGACGACCTTCTGGTTCCGACGCTGCACCGAGCAGTCGCGCTCCCAGAGGTGGTAGATCGTCCCGAACTTGTCGCCGAGGATCTGCACCTCGACGTGCCGGGCGTTCAGGATCATCTTCTCGAGGTACCCCTCGCCGTTGCCGAACGCGGCCTCCGCCTCGCGACGGCCCTCGAGCACTTTGTCGGCCAGCTCGTCCGGCCCCATGATCGGCCGCATACCGCGCCCGCCGCCGCCCCAGCTCGCCTTGAGCATGAAGGGATAGCCGACGTCCGCGGCCATCCGCCGCACCTCGTCCATGTCGTCGGGCAGCACCTCGGTCGCCGGGATCACGGGCACCCCGGCCGCGATCGCCACCTTGCGCGCGCTCGCCTTGTCCCCGAGCATGCGCATCGTCTCGGCCTTCGGCCCGATGAAGGCGATGCCGGCCTCGGTGCAGGCGTCGACGAAGTCCGGGTTCTCGCTCAGGAGCCCGTAGCCTGGGTGGATCGCATCCGCCCCGCACATCTTGGCGACCCGGATGATCTCCGGGATCGAGAGGTAGGCAGCGACCGGCCCTAGCCCCTCGCCGATCCGGTAGGCCTCGTCCGCCTTGAAGCGGTGCAGCGAGAGCTTGTCCTCCTCGGCAAAGACCGCGACGGTCGTCTTGCCCATCTCGTTGGCGGCACGCATCACCCGGATCGCGATCTCGCTCCGGTTGGCGACCAGGATCTTCTTGAAAGTCGGCATCGGCGCCCTCTCCCCCGCGAACCTGCGAGTGTTAAGACGCCCGATGCTGCAACGCAACGAGATTGCCTGCCCGTGTGCGCCGCGCGCGGCGCCGCCCAATCCGGATCCAGCGTCTGCCTACGTTTCGGGCAGCCGGCCAAACGCCATCGGCTGCGCGGGGACGGCCTCCGGCGCGTCGGGTGCCTCGCCGAGCGTCACCCCGGCCATCAGCTCCTCGACGAAGAACGAGATCAGCTGCGGCCGCCCGGAGACACCGGCCTTGCGGTAGATCGCAGCACACTGCGCCTTCACCGTCCCCTCGCGGGTGGCGCGCACCCCTGCGATCTCGCCGATCGTCAGTCCCTTCAGCGCGAGCAGCGCCACGTCGCGCTCGGACGGCGTCAGCTCCCAGCGGTCGAAGGCTTCCTCGATCATTTCGCCGAGCGCGCCGCTCGCCGCCCGCATCCGCCCCTCCATGTGGCGGTTGTGTCGCGCCAGCCGGAAGAGCTCGCGGACGCCGAGGAGCGACCCGAGCCACAATGCCGCGACGAAGCCCAGCTCGACGAAGCCGCCGGCACCGCCGAGCTCGTCCAGCGCATCGATGAGGAGATACAGTCCGCAGGCGGCCTGCACCACGGTGACGATCAGCAGCGTATGGTCGCGGTCGAGTGCAAGCAGTCGCGGCATCCGGGTCCGTCCGCTCGGGCGTCAGCGGCGCTTGACCCCGGTGATCATGGCCGCGACCAGGTTCTCCCGGTGCCGCCAGCTTTCCCAGGCTACCCCGCAGAGGTGCAGCGCCACAAGACCGATGCCGAGGTTCGCCACGGCCTCGTGAACGGCCTTGATTCGGTCGTCGCCCCAGAAGGCGTCCGTCCCCATCATCCAGCCAGTCACCCCCAGCGTCAGCACCACCGTGAGCAGCGCCGCGACCATTGCGCCCCCGGCCGGGTTGTGCCCGAGGTAGCGCCGCTCGCGACCGGCAAGGCTGTCGCGCACGTAGGCGAGAAAGCCCGCCGGGGTCGGTACGAAGTCCGCGAATCGGGCGTGCCTGGAGCCTACCAGCCCCCAGATGATCCGCACCGCCACCGCGGCCACGGCGACGTAGCCGAGGCCCCGATGCAGCGCGCGCGGATCCTGGAAGAGGAAGGCGCCGAGAAACGACACGGCCAACGTCCAGTGGAAGACGCGGACGAGCGGGTCCCAGACCCGCACGCCGCCCTGGGGTTCCAGGACCGCGCTCACCGGCCTACTCCTCGGCGATCTGCTTGCCGGTCGTCGGGTCGAAGAAAGCCTCCACCCGCTTGTCGGCCCGCTTGCCGTAGATTTCGAAGCAGCCGTTGGTGCGCTGGACCTTCTGGATGCTACCGCCCGCGTCCTCGAACGACTTGGCGACCTGCCACATCGGCAGCTCGGCGGAGCTCGCCTTGCAGCTCGGCTCCGCAAAGGCGGGAGACGCGAGCGCGCCAAGCGCAAGGATCGCGGGGAAAAGTCGTATCATGACAGCAACCTCTACATGGGACCCGAACAGCCGGGCCCGGCGCAGATGCCGCGCCGCCGCCAAGGGCACCATTCCCCGCAGGCTTAAGCCGCGGGCATAAGCCGCGGTTTAGGCGTTCGTTTGACGGAACACAGCGCGAACGCAGGCTTCCCTTTTCTCCGAGCCGCATTTACCTTGACGCACATGAGCTCCTCGACCACCGACGAGGCCGACGCCTTCGAGGCCGCCGATCGCCGTCCCCTGTCGGCCCGCGCCATGGCCGCGCGCCCGGCGCCCTACCTCGACGACCTCAACCCGGCCCAACGGGAGGCCGTCGAGGCGCTCGACGGCCCCGTGCTCGTCCTGGCCGGTGCCGGCACCGGCAAGACCAAGGCACTGACCGCGCGCATCGCGCACCTGCTCCATACCGGCCGCGCCCGCCCGAACGAGATCCTCGCCGTCACCTTCACCAACAAGGCCGCCCGCGAGATGCGCCACCGCGTGGGCCAGCTGGTCGGCGGCGTCGTCGAGGGCATGCCCTGGCTCGGGACGTTCCACTCGCTCAGCGTCAAGATCCTCCGCCGCCACGCCGAGCTCGTCGGGCTGAAGGCGAACTTCACGATCCTCGACACCGACGACCAGCTCCGCCTCCTGCGCCAGCTCGTGCTTGCCGCCGAGATCGACGAGAAGCGCTGGCCGCCGCGCCTCCTCGCCGGGCTCATCGACGGCTGGAAGAACCGCGCCCTCACCCCTGAGCGCGTTCCTGCTGCCGAATCCTCCGCCTACGACCACCAGGGCGCCGAGCTCTACGCCCGCTACCAGGAGCGGCTCGCGGTCCTGAACGCCTGCGACTTCGGCGACCTCCTGCTCCACGTCGTGACGGTCTTCCAGCACCACCAGGACGTGCTCGAGCGCTACCAGCGCTGGTTCCGCTACATCCTCGTCGACGAGTACCAGGACACCAACGTCTGCCAGTACCTGTGGCTGCGGCTCCTCGCCGCGCAGCATCGCAACATCGCCTGCGTCGGCGACGACGACCAGTCGATCTACGGCTGGCGCGGGGCCGAGGTCGGCAACATCCTCCGCTTCGAGAAGGACTTTCCCGGCGCCCGCGTCATCCGCCTCGAGCAGAACTACCGCTCGACCCCGCACATCCTCGCCGCCGCCTCCGGCGTCATCGCCAGCAACCAGGGCCGCCTCGGCAAGACGCTCTGGACCGACATCCCCGAGGGCGAGAAGATCCGCCTGATCGGCCACTGGGACGGCGAGGAGGAAGCCCGCTGGATCGGCGAGGAGATCGAATCGCTCGCCCGCGGCACCCGCGGCCTCGACCCGATCAGCCCCGACGGGGTCGCCATCCTTGTCCGTGCCTCGCACCAGATGCGCGCCTTCGAGGACCGCTTCCTGACGATCGGCCTGCCCTACCGCGTCATCGGCGGCCCGCGCTTCTACGAGCGCCAGGAGATCCGCGACGCGATGGCCTACTTCCGCGTCGCCGTATCCCCCGACGACGACCTCGCCTTCGAGCGCATCGCCAACGTCCCCAAGCGCGGCCTCGGCGACAAGGCGATCCAGGACATCAACCGCACCGCCCGGCAGAACGGACTGTCGCTGCTCGAGGGTGCGCGCCGCCTGACCGAGCAGGGCGGCCTGCCCCCTCGCGCCCGATCTGCTCTCGCCGAGCTCGTTGCGAGCTTCGACTTCTGGCACGCGCAGATCCGCGACAAAGTGCCCCATGTCGAGCTCGCCGAGCAGATCCTCGACGACTCGGGCTACACCGCGATGTGGCGCGCCGAGAAGACGCCCGACGCAGCCGGCCGCCTCGACAACCTCAAGGAGCTGGTGAAGGCGCTCAACGAGTTCGACAACCTTCAGGGCTTCCTCGAGCACGTTGCGCTCGTCATGGACAACGAGGGGGATGACGAGGCCGCCAAAGTCTCCGTCATGACCCTGCATGCCGCCAAGGGCCTGGAGTTCCCCGCGGTCTTCCTCCCCGGCTGGGAGGACGGCCTCTTCCCCTCGCAGCGCGCCATGGACGAGAGCGGGGTCAAGGGCCTCGAGGAGGAGCGCCGCCTCGCCTATGTGGGCATCACCCGCGCCCGCGTGCTCGCCACGGTCTCCTTCGCCGCCAACCGACGCGTCTACAACCAGTGGCAGTCGCAGCTCCCGTCGCGCTTCATCGACGAGCTACCGCCCGACCACGTCGACGTCCTGACCCCGCCCGGCCTCTACGGTGGCAGCTACGGCGCCGCCGCGCCGATGGCCGCGTCTTCCCTCGCCGACACCGTCGCGAAGGCCGACGTCTACAACTCTCCCGGCTGGAAGCGGATGCAGGCCCGCGCCGCCCAGCGCGGCACCAGCCAGCCCCAGGAAGCCCGCAACATGACGATCGACGTCACCGCGATCGCGGCCTTCGACCTCGGCACCCGCGTGTTCCACCAGAAGTTCGGCTACGGCACTGTGACGGCCGCCGAGGGCGAGAAGCTGACCATCGACTTCGAGAAGGCCGGCCCGAAGAACGTGGTCGCCCGCTTCGTCATGGCCGCCGACGCCGTCCCCTTCTGAGGGCCCCCCCGAGCCTTCCTTCTCACCTCCCCTTGTCCTGAAATCTCCCGGACGCCCTGCGGCCCTCGCGATGCCATCGGGCGCGGGCGCCCAGGCGCGCATCGGTCCCCCCCGCATCTGCGGCCAAAGCCGGCCGCGCCGCAGGAACGATTTCTCCGGCGGAGGGTTCTCTACGCATCCCAGCAGGGGAGCCAAAGCTCGCATGTCGGAGGCCGAACACCGCATCCCGGTGACCGAGGAAGTCTTGGCCGTCGGCAAGCGGGCGGTCACGACGGGGACCGTTCGGGTCGAGACCCGTACCGCCACCGTCGAGGAGCTCGCCGAGGTCGACCTGGCGCGCGAGGAGGTCGAGGTCACTCGCGTTCCGGTGGGGCGCGAGGTCGACGCCGCGCCGTCCATCCGCACCGAAGGCGAGGTGACGATCGTGCCGATCGTCGAAGAGCGGGTCTTCGTGGAGCGGCGGCTCTACCTGCGGGAGGAAATCCACCTCCGGCGCCACCGGACGGTCGAGACCGTGGCGGTGCCAGTGGAACTGCGCCGTCAGGAGGTGCGGATCGTGCGGGACGACGCGGAAGATTTGCAGAGGAGCGAAACCATGACCGACCTTACCACCGATGCCGCCATGTCGGGCGGACGAACTCTCACCGCCTTCTTCGACGAGCTCGAAAAGGCCGAGGACGCCCAGCGGGCGCTGCTCGACCTTGGCCTCCCCGATGCCACGATCCGGTTGACGGGTGGCGAGGAATACGCCGGCCACGGCGGCTACCGCGAGGACCGCGGCTTCTGGGACAGCGTCCACGACTTCTTCTTCCCCAACGACGACGCCGCCACCTACGCCGAGGGCCTGCGCCGCGGCGGGTATCTGCTTGCGGTCAGCGGCGTGCCGAGCGACCGCTACGACCAGGCCCTCGACATCCTCGACGCCGAGGGCTCCGTCGACCTCGACGAGCGCGCATCCTCCTGGCGCAGCGAGGGCTGGAGCGGGGCGGACGACCTTGCCGGCGCCGGCGACTTCGGCGGCGCGGCGGCTGCTGGAGCGACGGCCGGCATCGGTGCCGGCGCCGCTGCGGGCGCGGGGGTCGGGCGCTTCGACGCGGCCTTGACCGACGTTCCGCAGGAAAGGGGCCTCGCCGACCGCGGTTCCCTCGGCGAGGCCGCCGACAGCGCCTCCTGGCGCGAGGGTGACTCGGGCGCAGCCGACCGCGGCACCGCCCGCACCGGCGACGAGACGATCCCGGTGATCGAGGAGCGTCTCCGCGTCGGAAAGCGCGACGTTAACCTCGGCCGCGTCCGCGTCCGCTCCTACGTGGTCGAGGAGCCGGCCACCGCCGACGTCTCGCTCCGCGAGGAGCGCGTCGAGGTAGAGCGACGCCCGGTCGACCGGGAGCTCCGCCCTGGGGAGGAGGCCTTCGTCGATCGCACCATCGAGGCCGAGGAGCATGCGGAAGAGGCGGTGATCGGCAAGGAGGCGCGCGTCACCGAGGAAATCGGCCTGCGCCGCGAGAGCGAGGAGCATACCGAGACGGTCTCCGATACCGTCCGCCGGACCCGGGTCGAAGTCGAGGACGATCGCGACGACGCGCTTCGCGAGGAGGCATTGGATCGCCGGCGCTAGAGCCGGTCGCTCCTAGAGCGAGCTTAGGACGCGAGGAGCGCGGGCCCCACGGGCCCGCGCTCGCTCTTAGCGGCGTCCGAGCGCGCCATCCAGTACGGCCAAGAAATTCGCCACCTCCGCCTCGCCGGTCGACCAACTGCAGACCAGCCGCGCCGCCACCAGCTCCTCATCCGGTCCTTCCAGGCTCTGGGTCGCGGGCCAAGGATAGTAGACCGCTCCGGCTTCCAGCAGAGTCCGGTGTCCGTGCCGTGGCCAGGCGGCGAAGACCGCGTTGGCCTCGGTTGGATGCACGAGCCGCGCCCCCGCGATCCTGGCGATGCCCCGTGACAGCTCGGCGGCGCGGGCATTGGCCCGGGCGGCCAGGCTCAGCCAGAGCGCGTCGGAAAGGTAGGCCTCCATCTGGGCGGCGAGCGTTCGGTGCTTGGAGAAGAGATGGCCGCCGCGCTTGCGGCGCAGCTCGAATTCCCAGGCGCGGGCCGGGTCGAACAGGACCACCGCCTCGACGCCGAGGCAGCCGTTCTTGGTGCCGCCGAACGTCAGCACGTCGACGCCGGCCTTCCAGCTGAGCTCGGCCGGGGTGCAGCCGAGGGCGACGACGGCGTTGGCGAAGCGCGCGCCGTCCACGTGCACCGGGATGCCGGCGGCATGGGCGAGCTCGGCGAGGGCAGCGATGTCGGCCGGGCGGTAGACGGTCCCGGCCTCGGTGGCGTTCGAGAGCGAGAGCGCCCCGGGCTGCACGTTGTGCACGCCGATCGGGGTCGCTTCGGCGAGAGCGCGGCGCAGCCGCAGGGGGTCGATGCGACCGTCCTCGCCGTCGATCGGCACGAGCTTGGCGCCGCCGGTGAAGAACTCGGGCGCGCCGCACTCGTCCACGGCGACGTGCGCGCCCGGGTGACAGAAGACGGCACCCCAGGGCGGGCAGAGGCAGGCGAGTCCGAGCGCGTTGGCGGCGGTGCCGGTGGCGACCAGATAAACCGCGGCCTCCGGCGCCTCGAAGGTCTCGCGGATCATCGCGGTCACCCGTGCCGTGGCGTCGCCGGCGCCGTAGGAGGGGGCGTGGCCGGCGTTGGCGGCGACGAGCGCAGCCATGACTTCCGGAGCCGCGGGCGAGGTGTTGTCGGAGGCGAACCACATCAGGCGTCCTCGTCGATCACGAAGTCGGGCAGGTCGTCCTCCGGCACCTCGTACTCGGCGACCATGCGGCCGAGGAACGAGATCCCGGCGCGGTGTACGCTCGCGGGGTCGCCCGACAGCAGCGGGTGCCAGGCCTCGAGGTCGCGCCCGTCGTGCACCAGACGGTAGGCGCAGGTCGCCGGCATCCAGTGCAGCACCTCGTCCATGTTGTCCGGGGTGAGGATGACGCAGCCCTTCACCAGCTGTCGGCGCAGCGGGTAGTTGCCGCAGCGGCACGTTCCGAGGTCGAGCAGCCGGCAGGCGACGTTGGTGTATGCGACCTCGCCCGTCCGCTCGTCCTCGAGCTTGACGAGGCAGCACTTGGCGCAGCCGTCGCAGAGCGCCTCCCATTCGGGCTGCGTCAGCGCGTCGAGCGGGAAGCGGCGCCAGAACTCGGGGCGCAGGGCTGGGTCGGTTCGCTTCATGCCCCCGATGCCCTAGACGTCACGGCCCGGCTCCCGCGGCTGCCAGGCCGGCCTCGACCGTGTCGCGGGGCATCCCGCCGGCCGGGATGCCCTCGCGGAGCATGCGGGCGCTGAGGTCAACGAAGAAGGCGTTGGCGGGCGTCGGGACCCCGTAGAGGCGGCCGAGCAAGACGATCTCGCCGTTCAGGTAGTCGGTCTCGATCGAGCCGGCGCCGCGCAGGAGGCTTTGAGTCGACGATCCGCCGGCACGCTCGACGCCCTCGACCGGCCGCTGCCGCATCAGCGCGTCGCGGCGCGGGTCGGCGGCGCCGACGTCGCGCCAGGGGATGCCGGCGGCGGCGAGGGCAGCGCGGGCCTCGGCGCGCAGCAGGTCGTCGATCCGGCCAGTCTGGGCGCCGCGGCCGAGCGCCGCCTCGACGATGTTGTGCAGGTTCATCATGAGCTTGCCGTACTTGCCCTCCATCGTGTCGGGCATGACGAAGGTCGCGAAGCCGGCCGCCTCGAGCGCCGCCGCCAGCCGTTCGTCGTCGGCGTCGGCGCCGCTCGGATAGCGCCCGATCTCGAAGATGCCGGGATGCGGCGTGGCGAAGACCGCGACCTCGCCTGGAACCCGGTAGGTGGCGGGCATCATCACGGTGATCGCATGCACGTTGGGGAAGCGGCGCAACGCGAGCCGCTCGTTAGCGACGCTGTTCTGGGCGCAGAAGATCGGCTGGCCGGCGACGCCGGCGGCGCGCAGCCGCTCGAGCGCCGGAACGGTGTCCTGGGCCTTCATGGTCAGGAGGATGGCGTCGTCGACGCGGAAGTCGATCTCGGCCGGGTCGGCGACGCAGGGGAGGCGTGCGCGCTCCGCCCGGTCGGGGTCGCGCAGCAGGAGGCCGTTAGCCTGGATGGCCGCGAGCTGGGCGCCGCGGGCGATGCCGACGACCTCCTGCCCCGCGAGCGCCAGCCGCGCGGCGATCGCCCCGCCGATGGCGCCGACGCCGTGGACAATCACGCGCATGCGGCCTCCCCGGATTGCCTCGCCGCGGGGTTTGCCACCGCGAAGACCACGTGCGGTCGGATCGGATGACCCTCGGGCAGCGACGGGTGGTCGAAGTCGCGCCCGGAGTCGCGGCGCATCCCGAGCCGCGTCATGACCGCCTGCGAGCGGCGGTTGGCCGGCACGGTGAAGGCGATGACCTCGGTCAGGCAAAGGGCGCCGAAGCCGTGGGCGAGCCAGGCACGCGCCGCTTCGGTGGCGTAGCCGCTCCCCCAATACTCCCGGGCGAACCGCCAGCCGATCTCGGTGCACCCCTCGTGCGGCGCAAAGCGAACCCGCGCGAGGCCCGCCATGCCGAGGAAGGCGCCGTCCGACCGACGCTCGACGGCGGCGATGCCGATGCCGTCCTCGGCCCAGGCCGCCTCCAGCCGGTCGACGAGGGCATCGCTCGCCGCGGCGTCGAGGGTGGCCGGGAAGTGCTCCATCACCTCGGGGTCGGCATTCAGCCGGGCGAACGGGCCCCGGTCGCCCGGCCGCCAGCGTCGCAGCACCAGCCGCTCGGTGTCGATCCGCGTCATCCGTCGGTCGCCAGCACGGCGCGGGCCTCGGCGACGTCGGCCTGCATGCGGGCGATCAGCGGCTCGACCCCGTCGAACTTGAGCTCGGGCCGCAGGTAGGCGACCAGCGCAACCGACAGCTCGGCGCCGTAGAGGTCGCCGTCGAAGTCGAGCAGATAGGCCTCGAGGTTGGGGACGTTCTCGCCGAAGGTCGGCCGGACGCCTACCGAAACCGCCGCGCGGTAGCGGCCGCGGTGCGGGCCGTCGAGGACGTCGACGACGGCGGCGTAGACCCCGAAGCGCGGCGGGTTCAGCCCGTCGAGGCTCAGGTTGGCGGTCGGAAAGCCGAGCTCGCGCCCCCGCTTGTCGCCGTGCTGGACCTGGCCCTCGATCCGGTGCCAGTGCCCGAGGACGCGGGCGGCGTCGGCCGGGCGGCCCCCGGCGAGCGCGGCGCGGATGGCGGTCGACGAATAGTCGCCCTCGCTGTCCGAGACGAGCGGCGCGACGGTGACGCCGAAGCCGAGCGTGGCGCCTAGCGCCTTGAGCGTCGCCACGTCGCCGGCGCGGCCCTTGCCGAAGCGGAAGTCCGCGCCGACGACGACGTGCCGCACGCCGAGCCCGCCGGCGAGGACGTCGTGCGCGAAGACCTCGGGACTGAGGCCGGCGAGCGCCGGGCCGAAGGGGAGCTCGTAGAGGACCTCGACCCCGAGCTTCGCGAGCCGGCGGGCGCGCGCGTCGGCGGTCATCAGACGGAAAGGCGGGGCGCCGGGGGCGAAGAAGCTGCGCGGGTGCGGCTCGAAGGTCACGACGCCGAACGGTGCCGCGAGCTCGGCCGCCGCGGCGTGGGCGAGGGCGAGCACCGACTGGTGGCCGAGGTGGACGCCGTCGAAGTTGCCCATGGCGACGGCCGCGCCGCGGTCCGACGCCGCCAGTTCCCGGTAGTCGTGGAAGCGCTTCATCGGGCCCCGTCCGGCCGGGGCCGCGGTCCCGCCGTCAATCGAACTTGCGGCTCGGCGCCAAGACCAGCGCCTCGCCTTCGAGGACGACCGTATCGCCCACGCGGCACTTGCAATCAAGCGTGACCCGGCGTTTCGAGTGCTCGATGCCGGTGACGGCCACCGTCGCCTCGACCCGGTCGCCGGGGCGGACCGGCGCGCGGAACCTGAGCGTCTGCCCGAGGTAGACGGTCCCGTGGCCCGGGAGCTGCTCGCCGATCACCGCAGAAATCAGCCCGGCGGTCAGCATGCCGTGGGCGATCCGGCCCTGGAAGATGGTGTCGCGGACATAGCCGTCGTCGAGGTGCACCGGATTGTGGTCGGTGGAGAGCTCGGCGAACATCTCGATCTCGCGGTCGCCTATCGTCTTGGACAGCGAGCGCGCCATGCCGATCTCGATGTCCTCGATGCAGACGGTGCCGGTCGGCAGGTTGTGCCCACGCGTGTCGAACATAGCCGCCTCCCATGCTGCACCGCGAGATGCTACACGATTCGCTGCTGGCACGCAAGAAAGTTTCGCAACTTAGTGTCGCGCAGATTGCGTTGGCAGCAATTTTGTTGCTCATAGGTTTGCAGGTTGGCGATTGCGACAGTTGAAACGCCGCGCGCGGGGACGCGGTTACAATCGTCGCACTAGCTCCCCCCGGCCCAGCGACCCGCTTCTCAGCGAAGGCGGGTTGGAGTAGTGTCGCCGCCAAGCTGGGCCCTGGCGAGAAATCGGAAAGATCCGGGATGCGGGAGCCTGAAGGGAGGAAACGCCGGGGCGGCGCGGTCGCTCTGGCGTTGCTTGTGGCGCTCGTCCGTCTGTCGCCGGTTTCGGCCGGTGCGACGGCATCGGAGCCGCCTGCCAACCTCCGCGACACCGGGCTCTACGCCGACTTCGACGCGCGGGTGGTCGATCCGAGGAACCTCGCCTTCGCGCCGCAATATCCGCTGTGGACCGACGGAGCGGCGAAGCGACGCTGGATCTCGCTCCCGGCGGGAACCGCGATCGACGCCTCGGACCCGGAGAACTGGGTCTTTCCGGTTGGGACGCGCTTCTGGAAGGAGTTCGCCTTCGGCGGGCAACCGGTCGAGACCAGGATGATCGAGCGGCTGGCCGACGGCAGCTGGCGCTATGCCGCCTATGCCTGGAGCGCCGATGGCCGCCAGGCGACACTGGCGCCCGACACCGGTCTGGGCAACACCTACGACCTGGGCGGCGGGCGGTCCCATTCGATCCCGAGCGTCGGCGACTGCAAGGTCTGCCATGAGGGCCGGCCGACGCCGATCATCGGCTTCAGCCTGCTGCAGCTTTCGCCGGACCGCGACCCCAACGGCCTGCATGCCGACCCGCCGCCGCTGCCCGGCGTGGATCTTTCGTACCTGGTGCGGGCCGGGCTGCTGACCGGGCTGCCCGAGTCGCTGCTGGCGACGCCGCCCCGGATCGAGGCGAGCTCACCCGTCGAGCGGGCGGTGCTCGGGTATTTCAACGGCAACTGCGGGCACTGCCATGCCTCGGACGGCAAGCTGCAGAACGTCGGCATCTTCCTGCGCCACATGAACGCGGACCCGGCGGAGGCGGCCTTCGCCACCACGGTCGACGTGCCTGTCAA
Organism: Amaricoccus sp.; assembly: GCA_046348915.1. GTDB lineage: Bacteria > Pseudomonadota > Alphaproteobacteria > Rhodobacterales > Rhodobacteraceae > Amaricoccus. The sequence goes on from JAXMDH010000024.1 coordinate 122,546, forward strand.
GGACCCGGCGCCGGGCCAGACGCCGGATGCGGTGCTGCGGGTCGATCCGGGACATCCGGAGCGGAGCGCACTCGTGCAGCGGATGGCTTCGCGCTGGGCGGCGCTGCAGATGCCGCCGCTCGGAACCGACCTCGTGGACAAGGACGCGCTCGAAATGGTGCGGAAGTGGATCGCCGAACTCGACACTGCGGAAGTAACCCAGGCCCAACAAGGAGGGACAAGGCAATGAGACAGACCGGATCGATGCTGCTGGCGGCGGCCGCGCTGCTGGCGGGACCCGTGCTTGCGGCGGACGGTGACGTCGAGCTCGGCAAGTACCTGGTCGCCACCTCGGGCTGCAACGACTGCCACACGCCCTGGCACATGGGGGCGAACGGGCCCGAGCCCGACATGAGCCGGATGCTGTCCGGCCACCCGCAGGAAATCGTCATCAGCGCCCCCGGCAAGTTCTCCGACCCCTGGGTCGGCGGCATGATCGGGACGAACACCGCCTGGAGCGGGCCCTGGGGGGTAAGCTTCACCGCAAACCTGACGCCCGATCCGGACACGGGGATCTGGCGCGAGATGACCGAGGACCAGTTCATCCAGGCACTGAGGACCGGCCGCCACCTCGGCCAGGGTCGGCCGATCCTGCCACCGATGCCCTGGCAACCCTACGGGCAGAAGTCCGACGCCGACCTGAAGGCGATCTACGCCTACCTGCACACGATCCCGCCGATCAAGAACAAGGTCCCGGACCCGCTTCCGCCGGCGCAGTAGCCGTCAGCGCAGGTAGCCGATCGCGAACCGGGGGGCCATGCGCGCCTCGGCGAGGTAGGTGGCGAGCTCCGCCGGGTCGGGGCCGGTGCCCTCGTAGGTGCCGGTTTCCGACGCGGCGAGGCCGCCGGTGACAAAGAGCGCGTCCAGCGACTCGCCCATGGCCCCAAGGATGTCGGTGGCGATCCCGTCGCCGATGCAGAGGATTTCGTCGGCGGCCGGTGGATGGCCGGTCAGCGTCTCGAGCTCCCGGCGCGCCAGCGCGTAGATCGGCGGGTGCGGCTTGCCGAAGTAGTAGCTGCGTCCGCCAGCCTCGGTATAGGCGCGGGCGATCGCGCCGGCGCAGTAGATCCGCGCCTCGCCCACGTCGACGACGATGTCGGGGTTGGCGCAAAGGAGCTTCAGCCCCTTGGTCTTGCCGTAGAGGATGATGCCGCGGTAGTCGTCCGGCGTCTCGGTGCGGTCGTCGAAGAGGCCGGTGCAGACGATGCCCTCGGCTTCCTCGAGCGGCACGCGCTCGATGTCGAACGGCCGGCCGTCGGCGTCCTGGAAGAAGATCAGGTCGCGCTCGGGGCCGACGTGGAAGACCTTGCGGCCGAACTGGCCGGCGACCATCGCGGCCTGGGCGGCGTCGCCCGAGGAGACGACGAGGTCCCAGCACGACCGCGGCGCGCCGAGGGCGTCGAGCTGCAGCGCGACCCCGCCGGAGGGGCGCGGCGAGTTGGTGATGAGGACGACCAGCCCGCCCCGCGTGCGGAAGCGCTCGAGCGCGGCGACCGCCGTCGGGAAGGCACGCACGCCGTCGTGCAGGCATCCCCAGAGGTCGCAGTAGAGCACCCGATACCCGGGCTCGATCGCGTCGAGCGTTTCGATGATCTCGGTCATTGCTCCTCCTCGCCGCCGCCCGGCCGTAGCCGATTTCAGGGGCGAGGGGTAGGGGCTCAGGCGCCGAGCGCGAACAAGGCGAGGCCGAGCAGGCTCCAGCTGCAGAGGAGCCAGAAGAGGCCGAGGTTCAAGCGGAAGACAGCGACCACCGCCCCGATCATCAGCGCGAGCGCAACCGGATCGATCGAGCGGGGATCGGGCAGGGTGAAGGTCGCGCCGAGGAACTCGACCGGCGTCATGCGGGCGAAGAGCACGTGGACCGCGAACCAGATCGCCAGGTTCAGGATGACGCCGACGACCGCCGCGCCGATCGCCGCCAGGGCACCCGCGAGCGCCGCGTTGCCACGCAGGCGCTCGGCATAGGGTGCGCCGAGGAAGATCCAGAGGAAGGACGGCAGGAACGTGACCCAGCCAACCAGGGTCGCGCCGAGGACGCCGGCGAGCCACGGCGGCAGGCCGCCCGGGCTGCGCCAGGCGGCAAGGTAGCCGACGAAGTCGACGACGAGAATCAGGGGCCCCGGCGTCGTCTCCGCGAGGCCGAGGCCGTCGAGCATCTCGCCGGGCGCGAGCCAGTGGTGGTGGCCGGCCGCCTGCTGCGCGACGTAGGCGAGGACGGCGTAGGCGCCGCCGAAGGTCACGACGGCCATCTGGCTGAAGAAGATGGCGAGCCGCGCGAAGACCTGGTCAGGGCCGAAGGCGAGGATGAGCGCCGCCACCGGTGCCAGCCAGAGGACGGCAAGGACGGCGGGCGCGCGCAGCGCCGCCCAGCCGCGGACGTCCGGTGACCAGTCGCCGAGGAGCGAGTCCGCCTCGGCGAGGCCGCCCTTGCCGGCCGCATGGCCGCCGGGGCGGAAATGCGGCGAGCCGGCGCGGGTCGCTGCCCAGCCGGTCAGCCCGGCCGCGAGGACAACGAGCGGAAAGGGCACGCCGAAGGCGAAGATCCCCAGGAACGCGCCGGCCGCGACCAGCCGGAGGGGGCGGTTGCCGAGCGAGCGTCGGCCGATCCGCACCACCGCCTGCAGCACGACCGCGAGCACCGCGGCCTTGAGCCCGTAGAAGATGCCGGCGACGAGCCCGACGTTGCCGAAGGCGGCATAGATCGCGCTCAGGCCCAGCATCACCAGGAAACCCGGCAGCACGAAGAGGGTGCCTGCGACGAGGCCGCCCTTCACCCCGTGCAACAGCCAGCCGAGGTAGATCGCGAGCTGGTGCGCCTCCGGGCCGGGCAGGAGCATGCAGTAGTTGAGCGCATGCAGGAACCGCCGCTCGCCGACCCAGCGCTTCTCGTCGACGACGATGCGGTGCATCACGGCGATCTGCCCGGCCGGACCGCCGAAGCTCAGCGCCGCGACGCGGGCCCAGACCCCGACCGCCTCGCCGAACGCGACGGTGCGCGGGGTTGCGGCGACGTCGACGGCGGCGGTCATCGCGGTGCCGGCCAGTTATGGATCTCGCCGGTGGCGTCCCTGCACCAGCGCCAGAGAGCGTCGTAGATGGCGAGGCTGGCGTCGAGCTGGGCGAGGTCGTCGGGGTGCATCCGCGACAGACCGAGCGAGATCGCGAGAAGGCCGGCCGCCTCGGGCTCGAGGTCGAGGCGCGCGGTGTCGGCGGCGCGGACGATCCGTGCGAGGTGCCGGAGCGGCTCGACGCCCGCGAGGCCGAACTCCTCGACCATGACGTCGAAGGTGCAGAGCTCGCCCCGGTGGGTCCAGAAGGCCGCGGGGTCGTCGATGTCGAAGGGCGCTGCGCCGAAGCGGGCGGCCACCGCCATGACCTCGCCCGGCGGCACGTAGAGGAAGGCGGCGTCGGGGTCGACGAAGCGGCGTATCAGCCACGGACAGGCTATGCGATCGATCTTCGGACGGGCGCGGGTCACCCAGACGCTGCGGCCGGCGGCGTCGCGCTCGGGGATGCGTGCGGCCGGCACCCGCGGCAGGCCTGCGGCGGCCCAGGCCTCGACGCCGCCTTCCAGCGCCTCGGCGGCGACGCCCGTCTGCCGCAGCCAGGCGGCGATCCCGTGGCTGAGGCTGTGGCCGTGGCGGCAGATGGCGACGACCTGCCGGCCGCCGAGGCTTCCGCCCCAGTCGGCCACGGCGGACGCCGGGCGGTGCAGGGCGCCCGGCACGAGCGAGGGATCGGCGGCGAAATCCGCCTCGGTTCGGACGTCGATCAGCACCGGTGCGTCCGGCCGCGCGATGCGGCGCCAGAGCTTGTCGGGCGAAATGGCGGTGAAGAGCGACACGGGGGGCGTCCTCGCGAGTGGCTGACGATGGACGCGATGCTTGGGCTGCCGCCTCGTGGGGAGATCGCGGTCCCCATGCCGCGATTTCAGCCCGGGCCGGGCACGGCTGTCAACCCGGCCGGTGCGACAGAAGGCCCGCGCGGCGGTCTTGACACCCCGGGGGGGCGTCAATATCTACGGCGCGCGGTTGGCACTCCTGGGTGGCGAGTGCTAACAAGGAGCGAGCCACCCACAGGTAGGAACGCAATCAAGGAGCGATCCCCAATGCAATTCACTCCGCTTCACGACCGCGTGGTCGTCCGCCGGATCGAAGGCGAAGAGAAGACCAAGGGCGGCCTGATCATCCCCGACACCGCCAAGGAAAAGCCCTCCGAGGGCGAGGTCATCGCCGTTGGCGAGGGTGCCCGCAAGGACTCGGGCGAGCTGATCCCGATGACCGTCAAGGCCGGCGACCGCATCCTGTTCGGCAAGTGGTCGGGCACCGAGGTCAAGATCGACGGCGAGGATCTCCTGATCATGAAGGAGAGCGACATCCTCGGTGTCATCGTCGCCGGGACCAAGGCCGCCAAGGCCGCCTGAGCCCCGTCACAGCAGCATTTCTGAGGAAGAGAACATGGCAGCCAAGCAGCTGAAGTTCGACACCGACGCCCGGAACCGCCTGCTGAAGGGCGTCGACCTTCTGGCGGACGCGGTGCGCGTCACCCTCGGCCCCAAGGGCCGCAACGTCATCCTCGACAAGTCCTTCGGGGCGCCGCGGATCACCAAGGACGGCGTCACCGTCGCCAAGGAGATCGAGCTCGAGGACAAGTTCGAGAACATGGGTGCGCAGATGGTTCGCGAAGTCGCGAGCCGCACCAACGACGAGGCCGGCGACGGCACCACCACCGCCACCGTGCTCGCCCAGGCGATCGTCCGCGAAGGCATGAAGTCGGTCGCGGCCGGCATGAACCCGATGGACCTGAAGCGCGGCATCGACAAGGCCGTCGGCGTCGTCGTCGCCGACATCAAGGCGCAGTCCAAGACCGTGTCGGGCTCCGACGAGGTCGCCCAGGTCGGCACCATCTCCGCGAACGGCGAGGAGGCCATCGGCCGCCAGATCGCCGACGCGATGCAGAAGGTCGGCAACGAGGGTGTCATCACCGTCGAGGAGAACAAGGGCTTCGAGACCGAGACCGAGGTCGTCGAGGGCATGCAGTTCGACCGCGGCTACCTCTCGCCCTACTTCATCACCAACGCCGAGAAGATGATCGCCGAGCTCGAGGATGCCTACATCCTCCTGCACGAGAAGAAGCTCTCGTCGCTGCAGCCGATGGTGCCCCTGCTCGAGGCGGTGATCCAGGCCGGCAAGCCGCTGCTGATCGTCGCCGAGGACGTCGACGGCGAGGCGCTGGCGACGCTCGTCGTCAACAAGCTGCGCGGCGGGCTGAAGATCGCTGCCGTCAAGGCGCCGGGCTTCGGTGATCGCCGGAAGGCGATGCTGCAGGACATCGCGATCCTGACCGGCGGCCAGGTCATCTCCGACGACCTCGGGATGAAGCTCGAGAACGTCGGCGTCGACATGCTCGGCAAGGCGCGCAAGATCTCGATCACCAAAGACGAGACCACCATCGTCGACGGTGCCGGCGAGAAGTCGGAGATCGAAGGCCGGGTTTCCCAGATCCGTTCGCAGATCGAGGAGACGACCTCGGACTACGACAAGGAGAAGCTGCAGGAGCGGCTGGCGAAGCTCGCCGGCGGCGTCGCGGTGATCCGCGTCGGCGGCGCCTCGGAGATCGAGGTGAAGGAGCGCAAGGACCGCGTCGAGGACTCGCTGAACGCGACCCGCGCCGCCGTCCAGGAGGGCGTGGTCGTCGGCGGCGGCGTGGCGCTGGTGCGCGCGTCGAAAAAGCTCGACGGACTGACCGGCGACAACGCCGACCAGACCGCCGGCATCGCGATCGTCCGCAAGGCGCTGCAGGCGCCGCTGCGGCAGATCGCCGAGAATGCCGGTGTCGACGGCTCGGTCGTGGCCGGCAAGGTCATCGAGTCGAACGACGCGGCCTTCGGCTTCAACGCCCAGACCGAAGAGTACGGCGACATGTTCAAGTTCGGCGTGATCGACCCCGCGAAGGTCGTGCGCACCGCGCTGCAGGACGCCTCCTCGGTCGCTGGCCTCCTCATCACCACCGAGGCGATGATCGCCGACAAGCCGGAGCCGAAGGCTGCGGCCGGCGGAATGCCCGGCGGCGGCATGGGCGGCATGGGCGACATGATGTAAGCACCCCGGAAACGGGACGCTTCGAGACGGGGGGCCTTCGCGCCCCCCGTTTTCGTTGGGCGGCCTTGTGGGCCTCGCCGCACCGGCAGCGCGGGCGGCGGCCTCCGGCGGGAGTATTTGAAGCAAGAGGAAGGCGGGGCGTCAGCCGTCGGCGAGGCGGCGCAGGCAGGCAAGCGACTGCTCGGCGCGGTCGGCGGGGACGAAGACGTGGTCGTGGTGGTAGCCGGCGACCACGTTGGCGGCGATGCCCTCGGCGGCGAGCGCGGCAGCGACGGCGGCGCTCAGGCCGACCGCCTCGAGGCTGGACTGCACGCCGAGGGTGACGCGGCGGAAGACCGGCGCGTCGGGTAGCCCGAGCCGGCGCGCCTCGGCTGGCGGCAGGACCAGCGTCATCCCCTCGTCCTCGCGGAACCGCATCAGCGCCTGCGCCCCGTGCGGGCCAGGCGCCGGCACGCTGACGAAGACCCAAGGGTCGGGGTCGAGCCGCGGGGCGAGCCCCGCGAGCAGCCGGGTCAGGTCGCGCTCGCCGCCCCTGTCCATTCGCTCCCTCAGGCCAGCGTCTCGTCCAGCCAGTCGAAGATCCTGAGGTCCCGCAGCCCCGGAGACTTCGGCTCGCAATGCAGGTCGGCACCTTCCTCCACCGTGAAGCGGACCAGCGCTTTCGGGGACTTCAGCCCGTCGTAGAGCTGCTGCGACTGCCCGGGCCAAAAGGCCTCGTTGTCGGGGTCCGTGACCAGCATCGGGCAGGTGATCTCCCCGACCAGGTGGCCCAGCCGGTACTCCCGCACGGCGGTGAAGACGTCGAAGTAGGACGCCATGCCGTAGGGCCGCATCCGGAAGGCGAGCGCGCTCTTGAACTGCGCCGGCATCTCCTCGGCCATCATGGCGTCGAACGCGGCCTTTGGCCCGGACTTGAGCAGCGCCAGCGCCTCGGGCGGGAACTGCCCGAGCCAGCTCGTCGAAACGTCGACGACGCCCGGATCGGCGACGGCCACAGCGATCCGCTTCTCGAAGGCGACCGCGCGCGGCACCCAGTAGCCGCCCTGGCTGATGCCGATCAGTGCGATCCGCTTCGGGTCCACCCCGTCGAGCGTCAGCGCGAAGTCGACGACCGGGGTGATCACCTTCTCCCAGTCCGGGCGGAAGTAGAGATGCTGCTTCCAGAGCGCATATCCTTGCCCGGGGCCGTCGAAGGTCAGCACGTCGTAGCCGCGGGCGAGGGCACCGTAGCTGCCGAAGGTCATGCTCGCCAGCAGCGACCCGTCGCTGCCGTTGTTGAAGATCAGGAGCGGCCGCTTCGCCCCGGTGCCGTTGCCGCGGAAATGGAACCCGCGCAGCGTCGTCCCCTCGTAGCGAATGGCGACCTGCGCCGGCACCGGGTCGGCCTGCGCGATGCCCTTGAGCCAGGCGCCGTCGAAGAGGTCGTAGACCGCAGGCGCCCGCGACGGGTCGGCCGAGCCGTCGACGACATAGGCCATCACGTCGTAGAAGGTCTGCGCCCAGGCATAGGCCTGCCGCGCACTCACGCGATGGCCCTTCGCGGCCGAGCCGTCGGCGATCGCCATCGCCTCGTCGCCCGCCGCCTTCAGCGCCCGGTAGGCGGCCTCGTTGTCGCCGTCCGGGATCTGCCGGGTCAGCCATAGCAGCTTGCCGGGGTTCACCGCCTGGTAGTAGGCGCCGCCGAGCGCGATCAGGAAGTTGAACTCGAACGTCGGGTCCTGGAAGAAATACGGCTTGCCCAGGGCACCCCCCGGCGGTCCGGCCGGTGCGTCACCAGCCGTCTCGGTCTGCGCATTCCCCGCCCCGCCCGCCGCAGCCATCGCGAACCCACCGGCAATCCCGGCGCCCAGCATCGTCCGTCGCGTTACCTCGACCATCTATCCCCCTAAAGGCACCCGAGCCCGAACACCAGCGCAGCCACGGCCGGGGAACGGGCACCCACCGGCTCAGAGGGTCGCGAAGAGGTCCGCGACGGCGAACTCGATCCCGGGCGGATCGGGCGGCAGCCGCTTCACCTCGCCCAAGATCCGCGGGACGATCTCGCCTCCGTCGCTCCGACGATGATGGATCACCCGACGGGCCTCGGCGTGGCCAAGGCGGCATCGAACGCCTTGATGATGTTCTTCTTCACTGGAGCCTGGGCCACGCGCTCGGGCGCCATCGCCACGACCTCGCCGCGCAGCAACTCGAATCGGCCGGCCGGCTGGCCCATGGCCCACTCCACGAGGGCTTCGGCGGTGCACCTGGCAGGCTTCGATTGCTGCGCCATGCTGAATCTCTCGTTGCTCCGTTCAGCATAGCATCAACCGGGTGCGAACGAAAAAGGCCCCGGTGGTCCGGGGCCTCATTTCCTTCGATCGCAGGGGTCGTCCCGCCGATCACCAGTCCTCGCGGGCGACGAACCGGCACTTGATCGGCAGCTTCATCGCCGCGAGGCGCAGCGCCTCCTTGGCGATGTCCTCGCTGACGCCGTCGAGCTCGAACATGATCCGGCCGGGCTTCACCCGCGCCGCCCAGAACTCGACCGCACCCTTGCCCTTGCCCATGCGGACCTCGGTCGGCTTCTTCGAGACCGGCACGTCCGGGAAGACGCGGATCCAGACCCGGCCCTGGCGCTTCATGTGGCGCGTCAGGGCACGCCGGGCCGCCTCGATCTGGCGGGCGGTGATCCGGTCGGGCTCGGTCGCCTTGAGGCCATAGTGGCCGAAGTTCAGCTCCGAGCCGCCCTTGGCCTCGCCGTGGATGCGTCCCTTGAACTGCTTGCGGAACTTGGTTCGCTTCGGTTGCAGCATTTTACCTTACTCCCGCGGCTCAGCGCGCGCGCTCGCGGTCCCGGTCGCCCCGGTCCCCGCGGTCACGCGACGGACGCATGCCGCCGCCTTCCTGAAGCTCCGACTGGCGCCGGTCGCGCGCCTGGGGATCGTGCTCCATGATCTCGCCCTTGAAGATCCAGACCTTGATCCCGATGATGCCGTAGGCGGTCTTCGCCTCGGCGATCGCATAGTCGATGTCCGCGCGCAGCGTGTGCAGCGGCACCCGCCCCTCGCGATACCACTCGGTCCGGGCGATCTCGGCGCCGCCGAGGCGGCCCGCGACGTTGATCCGGATGCCGAGCGCGCCCATGCGCATCGCGTTCTGCACCGCCCGCTTCATCGCCCGGCGGAAGCTGACGCGCCGCTCGAGCTGCTGGGCGATGTTCTCCGCGACGAGCGCGGCGTCGATCTCCGGCTTGCGCACCTCGACGATGTTGAGGTGCAGCTCCGACTTGGTGAACTGCGCCAGCTTCTTGCGCAGCTCCTCGATGTCGGCGCCCTTCTTGCCGATGATGACGCCCGGACGGGCGGCATGGATCGTCACCCGGCACTTGCGGTGCGGGCGCTCGATCACCACGCGGCTGATGCCGGCCTGGGTAGCGTGCTTCTTGATGTAGTCGCGGATCGCGAGATCCTCGTGCAGGAGCTTGCCGTAGTCCTGCCCGTCGGCGAACCAGCGGCTGTCCCAGGTCCGGTTGACCTGCAGGCGCAGCCCGACCGGGTTGATCTTCTGACCCATCAGGCCGTCTCCTCTGCTGCCGCCACCTGCCGCACCTTCACCGTCACCTGGCTGAACGGCTTCAGGATCTTGCCAAACCGACCGCGCGCCCGGGGACGCCCGCGCTTCAGCACCATGTTCTTGCCGACGAAGCATTCGGCCACCACGAGCTCGTCGACGTCGAGCCCGTGGTTGTTCTCGGCGTTGGCGATCGCGGACTGCAGCGTCTTCTTCACGTCCTCCGAAACCCGCTTCTTCGAGAAGGTCAGATCGGCGAGCGCCTTCTCCACCGGCTTGTTCCGGATCATCTGCGCGACGAGATTTAGCTTCTGCGGGCTGGTGCGAAGCATCCGGCTCACCGCCATCGCCTCGTTCTCCGCCACGCGGCGAGGGTTCTTTTCCTTGCTCATGGCTTACTTCCGCTTCGCTTTCTTGTCGGCCGCGTGCCCGTAGTAGGTGCGGGTCGGGCTATATTCGCCGAACTTCTGCCCGATCATATCCTCGCTGACGCTGACCGGGATGTGCTTCTTGCCGTTGTAGACGCCGAAGGTCAGCCCCACGAACTGGGGCAGAATCGTCGACCGGCGCGACCAGATCTTGATGACCTCGTTACGACCCGACTCGCGCGCCTTCTCCGCCTTCTTCAGGACGAAGCTGTCGACGAAGGGGCCCTTCCAGACAGAACGTGACATGTGAGGGCTCCTACTTCTTCTTCCGCTGGTGGCGCGAGCGAAGGATGTACTTCGACGTCGCCTTGTTCGAGCGCGTGCGCGCCCCCTTGGTCGGCTTGCCCCACGGCGTCACCGGGTGCCGGCCGCCCGAGGTGCGGCCCTCGCCGCCGCCGTGCGGGTGGTCGATCGGG
>JAXMDH010000025.1:0-132323 GCA_046348915.1 Amaricoccus sp.
CGGCCGGGGATCGCGCTCGTCGACCTGCCGTCGTCGAGCCCGGCCTACGCCGGCATGCGGTTCGAGGCCAAGCTCGCGCGCTGGTCGGTGCTCGGCAGGTTTCTCGGCTCAGCCCAGCTCGTCGATGACCTGGCCCTTGGCGACCCCGAGTAGCTCGACCATCTTGGCGCGGACCGTCGCCTCGTCGGCGCGGTAGTCGAGGTCGGCGACGAGCTTGCGCACGACGTCGTCGTGGCCGATCTCGACGAAGTCGGCGCGCACCACCTCCATCGCGTAGGCGTCGGCCTCCGCGCCGGTCTTGCCGAGGAGCGAGGCCGCCCAGAGGCCGAGGAGGCGGTTCCGGCGCGCGGCGGCCTTGAACAGCATCTCCTCGTCGTGGGCGAACTTGTTCTCGAAGGCCTTCTCGCGGTCGTTGAACGTCGTCATTCGCGGTCCTCCTCGCGTGGCGGCTCCGGCTGAGATAGCCAATCGACACCCGCCAAACAAGCCGGACAGGGTCAGTTCAAGGTCAGTTCATCCCTGCGCCCCGCGGTCATCGCCCCGGACGCGAGGCCAGGAGATCGAGGCCGAGGCGCCCCGACAGGTGCTGCGCGACGAGTTGGCCGCGGACGCTGTTGCCGGAACCGTCCAGCGGCGGGGCGAAGGTCGCGAGCCCGCCCTTGCCCGGCGAGACCGTGACGATGCCGCCGCCGATGCCGCTCTTCCCCGGTAGCCCGACCTCGTAGAGCCAGTCGCCCGATGTCTCGTACAGGCCGGCGGTAATCATGACCGCGAGCGCGTAGTGGCAAACCTCGGGCGCCACCACCTGATCGCGGGTCAGCGGATTGAACCCGCCGCAGGCGAGCGTCGCCCCCATCACCGCGAGATCGCGCGCGGTTACCTCGAGCGAGCACTGCCGGGTATAGAGGTCGAGGGCCTGCATCGGGTCGCAGCCGAGCAGCCCCTTGCTCTCCAGGAGCCACGCCAGGCCGCGGTTGCGGGAATTCGTCGTGATCGCCGAGGCATAGACCTCGTCGTTCAGCGAGAGCTCCCGGCCTGCAAAGCGGGAGAGTCCGGTCCGGATGAAACCCCACCGCGCCTCCGCGTCGCCGCCCCCGGCGAGGCTGGCGGTGGCGATTGCGCCGGAATTCACCATCGGGTTCGTGCGCCCGTCGCCGGCGTCGGCCGCGGCGACCGCGTTGAACGGCCGGCCGGTCGCGTTTACGCCGAGCCGCTCGCGCGCGCCGGTCGGGCCGATCCGGTCGCAGACCAGTGCGAAGACGAAGGGCTTAGAGACGCTCATGATGCTGAACGGGTGGTCAGCATCGCCGACGGCGTGCAGGCTCGCGTCGGCCCCGACGACGCAGATTCCGAAGAGGCCCGGGGGCGTCCGGGCGAGCGCGGGATACACCTGCGACACCGTCCCCTCGGCGACCCCGGCGAAGCGGGCGTGCGCCTCGTCCACGAGCCGTTGGACACGCTCGGGGGGCGGCAGGTGGCCCGTCGATACGTGGTCGCCGGCGCGGTCGCTCCACTCCATGCCGGTGCCTTTTCCCGTTCTCCCGACCGCCGGTATCGGTCAGAAGGCCGGACCAGGCAAGCGGGTGCCCGGCGGCGGCGCTTGCTCCTTTGCCGGCAGGAGTATAGAGACCGAGTAACCGGGAGGGACGGGCGTCGGCCCGGGCCTCCCTTGCGCATTCTCTGGAGACAGGCATGGCCCGACGCAGGCTGGTTTACGAGGGCAAGGGCAAGATTCTCTACGAAGGGCCGGAGCCCGATACGCTGATCCAGTACTTCAAGGACGAGGCGACGGCGTTCAACGCCGAGAAGAAGGCGACGATCGAAGGCAAGGGCGTGCTCAACAACCGCCTTTCCGAGCACTTCATGACCGGGCTCAACGCCGTCGGCGTGCCGACGCACTTCATCCGGCGCCTCAACATGCGCGAGCAACTCGTCCGCATGGTAGAGATGATCCCGCTCGAGGTCGTCGTGCGCAACTATGCCGCGGGCTCGCTGTCGAAGCGGCTCGGCATCCCGGAGGGCCAGCAGCTCCCCCGCCCGATCATCGAGTTCTACTACAAGGACGACGCCCTCGGCGACCCCTTGGTTTCCGAGGAGCACGTCATCGCCTTCAACTGGGCGAGTCAGCAGGACATCGACGACATGATCGCGCTGGCTTTGCGCGTGAACGACTTCTTGTCGGGCATGTTCCTCGGCGTCGGCATCCGCCTCATCGACTTCAAGATCGAGATCGGCCGGGTCTACGACGGCGACTTCCAGCGGCTGATCGTCGCGGACGAGATCTCGCCCGACTCCTGCCGGCTCTGGGACATCGAGACCGGCAGGAAGCTCGACAAGGACGTCTTCCGGCAGGACCTCGGCTCGCTGTCGGAGGCCTACACCGAGGTCGCCAGGCGCCTCGGGGTGATGCCGCGGACCAACGGCCGCGCCCACGCCGGGCCGAAGCTCGTCAACTGATGAAGGCGCGCGTCCACGTCACGCTGAAGCCCGGCGTCCTCGACCCGCAGGGCGAGGCGGTGCGGCACGCGCTGGGCGGCCTCGGCTTCGACGGGATCGGCGACGTGCGCATCGGCAAGGTGATCGAGCTCGAGCTGGGCGACTCCGATGCCGCCGCCGCCCGCGCGCGCGTCGATGCCATGTGCGAGAAGCTCCTCGCCAACACCGTCATCGAGAACTACGCCGTGGAGATCGCGTGAGCTTCCGCGCCGGTGTCCTGGTCTTCCCCGGCTCCAACTGCGACCGCGACCTCGCGGTGGCGCTCGAGCGCGCAGGCGCCGAGGTCAGCATGGTCTGGCACAAGCAGACCGGCCTGCCGCCGCATCTCGACCTCGTCGCCGTCCCGGGCGGCTTCTCCTTCGGCGACTACCTGCGCTGCGGCGCCATCGCCGCCCGCTCGCCGATCATGCGCGCGACCGTCGACTTCGCCGAGCGTGGCGGACTCGTCCTCGGCGTCTGCAACGGCTTCCAGGTGCTGATCGAGGCGGGGCTGCTGCCGGGGGCTTTGATGCGCAACGCGTCGATCAGGTTCGTCTGCACCGTCGAGCCCCTCGTCGTCGCCACCACCGACAGCCCCTTCACCCGCGCCTACGGCCTCGGCGAGACGATCCGGCTGCCCATAGCCCACCACGACGGCAACTACTTCGCCGACCCCGGGACGCTCGCCCGCCTGGAGGGAGAGGATCGGGTGGCCTTCCGCTACGCGCAGAACCCGAACGGCTCGGCGGCGGCGATCGCCGGCATCCTCTCCGAGAACCGCCGCGTGCTCGGCCTGATGCCCCACCCCGAGCGCGCCGTCGATCCGGTGCATGGCGGCACCGACGGCACGCGGCTCTTCTCCGGCCTCGCCGCCACCGTCGCCGAAGGGGCGCTGCAGGGCGCTTGAGCCCGGCGGCCGGCGCGAATAGACTTCCACGCGATGAGCTACGACACCGAGGCACCGCGCCCGGACCGGCACCTGGGGCGCGTCTGGATGCGCGCGGCGCTCCTCGCGTCCGTCGTCGGCATGATGCTGGTCATCTGGGCCAGCCATATCTACCTGACGCGCGCCTTCAGCGAGGACCAGAACGCCGACGCCACCGTGCGCGCCACGCTCTACGCCGGCGCGATCCAGTCGACGATGCAGCGCCACTCGGTCGTTCCGCTCCTCCTCTCGCGCGACCCCATCCTGATCCTGGCGCTGCGTTCGGGCGAGTACAGCGGTGCCGAGGAGCGGCTGGAGAGCTTCAAGGAGGAGATCGGCGCCGGCTCGATCTTCCTCCTCGACGCGAACGGCCGCATCGTCGCCGCCAGCGACACCCGCCCGCGCGAGCAGTACGAGGGCGACAAAGCCTATTTCACCGCCGCCAAGGCCGATGCCGCCACGGTCTTCTCGATCATCGAGAACGACAGCGGCGGCTACAGCTTCCACTACGCCCGGCGGATCATGCAGGACGACGCGCTCCTCGGAGTCGTTGTCGTGACCGTCGATCTCGGCGCGCACGAGGAGGGCTGGCGGCGCGCCCGGGTCAAGGTCGTCGTCACCGATTCCGACGACCAGGTGCTGCTCGCCTCCGAGCCCAACTGGCGGCAGAAGACGCTCTCGAACCTGCTCGCGCCCGGCCCCGACCCTTCCGGCGTGCGGCGGGCACTGCGCGACGCTCGGCAGAGCTTCGGGTCGCCGTCCTACATCTACATCGCCGGCACCCCGTACCTCCTGGCCGACGTGCCGGTCGGCTTCCGCAACTGGCGGCTCACCTACTTCGCCACGGTCGAGGGGGTGCGCGCCCGCGTCAACGCGGTCCTCTCGCTGATCATCATGGTTCTCGCGCTCCTGCTGGCACTCGCCTTCTACCTGCTGTCGCGGCGGACCCGTGCCGAAAGCCGCCGGATCCAGCGCGAGTCCGAGGAGCTGAGGGTGCTGAACCGCCGGCTTTCCGCCGAGATTGGCGCCCGGAAAAGGGTCGAGAAGAACCTTAAGGAAGCTGAGCAGAGCCTTGAACAGGCGTCAAAACTGGCCGCCCTCGGTCAGATGGCCGCCGCGGTCAGCCACGAGCTCAACCAGCCGCTCGCGGCGATGAAGACCTACCTCGCCGGCGCCCGCCTGCTCCTGACCCGCCGCCGGCCCGAGGAGGCGCTCTCCTCGTTCCAGCGCATCGACGACCTGATCGACCGCATGGGCGGCATCACCCGGCAGCTGAAGTCCTACGCCCGCAAGGGCGACGTGGACCAGGAACCGGTCGACCTGCGCACAAGCGTGCGGGCGGCGCTTGCCATGATGGCGCCGCAACTCGGCAAGATGTCGGTGAAGATCGTGACGACGCTGCCCTCCGAGCCGACGGTGGTCAATGCCGACCCGCTGCGAATCGAGCAGATCATCGTTAACCTCCTGCGCAACGCGCTCGACGCCGTGCGCGGCCGGGACAACAAGGAGATCAAGATCCTGCTGGTGCAGGGCGAGACGATCCTCCTGTCGATCGAAGACAACGGCACCGGGCTTCCCGATCCGGACAAGCTCTTCGAGCCCTTCTACACCACCAAGAAGCCCGGCGAGGGCCTCGGTCTCGGCCTCGCCATCTCGGCCGGTTTCGCCGCCGAGCTCGGCGGCCGGCTCGTCGCTCGCAACGCCCCCGACGGCGGCGCGGTCTTCGAGCTGGTCCTGCCGCGCGCGCGGGGCCAGGCCCAGGCCGCGGAGTGAAAGAATGAGCGAGAAATCCAGGGTCGCGATCATCGACGACGAGGCCGACATGCGCGAGAGCGTTGCGCAGTGGCTGCAGCTCTCGGGCTTCGAGCCGATCTGCTTCGACGCCGCCGAACCTGCGCTGAAGGTACTCGGCGCCGACTTTGAAGGGGTCGTGATCAGCGACATCCGGATGCCCGGCATGGACGGGATGGCACTCTTGCGCCGGCTGCAGGCGATCGACCCCGGGCTGCCGGTCATCCTGATGACCGGCCACGGCGACGTGCCGATGGCGGTCGAGGCGATGCGCATCGGCGCCTTCGACTTCGTCGAGAAGCCCTTCGACCCCGACCGGCTCGCCGAACTCTGCCAGAGAAGCAGCGAGATCCGCACCCGCACGCTCGAAACCCGCGCGCTCCGGCGCGAGCTCGCCGACGGCAGCATCGTCATGCGCCGGCTCATGGGCTCGAGCCCGGCGATCGAGCGGCTGCGCGAGCAAATCCTCGACGTCGCCCAGGCCGACGGCCACGTCTTGATCACCGGCGAGACCGGCACCGGCAAGAGCCTGATCGCCATGGCGCTGCACGCCTGCGGCCCGCGCGCCGCCAAGCCGCTCGTCACGATGAACTGCGCCTCGGTGGCGGCGGATCTCGTCGAGCCGACGCTCTTCGGCGGCCCCGACTGGCCGGAGAAGCCGCTGATCGACCAGGCCGAGGGCGGCACGCTCTGCCTCGAGGACATCGACGCGCTGCCGCCGGCGGCGCAGGCGAAGCTCCTCGACGTGATCAACGCCAACGACACCACCGGCGGCGCGGCACGGCACAACATCCGCATCGTCGCAGTATCGAGCAAGCTCTCGCAGGGAACGCCGCCGACCGAGCTCTTGCGCGACGACCTCTACTTCCGCCTTGCCGGTCTCGTCATCGAGGCCCCGCCGCTCCGGCTGCGCGGAGAGGACATCCTGACCCTCTTCTCGCATTTCACCGTGCAGTTCGCCGAGGAATACGGCTGCGAGCCGCCGACGCTCGGCGCCGGCGACGCCGCGAACCTCGTCCAGGCGCCCTGGCCCGGCAACATCCGCCAGCTGATCAACCTCGCCGAGCGCGCCGTCCTGCAGGCCCGCCGCGGCGACAACAACATTTCGGCGCTCTTGATCGACGACGGCTTTCAGGCCCCTGCCCTGCCGATCGACGGCGAGAAGCCCCTCAAGGAGCACGTCGACGCCTTCGAGAAGATGCTGATCGACCACGCGCTCCGGCGCAACCAGGGCAACGTCAGCGCGGTGATGACGGAGCTCGCCCTGCCGCGGCGGACGCTCAACGAGAAGATGGCGAAGTACGGGCTGACCCGGCAGGACTATCTCTGACCCGGGCGCGGGGTCGGACCCCGACGTGGCCGGCCGGGCCGTACTTGCCGTAGCCCGCCGATACTTGGACCGCAGGGCTCTGCCGCTCGCCAAAATAGGCGGGGCGCGGAACCCTCGCCGTCACTTCGCGTTTCACGAGTCTCACTGTCCCTCAACTTTTACCGGCCGTGGCATTACCGCCCGGCCGGTTTTTCTTTCGGCCCTCGCCCGGCACGGCTACCGCAGCGTCGAGAGGCCCATTCGCAGCGCCTTGCGCATCACCGTAGGAAGCGCCGGACCGAGCGCCTTTGGCGGATAGAAGCTCCCGGCGGGTGCGAGAAAGCTGCCCGACACCCGCGCGACCTCGATCGAAAGCCTCAGGTGAAAGTGGGTGAAGGTGTGGCGGACCTCGGCGCCAGTCGGACGCCAGGGGCCGGGAAAGGGCGGCCGCGGGCGGGCCTCGCCTTCGCTGAAGTCGCTGCACGGCAGGCCCAGCATGCCGCCGAGCAGGCCGTGCGGCGGCCTCGTCTCGGCCAGCACGGCCCCGTCCTCACGCACGGCGAGGTAGGCGATGCCGTTGCGAAGGGGCTTTGCCGGCTTCGCCGCGCGACGCGGCAGTTCGGCGGCGACGCCGGCGTGCCGGGCGGCGCAGCGCCGCATCCAGGGACAGATGCCGCACGCGGGTGCTGCGGGCGTGCAGACGGTGGCGCCGAGATCCATCACTGCCTGAGCGTAGTCGCCGGGCCGCTGCGCCGGCGTCAGCCGGGCGGCGGCGGCGCGGAGCTCGGGCTTGGCCGCCGGCAGCGGCGTCTCGATGCGGAAGAGTCGCGCCATAACCCGCTCGACGTTGCCGTCGACCACCACCGCCCTGCGGTCGAAGGCGATGGCGGCGATGGCGGCGGCGGTGTAGGCCCCGACGCCCGGAAGCGCGGCCAGTCCCGCCTCGGTGTCCGGGAAGCGGCCTCCGAACGCCTCCGCCACCCGGCGCGCGCAGGCGATCAGGTTCCGGGCACGGGCGTAGTAGCCGAGTCCGGCCCAGGCGGCCATCACCTCGGCCTCCGGTGCCGCCGCCAGCGCCGCGACGGTCGGCCAGCGATCGAGGAAGCCCGTGAAGCGCGGGGCGACCGCGGCAACGGTCGTCTGCTGCAGCATCACTTCGGAAAGCCACACCGCGTATGGATCGGGGCGGCCAGCGCCCGGCGGCACGCGCCAGGGCAGCCGCCGCGCGGACCGGTCGTACCAGACGAGGAGTTCTCCGGCGGCGCCCGTGTCCCCGATCCGTTCACCCTGACAAGCGCCCGCCGGGCCGTTAACCATGAACGCGGGAGCAGGGACGGTCGGCTGCATGGACGAGGAGACTGACAGACACCGTCGTGAACGCAAGGGCGGCCGCACCGGCCGCGGCTTCGTCCGCGCCGGCGGCCTGATCGAGTCGCAGATGCGCACCGCCGCCGCCCGCAAGGGCTATTCCCAGGCGCGGCTGCGCGCGCTCTGGCCCGAAATCGCCGGCCCCGAGTTCGCCGCCGTCTGCGCGCCCGTGAAGCTGGCCCGCACACGCGGCCCGGCCGGCGGGTTGCTGACCATCGCCGTCAGCGGCCCGCACGCGCCGCAGGTGCAGATGCTGGTCCCACTGCTGCGCGAACGGATCAACGCGACGCTCGGTCCGGGCACGGTCGGGCGGATCCAGCTCACCCAGGCCGTAGCCGGCTTCGCCGAGCCGACGGTGCCTTTCCGCCCGCGACAGACCCCGCCGTCGCCCGCGCCCGATATCGGGGCGGTGGCGGGCACGATTTCAAGCATTGGTGATGGCGAGCTGCGCGCCGCCTTGGAGACACTGGCGCGCAATGTGCTATCCCGAACCCGCAACCCGAAACGATCGGAACCCTGACCCATGGCCCCGACCCTGACCCGACGCCAGACGCTCGCCGCCGCGCTTGCCGTCGCCGCCCTGCCGCGCTTCGCGTTGGCACAGGGCGCCCGCGCGGTGCCGGACATGACGATCGGCGACGCGGCCGCGCCGGTGACGATCGTCGAGTACGCGATGTTCACCTGCCCGCACTGCGCCGAGTTCTACAAGGACGTCTTCCCCAAGCTGAAGTCGGACTACATCGACACCGGCAAGGTGAAGCTCGTCTTCCGCGAGGTCTACTTCAACCGCCCCAGCCTCTGGGCGGCGATGATCGCCCGCTGCGCGCCCGCCGACCGCTACTTCGGCATCGCCGACGTGCTCTTCGCCCAGCAGCTCGACTGGGCGGGCCAGACCGACGAGCAGGCGCTGCTGCAGAAGCTCTTCGCCATCGGTAGGCAGGCGGGGCTGTCCGACGCCGAGATGAACGCCTGCATGAACGACCGCGGGTTCGCCGAAGCGCTGGTCGCCGAATACCAGAAGAACTCCAAGGCCGACGGCATCGACGCGACGCCCACCTTCATCATCAACGGGCAGAAGGTCGACAACCTGCCCTGGGACGAGTTCAAGGCCAAGGTCGACGCCGCGCTCGGCACCTGACCCGGCGCGGGCTTTTCGCGTCGTTCCAATGGCTTGTCTTCACGCCGCACCTCGGCCGCGGGTCCCGCTTGCCCTTTCGCTGCAAATCGGTAACGTCACGGTCCGCGCAACCGTTACGGGCACGCGGGTCGGACGGACCTCGGCAACGGTGACAGCAATGAAACTCAGCATGGAGCGTAGCGCCCTCCTTCGGGCCATGAGCCGGGCGCAGTCGGTGGTGGAGCGGCGCAACACCATCCCGATCCTGTCGAACGTGCTCATCGAGGCCGACGGCGAGCGGGTGAGTTTCCGTGCCACGGACCTCGACATCGAGGTCATCGACCGCGCGCCCGCGATGATTAGCCGCGCCGGCGCCACCACCGTCGCGGCGCACACCCTGCACGAAATCGCCCGCAAGCTGCCCGACGGCTCGATGGTCGAGCTCAGCGACGACGGCGTCGCCGGGCGGCTGGAGGTCCGGGCCGGACGGTCGCACTTCAGCCTCGCCACGCTGCCGCGCGAGGATTTCCCGATGATGGCCTCCGCCGAGTACCAGACCAACTTCGCCTGCCCCGCGCCGGTGCTGCGCCGGCTCTTCGACAAGGCCAAGTTCGCCATTTCCACCGAGGAGACGCGCTACTACCTGAACGGCGTCTACATGCATGCCGCCAAGGGCCTCGATGGCCCGGTGCTGCGCTGCGTCGCCACCGACGGCCACCGGCTGGCCCGCATCGACGCCCCCCTCCCCGAAGGCGCCGACGGCCTGCCGGGCGTCATCGTCCCGCGCAAGACCGTCGGCGAGCTGCGCAAGCTCCTCGACGACGACGATGCGTCGATCGCGGTCTCGGTCAGCGAGACCAAGGTCCGCTTCGCGACCCCCGAGGTCACCCTTACCTCGAAGGTGATCGACGGCACCTTCCCCGACTACGCCCGTGTCATTCCGACCGCCAACGCCAAGCGCCTCGAGGTCGACGCCGCCGAGTTCGCCCAGGCCGTCGACCGCGTCGCCACCGTGTCGTCGGAGCGCTCGCGGGCCGTCAAGATGGCGCTGGAGGAGGACCGCCTGGTCCTCTCGGTCAACGCCCCCGACTCGGGTGCCGCCGACGAGGAGCTCGCGGTCGCCTATGGCGACGAGCGGCTCGAGATCGGCTTCAACGCCCGCTATCTCCTGGAGATCGCCGGCCAGGTCGACCGCGAGAACGCGGTCTTCCTGTTCAACTCCGCCGGCGATCCGACGCTGATGCGCGAGGGCAACGACGAGTCGGCGGTCTACGTCGTGATGCCGATGCGGGTCTGACGGCTTCTTGCTCGCCGTTACCCGGCTCCGGCTCTCGCATTTTCGCTCGCACCGCGCGACCGCGCTCGAGATCGAGCCGCGCCCGGTGGCGATCTTCGGGCCGAACGGGGCCGGGAAGACCAACCTGATCGAGGCGGTCTCGCTCCTTTCGCCGGGCCGGGGCCTGCGCGGCGCGGCCGCCGACGAGATGGCGCGGGCGCCCGAGCGGATCGGCTGGAAGGTCGCGGCCGATGTCGGCGGGCACGCGGTCGCGACCTGGGCCGAGGGCGCGCGGCGCCAGGTCGAGATCGACGGCAAGCCGGCCGCTCAGACCGCCCTCGGCGCGGTCGCCCGCGTCCTCTGGCTGACCCCGGCGATGGACCGGCTCTGGATGGAGGGCGCGGCCGAGCGGCGCCGCTTCCTCGACCGGGTGGCGTTGAGCATGATCCCCGCGCACGCCGAGGCCGCGATCGGCTACGACCGGGCGCTGCGCGAACGCAACCGGCTGATCCGCGACGAGATCCGCGACCCTGGCTGGTTCGACGCGCTGGAGGCGCAGATGGCGGCCGCCGGCGCCGATTTGGCCGCGCACCGGGCCGCCGCGCTGGCGCGGCTCGCGGCGGCGCCGTCCGGAGAGTTCCCGCGCGCCGAGCTGGCGCTAGAGTCCGAGGGGCCGCGCGACGCGGAGGGCATCGCCGTGGCGCTGCGCGAGGGGCGCGCCCGCGACCTCGCGGCGGGGCGGTCGCTCACTGGCCCGCACCGGGACGACCTCGGGGCGGTCTATGCGGCAAAGGGGGTCCCGGCACGGCTCTGCTCGACCGGCGAGCAGAAGGCGCTGCTGATCTCGCTGGTGCTCGCGAACGCCCGGGCGGTGGCCGATGCGTTCGGCGCGGCCCCGTTGCTGCTCCTCGACGAGGTCGCGGCGCATCTGGACGCGGGCCGCCGGCTGGCGCTCTATGCGGCGGTGGCGACCCTCGGCGCCCAGGCCTGGATGACCGGGACGGGTCCCGAGCTCTTCGACGGGCTCGATGCGCAGCGGCTCGCGGTGCGCGAGGCGGGCGGCGAGTCGGTGGTCGAGACCGCCTAGAGGGAGGGAGAGATGTTTCCCAAGGCGATCACGTTGATCACGCTCGGCGTTGCCGATCTCGAACGAAGCCGCGCCTTCTACGCGGCGCTCGGCTGGGAGGCGGCCCAGGCCCAGGAGGGCGTCATCTTCATCCAGCTCGCCGGGCAGGTGCTGGCGCTTTTCGGCGTCGACGACCTCGCCGACGACATGCACGCGCCCCGTGGCAGCCTCGGCAAAGGCGCGGTGACGCTCGCACGCAACCTCCCAACCGAGGCCGAGGTCGACGCGGCCTTCGCGCAGGCGCTCGCCGCCGGGGCGACGGCGCTGAAGCGGCCCGAGAAGGTCTTCTGGGGCGGCTACTCCGGCTACTTCGCCGACCCGGACGGGCACGTCTGGGAGCTCGCGATGAACCCGTTCTGGCCGCTCGCCCCCGACGGCACGCTGACCCTGCCGGCGTCGTGACGCTGACCTGGGAGCAGCTCCTGCCCTACGCGGCGGCGCTGGCGCTGCTGGTCGCGACACCCGGCCCGGTGGTCGCGGCGCTGATCGCGCGGTCGGCGACCGGCGGCGTCCGCGCCGCGGTGCCGCTCGCGGCGGGCGTCGGCATCGGCGACCTGGTCTGGCCGCTCTGCGCCATGCTCGGGATCGGCGTCGTCGCCGGGGTCTGGGGCAATTTCCTGATCTTGCTGCGCTACGTCGGCGCGGTGATCCTCGTCCTGATGGGGGTGCAGCTCGTTCGCCGCGCCGAGGCGGCGGGGCTCGCGGTCGCCGGCGGCGGGCTCGGCCGCGAGCGCGGCTGGGACGCCTTCGCCGCCGGCCTGATGGTGATCGCCGGCAACCCCAAGGCGATCCTCTTCTACATGGGCGTGCTGCCGGGCTTCTTCGACTTCCGCGTGCTCACCCCCCTCGACATGGCGGTGATCTGCCTCGTCTCGATGCTCGTCCCCTTCCTGGGCAACCTCGCATGGGCCGCGATCTTCGCCCGGGCGCGCCGCTGGCTCGCCAATCCCCTGGCGATGAAGCGGACGCACGTCGCGGCGGGGGTGGCGCTGATCGGGGTCGGGGTGGCGATCGCGGCCGGCTGAGCCTCGCGACCTCGATTCGCCCGATCCACCCGGTCGTTGGATCGCCACATGGCGGCAAAGGCGAAGACGCGCGGCGGCGGATGCGTCTACAGTTCGGCCGATTCGTGGCCCGCGATTCGGGCGCGGTCCGTTCCGAAGAGGGGGGATATCGATGACGATACCACACCGAACGTCGTTTGCGCTGGCGTTGGCGGCGATCTGCTGCGCGACCTCCGCCGGGGCGCAGCAGGCTTCCGGAACCGGCGGTCAGGCAGCCCCGGCCGCCGCGTCGGCGCCGGTGGTGGCGCCGGAGGCGGACCGGCTGCTCCAGGCGATGGGCGCCTACCTCGGGGCCGCCGACGAATTCACCTTCCGCGCCGAGACGAGCTTCGACCACGTGCTCCCGACCGGGCAGACCGTGGAGTTCGGCGGCGTCGAGGAGGTCGGCGTCCAGCGGCCGAACCGGGTCTACGTCGACTGGCAGAGCGACCTCGGCACCCGCCAGCTCTGGTACGACGGCAGCTCGGTCACCCTTACCGACCCCGACACGCCCTTCTATGCCGCCGAGCCGGCGCCGGACAGCATCGACGCCACGCTCGCCATGATCACCGACAAGCTCGGCTTCACCCCGCCGCTCGGCGACTTCCTCCACGCCGACCCCTATGCCGCGCTCCGCGACGGCGTCCGCTACGGCGTATACCTCGGCACAAGCGAGATCGGCGGACGCGAGTGCCATTCGCTCGCCTTCGTCGACAATCAGATCGACTGGCAGATCTGGATCGACAGCGGGCCCCGGCCGACCCCCTGCAAGCTCTTGATCACCTACGTGACGCGGCCCGGTAGTCCGCGGTTCAGCGCGGTGTTCACCGACTGGGACTTCTCGCCGAAGATCGCCGCGTCGCGCTTCGTCGCCGACGTGCCGCCCGGCTCCGGGAAGATCCCGTTCAAGCTCGAACCGGCTGCCGTCCAGCCGTGAGGAAGGAGAGACCTGCGATGACCAAGCAATCGCTTCGCGACCCCCGGCTGGCCGGGATCGCGCTCGGCGCGCTGGTGGCGGTCGCCAGCATCGGCTTCGGCGCCGACCAGGCGGCGGCCAGGGGGGGCGGCGGCTTCCGCGGCGGCGGCGGCTTCGGCGGCTACCACGGCGGCGGCGGCTTCGGCGGCTACCACGGCGGCGACGGCGGCTCGCGCTTCGGGGACGGCGGCTTCGACGACCGCAGCTCGGACTCGGGCTTCGGCCGCGGCGGCTACGGCAACGTGCACAGCGCCGACGACTATTCCGACCACAGCCGCGACTACGACTCGAGCCACCCGGAGTACCAGGGCGACGACGCCGACCGCACCGGCGATACCGGCGACAATGCGGGCGACCGGCAGCAGTCGCGCCAGACCGAGGCCAGCTCGCTGCAGCAGAACCGCGACACCGAGGCGAACTCGCTGCAGTCGAGCCACCAGACCCAGCAGGCCAGCCAGCAGCAGAGCCGCCAGACCCAGGAAGACAACCTCCAGCATAACCAGCAGAACTACTACGACCACAACGACAACGACTGCTGCTGGGGCGGGGGCTGGGGCGGCTACTACGGCGCGTTTGGCGCCGCCGCCGCCGGCCTCGCGGTCGGCGCGGCGATCGCGAGCATTCCCGCGGAAGCGGCGCCGATCACCGTCGAGGGCCAGCCCTACTACTACAACCAGGGCGTCTACTACGAGCCGCAGGGCTCGGGCTATGTCGTGGCGCCGCCGCCGCAGGGCGCCGTCGTCCCGACTCCGCCGCCCTCCTGCTCCAAGGTGGTTGTCGGCAGCGGCAGCGAGCTCGACTGCGGCGGCGCCTTCTACGCCCCGGTCGACAACGGCTACAAGGTCAGCCCGCCGCCGATCGGGTCGACGGTGACGACCCTGCCGAACGGTGCCACTTCCGACACGATCAAAGGAACGACCTACTACAGCTTCGGCGACGCCTGGTACCAGCCGTTCTACAGCGGCAGCAGCGTCATCTACGAGGTGGTCGCCAAGCCCAGCTGACGGCCGACCCTTCGGCGCGGCGGCCGTTCGCGGCCGCCGCGAAACCCTTGATGAGCGGTTAGCGCCAGGGAAGTTTTTCCATCTAGAACAACGGTTCGCCGACTGTGCGATACCGCTCGCGCGCGCTCGCGTCAGGATGCCCGCAGCAGCCGCTCCAGCGCGTCTAGGAAGCGCGAACGGTCGGCCCTTCCGAAAGGCCGGCCGCCGCACTGGCGAAAAGGGTCTGCGGCGCGCAGGTCGGCCATCAGGTCGCGCGTTGCGAGCCGCGCCCCGGCGTTGGCGCTGGTCGTGACCGCGCCGTCCGGGGCGATCACCCGGGCGCCGCGCTCGACCGCGCGCACCGCCAGCGGCACGTCGGCCGTCACGCAGACGTCGCCCGGTCCGATCCGCTCGGCGATCCAGCGGTCGGCGGCGTCGGCCTCGGCCGGCACCACCTGCACCGTGGCGAGCGGATGGCGCACTGGACGGATGCCCCCGTTCGTCACGTAGACGACGCGGACGCCGTGGCGCTCGGCGACCCGCAGCGCCTCGTCGCGGACCGGACAAGCATCGGCGTCGACGTAGATCACGCGCCCTGGTTCACCCGACGTGGTAAAGTGTGTCGAACAGGCGTGGGTCGTAGCTCGACTGCTCGAACGTGCGCCCCATGGTCAGGATCGACACCGCGTCGTGCGAATGCAGCGATTCCTGGTGGCTGGCGACGACGCGGAAGTCACCGATGCGCGCGTCGCCCGCGATGCTCTCGCACAGCAGCCGCACAGCATCCTCGACGAAGATGGGGTTCGCGCCGTTGAGCTCGGCGAACGCCTGCTCATCCTCGCGCTTCACCATCACCTGGGTCTCGGTCGGGATCGCGGCAGTGCAGAGATCGACCAGATCCTCGAACCACAGCACCTCGTCTCCGACGAGCTCGACCGAGACGCGCGCCACCGACCGCTGCGAGTGCGGCGTCGCGATCTGGCCGCGCGTCCGGCGGGCGTGTTCGGAGAGCTCGAGCGAGCAAGGGCAGGTCGAGGAATAGACATAGTCGAGGTGAACGATGCGCTGCGTCGCGCCGTCCTTTCGCACCATCTCGAGCGCGACGCTGTAATACTGGAAGCCCTCGAGGCCGCTCCGGAGCGACGTCTTCCGCATCGGATAGCGCAGCCGCATCATGATCCGGGCGTCGAAGCTCTGGTGGTCCTCGACGTAGCTGTCGAGGACGGCCCCGATCACCTCGAAGGAGAAGGAGGTCTCAGCGTGCCGGTAGAAGGTCCGCATGATCCGGCTCATGTTGATGCCCTTGCGGTCGGCGTCGAGCGACACCGAGCCGGTTACGGCGGTCTCTAGCTGCACCTCGCCGCCGTCGCGCGTCCGGAAGCGCACCGGCAAGCGGAAATTGGAAATCCCCACGTGCTGGATGCCGGTCTTGGCGCCCTTGATCAGGCTGTCCGGTCCGTTCTGCAGGTCGGGAAGTGACGCGAGGTAACCCTTGTCGGCGACGAAGCCATGCTGATAGCTGCGGTCGAAGGACGGATAGGCGCCGCCGCCGCGGGTCAGGACGGCGGTCAGGTCGAGCAGCCCGACGCCGGTGGGTTCGTTGCCGGACCAGAGCAGCAGCGTGCGGGCTGCGGCTTCCGCCTCCGTCTGGCTCGGCCGCTCGTCGAAGCCGACCGCGTCCCTCCCGCCCGCGTGCGGGTTGTACATCTTCATGGCGTCGAACTCCCTTTACGCGTCAGGCTAGATGGGATGCTCTATCCGGATTGAAAGGATGGGCCCCTGGCAGTGTGGTGAAGCGCAGCCAAACAACCAGAAGACGAAAATTGCACAAAAAGCAACCGTCCAGAGCGAATGAGGTTTATTTTATCCTTAAGCCGCGGCCAGCGCCGACAATAAATCCGCTTCGAGATCTGCCGGGTCCTCGAGCCCGACCGAGAGGCGCACCAGGCCGTCGCCGATGCCGAGCATGGCTCGTTGCTCGGGCGTCAGTCGCTGGTGAGTCGTGGTAGCGGGGTGCGTCACCAGGCTCTTGGCGTCGCCGAGATTGTTTGAGATCAGCACCACGCGCAGCGCATCGAGGAAGCGGAAGGCTGCCGCCTTGCCGCCGGCCAGGTCGAGCGAAAGCATCGTCCCGCCGGTCTCCATCTGGCGGCGGCAAAGCTCGGCCTGCGGGTGGGCGGCAAGCCCCGGGTAGATCACGCGGCGCACCGCCGGGTGGCCGTCGAGCGTCCTTGCCAGCCGCTCGGCGGTGGTTGCCTGGGTTCGGCAGCGCAGGTCCAGAGTCTCCAGGCCCTTGAGCATGATCCACGCGTTGAACGGGCTCAGCGCCCCGCCGGTATGCTTTAGGAAGGTCTCGAGCGGCCCCCGGACGAAATCCTTGCGGCCGAGCACGATGCCGCCGAGGCAGCGCCCCTGCCCGTCGATATGCTTGGTCGCCGAATAGATCACCACGTCGGCGCCGAGGTCGAGGCAGCGCTGGAAGATCGGCGTCGCGAATACGTTGTCGGCGATCACCTGCGCGCCCACCGCATGCGCCAGCCGCGAGACGCCGGCGATGTCGATCACCTCGAGGGTCGGGTTCGAGATCGTCTCGAGGAATGCGACCTTGGTGTTCGGCCTGAACGCCGCGGCCCAGGCGCCGAGGTCGGTGCCGTCGACGAGTGTGACCTCGATGCCGAACTTCGGCAGCAGCGTCTCGACGATGAAGAGGCAGCTGCCGAAGAGCGCCCGCGCCGCCACCACATGGTCGCCCGTCCGGAGCTGCGAGAAGAGCGCGCCATGCACTGCCGCCATGCCCGACGCGGTGGCGAAGGCATCCTCGGCGCCCTCGAGGACCGCCATGCGCTCCTCGAACATACGCACCGTGGGGTTTCCGTATCGGGCGTAGATGAACTCGTCGGGGCCCGACGCGATGAACCGCGCCTCGGCGGTCTCCGCGTCGGGGTAGACGAAGCCCTGGGTCAGAAAGATCGCCTCGGAGGTCTCGCCGTACTGGCTGCGGCGGGTGCCGCCGTGCACCAGCCGCGTCCGCAGGCTCCAGTCGTCGCGTTTGCTCACGTCGTCGGGCACGGCCCAGCCCCCCTCGCCCGCGCCGGACCGGCCGGGACCAGATGCCGGCAATTAGCCGAACCGTGGCCCGCCCGTCAATCGAGCCGCGCCCCTCGGGAGCGGACGGCCGCGACGCTAGCGCTTGTTCATCACTGCGCCGACGATCGCGGTCAGGCTGCCGCCGCCGCCGACGCCGCCGACGAGCTGCGCGATCAGCTGGCCCCAGTCGACCCCGGCCGCCGCCGCCGCTGCGTTCGGGTCTACCGCCCCGCCGCCGCCGACCAGCGCCCCGAGGATCGAGCCGCCGGCAATGCCGCCGATCGCGCCCGAGATCAGCTTCGGGAGCAGCGCCATCCCCGCGACCTTGACGATGTTCCCCGCCACCCCGCCGCCCACCGCCCCGGCGATGGCCTGCACGATGATCGCAACGATGCCCTGCATCCCTTTCCCCCTTCGCGCTCTCCGGTCGTCACCGGCCGGGCCGCCAGCAAAGCACGAGTGGCCGCGTCTCGCCAGCACGCCCTTGCGGACGCCGCGGGCCCCGCCCGGTGGAGCCCTTAACTAGTGGGCGAGATTGTGCCGAAACACCCGCGGGTTCCCGTATTTTCCCTCTACCCCGCCGGCCCGGACAGGCATAATGAGTGGCGTGACCAGGCCGGACAGCCCGGGCGCGAGAAGCAGGACCTGCCGATGTATCTGCCCGAGAACAACGACCAGATGTTCGACATCCTGACCGACCTCAGGACCTATGCGGCGCAGAACGGCCTTGCGCAGCTGGCCGAAAAGCTCGACGACGCGCTGCTGCTGCTCGTGACCGAGGGCAGCGTCCGCGCCCGCGGCGCCCAGACGGGGGCGGGAACGGCGAAGCAGGACAAGCTATGATCAGAGCCAGCCGCGGCTCTTGAACAGCCAGTAGCTCACAACCGCCGAGGCCACCATCAGCCCCAGCGCGAACGGGTAGCCGAAGAGCCAGTGCAGCTCCGGCATCACCGCGAAGTTCATCCCGTAGATCGAGGCCACCAGCGTCGGCGGCAGGAAGATGACCGCCGCCACCGAGAAGATCTTGATGATCGCGTTCTGCTCGATCGAGATCATCCCGAGCGTCGCGTCGAGCAGGAAGGTCAGCTTCGCCGCCAGCGCGTTCGCATGCTCGTTGAGGAACCGCGTGTCGCGGCCGAGCGACTTCAGCCTGAGCTTCCCGTCCTTCGACAGCGGCTTCTGGGTGACCACCGCGCTCAGGAACACGATCAGCCGCTCCAGCGTCACCAGGCTGTCGATCACGTTGGCGACGAGATCGCCCTGCCGCCCGAGCCCCTGCAGCACGATCTGGTAGTCGGTGCCGCCGGCGCCTTCCGTCCGCTGCGGCGAACGGCGGAAGATCGCCCGTGACAGCAGCTCGATCTCGCGACCGATCCGCTCGAGGATGTCGGCCATGCGGTCGACCACCACCTCCAGCAACCCGAGCATCGCCGTCGCCCCGTCGGTGCAACCGAGGTCGGCGCGCTCGGCCCTGCCGGTGAAGGTGCGGAACGACCGCGGCTCGTGGTAGCGCAGCGTCACCAGGCGCGAGCCGGCCAGGATGAAGGTGACCGGCGCGAGCAGCGGCGCCTCGGTCTCGACCTGCGACGGCAGGTTCGCGGTCATGAAGAACGCCCCGCTCTCCGAGTAGAGCCGGCTCGAGTCCTCGATCTCGTGCATCTCGTCGGGGGTCGGCACCTCGACGCCGACCACGCGTTCGATCGCCTGCTCCTCCTCGCGGGTCGGGGTGAAGAGGTCGTACCAGATCACCCGCTCCGGTGCCTCGAGCGGCGCGGGCAGCGGCACCAGACGGCCGTCTTCGACCGCGTAACCGTTCAGCATCCCGCCCCTCCACCGCGATTCGCGGCGGAGACTATGCCGCGGCGCGCATCCGGCCAAGCGCGGGCGGTTCGGGCGCTGGCTCCGACCGCATCCGACGCCTGCGTGATCCCCTCGGCATCGTCCGCCCGCGGCTACGAGCATGCCTGGCAACGCCGCCCGGCGGGAAGGCCCCCCGCGCGACCCGTCGCCGCTTGCCCTTCTTGCCTTGACCCGATCGGGCAGTGCCCGGGGGTCGAGGGGGGCGGCCAGCGTCCCCTCGGGCCGCCCCCTGGACCCCGCAGCGACCTCCGGGAGCAAGGGAGACCCCACCCGGCGTTCGGCCCGGAGGCCCGCGCATGCGGGCGACGGCGCCAAAGCGCCGCGGGCCCCTGCGCATCATTCGGACGTCACCCCGATAGCCGCGGCGCCCAAGCCGCGGCATGAGCGATCGCGATCGGACCCGCGGGCTGCGCGCCCCTCAGGCGGCGCCGCTCCATCGCCATGGCGTCGTGAACCGTCCGAGCACCGCCGCGACCCGCTGGTCCGGAATCCCGTCCAGCTCCGCGACGAGGCCCGCGCGCGGGTCCTCGACCACCCGCGCGACGCGCGCGCCCGCCCCCGCCCCGGCGAGGGCGTCGTCGAAGACGCGCGCGATCGCCCGCCGCCGCAGGTCGGGCTTGAACACCTTGCCGACCGCGGTCTTCGGCAGCTCGGCGAGGATCTCTACGTGCCTCGGCACCGCCGCCGCCTCGGCGATCGTTTCGCGCGCGAAGGCGAGCAGCGCGTCCGCATCGACCGTGCCGCCGGCCACGAGCTCGACATAGCAGGCCGGCAGCTCGCCGGCATAGGCGTCCGGCTGCCCGATCGCGCCGGCGAGGGCGACCTCCGGGTGATGCATCAGCGCGTCCTCGATCAGCGCCGGGTCGATGTTGTGCCCACCGCGGATGATCAGGTCCTTCGACCGCCCGGTGATCCAGATGTACCCGTCGGCGTCGATCCTCCCGAGGTCGCCCGTCCGCAGGTATCCGCCTTCCGCCAGCGCCCCGGCGTTGCGCCCGGGGTCGGTGTAAATCTCGGCGCCTACCCCCGGGTTTCGCACGCAGATTTCGCCGACCTCATCCGTCGCGCACCGCCTCAGCACCCGCCCCGCCCCATCACAGTGCAGGATCCGGACGTCGGTATAGGGGAACGGGAAGCCGACGCTGCCGACCTTGCGCTCGCCGTCGGGCGGGTTCAGCGACACGAGGCAGGTCGCCTCGGTCATCCCGTAGCCTTCGAGCAGCCGCATGCCCGTCGCCGCCTCGAAGCGGTGGAAGGTCTCGACCGGCATCGCCGCCGACCCGCTGATCGCGAAGCGCAGCGTCGACACGTCGGCGTCGACCGGCCGCTGCATCAGCGCCGCCACCGCCGTCGGCACCGTTATCAGGAAGCTGACCCGGTGCCGCGCGACGAGCTTCCAGAAGTTGTCCATGACGCCGTCGCCGCGATAGCCCTGCGGCGTCGGCATCACCATCTCGCCGCCGGTCATCAGGCAGGACATCCAGATCGGGTAGGCGGCATAGACGTGGAAGAGCGGCAGCGGGCACATCAGCACGTCGGTCTCGGCAATGCTGCAGATCCTGCCGCACCAGCCGTTGTAGAGGATCCCGCTCGCCCGGTGCTCGACGACCTTGGGCAGCCCGGTCGTGCCGCCGGTATGGAACCGCGCGCAGACCCGGTCGTCGTCCCCCTCCGCGAACGTCAGCCGGTCGCCGCGCTCCGCCGCCATCGCCCGGCGCAGCGCCACGACCTTCGCCCCGTGCGGCACCCTGCCCCGCCGCCGGAAGAGCGGCAGCACCCACGCCAGCGGCGGGGAAAGATAGCGCGCGAGGTCGACCTCGAGCACCGTCTCGACGCCGGGCGCCAGCGCCACCGCCTCGGCCACCCGCGCCGGCAGGTCGGTGCGCGGGAAGGGCGCCAGCGTCACCACGATCCGCGCGCCGGTCTCGCGCAGGATGCCCGCCATGTGCTCCGCCGACATCAGCGGGTTGACCGGCGCGACGATCCCCGCCGTGGCGCCCGCGAGCAGCACCACCGGCGCCTCGAGGCAGTTCGGCAGCACGTAGGCGACCGCGTTGCCGGGCCCGATCCCGAGCCGCCGGAACAGGTTGGCCGCCCGCGTCACCTCGGCCAGCAGCTCCGCCCACGTCACGCTCAGCGCCCGGTCGCGCGGCCCGGACTTCAGCTGGAACGTCACGGCTCTCCGCCGCGGCACCCGCCCGGCGGTCTCGACCAGCTGCTCGTAGAGCGTCCGCGCCGTCCAGCGCCGCTGCCACGGCATCTCGGCCTCGATGGCCTGCTTGTCGGCCAGCGTCGCGATCCGCGCCACGCCGTTCCTCCCGGTCGTCTGCCCCGCAGATAAGCGTCCTGCGATCCGCCCCGCAAGCCCGCCCTCAGGACAGCCAGTGCTTCGCCCGTCCGTCTTCACCCCCCCGCGGCGCAAGCGCAATGCAGCCGATTGCCGGACAAGGGTCGTCGCCTCGGGGCCGGGACGGCGCCCGTCGCGGCCGCCGCGCCCCCGTTCCGGTTGGGCGGGCGAGCGCGTCCTCCGCCTGCGGGGCATCCGCCATCCGGCCGAAAGACCTGAGCCGCCCGGGGGTCCGATCCGGACCGCGCCGCCCCCCGGCCCCGCCGGCTTCTCCTTTCTTCCTCTGAACTTATCGGGCAGTGCCTGGGGGGTCGAGGGGGGCGGCGAGCGCCCCCCTCGGGCCGCCCCGAGACCCCGGAGCGACCTCCGGGAGCGAGCGAGACAACGCCCGGCCTTCGGCCCAGAGGCCCGCGCAAGCGGGCGACGGCGCCAAAGCGCCGAGGGCCCCCTCGCAACCCCGGGCCGCACGCGCCCCGTCGAAGCACCCGCGGGAGCGGGACGAGACCTGCGCCGCCGAAATCCCGTCAGGCGAGCGCCGCCAGCGGCACCGCCCGGCAGGGGGCGCCCGTCAGGATCGCCCTTGCGTCCGGCCCGAAGAGCGCCGCTAGCGCCGGATGCCGCGCGTGCATCCCGCCGGTATAGGCGCCGAAGGCCGGCAGGATCATCCGGACACCGTCGACGAGGAAGCAGGCGCGGGTCACCGCCCTGCCCCGCACCGGCATCCGCAGCTTCGGATGGTAATGCCCCGACACCTCGCCGGCCGCCGCCCCCTGCCGCGCCGCATGGCGGAAGGCGAGGGGGCCGAGCGCCAGCTCGGTCATGTGCCGCCCGCCGAGCCCGGGCGGCCCCGGGTCGTGGTTTCCGGCGATCCACACCCAGTCCCGACCGGCCGCGAGCGCGAGGATCCGCGCCGCTTCCGCCTCGCCCAGCGCGTCCCGCGCCTCGCAATCGTCGAAGCTGTCGCCGAGGCAGACCACCGTTGCCGGTGCCAGCGCTGCCACCTCCCCGGCCAGCCGCTCCAGCGTTTCCCTCGTCTCGTAGGGGGGCAGCAGCGCCCCCCCTCGACGCGCCAGCCGCTCCGACCGCCCGAGGTGCAGGTCGGCGACGCAGAGCAGGCGCTCCGCCGGCCACCAGAGCGCCCCCGAGGCGCGGGCGGTCAGGACGGCACCGGCGAGCTCGATTTCCTGGTCGGCCATGCCGCCCTGATGCCGGAGCCGCGCGCCTCCGGCAAGGCCCGCCTTCACCCGCGGCACCGCCGCCGCACCCGGCCGGAACCTCCGCCGAGGGCCCGCGGAGACCTCCCGCGAAGGTGCGTCCGTCGTTGCATCGGTAAACGCCGCACTAACGCCGCCGCCGATTTCCTTTGATTTCAACGGCCTGCAAATTTGTCCGCACGCGGACAACGATCGGCAGGCCGATTCGGCCGGGCAAGGCGCGCCGCCGCATCCGAGCCATCCAGCGAGCCCGAAGGGAGCGCCGCCGGCGAACCGGCGGCGCCCGCTGTCACTCGGCCGCGTGCGCCAGCGCCGTCGGCCGGATGTTGTGGTTGCAGCGGAAGAGGTTGTCCGCGTCGTACATCGCCTTCGCCCGCCGCAGCCGCTCGAGGTTGCCGCCATAGGCCGCCACCAGCCGGTCCGGCTCGTCGGCGGGGATGAAGTTCACGTAGACGCTCCCCGCCGAATGCGGCGCCGCGGCGTCGAAGAGCGCCCGCGCCCAGCCGATGCAGGCCATGTCCTTGCCCGGATCGTCCCAGCGCGCGTGCACGTTCATGGTGAAGTGCGCCTTGCGCTGCGGGAACGGCGTGGCGTCGGACGCGACCCGCGCCATCGCCCCGCCCAGGTGCGCGATCGCGATCTCGGTCTGCGGGTCGGGCAACCTGCCGGCCGCGTCGAGGATCACCCCGATGGCCGCGTCGGAAAGCTCGACGAAGTCGTGGCTCTTCCAGTAGTTGCGCGCACCCGGCGCCAGCAGCGGGTCGAGCGCCTGCTGCCATGCCGCGAAGGGCTTCGGCCCGACCAGGTCCACGATCGGCTCGCCCAGCGCCCGCAGCGCCGCGACCGCCCTCTCGCCATCCTCGACGCTGCCGGCGTAGCAGGTGGCGAGCACCAGGATGCCGTTGCCGTGCCACGCCTCGGGGATGAACGGCGCTGGCGGCGCCTTGCGCACCACCGCCCAGGTCGTCAGCTCGTCGGGCGCCTCGGCGCAGATGCGGCGGAATTCCCGCAGGATCTCCGGCGCCGCCTCGATCGGGTGAATCAGCAGCCCGGAGACCACCTCGGGGCCGACCGGATGCAGCCGGAAGTCGAACGACGTCACGACGCCGAAGTTGCCGCCGCCGCCCTTCAGCGCCCAGAACAGCTCCGGGTTCTGCTCGGCGCTCGCCCGGCGCAGGGTTCCGTCGGCGGTCACCACCTCGGCGGCACGGAGGTTGTCGACGGTCAGCCCGAACTTGCGGGTGATCCAGCCGAAGCCGCCGCCAAGCGTCAGCCCGGCGATCCCGGTCGTCGAGTTGATCCCGACCGGCACCGCGAGGCCGTGCGCCTGCGTCGCCGCGTCGAGCTCGGCGAGCGTCGCGCCCGGCCCGACGCGCGCGGTGCGCATCCCGGGATCGACCTCGATCGACCGCATCGCCGACAGGTCGAGCATCAGCGCCCCGTCGGCCACCGCGAGCCCGCCGATCTGGTGCCCGCCGCCGCGGATCGACATGAGCACGCCGTGCTCGCGGGCGAAGTCCACCGTCGCCACCACGTCGCTGGCGGCGGCAGCCCGCACCACCAGCCCCGGCCGGCGGTCGATCATGCCGTTCCAGACCGTGCGCGCTTCCTCGTAGCCGGGCTCGCCGATGCGGACGAGGCTCCCCTTGAGGCCGCGCGCGAGTGCATCGGCCGTCGACTCCGCTATCTGGCGGGTGCCTCCGTCGAGGCCCTTCAATGCGATCGTCATCTTGTCGTTTTCTCCTCTGGCGTCCGGTAGCGCCGCCCCCCCGGGCGCTCTCCATTGGCGCCGGGCGAAAGGCAGGGGTTCGCGCTGAACCGGTTCAGAGGTTAAGCACGCGATTGTTTCGGGAACGTCCCAGCCGCCTGCGGCAGCTCAGCGCGCCAGCCCGGCTTCGCGCAGTAGCGCGTCGGCCGCCTCGGCGACGAGGGTCGCCTCGGCCCGCCCGCGGATCGGCACCCGCCCCATTTCCAGGAACAGCGGCGCCGCCAGTGGCGTGACGTGCGGGGCCCGCACGTGGTCGACCAGCCCGCGGCTACGCGCCAGCATCTCCTCGATCCGGCCGAAGTCGACCAGTCCCCGCCCTGCCTCGTCGCGGGTGATCCTGAGCATCAGGTGCCCGGGGTCGTATTTCCGGAGCGTGTCGTAGAGGATATCCGACGAGAAGGTCGCCTGTCGCCCGCTCTTCCGCCCGCCGGGCAGGTTCCGCTCGATCAGGCCGGCGACGGTGGCGGCGGCGCGAAACGTCCGCTTCATCACCGCGTTCGCCCCGAGCCACCCCTCGAGCCCCTCGCGCAGCCCCTCCGGATCGAGCAGGGCCCCGGGATCGGCAACCTCCCCCAGGCCCCAGATCAGCAGCGCATAGTCGTTGGCGACGAACCCCATCGGATCGAGCCCGGCCACCTCCATCCGCCGCGTCAGCAGCAGCCCCAGCGTCTGGTGCGCATTCCGCCCTGCGAAACCGTAGAGGCAGAGGTGCTGCATCTCCGCCCGCGGAAACGTCTCCGCGAGCAGCCGCCCCGGCCGCGGCAGCCGGCTTGTCTCCAGCTGCAGCTCGAGCCAGCTCTGCATGTAGCCCGGCAACACCCCCCAGTCCTCGGGCCGCGACAAGAGCTCAACGACCCGCCGTGACAGGAGCGTCGAGGTCGCGAGCTTGGTCCCTGCGTACATCGCGATCTTGGGCTGTCTCGACGGCTGCCGCGTCACCTCGACCACGAGCTCGCGCAGGCTCTCGTAGCGCACCGTCTCGCCGCCGATCAGGAACGTGTCGCCGGGCACCAGCGTTGCCGCGAAGTCCTCCTCGATCTCGCCAAGCGCCGCCCCCCGGCCCCGCAGCCGAACCGCCAGCTTCTCGGTATCGACGATCGTGCCGGCGTTCATCCGGATCGTTCGCGCCCGCCGCGGGTCGCGCAGCCGCCAGCGCCCGTCTTCCTCGACCAGCCGCTGCCAGCGGTCATAGGCCCGAAGCGCATACCCCCCGTTTGCGCAGAACTCCAGACAATCGTCGAAGTCCGCTCGCGAAAGATCGCGGTACGGCCCCGCCCGCCGCACCTCGTCGAACAGCGCCCCCGCCGCGAAAGGTCCCGCGCAGGCCGTGAGCAGGATCTGCTGGCAGAGCACGTCGAGCCCGCCCGGTCCGCGCGGCTCGCCGTCGAGATCGTGCGCGAAGACCGCGTCGAGCGCCGCCCGGCACTCGAGAACCTCGAACCGGTTCGAAGGCACCAGCACCGCCTTCGACGGCGCATTGTAGCGATGGTTCGCCCGCCCGATCCGCTGCACCAGCCGCTTGACGTTCTTCGGCGCGCCGACCTGCACAACGAGGTCGACGTCCCCCCAGTCGATCCCGAGGTCGAGCGACCCTGTCGCCACGATCCCGCGCAGCGCGCCCCCGGCCATCGCCGCCTCGACCCGCTTGCGCGCCTCGCGACTTATCGACCCGTGGTGCAGCCCGATCGGCAGCCCCTCGAGGTTCTCCTGCCACAAGGACTGGAAGAAAAGCTCGGCCTGCGCCCGCGTGTTGATGAAGACGAGCGTCGTCCGCGCGCCGCGGATCAGGTTCATCACCGCCCGCGCCGCATACCGCGCCGTCTGCCCGGCCCAGGGCGGGGGCTCGGTTGTTTCGAGTATAGCAATCTCCGGCTCCGGCCCCGGGTCGGCAAGCAGCACCCGAGCCCCGTCCCCGAGGAACCGCGCCAGCCCCGCGGGATCGTCCACCGTCGCGGATAGCCCGACCCGCCGCAGCCCTGGCGCCAGAGTTTCCAGCCGCGCCAGTCCCAAGGCCAGCTGGTCCCCCCGCTTCGACTCGGCCAGGGCATGGATCTCGTCGACGATCACCCGCCCTAGGCCGCCGAAGATCGCGGGCGCCTCCGGGTAGCTCAGCATCAGCGCCAGCGACTCGGGTGTCGTCAGCAGGATCTGCGGCGGATCGACCCGCTGCCGCGCCCGCTCGCGCGCCGGTGTGTCGGCGGTCCGGTCCTCGACCCGGATCGACAGCCCCATCTCGGCAATCGGCACTCCGAGATTCCGCCGGATGTCGGCCGCCAGCGCCTTCAGCGGCGAGACATAGAGCGTGTGCAGCCCCGCCGGCGGTGCCGCCCCGAGCTCTACCAGGCTCGGCAGGAAGCCGGCCAGAGTCTTGCCCCCGCCCGTCGGCGCCACCAGCAGCGTCGCCGTATTCCCGGCCAGGGCCAGCAGCGCCAGCTGGTGCGGATGCGGCACCCACCCGCGCCGCGCAAACCAGCCCGCGAAGGGCTCGGGCAGCGAGGGCAGGTCGGCGATCAACTGCCGCTGCAGGCCGGCGCCCGGGCAGGATCGGGAGGCCTGGCGCCGCCGGCAACCTGCTTGTTCGGCGTCCACACCCAATCAGGCGGAGCCGGCCGGTTTTTCGTGAAGCCCCGGACCGAGGCGCTGATGACGTTCGCGGTATTTTTGGTCACGCGCACGTTCGTCGAGGACTCCTCCACGAGGATCGCCGCCGGGGAGCGACCTGCGGCACGGTTGGAAAGCACCCGGTTGCCCGCGATCGTCAGCCCGTCGGCGTGTTCGACCGCAAGCGCCAGGCGCTGCGAGGCCAGCACCAGATTGTTGGTGATCACGATGTTGACGAAGCGGAAATTGCCGGCACGGCTGCTGCCGAAATAGATGCCGTGCGAAATCGGGCTGGCCGAGATCAGCACGTTGTTGTCGATCGTCACATCGCGCGAGGTCGACTGGCGGAACTGCATCAAGTCGGCATGCTTCATGCCCCGCGGCACGTCGTTGTCGGTGATCAGGTTGCCCCGGAACAGCAGCCCGTCGATGCCAGACCAGTCCGAGCTGTCCACCGAGATCCTGCTGTAGGTGTTGCCAATAAACCGCACGTCGGCCACGCGGTTGAAGTTGGTGCCGACGGTGAGGTCGGAGAACGTCGATCCTTCGACCCTGATCCCGCTCGAGTCGTCCACCCTAAGCCCCAGGCCACGGCCGAGCCCGCTGAAGTCGATCATCCGGCGGGTCCCGCGCATGCTGTCGGCGACTCTGTGCCGCGTTCCCGCCGGCTCGGCCTTGCCGATAATGTGCACGTTTCTAATCACGACGCCCCGTGAACCCGAAATCGTCATGCCGGCGTCGAGATCACCGACCCGTAAGGGCTTCCCCGAATCGACATCGATCCGGACCCGGATGCCCGCGAGCGTCAGCCGACTCGAGTGGTCAATGCCGAGGTGGCTGAACTCGGGCGGCGAGTCCGGGTCGGCGGCGGCGATGACCACGTCGCCCGAGGGCTGATACCCCGACAGCTCGAAGCGCCCGTAGTCGCCGCCGGCGAGCAGGATGGTGCCGCCGCCCCGCGCCTCGTCGAGCCGACGGCGCAGCTCCGCGGCGTTGCTGGCTGCCAGGCCATCGGCCGGCGGCGACCAGGCGAGGGCCGCACAGGCCCGCGCCGTCGCCCCGGACGGAACCGCACCGGCCGCCCAGAAGGCCGCAAGGGCGAGCGGGAGAAGAAGGAGCCTGGCCATGGTGCACAACTCTACGGGTTCATCGGGTCGCATCGAGCGGGTTGGCCGCCGAGGACGCCTCGACCGCAGGTATAGCCCGCCCGCGATGATGATACGAGCGACGAGCGCCTGGTCCGTCGCGCGACCGCGGCGACACGCGCGGCATCCACGACACCGTACCGAAGGAGACGCGCCTCCATCGCGAAGGCAAACGAGGTCGAGAGCTTTGCGCTGCTCGGCATCATCAGATTCGACACGACCTCGCCGCTGATTCGTCCCTCCAAGCCGCAATCCCTAGGAGGACATAGGGCGAGCATGCGCCGCCGAGGGGCCGTAGACCGCCGCGGCATACGCCGCCGCCTAGTCGGAAAGAGGGTCGACTTCGGCGTCACGAACATCCGGCAGACGAGCTCGGCCCACTGGCGGTTGTTGCCACGGTGGCATCATCCGTGGCGACGAGACACTCGACCTCGGTGCTCCCGAGGTCCTTCAGTGCCTCTCCCCGGATCGAATGATTGGGCACACTGATCACCACCGGTCCTCCTCGATAGATCGGACGTCGTTCTCGACGCAGGGGCGAAGCAGGGCCATGACGCCAAGTGAAAGGCGGTCCCGAGCCCGGGTCGGCTGATGCAGACCCCATCGCTCTCCCAGCCGATCGGCAAGCCGTCCGGCGGCAACCAGCAGAAGGTCGTGCTCGCCCGCTGGCTGGCCATGAGGCCCAAGGGGCTGATCCTTGACGAGCCGACCCGGGGCATTGACGTCGGCGCCAAGCCCGAGATCTACGCCCTGATCGAAACGCTGGCGCAGGAAGGGATTGGGGATCCTGCTCATCTCCTCCGAACTGCCGGAGATCTTGAGGGGCTCTCGGCAAGCGGCATCACCGCCGCGGTCGTGGTCGGGACGATCTGCGGCATCATCAACGGGCTGCAGGTGAGCAAGAGCCGGATCAATCCGATCCTCGCCGCACTGGCGATGATGGCGATCTTCCGCCGGCTTGCCTACGTGCGGTCGAACGGCCGCGGCATCGGCATCGTCAACTCGACCTCCAACTGGATCGGGGCCCGGCGCATCGCCAGCATTCCGATCGCAATATCCGTTCTCCTCATCGTGGCGGTCCTGCTCATCCTCTTCGTGCGCTCGACCGACTACGGCCGGAACATCTACGCGATCGGCAGCAACGACAACGCCGCCAAGCTCGTCGGCATCGACGTCCAGCGCTACCAAATCGACGTCTACGTCCTGACGGCTTCGTCTGCGGCATAGCCGCGGTCCTTTTCACCGCGCGGACCACATCCGGACAACCGGCTTCCGGAGCGGAGGGCCTCGAGCACGAGGCGATCACCGCCGCGTTCCTCGGCGGCGATGACGGGCGGCAAGGGGGACGATCGTCGGCACGATCACTGGCGTCCTGATCATCGGGACCCTGAACAACGGCATGATCCTGATGCAGGTCCAACCTTCTACCAACTGGTTGCCAAAGGCCTTCTGCTCCTCGGTGCCGTGACGGTGATGGAGTTCCGCACCGCTCGCCGTGACTAAGGCTGAGCTGGCATCACCATGGGGATCAGTCTCCGTCCGCAGCGACGACGGCGGGCGTGCTCCCTCTCCAAGCTCTTGATCCACCTCCCGCTTGTGGCAACCAACGCCATTGCGGTCGCG
The DNA here is from genome assembly GCA_046348915.1 of Amaricoccus sp. Taxonomy (GTDB): domain Bacteria; phylum Pseudomonadota; class Alphaproteobacteria; order Rhodobacterales; family Rhodobacteraceae; genus Amaricoccus. The sequence goes on from JAXMDH010000025.1 coordinate 30,035, forward strand.
CCACGTCTGGCAATCGGGGAGCGGATTGCCGCCAATCACATCCTGCCGGTCACCCACGCCGTCTGGCAGCGCTGCGCGAGCGTCATCCGGGAGCTCTTCGCGGAGGGGGATGACGCCTCCGCGGCGAGGGGGCGCTCCATGAAGATCAGGAAAGCCGCCATCTCCGCGTCGACGTCGTAGTAGGGCCGGACGCGGCGGAACCCAAGGCGGGCGTAGAGCTGGTGCGCCTCGTGCTGCAGCGGTCCGGTGTCGAGGCGGGCGGCGCGGTAGCCGGCCGCCGCAGCCTCGGCCAGGAAGCGTTCACCGAGAGCGAGGCCCAGGCGGTGGCCCTGGTGCTCCGGCGCGACGAACATCCGCTTCATCTCGCAGGCGCCGCCGCCGAGGTCACGCAGGGCGACGCAGCCGGCCGGCTCGTCGCCGACGCGGGCGAGGAGCAGCCGGCCCGCGGGCGGGGCGTAGTGCCCGGGAAGCGCCGCGAGCTCGGCCTCGAACACGGCCGCGTCGAAGTAGCGGTCGATCATCGCCCGGTGGGCTGCATGGCGCTCGTAGTGCCAGCCGACATAGCGGCGCATCAGTGCGCGCAAGGCGTCGAGGTCGCCGGCGTTGGTCGCCTGGCGGATGGTGATCGGGGTCATCGGCGTCTCCTTCAGCGAGGGTGCAGCCATTTCGGCAGAAGTCCGGCAGTATCGATCACTTCGGTGCCGTGCGGCACGCGGTGGCGGTCGAGCAGGCGGTCGAGGCTGCCGTCGGACTGGGCGGCGAAGGTTGCGGTGCAGCCACCGACGTGGGTGCCGCCGATGAAGACCTGCGGGATCGTCGGCTCGCCGGTTCGGGCGAGGAGCACCGGGCGCAGCGCGCCGCCGAGGTCGCCCTCCTGCATCTCGACCGAATCGAGGTCGACGGAACGGAAGGGGATATTGCGGCGGTGAAAGAAGTTGCGGATCGCCCAGCTGAACTCGCACCATTCGAGCGCGAACAGCACGACGGGCCGTTCCGGATCGGCGACCACCGCCTCGAACCAGGCTACCGCTTCCGGACTGATCTCGGGAGCGGACACCGGCGTGGCCGCTGGCCGGGCCGGGCCGCCGATTCGGTAGCCGTCGGTCGAGGCGGCGATCGCCTGCTCGGCGTCGGTCATCTCCTCGGGGATGTCGGCGAAGAGCGGGGTTGAGAGATAGCGCTCGCCGGTGTCGGGCACCATGAAAAGCACGACGCTCCCCTCGGGCATCTCGTCCACCAGCCTCCGGGCGGCCGCGAGGGTGGCGCCTCCCGAGAGGCCGCAGAAGATGCCCTCGCGCCGGGCGAGGTCGCGCGCGCCCTGCAGCGCGAGGGCGCCGTTGACGCCCATGACCCGGTCGACGTGCCCGGCGTCGAGGGCGGCCTGCGTCAGCTTCGGGATGAAGTCCGGCGTCCAGCCTTGCATCAGGTGCGGGCGGAACATCGGGTGCGACGCGGCCGGGCTGCCGTCGGCCGCCCGCGCCTGGGCGATGCCGCTGGCGAGGATCGGGGCGTTGTCGGGCTCGCAGGCGATCACCTGGACCTCCGGCCGCTCGGCCCTCAGCACCCGGGCGACGCCGTTCAGCGTGCCGCCGGTGCCGGTGCCGGTGACAAAGGCGTCGAGCCGTCGCCCCGCGAAGGCCGCGAGGATCTCGCGAGCGGTGGTGCGGGCGTGCGCCTCGGCGTTGGCCTCGTTCTCGAACTGGCGGGCGAGGAACCAGCCGTGCTTCTCGGCGAGCTCGCGTGCCTTGGCCGCCATGCCGGTGCCCTTCTCGGCAGCGGGGGTTAGCACGACCTGCGCCCCGAGGAAGCGCATCAGCCGCCGGCGCTCGACGCTGAAGCTCTCGGCCATGACCACGACGAGCGGGTAGCCCTTGACCGCGCAGACCATGGCGAGCCCGATGCCGGTGTTGCCGCTCGATGCCTCGACCACGGTCTGACCGGGCCGGAGCGAGCCGTCGCGCTCGGCGGTCTCGATGACGGCGAGGGCGAGGCGGTCCTTGACCGAGCCCATCGGGTTGAACGCCTCGAGCTTGGCGTAGAGCTCGGCATGGGCCGGCGCCAGCGCGTTCAGCCTGACGACCGGCGTGCGGCCGATGGTTTCGAGGATGCTGGCGTGAAGCTCGGACATGGCGGATTCCTTCAGGCAGGGTTAGGTCGGCCCGATTGATAGGGCCCGGCGGCGGCGCGGTCCTTATCGTCGGCTGATCCTTCGCCGATCTTTTCGCCCAGGTTTGTTTCGATCGGCTCGCAGCACGGCGGAGGGTCCCGTTCCGCCGCGTTTCCGGGTATGATCCCGCGTCCCGCCACCCGCCGAGGGCCCCGCTCCCCGTGCCGCACCGATTCGGCCCCTTCGAACTCGACGAGGATGCCCGCATGCTTTCGCTGCGCGGCGAGCCGCAGGAGGTGCAGCCGCTGGTCTTCGACCTCCTCGCCTACCTCGTCCGGAACGCCGGGCGGGTGGTGCCGAAGGATGAGCTGATGGACGTGCTCTGGCCCGATCTCACCGTCACCGAGGCCTCGCTGCAGCGCGCGGTCAGCCTCGCGCGTCGCGCCCTCGGCGCGGGTGGGCTGGAAAAGGCGATCAGGAGCTTCGTCCGCCACGGCTACCGCTTCGGGCTCGACCCAGACTTCGGCGCCCCCGAGGGCCCGCCCGCCGATGACCCCCGTGTCGAGGCGCGGCGCCGGGTTCGGGCCTGCGACTGGCCCGATGCCTGCGCCCGATTCGAGGCGATGCCGGCCGAGGCGCTGACCGCCGAGGACATCGACCTCTGGGCGCTCGCCGTCGAATGCCGCGGCCGCCCGGTGCTGGCACTGCCGCTCCTCGCCCGTGCCGTCGCGGCGCACGAGGCCGCCGGCTCGCCGACCCGCGCCGCCCGTGCCGCCGTGACCCTCGCCAAGATCGAAATGGAGCGCAGCGCCGCCGCGGTGGCCGGCGGCTGGCTCGACCGGGCGGAGTCGCTCCTCGGCGATGCGGACGACCCGGGCGTGCGCGCCTATCTCCTCTGGATGCGCTCGCGGCTTGCCACCTTCGGCGGCGACGCCGACGGCGCCCTCGACCTCGCGAGCCGGGCGTTCGCGCTCGCCGAACAGTCGGGCGATCGCGGCCTCCGGGCGCTGACCCTCGCCTACAAGGGGTTCTACAACCTCTCGCTCGGCCGGGTCGGCGAAGGCGCCGCCCAGCAGAACCACGCCGCCGCCATCGCCCTCTCGGGCGAGATCGATCCCGTTACCGGAAGCCTGGTTTACTGCAACATCCTTTGGAGCGCCCGGACCTTCGCCGACTGGGAGCGCGCCTGGCAATGGAGCCAGGGATTCGAGACGTGGTGCGAGGCGAGCTTCGCCGCGCCTCCCGGTTCGTGCGACCTGCACCGCGCCGAGATCCTCGGCGCTAAGGAGACCCTGTCCGAGGCGCTCGAGCGGATCGACCAGGCTCTCGGCAAGCTCGTCGACGAGGAGGCCTGGTGCATCGGCGAGGGCCACCGGGTCCGCGGCGACATCCGTGCCATGATTGGCGACCTGGAGGCCGCTCGCGCCGACCATGCCGCCGCCTACGCCATCGGCTGGGACGCCGAGCCCGGCAACGCCATCCTGCTCTTCGAGGCCGGCGACGCCGACGCCGCCCTCGCGGCCCTCGACCGCGCACTGGAGGGCCGCAGCTGGTTCCACCTCCAGCGCCGCGGCTATCTGCTGGTCAACAAGGCGCGGCTCGCCGCCCTTGCCGGCAGAGGCGAGATCGCCGCGCAGCTCCTCGCCGAGATCGAAGCGAGCCCGGCCCGCTGGCCCCAGCCGGCGATTCAGGCTCTCCTCGACGAGACCCGCGCCGCCCTCTGCCCCGATCCCGCCGAGGCGCGGCGGCTGCTTCTCCTCGCCCGCCAGCTCTGGACCGCCGCTGGGCTCGACTACCACGCCGCCCGGGTCCGCGTCGCGCTCGCCCGCGACCACCTCGCCACCGGCGATCCGGCCGGCGCCGCCACCGAGCTCGCCGCCGCGCGGCTCAAGGCCGACCGCATCGGCGCGCGCCGCCTGGCAGCCGAGGCCGACGCCCTCGCGGCGCTCGCCGGCAAAGATCAGGCAACGATCAGCGCCCGGTAAGGACGCCGTCGGCCCCGCTGCGGCAACCTCTCCCCGTCACGAAAACCGTGGCGCCACCCGGCCATCCAGGCCGCCCCAAGGGAGACCGCATATGCAGCTCTACGTCATCCGCCGCCCCAGCGCCTGGGCGAACCTAGCCGAGCTCGAGATCGCCGGCGCGAAGTCGGCCAAGGTCGGCGGGGAGGAGTTCCCCGATTCGATCCGCTGGATTCGGAGCTACGTCGTCCACGAGCCGGACGGCCGCATCGGCACCTTCTGTATCTACCAGGCGAAGGACGGCGACGCGATCCGCGCCCATGCCGCCCGCGTCGGCATGCCAGGCGAGGAGTTCTACGAGGTGGCGACCACCGCGATCATCCGCCCCGACCCGGTCGAGATGGCGATCGCCTGACCTGGCGGCGGAAATGAGGGGCGGCGCGCACGCCGTCGCCTCAGCCCCGCCTCCGCGACGACACCGACTGCGCCGGCCCGGAGGTTCCGACGGCGCGGACGGTCCCGAAGTCCCGCCGGACGGTCCCCGATACCTTCCGCCATAGCGTCCGGAACGACGGCCCGATTTCTCCCGAGGGACGGCTATCCGCTCCCTCGCGTCCTCCACCCCAACTTCCGAGCGAGGCCCGCCATGACCGCCTTCCGCATCACCCCCGCGACCAGCGTCTTCACCGACGTCTTCCGCGCCCACGCCTTCGCGGCCGACAGCGCCGGCCCCGACTCGCTGACGGTCGACGCCGGTGCCTTCCTCGTCGCCAACCGCCTCGGCATGGGCGCCTACCTCGAAGGCACCGGCGCCTGGACCGTCTCGATCGCCGGCGCCGTCGTCTCGACCTACGAAGAGGGCCTCATGGTCGCCCCGGGCGCCGACGGCTCACGGATCGCCGTCTCGGCCGAGGGCAGCGTCAGCGGCAAGATCGGCATCGCCCTCGTCAGTGCCGGCACCGTCGAGAACGCCGGCAGCATTGTCGGGACGACCTTCTACGGCATCCAGGTCGACAAGGGCGCCACCCACACGATCGTCAACTCAGGCACCATCGAGGCCCCGGTCGCCATCGGCGACTCGCTCGGTGTCGCCGCCGATAGCATCACCAACAGCGGTACGCTGGCCGGCGGCGTCTACCTGAACGGCGGCGCCGACAGCCTGGTCAACAGCGGCACGATCACCGCATACGTCGAGCTCGGCGACGGCGCCGACGTGCTGACGAACTTTGCCACCCGCGCCGGCGTGACCGTGAACGGCAGCATCGGCGGCATCATCGACCTCGGCGCCGGCAACGACCGCTTCACCGGCGGCGCGAACGTCGAACGGGTGCAGGACGGCGACGGAGCGGACAATGTCGCGCTCGGCGCCGGCGACGACCGCTATCTCTCCACCGGCAACGCCGGCGCCGACGGCCTCGATACCGTAGCCGGCGGCAGCGGCACCGACACCTGGGACGCGAGCGCCAGCACCGTGGCGGTAGCCGTGAACCTCGATACCGTCGCCCACACCCTTGCGCCGGTGACGACCGCCGGCGGCACCCTGGCCGCCCAGACCGCTACCGGCGCGTCGGTCGCAGGCACGAGCTCCGACCGCATCAACGGCTTCGAGAACGCCGCCGGGGGCGCCGCCGCCGATCGGCTGCACGGCTCGGCGGCGGAGAACCTTCTCGAGGGCAACGGCGGCACCGACATGCTCTTCGGCTATGGCGGCAACGACACCCTCTCCGGCGGCGCATCCCTCGATAACCTCGTGGGCGGCGCCGGCCGCGACATCCTCACCGGCGGCGCCGATGCCGACAGCTTCGACTTCGCCGCCCGCAGCGACAGCGGCGCGACGACCGCCACACGCGACGTCATCACCGACTTCGAGGACGTCCGCGACGTGATCAACCTCGCCGGCATCGACGCCGACAGCACGCGCGCCGGAAACGACGCCTTCAGCTTCATCGGCATGCATGCCGCCTTTACCGGCCACGGGGGCGAGTTGCGCGCTGTCTTCTCCGGCAGCGGGGAGTTGATAGAGGCCGACACCAACGGCGATGGCCTCGCCGACTTCTCGATCGCGCTCCGCGACACGGCGCACTCTATTGTCCTGAGCGGCGCCGACTTTATCCTTTAGCCAGCCCTCCGGGCGGGGCGCGAACACAACGGAGACGGCTTCGAACTTCTTCCGCTAGCCGGCCCCTAAAGCGCTCGGCCTCCCGGTTCACGTAGGTGATGCGCCAAGCGGCATCGATGCAAACCCCAGGCGTCGTCGAGCTCTTCGAGAACGCGTCGGGCTACACCCATCGGCGTCACGTTCTGCGCGAGCTCAGCCTGCCGCCGCCTTTTCCACGGCCCCCACGGCGCGCAGCGCCAGCGCAGCAATCGTGAGCGTCGGGTTCGCGGTCGCGGACGTGGGGAAGACACTCGACCCGAGGATGAAGAGGTTGGCGTGGTCATGGCTTCGCAGGTCGCGGTCGACCACGGAGGAAGCTGGATCATCACCCATTCGCGCCGTTCCGATGATGTGGCCGGCGCCCTGTGCGACTGGGCTGTGCTGGACGCCGGTCGCGCCGAGCTTGGCGAAGATCGCGTCGTGCGCCTGGACAGAGCTCGCAAAGCCCGCCTTGGTGTAGTCGTCGAGGCGGTAGCTGATCCTCGGCACGGGCACCCCGTAGACGTCGCGGGCGCTGCCGAGGGTCACGCGATTCTCCGGATCGGGTGGTTGCTCGACCAACGAGGCAAGCCGGACGTGGCGCGATGCCTGGTCGGCGAGCGCCTTGTCCAGCGCGGCTCCGCGCAGCCCCTGCATCGCCAGGTCGGAGGCGGTGCTGATCGGAGCCCCCGTCGGCCAGGACCAGCCATCGTTCCCGATTTCGATGCGGTAGGCGCCGCGATCCTTGCGAAAGGCGCCGTCGCGCAGGTTCTCGATCCCGGAGGTGGAGAGCGGCCCGCGATATGGATAGACCTGGCTGCCGGCCAGCGCCCAGGAGAGCTGCGTCGGATGATCCATCAGATTGCGCCCGACCTGGTCGGAGCTGTTGGCAACCCCCTTCGGCGTCTCTGCGGAGGTCGAGTTCAGCAAGAGGCGCGGCGTTTCGATCGCATGCGCGGCAATGACATAAACCTTCCCCGTCGCCCGCCCCTCGCTGCCGTCCCAGCGCTTGAACCGGATGCCGGTGAGCTTCCGGTCCGCACCCACCTCCACGGAGACCGCCGTGGTTTCCTTGAAGAGTGCAGCCCCGGCCGCGGTCGCGCGTCCGAGATGAATGGTTGCGTCGTACTTGGCCTGGACGGGGCAGACGGGGATGCAACTCGCATTTCCGCAGCAGGCGGGTCGGTCGGACTGGTCCTGCGACAGCCGTCCCTGAGGAGTGGGGCGCACCCGATACTCGGTTCCTGCGAGCGCCCTTGCGAAGGCCTTGTCGAGGAGTGTCTGCGGGATGGCGGGCATGGGGTAGCCGCTGCTCCGGGGCGCGCCGAGATCGTCGCCCGCGTCCCCCGATACTCCGATCTCCCGTTCGGCCTGTCCATAGAACGGCTCGAGCTCGTCATAGGAAATTGGCCAGTCGACGGCCTGACCGTAGAGGGTCCGCAGCCGGAAGTCATTCGGCACGAAGCGCAGGCAAGTCCCGAGCCAATGCCACGTGGTTCCGCCGACCACCTTGAGGTAGGTGCTGGAGAAGAGGTCCGGGCCCGTCTGCTCGTACCACGAGCGCAGGTCGTTCGACACGGGGTGCATTGCCTGCGGCGTCGGGGGATAGGGGCACTCGGGAACCTTGATGACGGCATCCCAGTACGTCTGGACGTCGGTTGCCCGATCGACCTCGCCGCCCGCTTCGAGGATGGCCACCTTCACCCCGTCGGCGGCAAGCCGGGAAGCGAGAAGCGCCCCGGCGATGCCCGAGCCCACGATGATCACGTCCGCCGAGATTTCTCCAGCCATGACAACCTTCAGGGTTCGGGCGGATCCGCCCAGTAGCCGATCTCTCCGCCGCACGAGCCGAACGGCTTGGTGAAGCTGAGTGCGTTCCAAACCAGCGCGCCGTTGAAGTCGGAGACCGCGGTGCCGCGGCCGGTCTCGTAGACGCCCGAGTACCAGGCAGCGACGATGGCGTCTGCCAACGGCGAGGCGCCCGTCGAACCCGGTCGAACGAGTTCGGCTAGAGCCGAACCGTGGTCGGTGGCGAGGAAGCCGCCGAGCAGCGTCTTCGCTGTGTCCGCGTCCAGCCCGCTTGAACCCGTCAAGCGCTCGGAAAGCTGCAGGAATTGATCGACGCTCACTGCAGCCTGAGCAAAGACCGCCGAAGGAAAGCCCGCTGGTCCCGCAGCGGCAATGACCGCGGCGACCGACTCCACAATGGCGGCGCGCCGTGTGATCCCCATGGTCCTCATTCCCCAGCCGCCGCTTGTCGCGATTCCTGTGCTAACCTAACGCATCGGCTCCTTTGTGTGTCCGATTTCAACCGCCCGGGGGCGTGATTGAGCCAGGGCGGATGGAGGCAAGCGCCTTGCGCTGGCAGACTGGAGGGCAGACCCCGTTCCCTTGGCCAACCTCCCGAGACAACCCGTTCTTCGCGTGCTCACCCAGCCAGATTCTCTCGTTGTATTTGAGGTAATCGAGAGTGATAGCTGCGACCCCGTTCGACCCCACCCAAACCTCGACACCGCGCATCCGCACATCGACCCGGCCGACACCCCGCTTCACGACGCCTGCTCGACCGGGAAGAGCCCACAGTGGGTCGATCCGCGGCGGCCCGTAACGCGCTGCCGCCTCGCCAAGGTGCCGACAAATCACAGCCGGCTGTCCGAAGTTGCTGTGCATGGCCGTCGGGCCACGACGATGCCCAATCGACTCAAAGTCAGGATAGACGGTAAGGAGATACAGACGCCGTCCAATGCAGACTGCCTGAAGGGAGGGGAATGCGCGGCAGCAAAACAGGCGGACATGCCGACCGTGTCCAATCGGTCGTCGACAGCGATGCGCCGGCCCGCTCGGCCCTGGCGGCATCGTGGAGGCGGTCTTCGGCGCTGCACCGGCTCGATCCGGCCGAGCGGGAGCTGTCGCGTCGGCTGAGCGAGGCCGAGCTGCGGGCGGCGCGCGATAGGCTCGGGCCGCTCCTGGGCGTGGCGCAGCCGAGCCTCGACCGGCTCTACCAAGCGGTCGGCGGCGTCGGCTGCTGCGTCCTCCTTGCCGACCGGGACGGTGTGCCGGTCGACCGGCGCGGCGCCGCGGGCGACGACGACAGCTTCCGCGGCTGGGGGCTCTGGACCGGCGCGGTCTGGAGCGAGGCAGTCGAAGGGACAAACGGGATCGGGACCTGCATCGTCGAGCAGCGGGCGCTGACCATCCACCGCGACCAGCACTTCTTCGCCCGCAACACCGACCTTTCCTGCACGACGGCACCTATATTCGACCACGAGGGCCGGCTCGCCGCCGCGCTCGACGTATCGTCATGCCGCGCCGATCTCACCGAGGCCTTCGTGGGACTGATCTCCGTCGCGGTGCAGGACGCGGCGCGGCGCATCGAGGCCGAAGCCTTCCGCCTGGCCTTTCCTGACGCCCGCGTGCTGGTGGCGCCCGGCACCGAGGCCACAGGCGGCGGGCTGATCGCCGTTGACCGCGACGATCTGGTCGTCGGCGCCACGCGCGCGGCACGCAGCGCGCTCGGGTTGACGCCGGACAGCCTTGCGCGGCCACGGCCCGTCGCCGACCTCCTGGGCGCCCCCGAGGGCGACCTCGTCGAGGCCGAGCGCGGCGCGCTGCAGCGGGCGCTGGCCCGCGCCGGCGGCAACGCGTCCGCCGCCGCCAAGGCGCTGGGAATCAGCCGCGCAACCTTCTACCGCAAACTCGAGCGGCTGGGCCTCTCCGCCCGCGGCTGACCGAAGAGGACACAAAAGCCGTCTGGCCTGTCTCGATTCTGAGACACTCGCCGCCGGCCGGGGGCATCTCCCCGCCTGACAGATCCTCACCGCCGCGCAAGATTGTTTCATGGAACCGCAGCCCGCGGATCCCATAAAATCGGGAGGCTAACCCATGAACAAGATCGAATTCTTCCGGACCGCTTCGGCGCCCTTCGAGGCCCGCTACGGCAACTTCATCGGCGGCAAGTGGACGGCGCCAGCCGCGGGCCGGTACTTCGACAATTTCTCGCCGGTGAACGGTCAGAAGCTCTGCGAGGTCGCCCGCTCCGACGCAGCCGACGTGGAGGCCGCGCTCGACGCCGCTCACGCCGCCAAGAACGCCTGGGGTCGCACCAGCCCAGCCGAGCGGGCGCTGATCCTAACTCGGATCGCCGACCGCATGGAGGAGAGTCTCGACCTCCTCGCACGGGCCGAGACCTGGGACAACGGCAAGCCGATCCGCGAGACCACCGGCGCCGACGTTCCGCTGGCGATCGACCACTTCCGCTACTTCGGTGGAATCGTCCGGGCACAGGAGGGGTCAATCTCCGAGCTCGACCACGACACCGTCGCCTACCACTTCCACGAGCCGCTCGGTGTTGTCGGGCAGATCATCCCGTGGAACTTTCCGCTCCTTATGGCGGTCTGGAAGCTCGCGCCGGCGCTCGCCGCCGGCAACTGCGTGGTGCTGAAGCCTGCCGAGCAGACCCCGGCCTCGATCCTGGTGCTCGTCGACCTCATCGCCGACCTGTTGCCTGCCGGCGTCCTCAACGTCGTCAACGGCTTCGGGCTTGAGGCGGGCAAGCCGCTCGCCTCGTCGCCGAGGATCGCCAAGATCGCTTTCACCGGCGAAACCACGACCGGCCGGCTGATCATGCAGTACGCCAGCCAGAACCTGATCCCGGTGACGCTCGAGCTCGGCGGCAAGAGCCCGAACATCTTCTTCGCCGATGTCATGGCCGAGGACGACGACTTCCTCGACAAGGCGGTCGAGGGATTCGTGATGTTCGCCTTCAACCAGGGCGAAGTCTGCACCTGCCCGAGCCGCGCGCTGATCCATGAGTCGATCTACGAGCGCTTCATGGAGCGGGCGATCGCCCGCACCGAGGCGATCGTCCAAGGCGACCCGCTCGATCCCGAAACCATGGTCGGAGCGCAGGCGTCGGTCGAGCAGCTGGAGAAGATCCTCGCCTACATCGATATCGGCAAGCAGGAGGGCGCCGAGCTGTTGAGCGGCGGCTATCGCAACGAGATCGCAGGCGAGCTTGGCGGCGGCTACTACGTGAAGCCGACGGTGTTCCGCGGCCACAATAAGATGCGGATCTTCCAAGAGGAGATCTTCGGGCCGGTGGTCTCGGTCACAACCTTCAAGGACGACGACGAGGCGCTGGCGATCGCAAACGACACACTCTACGGCCTCGGAGCGGGCGTCTGGACCCGCGACATGAACCGCGCCTATCGCTTCGGGCGCGGCGTCCAGGCAGGTAGGGTCTGGACCAACTGCTACCACGCCTATCCGGCTCATGCAGCCTTCGGGGGCTACAAGCAGTCGGGCATCGGGCGCGAGACCCACAAGATGATGCTCGATCACTACCAGCAGACAAAGAACATGCTGGTCAGCTACAGCACGAAGAAGCTCGGCTTCTTCTGACTGCGCGCCTTGGGCGGCTTCGGAGCCGCCCTCGGCCGCCCCGCCGAGGGCGACGGGCCGGTGAAGCCAACCCGCCCGCCGTTCGTCCCGGGCCACGAGGGCGTCGGCTACGTCTCTGCCGCCGGGCAGGGCGTCCGCCACGTCAAGGCGGGTGACCGGGTCGGCGAGCCGTGGCTACACACCGCCTCTGGTCACGAGGTCGGCTTGCGGCCGAAGGCGACGGCCAGGATGATGATCGCGCCGGCCACCATCATCTGCTCGCTGACGTCGAGGCCCATGATGATCAGCCCGTTGTTGATCGTCCCGATCAGGAGCGACCCGGCGAAAGTGCCGATGATCGTGCCGCGACCACCGTAGAGGCTGGTGCCGCCGAGGATCACCGCCGCGATCGCCATCAGCTCGGCGCCCTCGCCGAAGTTGAAGCGGGCGGTTTGCATCATGCCGGAGTAGAGGAGACCGGCGAGGGCTGCCGCAGCGCCGGAGATCAGGAAGACGGCGAACTTGACCCGGCGGATCTTGACGCCGGAATACTCGGCCGCGAGCCGGTTGCCGCCGGTGGCGAGAACCTCGCGGCCGAAACGAGTGTACTTCAGCACGATGTGGCCGATCACCGCGATCACCACCGACCAGATGACCAGCGAGGGGACGCCGAAGAGCTTGCCCGAGCCGAAGAGGTAGGTGAAGCCCTTGTCCTTGATGGCCACCGGATTGGTGTAGGTGATGCGCATATCGAGGCCGCGCACGAACTGCATCATGCCGAGGGTGACGAGGAACGACGGGATGCGGATCACCGTGACGAAGAAGCCGTTGATGCAGCCGACCGCAAGTCCGGCGGCCAGCGCGGCGAGCACACCCAGGATCCAGGGCATGCCGCTCGACATCACCAGAGCCCCGACCAGCGCCGCGAGACCGGCCGTCGAGCCGACCGAAAGGTCGAGTTCGCCCGCTGAGATAACGAAGGTCATCGCGACAGCCATGATCGTGATCATCGCCGTGGTGCGGGCGATGTTGAAGAGGTTGGTCACCGTCAGGAACCCGCTGTCCCCGATCGTGATCCCGAAGAAGATCAGGACGAGCGCGAAGAAGATGTAGACGACGTAGTTACTGAGCTGGAGCTTCGGCAGCGCCGCGAAGGTGCTCGTGGACGTCGTGGCCCTGGATGGCATGGTGGAGTTCCTCCTCGGTCGCGATCTGGCGACGATCTATGTTCTGGGTGATCCGGCCCTGGTAGAGGACGAGTATGCGGTCGCTGAAGGCCATCAGCTCCTCGAGCTCGGACGAGATGACGAGGACAGCGACGCCCCTGTCGGCCATAGCGCGGATGGTATCGACGATCTCCGACTTCGCGCCGATGTCTACGCCGACCGTCGGCTCGTCGAGGACGAGGAGCCGCGGCTCGCGGGCGACCCACTTGCCGATGACGATCTTCTGCTGGTTGCCGCCCGAGAGCAGCCGCGTCTCCTTGTCAGGCCCATCTGTCTTGATCCGCATGCTGCGGATCATCGAGGTCACGACCTTTAGCGCCGACCCGTCGTTGACGAACCCGGCCGCGCCGGTGAAGCGCCCGAGGTTCGGCAGCACGATGTTGTCGCGCACCGAATGGTCGAGGACGAGGCCGAGCTGGCGGCGGTCCTCCGGCACCAGCGCCACACCGCGGGCGATCGCGTCGGCCTGGTCGCGGATCGGCTTGCCGTCGAGCAGAACCTCGCCCGACTCCGAGGGCCAGCGGCCGAAGAGGGCACGGGCGATGGCGGTGCGGCCCGAACCCATCAGCCCGGCAAGTCCGACGATCTCGCCCGGGCGGATCTCGAAGCTCACGTCCTCGATCTTCTCGCTGAGGCGGAGGTTCTTCACCTCGACCACGGGCTTGGTCCCTTGCGGGATCTGCCGCTCCTGCCAGACGAAGGACGCGGTGTTGCCGGCGCCGAGCATCGCCTCGACGATGCGCGGCACGGACAGCCCGGCGGTGTCCGCGGTCATCACGTTCTCGCCGTCGCGCATCACCGTGACGCGGTCGCAGAGCTTCAGGATCTCGGCCATACGGTGCGAGATGTAGACGATCGAGATCCCGCTCTTCTTGAGCCGATCAACCAGGGCGAAGAGTGCCTGGGTCTCGTGCTCCGACAGCGATGCGGTCGGCTCGTCCATGACGAGGATGCGGGCGTTCTTCGACAGGGCCTTGGCGATCTCGACCATCTGCGCGTAGCCGGCCATCAGGTCCTCGACCATCGCGTTCGGGTCGATGTCCTCGCCCACCTGCGCGAGAATGGCCTGCGATCGGCGAACCATCTCCTGGCCGTTGATGAACGGGGTCCCTGGGTAGAGCGGTTCCCGCTTGAGGAAGATGTTCTGCGCGACGGTCAGCGTCCGCACCAGGGAGAACTCCTGGAAGATCATCGCGACGCCGGCGGCCTCGGCGGCGGCGGTGTCGTGGAACTCGACCTCCTTGCCGTCGATGCGGATCGTGCCGCCGTCCTTGGAATAGACCCCGGTCAGGATCTTCATCAGCGTCGACTTGCCGGCGCCGTTGCCGCCCATCAGCGCGTGCACCTCGCCCTGGCGGAGCTCGAAGCCGACGCCCTTGAGCACCGGGACGCTGCCGAAGGACTTCCGGATGCCCGACATCTCCAGGATGTTCTGCGCGGTCATGTCACACCTCGGGGGAAGGGAAGCGGCGCGGCGGTCGTCCCGCCGCGCCTTTGCGTGGACGTTACTGGCTCAGCGCGCTCTGCATGTCGGCGGGCAGGTCGGTCCGGTAGATGGTCTTGTAGGCCTCGGCGAGGTTACTGCGTTCGACCTTGAGCGGCGGCACGACGACGTAGGACGGGGTCTTCTCGCCGATCAGCGCCAAAGCACCCACGGTCGCCTCGGCGACGCCCTGGTCGTAGGGCCGCTGCGAGGAGATGCCGGCGATGAAGCCGCCCTCGGCCATGTTGCCGGCGACGATCTGGTCGAAGTTCTCGTTGACGATCTTGAAGTCGTCGGGCGTCCGGCCCGCGGTCAGCGCCGCGGTCGCGGCCCCCATCGCCGGGATCGACCAGCTGGCATAGAGCCCGTTGAGGTTCGGGTAGCGGGCGAGGACGCCCTGGGCGACTTCCTGGCCCTTGTTCGGGTCGTTGTGGCCTGCCGCGACGACGACGTTCATGTCCGGGTACTTGGCGAGCACGCGGGCGATGAAGCCCTCGTAGCGCAGGTTGGTGACGTAGAAGTCGTTCGCGAAGTACATGGCGCCCACGTCGCCCTTGCCGCCGATCGCGTCGGCGAGCTCGTCCGCGAGGTACATGCCGAGGGCGAGGTTGTCCGACGAGATGATCGCGGCGTAGTCCTTGCCCGGCTCCATGCCGTCGGCCGCCTGGTCGATGAAGACGATCTTGGTGCCGGCGGCGGCGAGCGCCTGGTAGGCGGAGGCGGTGGTCGACCCGTTCAGCGGGATCGAGACCACGAGGTCGGGCTTCAGCACGCCGATCGCCTCGAGGTCGGAGATCTGCTTGGCGTCGTCCCAGTTGGCGTTGGTCTCGGCCACGACCTTGATCCCGAGCTTCTCGAACGTCTCCTTCAGCCCGATCAGCTGCTGCGAGGCCCAGTCGTCGCCGAGCCAGCCCATCGAGATGCCGACGGTGAAGTTGCCGGCCTTGATCTTGGCGAGTTGTTCGTCGGTGATCGCGAGCTTGGAGGCGGGGAAGCCCTCCTCGCCGCGCTGGCCCTGCGAGACGACGACGTTGGAGAGGTCGTCGATCTTGGCCAGCTCCATCGTCTTCTCCGACGGCGCCTGGTACCAGAGCGGGTGCTTGATGTCGTCCGCGACGCCGGCGAAGGCGGTCACGGGCAGCGTAGCCACCGACAGGGCGAGGGCGATGCGCTTTAGGCTCAGGGACTTCATCGGCTTCATTCCTCCGGGTTGGGGTCAGCCGGTCAGCCCGCTGCGGTGGGCTGCCGTCATTGGGGTTGTCGGGATCGTCGGTCACCGCCGTCAGGCGGCGGCCCTCTTTCGGTCGAGCATGAATGCCTTCAGCGTCTCGGCCAGCCGCTCAGGGGCTTCGAGCGCCAGGCTGTGTCCGCACTCCTGGAACACCTCGGAGCGCTCGACGCCGGCCGAGACCTTCTCCATCTGGTCCTTGACCAGCTCGCCGAAGAACTCCGGCGCGCCGATCGTCAGAATCGGCAGCGTCAGCTTCTGCTTCTTCAGCTCGTGGTTGATCCGGGCGTTCTTCAGCCCGGCCCGGTAGGTCTCGAGGCAGCCGCGCAGCCCGCCCGGCGCCGAGAGGCTGGAGATCCAGGTGTCGATCGCCTCCTTGGTGATCGCGTTCGGGTTCCAGGTCTCGGCCTTGATCCAGAACTCCCAGAACTCGCGCTCTCGGCCGTTGATCAGCATCTCGGGCAGGTGAGGGATCCAGAAGAACGGAATGTGCCAGACCCACACGCCCTTCAGGTTGAACTGCGAGGCGACGTTCTCCGGGGTGAAGTTCGACCACTCCTCGAGCCCCTCGCCGGACAGCAGCATCTCCGAGAAGGACAGCGTGCGGACGCGCCCGCGCTCGGTCGCTGCCAGCGCATAGGCGAACTCGGCGCCGCGATCCTCGCCGTGCAGGTGGAAGGTCTCGTGCCCGAGATGGGTCATGAGTTCCGCCATGTCCTTCGCATTGGTAAGCGAGTCGTAGCCCTCCTCGGCCGGCGGCTTGTCGGTATCGCCGAAGCCGCGCAGGTCCGGTGCCACCACCTGGAAGTGCGGCGTCAGCAACGGGATCAGCTTGTACCAGTAGAAGTGCGTCTTCGGCGTCCCGTGCAGGAGCAGCAGCGGCTCCCCCTGCCCGGCGCTGACGAAGTGCATCCGGATGCCGTTCACCCGGGCCCGGCCATGCTTCACCGGCGCACCCGTATGGTCGAAGATCTCGGCCATCGTCCTCCCCTGATTCTTTGAACTTTGATGATTGGACTATGCCATATGTTCAAAAGACGGTCAACGGGTGATCGATCCCGCGGCCTGTTCAAACGCCTCCTCGGTCCGAGCCACGAAACCGTTTAAGGCCAGAGGGATACGCGCTCGCCGCACCTCCGGACCCGGCTGATTCCGCGCACGTTCGCGGCGGGCAAGGGCGCGGAGGCATCTGGGGCGAAGCGTAGACCGATTCGAGCACCCCGTCCGCCACCGGACGAACGACGCTGCAAATGCAGCGTGCCTGCACATGGGTGTTGCCGCTGGCGCGCTTGTTCCACAGCGACGGGCCACCATGATCAGGCAGGTACTCGATAGACGACATGCCGAGGCCGCCGATCAAGTCGGCCTAGTCGGCCCCGGACGCACGGTTCCGGCGCTGGGGCAGATCGGGCAGACGCGCGGGATCGCGCCGCCGGCAGCCGCAGCAGAACGGCGTCGCCGGCCGTCTCCGACAACCCAGCCGCTCCGAAGGCCGGCCGCTACCATCGGCGCCGAACGCCTCAAAGCTTTCGAGGCCGTTTGGCTCACGTGGGGCCACCGTTGGGCCTCTAGTCTAGGCGGAACCAAGCTGACGGCTATGCGTGGCAGCTTGTGCGGGAGCGCAGCAAAGCCAACCCGCGTGGAGCGTGGAGCGGAGATCCGCGACGCGACGAAGGCGCCGCGAGGCGCACCTCCGATGTGCTGGACAGGCGAATGTCGCAGTTGTGGTCGATCCCATCCTCGATACGGTGCAAGGCCTGTCCCAGTGCGCTCGCCGTCACCACGTTCCGACCGAGCTGCTCTCCGACAATGACCTTGATCGCGGCCGATCTTCGTCTGTTATCACCTCGCCTTACAAGGCGATCGTAGGCCTCTTTGCCAATCAAGACAGCAACCAGGAAGGCCAGCGTGACAGGAAACACTGCCCAAAAGGCATTTAAAACCATAAGGGCTCTCTTCCGCTTTGCACAACACTACGCCCTGATATGGTCCTTTGCGCGTGCTATAGTCCTAAATAGATACAAAAGAGAGATTCTTACTTGTGAAATCGTGGAAGAACTCGCGGTGATAGCGGGGGCGAGTGACAATGTGGGGCGGGCCCCGACGCGGGCCGCGACGATCTCTACATGCCATGCCACTTCTCCAGTTCTTCGTTGGGAAAGAAGTGAATCACAAGAACGATCAAACGGGAATCCCTTTTGTTGCACGGTCTCTGATGTGGCTCTCGCCCACCGTAGACCGAAGTGACGATCAGCACCGGCAGGCGCTCGGTGCGGTCGACACTCGGCGCAGGGGGCCGCAGTGATGGCGAACCCGGCGGCCCGCATCGATCGCCAGCGAGTGGCCGCGCGAGCGTGGCGATATCTTCTGCCGCCCGACGTAAGGGCTGCCACGGGTGCACACGCTTGTTGCTGCACGCTCTCCGTGTTCCGGCGCTTCTTCGCAGCGGTTCGATCAGGGGCGATTGATCGCGGCGCCCAGGTACCGCCGAGCCGTGCCCGGGTGTAGTGTGATGCGAGTCGGTGATGCTGGGTCGAGGGGTCATGTATCACGAGGGTAGCCGTGCCCTGCAGGAGACCTTTGGTTCCCGGGAACATGCCGACCGGCTGGAAGCACGCTTCCGGCGCTCGCGCTTCACCGAAGCGGATTCCGAGTTCATCGCTTCTCTTCGCTTCTTCTTCCTGGCAACGGCCGATGCGGCGGGCCGGCCGGATTGCTCGTTCAAAGGCGGCGATCCCGGCTTCGTGCGGGTCGCAGCGCCCGACCTACTGATCTTCCCCGACTATGACGGCAACGGGATGTTCAAGAGCCTGGGGAACATCAGCGTCAATCCCCACGTCGGCCTGCTCTTTATCGCCATGGAGGACAAGCCGAGACGGCTGCGGGTCAATGGCACGGCCCGGCTCCATCTCGACGACCCCCTTCTTGCCCAGTTCGAGGGGGCGCAGGGCATGGTCCGCGTCACCCCCGCGGACATCTTCCCGAACTGCCCCCGCAACATCCCTCGCATGCAGATGGTCGAGGCGTCCGTCTACATCCCTCGTCGCGACATCGAGCGCGTGGAGCCCGCCTGGAAGGGCTATGACAGCTTCGCTGATGCAGTGCCTCCCCGGCGTGCGTGAGGACAGGTCGAGACGCGAGCGAATGCCTGTCGGGTGCCACGCTGGGTTCGACCAGTGCTCAGCGAGCCCCACGAATACCGCGCCGGCGCTGTTCCTGCACCAAAGAGAGTTTGGCGAACACCTCCGCGGCGTACGCCTCGGCATCCCCGCGCGTCTTGATCGTGGCGCTTCGGGCAGTCACCGCGGCCGCTGCCGCCGGCGTCCCGCCCGAGAGTTCAGCATCGGCCTTGCGCAGGTTTGCCAATGCCCCTGCGAGGTTGCCCGCCTCCGGCAGCGGCCTTGACAGCGTCGACGCGCGTTGCGCAGCCGTGAGCGGCACCTTCGCCGCGCGCATCGGCGGCAGCGGCGGGGGAAGCACGACCCTGTCGGCGCGCGGTCTATCGCCGGCCAGGTTGGCGATTGGCGACTTGGCACTCCGGTCCCGGTCCGTCAGAGCGCTGAGGCCCCAGAGGTCCTCGAGCAGCTTCGGAATCGAAGCATGATCGTAGACGGTACTGTCGACGGCGGAACTGGTAAGCGGCGACACGACGACCGCCGGGACGCGAACGCCAAGGGTGGTGAAGTCGAAGCCATGGGTATTGTAGCCATAAGCCGGATTGTCGCCCGGCGCGACCGCCGGCGGCGGAGTGACCGAGTCATAGAAGCCGCCATGCTCGTCGTAGAGGATCACGAGCAAGCTGGAGTTCCAGTAGGGGGAGTTCTGGATCGCGGTGAAGATCGCGGAAAGGAGATGCTCGCCACCATAGACGTCGTCCATCGGGTGCTGCGACGAACCGCCGGCGTAGGTGCCGCCGGTGATGTCCCCATAGTGGGGTTCGATGAAGGTGTAGGGATAAGGATACGGCCCCTGCAGGTCCGAAGCGAATTGCTCCAGCGAGTAGAAGTCCACCATGCTGACGCCCGTCAGCGCGGTGACCTGCGGCACCGCCCCGAGGATCGAGCCGGCGCTCGGATTGTCACTGTACGCACTGAGTTGCGTTGAGGTGGCGTCATGGTAGAACCGATACGGGATCGATCCGAGGCGCTCGAAGATCGAGCCATTCGGATATGTGAAGCCGAGACCCGGGACCTTCCACCCTGCCATTTGCGCGTTCGTGGGGCTGTCGTCGAACCCGGAGGACGAAGCGCCGTGGAGGAAGAAGCGGTTCGGCCACGTAGGCCCGGGCATCGAGGCGTGCCAGTGGTCGCAGATCGAGAATTGCTGCGCCAAGGTGTAGAGAACGGGCAACTGCGTCCGGGTGTGGAAGCAGTCCATGATGTCCTGAACATCGGTGGGCGGCGGCGGTACATGCGGCTCCTCCGACGTGGAGGTAGCGTAATTGGCCGCAAAGCCGGAGTTGCTGATCGGCGGATACGGTCCGCCAGGCGGAAAGGTGGTGCCCTGGCCGCACAACTGCTCCACGACGTCCGCGAACTCGTGCCCGGGATCGGTGGGCAGGCTCAGCGGCGCCCCGGATTGCACATGGTAGTCCGTCGTGGCCGCATTCGGATCGGTATAGCTGTTGACGTTCGCCGTCGTCGCCGCTGCAATGCCCGGGAGGCCCGACATCGCGAATATGTTGTCGAACGAATGGTTCTCCAGCATCACCACGAAGACGTGGCTGATCGGTTTGGTCGCGGGCGGCGACAGCCTCGTCATGCGGTCAGTGTAGCCGCCCGATGTGAGCGCTATGTCGAACGTCGATGCGCTGACCGAAAGCGTCATCGATTGCCCGGCGTCGCTCGCCTGGAGCTGGCACTCCTTCCAATATGGATCGAGCGAAGTCCCGCTATTTATATACAGACCCGCGTCCGATCCATCCTTTGCGAAGAGCATCACTGACCAGTAGTCCAGAGCGAAGCCCGACCCGAAGCCGGTGAGAAACAACACCTGCAACGGACTGCTCGTTTCGCCTGGAGCCAGCGACCATTGCCCTCGCTGCGTTCCGTTGCTGCTGTTACTGTGGAATAATACGACGTCCGCGCTGCTGTCTGTATTGTTCTTGATGCTAATGGATGCCGACTGCTGAGTGGACATCAGTTGATTCCTCCCCGTTGGCTGCGTGGAGATGCAACCCGTTCCGTCTCCAACAATCAATGTCAGGACCAGTCGGTGGAGTCCTCCGTCAGACCGGCGGATCGAGCGGGCTTGCGCGACCGCGCGAGGAGGCGCTGGTGGCGGGAGCGTCGGACTGGTCAACGCGATACGCGGCAACCTCGGCCGATGTCGCTGGTCGGGAGGGCGCCGAACGTGGGCGTCGGCTACGAAATCGCTGCCGCTCTTGCCCGAGATGACGAAGACGGTCATGACGATCGTATCGCCGCGGATCGTGGGTCGGTTTCTGAACGTGACAGATGACGGTGATCGGAAAGACCTCCTGCAAAACTGCTTCCATGCGTGATTCACGAGGTTGAGCAGGGATGGAGGTGTGGAATGTGGCGAGGGATGGGCGGCTGGGCCTGGTGGATGCGCTGGTCTCGGGAAAGGTGGGAGCTCGGCCGGAGCGGATCGCCGGGGCGATCGACTCGGCGGCGCTCGGCGCTCTGCCGGTCGACCTGCGCAGCGCGCAGGATCGCAGCTACGGCTGGCTTCGGGTCCGCTACCGAGGGCCCGCCCGCAACGCCGCTCCCTCGACCTGCTCTGCCCGGCCCTCAACCTGCGGAGGCTCGACGGCCTGACCCGGTGACGTTCCCCGATGAGCAACTGAGACTGCGTCCGCACGGGATGCGGTGTCAGGCCTCTCGGAAGACCGACCCGGCGCAGCGAACCGATGCATCAAGGCAACCGATCCGCCCGTCCCGAGCCCTTTCACCGAGCCCCCTCTGAGCCATGGCCCGCCAGCGCAACCGCGTCCTCGACTTCCTCGCCTACCTGCCGCAGGGCGCCTTTCTCGCCCTCGCCCGCGCGCTGCCCTGGCGCGCCCGTCTCGCGCTCGGATCGGCCGTCCTCCGCGCCGCCATCGCCTTCCTCCCCGACTTCCGCCGCCGCATCGACGGCAACCTCGGGCTGATCTTCCCCGACATGCCCGCCGACGAACGCCGCCGCGTCGCCCGCGCCGTCGGCGACAACTTCGGCCGGACCTTCGTCGAGACCTTCTCGGCCCGCGACTTCCAGAGGCGCGCCCCGTGGAGCGAGCCCGCCGGTCCCGGCTGGGACGCCCTGCAAGCGGCGCGCGCCGAGGGACGCGGCGTGCTCCTCGTCGGCGGCCACTTCGGCCAGTGGGAGGCCGTCCGCGGCGCGCTCAAGGCTCGCGGCATCGAGGTCGGCGCGCTCTATCGCCCGATGAACAACCCTTGGCTCGAGCGCACCTACGTCGCCAACATGACCGAGCACGGCGCGCCGATGCTGCCGCGCGGCGGCTCCGGCATGCGCGAACTGATCCGCCACCTTCGCGCCGGCGGCGTCGTCGCGATCCTGCTCGACCAATACGTCATCGACGGCACGCCCATCGACTTCCTCGGCCATCCCGCGCTCACCGGCACCGCCATTGCCGCCCTCGCCGATCGCTTCCGCGTGCCGATGATCCCCGCCTACGGCACCCGCCAGCCCGATGGCGAGCATATCATCATCGACTTCGAGGCCCCGCTCGCTCCGGGTAGCGCCGAGGCGATGACACAGGCCGCCGCCGACAGCCTCGCGGCAAGGGTGCGCGCGACCACCGGCCAGTACTACTGGCTGCACCGCCGCTGGGTGAAGCGGTTCGACCGATAGCCTGGCTTCAGCCGCGCCCCCAGTCGGCCGCCTGCATCTCGTGCAGCCGCGAGGCGGTCCGGGCGAACTCGAACGCCCCCTCGCCCTCGGGGTAGAGCGCATCCGGGGGGGCCGCCGCCGAGCACACCAGCCGCACCTTCGCCTCGTAGAGCGCGTCGACCAGCGTGACGAACCGCTTGGCCTCGTTGTTGCGCGCCCGGCTCAGCACCGGTACGTCGTCGAGGATCAGCACGTCCACCGCCTCCGCGATCGCCAGATAGTCGGCCGGCCCGAGCGGCCGCTCGCAGAGCTCGGCGAAGGACGCCCGCGCCACGCCGTCGCGGAACGCCGGTAGCAGCACCCCTCGCCCCTGCACGGTCAGGGTCAGCGACGCGCCGGGCCCGCCGGCGAGCCGCTCCCACGCCGCATCGAGCGCGGCCATCGCCGCCGGACCCAGCGGCGAGTGGTAGACCGCCTCCCCGCGCAGCCGGTCGAGCCGGTGGTCGACCGGGCTCGCGAGCTCGTGCAGCTCGAGGCGCTCCTTGATCAGCGCGACGAACGGCAGGAACAGGTTGCGGTTCAGCCCGTCCTTGTAGAGCTCGTCCGGTGCGCGGTTCGATGTCGTCACCACCACGACCCCGCGCTCGAACAGCCGCTCGAACAGCCGCCCCACCAGCATCGCATCGGTGATGTCGCTGATCTGCATCTCGTCGAAACAGAGCAGCGTCGCCGAGTCCGCCACCGCGTCCGCCACCGGCCGCACCGGGTCGGTCACGCCCTTCTCCCGCGCCGCCGCGATCCCGCGGTGCACCTCCTGCATGAAGGCATGGAAATGCACCCGCCGCTTCGGCTCCACCGGCGCCGCCGAGAAGAAGAGGTCCATCAGCATCGACTTGCCGCGCCCGACCCCGCCGTAGAGGTAGAGCCCCGGGACGGGCTTCTCTTCCAGCCGGTCGCGCCCCCATCCGAACAGCCCGATCCCGACCCGCTTCGGCTTCGCCGGCTGGTAGTCGGCGAGCCGCATCGCCAGCAGCTGCAGCTTCTCCACCGCCAGCCGCTGCGCGGGATCGGGCTCGATTGCGCCCTCGGCGACCTTGCGCCGGTAGAGCGCCATCGGTCCCTCGATCACCGGGCGTCAGTCCGCAAAGTGCAGGTTCACGCGCCGGTTCTCCCGGCCCTTCTTCTCGATCTTGCCAATCCGGAGCCGGCCGATCTCGGCCGTCGAGCGGACATGCGTCCCGCCGCAGGGCTGAAGGTCGATCGTCCCATCGCCCGCGCCGATCCGTACCAGCCGCACGCGGCCCTGCCCGACCGGCGGCTTCACCTTCATCGTCTTCACCATCTCCGGCCGCGCCGCCAGCTCCTCCTCGGAGATCCACTCGGCCTCGACCGGCAGGCTGGCCGCGACGAAGGCGTTCAGCCGCGCGTCCAGCGCCGCCACGTCCTCGGGGGGCTCGGGCATGTCGAAGTCGAGCCGGCCCTTGTCCTCGCCGATCGACCCGCCCGTCACCCCGTAGGGCAGCACCACGGAGAGGAGGTGCAGCGCGCTGTGCATCCGCATCAGCCGGTAGCGCCGCTCCCAGTCGAGCCGCAGCTTGACCGCCTCCCCCGGCTTCGGCAAGGCAGCACCCGAGACGAGGTGCAGCACCCGCCCGCGATCACCGTCCGGATGCACCGTACCCGTGACCACGGCCTCGCCGCCCCCGAAGACGATGCGACCGGTATCGCCGGGCTGGCCGCCGGAGCTTGCGTAGAAGAGCGTCCGGTCGAGCTCGATGCCCTCGGGTCCGGCGGCGGTCACGGTCGCCGCCGCCTCGGCCAGGTAGGCATCCTCGCGGAACAGGTACTCGGTCATACGGCGCTCCCGTGGTCCGCCCTCTGCCTAGCATCCCCGCCCGCCCCGTCAAGAAACCGGCCGCGGCGTCCATCGCCGCGCGAGCGACAGACGCAACAAAAAACACTTTGACGGCCTCGCCCCGCCGTCCCACCTTCCGCGGCGCCCGCCTCCGGAGCCTCCGATGACCGAATCCAAGTCGCTCCCGCTCGCCCCCATCCTGGTCGCCGGGTGCATCTTCCTGCTGGTCAGCTTCGGCATCCGCGCGAGCTTCGGCGTCTTCCAGATCCCCGTCGCCGAGCATTTCGGCTGGCCGCGGTCGGCCTTCTCGATGGCGATCGCGATCCAGAACCTCGCCTGGGGCTTCGGTCAGCCGGTCTTCGGCGCGCTGGCCGAGCGCTTCAGCGACCGCAAGGCGATCGCGCTCGGCGCGGTCGCCTACGCGCTCGGGCTCGTGCTGACCTCGCAGGCGGTGACCCCGGGCGGGCAGCAGCTGGTCGCGATCCTCGTCGGCTTCGGCATCGCCGGCACCGGCTTCGGCGTCATCCTCGCCGTAGTCGGCAGGGCCGCCGCGCCGGAGAAGCGCTCGATGGCGCTCGGGATCGTCACCGCCGCCGGGTCCGGCGGGCAGGTGGTCGGCCCGCCGATCGCCGAGGCGCTGCTCGGGATCATGCACTGGCAAGAGGTGATGCTGGTCTTCGCCGCCGCCATGCTCGCGACCCTCGTGCTGCTGCCGCTGGTCAGGGGGCCGGTGCGCACCGCCGGCGCGCTCCCGCACGAGCCGATGGGGCCCGTCGTCGCCCGTGCCGTGCGCGACCCGAGCTTCATCCTCATATTCCTCGGCTTCTTCTCCTGCGGCTACCAGCTCGGGTTCCTGACCGCGCACTTTCCGGCCTTCGTCGCGGAGGTCTGCTCGCCAGTGCCGGCCGGCGGCATGCTCGCCTCGCTCGGGATCACCACGACGTCGGCGCTCGGCGCCGCGGCCTTCGCGCTGATCGGCCTCTTCAACATCGGGGGCACGCTCCTCGCCGGCGCGCTCGGCCAGCGCTACCGGAAGAAGAACCTGCTCGCGCAGATCTACGTCGGCCGCACGGTCGTCGCCGCGGCATTCATCCTGGCGCCGATGACACCCGGGAGCGTCATCCTCTTTTCCGTCCTGATGGGATCGCTCTGGCTCGCCACCGTGCCGCTGACCTCGGGGCTCGTCGCCTCGATCTGGGGCGTGCGCTACATGGGCACGCTCTACGGCATCGTCTTCTTCTCGCACCAGCTCGGCGCCTTCCTCGGCGTCTGGCTCGGCGGCCGGCTCTACGACATCTACGGCACCTACACCCTGGTCTGGTGGGTCGGCGTCGGCGTCGGCGCCTTCTCGGCTCTCGTCCATCTGCCGATCCGCGAGCGCCCCGCCGCGCTTCCAGCCTGACGAGCGCGGCCGTTCAGCGCGCTGCCACAAGCGAGGCGGCGGCCATGAAAGCGCTCGGCGCAGTCTTCGCCGCCGCCCGGCCCGCCCCGGCCCACGCGTCAGCGCAGGGAGGGACCCACGGCCTTTCCGGCGGGGAAATCATCGAAGGAGGCGTAGTTGAGCGCGTAGAGCCGGGCATAGAGCCCGCCCTTCGCGACGAGTTCGGCATGGGTCCCGGTCTCGGCCACCTCGCCGTCGCGCAGCACGATGATCCGGTCCGCCCCTCGCACCGTCGCCAGCCGGTGCGCGATCACGAGCCCGGTCCGCCCGTCGAGCAGCCGCACCAGCGCCTTCTGGATCAGCATCTCGGTGTAGCTGTCGACGCTCGCCGTCGCCTCGTCGAGAACGAGGACCTTCGCGTCGGCGACCAGCGCCCGCGCGAAGCTCACGAGCTGGCGCTGGCCGAGCGACAGCCCGCCCCCGCGCTGGCCGAGGTCGGTCTCGTAGCCGTCGGGGAGCGCGGTGATGAAGTCGTGCGCGCCGACCGCCTTCGCGGCTGCGACCACTTCCTCGCGGGTCGCCTCCTCCTTGCGGTAGCGGATGTTCTCAAAGACCGTTCCGGTGAAGAGGTAGGGCTCCTGCAGCACCATCGCGATCTGCCGCCCGAGCGACTCCTGGGTGACGTGGCGCACGTCGTAGCCGCCGACCCGGACCTCGCCCGCCTGCACGTCGTAGAAGCGGTGCGCGAGCGCCATGCAGCTCGACTTTCCCGAGCCGGTCGGCCCGACCAGCGCCACCGTCTCGCCCGGGTCCACCCGGAAGCTCACCCCGTGCAGCACCGGGTGCTTCGCGTCGTAGCCGAAGGTTACGTCCTTGAACTCGACCGAGCCGTCCATGTCCGGTCCGAGCGCCACCGCGTCCTTGCGGTCCTCGACCCCGGCCGGCACGTCGAGCACCTCGGTGATCCGGTGCCCCGAGGCCATCGCGCGCTGCATCACCGAATACTGCATGGTGAGCGAGCGGATCGGGTCGAAGAAGCGCTGGATGTAGAAGAGGAAGGCGACCATCACGCCGACGTCGAGCGCCTGCCCAAGCACCCGCGTCCCGCCAACGACGATCACGACCGCCATCGCGATGCCCGTCAGCGTGTCGACGATCGGCACCATCACCTGCGCGTAGCGGGCGGCGCGGAGGTGCGCCTCGAGGTTCGCCCGTGCCTTATCGTCGTAGAGCGTGAAGTTGACCCGCTGGCGATCCATGCTCTGAACCGCGCGCACGCCGTTGATCCCTTCGGCGAGGGCGCCGTTCGTCGTCGACTGCGCCTCGTGCGCGGCCATGAAGGCCTCGCGCGCCCGCGGCAGCCAGATCAGCCGCACGACGAAGAGGACGGGCATCACCGACAGGGTCAGGAGGCCGAGGCGCCAGTCGAGCCAGACCATGACGCCGACGATGCCGAAGAGGAGCGCGATGTCGCCGACCGAGAGCACCGAGGTCTCGAGGAACTCCTGCATCGAGTTGACGTCGCCCTGCAGCCGCGACATCAGCCGGCCGACCTCGGTCTTGTCCATGAAGCCGAGCGAGACGCGCTGCAGGTGGGCGAACATCGCCCGGCGCATGTCGGAAAGGACATTCTCCGCCGCCTGCCCGACCACCGTCTCCTGGGTCCAGCTCGCGGCATAGTTAACGAGGATCGCCGCCGCAAATGCCGCGAACGACCAGGCGAGGACGCGGGGGTCCGCCCCCGGCCCCATGCCGCGGTCGATCGCGTGCCGGATGATCAGCGGGATCGCGAGCTGCGTCAGGGTAAAGGTCAGGACCGCCGCGACCGCGATCAGCATCTGAGCCCGGTAGGGGCGCACGAAGGCCCAGATCCGGCTGAGGATGCGCCCGTCGAAGGCGCGGCCGAAGATCTCCTCCTCGATCCGTGTCGAGCCGACCACCG
Organism: Amaricoccus sp.; assembly: GCA_046348915.1. Classification (GTDB taxonomy): domain Bacteria; phylum Pseudomonadota; class Alphaproteobacteria; order Rhodobacterales; family Rhodobacteraceae; genus Amaricoccus. The sequence continues at coordinate 57,526 of JAXMDH010000025.1, forward strand.
CCCGCGGCGGCCGGCCGCCGCGCTCCGAGGTCGGGTCCCGCCCGCCGGTCTCGACCTGCTCGCGCATCATGCCGCGCCCTCCTGCGGGGTGAGCTGCAGGTCGTGGAGCGCCCGGTAGCGCCCCCCGAGCGCCAGGAGCTCGGCATGCGTGCCGCGCTCCACGATCTCGCCGTCCTCGAGGAAGAGGATCAGGTCGGCGTGCATCAGCGAGCCGAGGCGGTGCGCGATGATGAAGGTCACCCGGTCCTTGCCGTGGCTCCGGAGCGCCTTCCTGATGCGCTGCTCGGTGCCGGCGTCGATCGCCGCGGTCGAGTCGTCGAAGACCATGACCGCCGGCCGCGTCATCAGCGCCCGCGCGATCGCCAGCCGCTGGCGCTGCCCGCCCGAGAGCGAGACCCCGCGCTCGCCGACGACGGTCCGATATTCGGTCGGCAGCCCGAGGACGTAGTCGTGCAGCTGCGCCGTCGCGCTCGCCCCCTCGATCCGAGGCACGTCAGCCCAGGGATCGGCATAGGCGATATTGTTCTCCAGCGTGGTCGTGAAGAGGAACCCGTCCTGCTGCACCACCGCCACCGCCTGCCGCAGCGACTCGAGCGTGACGTCGCGGATGTCCTGCCCGTCGATCGTGATCCGGCCCGAGCTCACGTCGTAGAAGCGCGGGATGAGGTGCGCGATCGTCGACTTGCCGCTCCCGGGCCGGCCGACGAGCCCGATCGTCTGTCCGCGCCGCGCCTCGAAGCTCACGCCCCTCAGCGCCGGGCGCCGCGTGCCGGCGTAGCCGAAGCTCACATTCTCGAAGCGCAGCGTCCTCTCGCTGATGGCGAGCGGGTTCGCCCCCGGCCGGTCGGCGACCTCCACCTCGAGATCGAGGAAGCCGAAGAGCCGCGAGCCGCAGGTCGAGGCGCGCGAGAAGGAGTTCACCATCAGCCCGAGCTGGCGCACCGGCATCTGCAGGATGGTCATGAAGGTTAGGAACGAGGTCAGCGTGCCGACGGTCATCTCGCCCGCCGCGACCTTGCGGCCCCCGACCCAGAGCACCAGCCCCATTGCCAGGAAGAAGGAGAAGGACATCGCACTCGTGTTGCGCACCCGGATCCCGACGCGCCGGTGCGCGAGCTCGAGCGCGTTCCGCGACGCCCGGTCGAACTTCGTCATCTCCCAGGCCTGCGCCGCGAACGCCCGCACCACCCGGATGCCGCCGAGGTTCTCCTCCATCACGCGGGAGAGCACCGAGAGCCGCTCCTGCAGCTCGAGCCAGGTCGCGCGCAGCGTCAGGTGCGTCACCGACGAGCGCCAGGCGACGAAGGGCACGAAGGCGAGCGACAGCAGCCCGAGCGTGGCGTCGGTCGAGATCAGCATGAAGGAGCCGATCCCGATCAGCATGGTCAGCAGCACCATGCGCACGATGCCGGTCGAGAAGAACATCCGCACGCCCTCGAGGTCGAGCATGCCGATGGTGATGAGGTCGCCGGAGCGCACCCGGTCGTGAAACGAAAAGCTCAGCCGCTGCACCTTCTCGTAGAAGGCGAGGCGGAGCTCGTAGCCGATGTGATGCCCGACCGACTCGCCGTAGTAGTTCTGCACCATCGTGAAGAATCCGCGCAGGACGCTGACGAAGAACAGCGTCACCGCCGTCGCCCAGAGGGCGGCCTCGGCGCCACCGCCGGCGACCGCGGCCTGGGTCTGGTCGACGGCGTGCCCGAGCAGCCGCGGGATCGCCAGCTGCAGCGCCGCCGCCACGAAGGTCGCGCCGATCGCGGCGCCCGCCTGCCAGGGGTGCCGCAGCGTCATGCGGGTGATCCGGACGAGCGCGTTCATCCCGCGACCCCAGCCGGCAGCCTTGACGTGCGCGAGCGAATCCTCGCGCGAGGGAGCGACAGCCATGCTGTGGGCGTTCATTCGAAAGGGCTCGCGGGGTGCGATGGGCCGGAACGGAACCGGCCGGAGACTCAGGGGAGGCGGCGACCCTAGCCCTTTGGCCGGTCGTTCACCAGCCCCCTCGCTCGAAAGTTGTGGGCGGCAGTGCTACCAGCTCGCGGCGATGTATTTCGTCTCGACGAACTCCATGATCCCGTGGTGCCCGCCCTCGCGCCCGAGGCCGCTCTGCTTCACGCCGCCGAACGGCGCCGCCGGATCGGAGATCAGCCCGCGGTTCAGGCCGACCATGCCGCTCTCCAGCGCCTCCGACACGCGCAGGCCGCGGGCGAGGTCGCCGGTGTAGACATAGGCCACCAGCCCGTATTCGGTGGCGTTGGCCGCCGTGATCGCCTCGGCCTCGGTCGCGAAGGCCGTGATGGCGGCGACGGGCCCGAAGATCTCCTCGCGGGTGATCTCGGCTCCGGCCGGGACGCGGTCGATCACCGTCGGCGGGTAGTAGAAGCCGTCGCGTGCGAGCGCCGCGCCGCCGGTCAGCACCCGCGCGCCGCGGCGCTTCGCATCCTCGACCAGCGCTTCGATCTTGCCGATGGCGGCGGCGTCGATCATCGGGCCACAGCGCGTCGCCTTGTCGTAGCCGGGCCCGACGGACATCGCACCCATGCGCTCGGCGAGGCCGGCCGCGAAGGCCTCGGCCACGGCCTCGTGCACGTAGAAGCGGTTGGCCGCGGTGCAGGCCTCGCCGCCGTTCCGCATCTTGGCGATCATCGCGCCCTCGAGCGCCGCCTCGATGTCGGCATCCTCGAAGACGATGAACGGCGCATTCCCGCCGAGCTCCATCGAGCAGTTCAGCACCTGGTCGGCCGCTTCCTTCAGCAGTGCCCGCCCTACCTCGGTCGATCCGGTGAACGAGAGCTTGCGGACGCGGGGGTCCTTGAGCATCGCCCCCACGACGGCGCCGGTCCTCGAGGTCGTCAGCACGTTGACGACCCCGGCTGGCACGCCCGCCTCCTCGGCGATCCTCGCGATCAGGTAGGCCGTCAAGGGCGTCGCCGTCGCCGGCTTCAGCACGCAGGTGCAGCCTGCCGCCAGCGCCGGCGCCAGCTTGCGGGCCGCCATCGCCGCGGGAAAGTTCCACGGCGTCACCAGCACCGCGACCCCGATCGGCTGGTGCTGCACGATGATCCGGTTGCTGCCGGCCGGCGCCGTTGTGAGCTCGCCGTTCAACCGCACCGCCTCCTCGGCGAACCAGCGGAAGAACTCGGCCGAATAGGCGACCTCGCCCGCCGCGTCCGGGAGCGCCTTGCCGTTCTCGAGCGAGATGAGCTCCGCGAGCAGGTCCTTGCGCTCGATCATCATCTCGAAGCAGCGGCGCAGGATCTCCGAGCGCCTGCGCGGCGCCGTCGCCGCCCACCCGGAGAGCGCGTCGTGCGCTGCCGCGACCGCCGCCAGCCCGTCCTCGACGCTCGCGTCCGCAACGGTGGCGAAGGCCGCGCCCGTCGAGGGGTCGATCACGTCGATCCGCTTCGCCGTCGCGCCCGCCCGCCACGCTCCGCCGATGAAGAGGTCAGCCGGCAGCGTCGCCGGATCAAAGCCGACGGCGGGACGAGCCTCGGAGATCACGGTCATCGAAGTCCTCCGGTCCGTGCAAGGGCGGCCCAGCCGCGGGCGGCGGGCGCCAGGCCCGCGGCCGGGCTACGGCCGCCAAGATGGCGCGATCAGTATCCCCACCGCCCCCGGTATTGGCAAGCCGGCTTCACCGGCGCCTGCCGCCCCGCCGCCTTGAGCGGTGACAAGATGGCTTCCTTCGAACCGCGCCGCCCGGGTCTCGCCCCCCGGGGGCGGGCCTTGCAGAAGCGTGCGTCCGCCAGCGTGCCGACGGAAGGGCGCGCGCCCCGGAACACCAGCACCTCCTGGCTGCGCCGTCTCGGGGGGAACCCGGTCGCCCCTCCCTCGCTTTCCTCTTTTCTTCCCTGAACTTATCGGGCAGTGCCGGGGGGTCGAGGGGGGCCGGCGAGGGCCCCCCTCGGGCCGTCCCGGGACCCGCCCGGTCCTCCGGGAGCAGGGGAGCGCCCGCCCGGCCTTCGGCCTAGAGGCCCGCGCATGCGGGCGACGGCACCAAAGCGCCGAAGGCCCCCTCGACTCCCTCGGTCGCCCTGCGACGGCTGCGCCGGTCGCGCCGATCGGGCTGGCCATCCCCCGCCGATGGCCTATGGTCGGCCCGGGGGCCGCAGGCCGGCGAGCGGGAGGAACGCGATGCGACTGCGGATCGGCTACGAGCTCGACTTCGAGTTCCCGCAGCCGACGCCGGTGATCTCGGTCCTCAACGTGCACTACTCGCGCGCGTCCGACCTCGAGGCGCCCGATCTCATCCGCCTCGATCCCCCGGTGCCGCTCGCGAGCTACCGCGACGGCTTCGGCAACTGGTGCGGGCGCTTCACCGCTCCTGCCGGGCAGGTCCGCATTTCCACCGATACCGTGATCCGCGACAGCGGCCTGCCCGATCCGGTCGTGCCCGAAGCCCGGCAGCACCCGATCGGCGAGCTCCCCGACGAGGCGCTGGTGTTCCTGCTCGCAAGCCGCTTCTGCGAAAGCGACCGGATGCTCGACCTCGCCTGGCAGCTCTTCGGCGGCACCCCGCCCGGCTGGGCGCGGGTGCAGGCGATCTGCGACTTCGTCCATGCCCACATCCGCTTCGACTACCAGCAGGCACGGCCGACGCGGTCGGCCTTCGAGGGCTACACCGAAGGGGTCGGCGTCTGCCGCGATTACGCCCACCTCGCGGTCGCATTCTGCCGCGCGATGAACATCCCCGCGCGCTACTGCACCGGATACCTCGGCGACGTCGGCACCCCGCCGCCCTACCCGCCCGGCGACTTCGCCGCCTGGTTCGAGGCCTACCTCGGCGGCGGCTGGCGGCTCTTCGACCCGCGCAACAACGTCCCCCGCCAGAGCCGCGTGCTGATGGCCTACGGCCGCGACGCCGCCGACGTCGCCCTCACCACTACCTTCGGCCCCGGCGTCATGCAGAACTTCCGTGTCTGGACCGACGAGATCCCCGGCTGATCCCTCCCGCCGGCTGCGCGCTTAACGCTAGCAGGCGCGCACGGTTGACGATGGCTCTTCACGCAGGTGACATGCTGAAGAGGGGTGCGACAAGTTCCTCATCGGAATGGCAATTTTGCGAGGGCACATGCGCAAGATCGCGCGCCAGCGCGCGCAGATGATGCGCGCCCAGAGCGGGGCATGCTACTACTGCGGCCAGCAGACCTGGCTCGGCGATCCGGCGGCGTTCGCCGGACGCCACGGGATATCGGTCAAGCGCTCCGCCGCCTTCCAGTGCACCGCGGAGCACCTCGTCCCCCGCAGCGAGGGCGGCCCCGACGCTCCGGACAACATCGTCGCCGCCTGCCGGTTCTGCAACCAGACGCGACACCGCGCCAGGCAGCCGCTGCCCCCAACCGCCTTCAAGGCCAAGGTCGCCCGCCGCCTCGCCGCGGGCCGCTGGCAGCGACTGCCGAGGCGGTCGACAAGCGGCGAGCCCTAGCTCGCGCATCGCGGACAGCCCCGGTTTGCGCGCACGATCTATCGCGCCGCGCCCGTTCACCGCAGGCCGGAGCGCGCCTCCCGTCCCTCGAACCCCGGCCCGTTAACCCTCGACGCGCGCTCGCCCGGCAGGTACAAGCGTTGTGCATGCGATGTACACGAGATGTACGTCAAGGAAATTGCCGTTAACCGTTGCGCTGCTTAGGAATCCCGCCCCAACCATGTCCGGGGCGGTTGCCGCTCCGACCTCAGGCACTCGCCTTGATGAACGTCCCGTTCTGCAGCTCCCGCATCGCCTGCTGCAGCTCGGCCCGGGTGTTCATCACGATCGGCCCGTGCCAGGCGACCGGCTCCTGCAGCGGCCGCCCGGCGACGAGCAGGAACCGCACTCCCTCCGGCCCCGCCGTCACCGTCACCTCATCGCCCGAACCGAAGCGCACCAGCGTCCGGTTCCCCGAGAGGTCGCGGATGTTGAGCTCCCGACCGCGAAACGCCTTCTCGACACGCACCCCGACGGGCGTGGAGGCGTCACGGAAATTCCCCGAGCCAGCAAAGACATAGGCGAAGGCGTTCGCACGGGTGTCGACCGGCAGGGTCTTCTTCACCCCGGCGGGCACCGAGACGTCGAGGTAGAGCGGCTCCGCTGCGATTCCGTCGACCGGCCCCTTCCGGCCCCAGAACTTGCCGATGATGATCTTCACCACCGTCCCGTCGTCGTCGACAACCTCGGTGACGTCGCTGCCCTGGATGTCCTGGTAGCGCGGCGCGGTCATCTTCAGCGCCGACGGCAGGTTCGCCCAGAGCTGGAAGCCGTGCATCCTCCCCGACCGCGCGCCGCGCGGCATCTCCTGGTGCAGGATGCCCGACCCCGCGGTCATCCACTGCACCGACCCCGGCCCGAGCACGCCGCGGTTCCCGAGCGAATCCGAATGCTCGACCGACCCGTCGAGCACGTAGGTGATCGTCTCGATCCCCCGGTGCGGATGCCACGGAAACCCGGCGGAATAGGCCGAGGGGTCGTCGTTGCGGAAGTCGTCGAGCAACAGGAACGGGTCGCTCTCGCCGGGGTCGCCGAAACCGAAGACCCGGTGCAGGTGAACGCCGGCGCCCTCGACGGTGGGCTCGGCGCGGGACTGGGAAACGACGGGACGAAACGACATGGCCTTCCTCCTCTATCCGAAGTTGCGCCCCATATGCGCCCGGCGCAGGCCCCTGCCTAGCCCGGTCGGCGCGACGCTTCGTTTCCATTCCCGCTCCGATCGTCCATCCTGCGCGCGCAGCACGGAGGGCATCCCATGAAGATCGGCATCGTCGGCACCGGCCAGGTCGGCAGCGCCGCGGCGTATGCAATGGCGCTCTTCGGCACCGCCACCGAGGTGGTGCTCGTCGACATGAACCCCGCCCTCGCCCGGGCGCAGGCCGAGGACATCGGCCACGCCGTCCCCTTCGCCTCGGCGACGCGCGTCGCCGCCGGCGGCTACCGGGATCTCGCCGGCGCCTGGATCGTCATCATCGCCGCGGGCGTCGCCCAGCGCCCGGGCGAAACCCGCCTCGCCCTCCTCGGCCGCAACGCCGAGGTCTTCCGCGACGTCACCGCCCGCGTCCTCGATGCAGCACCCGACGCAATCCTCCTGATCGCCTCGAACCCGGTCGACGTGATGACCCAGGTCGCCACCCGTCTCTCCGGCCTCCCCGCCAACCGCGTCATCGGCTCCGGCACCATCCTCGACACCGCCCGCTTCCGCTGGCTGATCGGCCGGCACCTCGGCATCGCGCCCCAGTCCGTCCACGCCTACGTGCTGGGCGAGCACGGCGATAGCGAGGTCCTCGCCTGGTCGTCGGCCCGCGCCGGCGGCGTCGACCTCCTGTCCTTCGCCGCCCAGGTCGGCGCGCCGGCCACCCCGGAAGTCCGCGCCCGCATCGACGACGGCGTCCGCCGCGCCGCCTACACCATCATCGAGGGCAAGGGCGCCACCTGGTACGGCATCGGTGCCGGCCTCGCGCGCGTCGCCGCCGCCATCGCCCGCGACGAGGGCGCGGTCTACTCGGTCTCGATCGCCACCCCCGAGGTCGAGGGCGTCACCGACGTCGCGCTCTCGATCCCCCGCGTCCTCGGCCGCGCCGGCGTCGTCGCAGACCTCTTCCCCGACCTTGCCCCCGACGAACATGCGGCGCTGCGGGCCAGTGCCAGACTGCTGCAGGAGCTGGCTGATGCCGTACCGCTCTGAGACACCGCTGCAAGGGGCGCCGCACCTCGTCCGGGGCCACTTGATCGAGCGGCACGTAAGCTGCGGTCAAAACGCAAGTACCTGAAACGAAACAGATACTCTCCGGCGCTTTAACCGGGTCTTCACCTAAGGTCGTCATCGACAATCGTCGGACCACCTTGGAGGTCTCTAAGACTTCCCCTCGCCGCGGTTGTCGGCCATAACCCGCGCGCACAAAATCGGGGCGCAGCCATGCACGACATCCGACTGATCCGGGACGATCCCGCGGCTTTCGACGCCGCGCTGGCGCGCCGCGGCCTGGTGCCGATGGCGGAGGAGATCGTCGCGCTCGATTCGACCCGCCGTGCCCGCATCGCCGCCGCAGAGACCGCGCTCGCCGAGCGCAACGCCGCGAGCAAGGCTGTCGGCGCCGCCAAGGCGCGGGGGGACGAGGCCGAGTTCGAGCGCCTGCGTGCGCTCGTCGCCGACAAGAAGGACGAGATCGCCCGGCTCGAGTCCGAGGCCGCGGGGGCCGACGCGGCGCTGCAGGACCTGCTGCAAGGCGTGCCCAACCTGCCGCTCGCCGACGTCCCGGACGGCCACGACGAGAGCGCCAATGTCGAGATCCGCCGCTGGGGCAGCCCGCGCAACTTCGCGACCCCGCCGCTGGAGCACTACGAGATCCCCGCAGCCCGGGCCGGCCTCGACTTCGAGGCCGCGGGGCGCCTCTCCGGCAGCCGCTTCGTGGTGATGAAGGGCGCCATGATCCGCGTCCACCGCGCCCTCGCCCAGTTCATGCTCGACACCCACGTCGAGAAGAACGGCCTCATCGAGGTCTGGACCCCGGTCCTCGTGCGCGACGAGGCGATGTATGGAACCGGGCAGCTCCCGAAGTTCGCCGAGGACAGCTACCAGACGACGAACGGCTGGTGGCTGATCCCGACCGCCGAGGTGACGCTGACGAACCTCGTCGCCCACCGGATCCTGGAAGACTCCGAGCTGCCGATCCGGATGACAGCGCATACCCAGTGCTTCCGCTCCGAGGCCGGCAGCGCGGGCAAGGACACCGCCGGGATGCTGCGCCAGCACCAGTTCGAGAAGGTCGAGATGGTCTCGATCGTGCGCCCAGAGGACGGCCGCGACGAGCTCGACCGGATGACGCGCTGCGCCGAAGCGATCCTCGAAGCGCTCGGCCTTCCCTACCGCACCGTCGTCCTCTCGACCGGCGACATGGGCTTCGGCGCCCGCCGGACCCACGACCTCGAGGTCTGGCTGCCCGGGCAGGATACCTTCCGCGAGATCTCCTCGATCTCGCTCTGCGGCGACTTCCAGGCACGGCGGATGAACGCCCGCTTCCGCCGCGGCGAGGGCACGCGTCCCGAGTTCGTCCACACCCTGAACGGCTCCGGCCTGGCGGTCGGCCGCACCCTGATCGCCGTCCTCGAGAACGGCCAGCAGGCCGACGGCTCGGTGATCCTGCCGCCCGTGCTCGCCCCCTATCTCCGGGGCGCCACGCGCGTCACCGCGGAGGGCGTCCTCGCCGGCTAAGCCCCGCGCGCGATCGCCGCGACGCCGGTCCGGGCGAGGTCGACGAGGCCGAGCGGACGCATCAGCGAGATGAAGGCGTCCACCTTCTCGGGCGTTCCGGTGATCTCGAAGACGAAGCTCTCGAGCGTCGTGTCGACGACGCGGGCGCGGAACACGTCGGCGAGCCGCATCGCCTCGACCCGCCGCTCGCCGGTCCCCTTGACCTTGATCAGCGCCAGCTCGCGCTCGACCGCCGGCCCTTCGACGGTCAGGTCGTGCACGTCGTGGACCGGGACGAGCCGCCCGAGCTGCGCCTTGATCTGCTCGATTACCGCCGGGGTTCCGGTCGTCACGATGGTGATCCGGCTGACGTGCCCCTGGTGGTCGGTCTCGGCCACGGTCAGGCTTTCGATGTTGTAGCCCCGTCCCGAGAAGAGCCCGATCACGCGGGCGAGGACGCCCGCCTCGTTGTCGACCAGCACCGCCAGCGTGTGCTTCTCCTGCCGGTCGTCGAGCGGGCCGCGCAGATCGTAGGCGCTGTGCCGGCTCGACCCCTGCTTGATCGCGAGCGCGTTCATCTCTCTCCCCCTAGACCAGCACCGCTCCGCCCGCCTCGATGGCGCCGGAGGTCGAATCCTCGCCGAGCAGCATCTCGTTGTGCGCCTTGCCCGACGGGATCATCGGGAAGCAGTTCTCGTGCTTCTCGACCACGCAGTCGACGATGACCGGCCCCGGGTGCTCCAGCATCTCGACGATCGCATCGTCGAGCTTCGCCGGATCCGTGACCTGGATCCCCTTCGCCCCGAAGGCCTCCGCGAGCTTGACGAAGTCGGGCAGCGCCTCCGACCAGCTCGACGAATAACGCTCGCCGTGCAGGAGCTCCTGCCATTGCCGCACCATCCCGAGCCGCTCGTTGTTGAGGATGAACTGCTTGACCGGCAGACGGAACTGCACCGCCGTCCCGAGCTCCTGCATGTTCATCAGCCACGACGCCTCGCCGGCGACGTTGATGACGAGCGCGTCGGGATGCGCCACCTGCACCCCGATCGACGCCGGGAACCCGTAGCCCATCGTCCCGAGGCCACCGCTCGTCATCCACCGGTTGGGCTCGTCGAAGCCCATGTACTGCGCCGCCCACATCTGGTGCTGGCCGACCTCGGTGCAGATATAGCGGTCGCGGCCGCGCGTCAGCGCCTCGAGCCGCTGCAGCGCGTGCTGCGGCTTGATGACCTTGTCCGAGTTGCGGAAGGCAAGGCAGTTCCGCCCCCGCCAGAGCTCGATCTGCCGCCACCACTTGCCGACCGCCTCGGCGCGTGTCTTCGAGCCGCGCGCCTTCCAGAGCGCCAGCATCTCGCCGAGCACCTCGGCGATGTCGCCGACGATCGGCACCTGGACGTGGATGTTCTTGTTGATCGACGAGGGGTCGATGTCGATATGCACCTTGTACGAGCCCGGGCTGAACGCATCGACCCGGCCGGTGATCCGATCGTCGAACCGCGCGCCGATGCACAGCATGAAGTCGCAGTCGTGCATCGCCCAGTTTGCCTCGTAGGTGCCGTGCATGCCGAGCATGCCGACCCACCCCTTGCCCGAGGCCGGATAGGCACCGAGCCCCATGAGGGTCGACGTGATCGGGAAACCGGACGCATCGGCGAGTTCGCGCAGCAGCCGGCTCGCTTCCTGCCCGGAGTTGACCACCCCGCCGCCCGAATAGAGAACCGGCCGCTCCGCCCGCTCCAGCGCTTCGACCGCGGCGAGGATTGCGTCCGGATCTCCCTTCGTCCGCGGCTGGTAGTGCGAGACCTTCGCCTCCTCGGGCGCCACGTAGAGTGCCGTCGCGAACTGGACGTCCTTGGGGATGTCGACCAACACCGGCCCCGGCCGCCCGTGGGTCGCGACATGGAATGCCTGGTGGATCGTCTCGGCCAGGGTCGCGGTGTCCTTGACCAGCCAGTTGTGCTTGGTGCACGGCCGGGTGATCCCGACGGTGTCCGCCTCCTGGAAGGCGTCGTTGCCGATCATGAAGGTCGGCACCTGCCCGGTCAGCACGACCATCGGGATCGAATCCATCAGGGCGTCGGTCATCCCGGTGACCGCGTTCGTCGCCCCCGGACCCGAGGTAACGAGGACGACCCCCGGCCGCCCGGTCGAGCGCGCATAACCCTCGGCGGCGTGCGTCGCCCCCTGCTCGTGCCGCACCAGGATGTGGCGGATGTCGTTCTGCTGGAAGATCGCGTCGTAGATCGGAAGTACCGCGCCGCCCGGGTAGCCGAACACCGTGTCGACGCCCTGGTCCTTGAGCGCCCGAACGACCATCTCCGCCCCGGTCATTTGCCGATTCATCTTCGCGCCTCCCATCCCTCCGCGTGCCCGATTGCTCCTTCCGGCACGCCGTGTCGAGCCATAAAAAAACCCCCGCTCAGGGGGTTACGGCGCCCGGTCCCGCTCCGGCCCTATGGCCGTCGCCGGTTCCCGCGCCGTGCACCGATGGTTACTGACTGCCGCATCCGGTCCTCCGCGGCCTTCCTAATCCAACCTGCGGGTCGCGGTCAACCGCTTCCGCTGCATTAAATTGCCGCAGCGATGCGCGATCCGTACTTTTCTTTCGCCAACTGCGGACCAATCCGCTTGCCTGAGCGAAATGCAGCCGCTACCAACGCGGCGGGAAACGCCGAGACGGACCGAGGGATGAAGGGGCTGCTGCGCCTGGCGGGCGCGATCGACGCGATCAGCGGCTTCTTCGGTCGGATCTCGGCCTGGCTGGTGCTGCTGAGCTGCCTGATCAGTGCGGGAAACGCGACTTCGCGCTATCTCTTCAACCTGAGCTCGAACGCCTGGCTCGAGATCCAGTGGCAGATGTTCGCCGGCATCTTCCTGCTCGGCGCCGCCAACGTGTTGCAGCTGAACGAGCACGTGCGGGTCGACCTCTTCTACGGGCCGCGCTCGCATCGGGCCAAGCTCTGGACCGACGTCATCGGGATCGTCCTCTTCCTGATCCCGTCGATGCTGACGATGATCTTCTTCTCCTCGGAGTTCTTCCTCACCGCGTTCCGCAGCGACGAGCATTCCTCGAACGCCGGCGGGCTGATCCTCTGGCCGGTCAAGCTGCTGCTCCCCGCCGGCCTTTCCCTGGTGCTGCTGCAGGGGCTGGCCGAGCTCGTCAAGCGCATCGCCGGCCTCCGTGGCGATCTCGACGAGACCATCGAGTACGAGAGGCCGCTGCAGTGACGCGGTCCGGACGGGGGGCCGCCTGAGATGCTCGAATACGGCGCCATGGCCCCGACCATGTTCGCGGGGCTCATCGTCTTCCTCCTGTTCGGCTTCCCGGTCGCCTTCTCGCTCTCGGCCCTCGGCCTCTTCTTCGGCGCCCTCGCGATCCACGTCGGCTACTTCGGCCCCGAGTTCCTGCAGGCGCTCCCCTACCGGACGTTCGGCATCATGTCGAACGAGCTCCTGCTCGCCATCCCCTTCTTCACCTTCATGGGCGCGATCCTCGAGCGATCCGGCCTCGCCGAGGACCTGCTCGAGGGCATGGGCCAGCTCTTTGGCCCGGTGCCGGGCGGTCTCGCCTACGCGGTCATCTTCGTCGGTGCCATCCTCGGCGCCATCACCGGCACGGTCGCTGCCTCGGTGATCGCCATGGGGATGATCACCATCCCGGTGATGATGCGCTACGGCTACGACATGCGCATCGGCACCGGCGTCGTCGCGGCGTCGGGCACCATCACTCAGGTGATCCCGCCGTCGCTCGTGCTCATCGTCCTCGCCGACCAGCTCGGCGTCTCGGTCGGCGACATGTACCTCGGCGCCGTCGGCCCCTCCATCCTGCAGCTCGCCCTCTTCGCCCTCTTCATTCTCGCGGTCTCCATCCTGCAGCCGCACCGCGTCCCGCCGCTGCCCAAGGAGGCGCGCACCCTGCGGGGCTGGGCGCTCGCCTCCAAGGTGCTCTGGGGGATGGTCCCGTCGCTCGTCCTCATCTTCCTCGTCCTCGGGACGATCTTCCTCGGGCTCGCTACGCCCACCGAGGCCGGCGCGATGGGCGCCGTCGGCGCGATCGTCCTCGCCTTCCTGCACCGGCGCTACTCGAACGCTATGATGTGGCAGGCGATGGCGACGACCGCGCGGATCACCTCGATGGTCGTCTTCATCCTGATCGGCGCCACCGTGTTCAGCCTGGTCTTCCAGGGCGTGAACGGCGGCCGCTGGATCGAGCACCTGCTGTCGAGCCTGCCCGGCGGCGTCGTCGGCTACCTGGTCTTCGTCAACCTCTTCGTCTTCTTCCTCGCCTTCTTCCTCGACTTCTTCGAGATCGTCTTCATCGTCGTTCCGATGCTCGTCCCGGTCGCTCGTGCGCTCGGGATAGACATGATCTGGTTCGGGCTGCTCCTCTGCGTGAACATGCAGACCTCGTTCATGCACCCGCCGTTCGGCTTCGCCCTCTTCTACCTGCGCGCGATCGCGCCCAAGGAGGTGAAGACCTCGGACATCTATTTGGGGTCCTTCCCCTGGATCGGGCTGCAGCTCGTCCTGGTCGCGGTCATGATCTTCTGGCCGCAGTCGGTGACCTACTGGATCGCGCCGCACGCGACCCTCGACGCCACGGCCGTCGAGCACGCCCTCGACGAGATCGCCCCGCCGCCGGGCGCCGGCGGCGACCTCGGCGCGCCCGACCTCGGCATCCCGGCACCGGACTTCGGCGAGCCCGCAAAACCATGAACCAACTCGGGAGAGAACCCATGAAGAGACGCAGCTTCCTGAAGGTCGCGGCCGGCGGCGGCGCCGCCGCCGCCACCCTCGCAGCCCCTGCGATCGCCCAGTCGCAGCCCAAGGTCGCCTGGCGGCTGACCTCGGGCTTCCCGCGCTCGCTCGACACCATCTACGGCACCGCCGAGACCTTCGCGAACCACGTCAAGGCGATGACCGACGGCAACTTCGAGATCCAGGTCTTCCCGGCCGGCGAGATCGTCCCGACCCCGCAGGCCGCCGATGCGGTCGGCACCAACACGGTCGAGATGGCGCACACCTGCTCCTACTACTACTGGGGCAAGGATCCGACCTTCGCGCTCGGCACCGCCGTGCCCTTCAGCCTCAACGCCCGGCTGATGAATTCCTGGCTTTACCAGGGCGGCGGCAACGACCTCCTGAACGCCTTCTACGCCAAGCAGAACCTCTACGGCATGCCCGGCGGCAACACCGGCGTGCAGATGGGCGGCTGGTGGCGCAAGGAGATCAACGGCCTCGACGACCTCAAGGGCGTCAAGATGCGGATCGCCGGCATCGCCGGCAAGGTCGTCGAGAAGCTCGGGGTCGTGCCGCAGCAAATCCCGGGGGGCGACATCTATCCCGCCCTCGAGCGAGGCACCATCGACGCCGCCGAGTGGGTCGGCCCCTACGACGACCTCAAGCTCGGCTTCTACAAGGTGGCGCCCAACTACTACTACCCGGGCTTCTGGGAAGGCGGGCCGGCGATCCACTTCTTCGTCAACCTCGACAAGTGGAACGGCCTGACGCCGGCCTACCAGGCGATCCTGCAGAACGCCGCCGCCTACGCCAACACCGACATGATGGCGATGTACGACGCGAAGAACCCGGAGGCGCTGCGCACGCTGGTCGCCGGCGGCACCAAGCTCAAGGTCTTCCCGCAGGACGTGATCGACGCCGCCTACGTCGCCGCCCACCAGCTCTACGACGAAATCTCGGCGCAGAACGCGGACTTCAAGACGATCTTCGAGAGTGTCAAGGCCTTCCGCGGCGAAGGCTACCTCTGGTGGCAGGTCGCCGAGTACAGCTACGACACCTTCATGATCCGCAACCGCACCAAGGGCTGACGCTCCACCCCGACGGCCGGCCTCCCGCTCACAGGGCTCCGGCCGTC
This sequence comes from Amaricoccus sp., assembly GCA_046348915.1. Taxonomy (GTDB): domain Bacteria; phylum Pseudomonadota; class Alphaproteobacteria; order Rhodobacterales; family Rhodobacteraceae; genus Amaricoccus. The sequence continues at coordinate 72,556 of JAXMDH010000025.1, forward strand.
CGCCAGCTGACCCCTTCCACCTATCGGGCAGTGCCTGGGGGATCGAGGGGGGGTCGGCGAGCGCCCCCTCGGGCCGCCCCGCGGATCCGCCCGGTCCTCCGGGAGCAAGGGAGCCATCGGCCCGGAGGCCCGCGCATGCGGGCGACGGCGCCAAAGCGCCGCGGGCCTCTCGACCCGCTCCGGTTACTTGGTCAGCGGCAGCTCGATCGCCGCGACCTGCTCGCTGATCGCCGGCCGGTCGGCCCGGCGCCGGTCGAGCGACAGCCCGCCCAGGTCGCCGATGCGCCCCCAGCGTCCGTCGGCGAAGATCTCGAGCGGCTGGAAGCGCGACTTGTAGTCCATCTTGGCGCTGCCGGGCACCCAGTAGCCGAGATAGACGTATTGCAGCTTCGACTCGGCGGCCATGGCGATATGGTCGAGGATCACGTAGCTGCCGAGGCTGTCGCGCTCCAGGTCGGGGTCGAAGAAAGAATAGACCATCGACACGCCGTCCGACAGCACGTCGGTCAGGCAGACCGCCACCAGCTCGCCGTCGCGCTGATACTCGACCACCATGCTGCGGACCGGCGATTCCTCGATCATCGCCGCGAACTCGCTCATGTCCATGTCGGCCATGCCGCCGGTCGCATGCCGAGCATCGAGATAGCGGCGGAACAGCTGGTACTGCCCGGGCGTGGCGCAAGGCGACCGCGGCGACCGCACGATATCGGCATTTCGCCGCACCACCCGCCGCTGACCGCGGCTGGGCGCGAAGGCGCCCACGACGATCCGCGCCGACAGGCAGGCCGAGCAGCCCGCGCAGGATGGCCGGTAGAGCACGTTCTGCGAGCGCCGGAAGCCCTGGTGCGACAGCACGTCGTTCAGGTGGCATGCACCTTCGCCCTGCAGCGCCGTGAACAGCTTCCGCTCGACCTTTCCGGGCAGATACGGACAGGGCTGCGGCGCTGTCACATAGAACTGATGCGACTGTGGCAGGCTGTGGCGCATTTGCCCCGGGTCCGCTTCCCCCTTCTCGCCCGAGGGTAGCCGCAGGACAGGCGGACGGGCAACAGGATTCTCCGCGCGCGGTGAACGCGCGGGCTCAGTCCACCGGCCGGACGATCGCCGTCGTGCCCACGACAAGATCGGGAACCCCCTGGCGGTAGCGGGTGAAGAGCACGGTCAGACAGCTCAGAAGCTGCAGGAACGGCACCGCGATGCAGAGCGCATAGAGTGCGGTATGCACCAGCGTCGTCGTCGGGTCGAAGCGGGTGCCGTCGCCGCGGCGGTACTCGATGCCGGCGAAGCGCATTCCCCAGGTCGCCGACGCGCCGCCGATGGTCGCCAGCCGATAGAGGAAGCCGACCCCGCCCAGGACCAGCGGAAAGAGCGCGAAGCCGAACCCGAGCGTCAGCAGCCCGAAGGCGACGGCGAGCGGCACCCCGACCAGCATCACCAGGACGAGGTCGGCGACCCAGGCGACGAAGCGCCGGACCCGCACGCCCGCGTAGAACTGCCGGTCGAGATCGGGGTCCGGCAGCCCGCTCATCGGGCCGTAGATGCCATAGGCGTTCATCGGGGCTCCTCGGTTTGGCGCAGCCGCCATCAGATGGGAACCCCCCGCCCCGCCCGCAAGGACGACCCCGCGAAAGGCGCCCGCGTCTTTCGCAGCGCCGGCCGAGCGGGGGCCTCGTGGCCCCCCGAGGCCGGCGCTTCCCCCGCTCACATGTGCAGCATCCGCCCGTAGGCGTCGAGGACGGCCTCGTGCATCATCTCCGAGAGCGTCGGATGCGGGAATACGGTGTTCATCAGCTCGACCTCGGTCGTCTCGAGCGTCCGCCCGACCACGTAGCCCTGGATGAGCTCGGTCACCTCGGCGCCGACCATGTGCGCCCCGAGCATCTCGCCGGTCTTGGCGTCGAAGACGGTCTTGATCATCCCCTCGGGCTCGCCGAGCGCGATCGCCTTGCCGTTGCCGATGAAGGGGAAATGACCGACCTTCACCTCGTAACCCTGCTCCTTCGCCTTCGCCTCGGTCAGCCCGACGCTCGCCACCTGCGGCCAGCAGTAGGTGCAGCCGGCGATCGACGTCGCCGGCGTCGGGTGCGGATGCTGCCCGGCGATGAGCTCGGCCACCATGACGCCCTCGTGCATCGCCTTGTGCGCGAGCCACGGCGCCCCGGCGATGTCGCCGATCGCGTAGAGCCCGTCGACGCCGGTGCGGCAGTATTCGTCGACCACGACGTGCGTCCGGTCGATCTTGACCCCCAGTTCCTCGAGGCCGAGGTTCTCGACGTTGCCGACGATCCCGACCGCCGAGATCACCGTGTCGAAGTCGGCCTTGGTTTCCTTGCCGCCCTGCTCGATCGTCGCCGTCACCTTGTCCGCACCGCGCTCGAGCTTCTTGACGGTCGCGCCTTCCAGGATCGTCATCTTCTGCTTCTGGAACTGCTTCTTGGCGAAGGCCGAGATCTCCTCGTCCTCGACCGGCAGGATCCGCGGCAGGACCTCGACCACCGTCGTCTCGGCGCCCAAGGTGTTGTAGAAGCTCGCGAACTCGATCCCGATCGCCCCCGACCCGATGACGAGCAGCTTCTTCGGCATGTGCGGCGGCATCAGCGCGTGCTTGTACGACCAGACCCGCTTGCCGTCCGCCTCGAGCCCGGGCAGGTCGCGTGCCCGCGCGCCAGTGGCGAGGATGATCGACTTCGCCTCGATCTCCTCCGTCCCCTTGTCGGTCTTGACGCTGATCTTGCCCTTGCCGACCAGCCTCGCCTCGCCCATCACGACGGCGATCTTGTTCTTCTTCATCAGGAAGCCGACGCCGCCCGACAGCTGCTTGGCGACCCCGCGCGACCGCGCCACGACCGCATCGATGTCGTAGCCGACGTTCTCGGCCTTGAGCCCGAACTCCTTGGCCCGGTGCATCAGGTGGAAGATCTCCGAGGAGCGCAGCAGCGCCTTGGTCGGTATGCAGCCCCAGTTGAGGCAGATCCCGCCCAGGTGCTCGCGCTCGATCACCACCGTCTTGAAGCCCAGCTGGGCCGCCCGGATCGCCGCGACGTAGCCGCCGGGACCCGCGCCGATCACCGCGACATCGTAGCTCGTGGTTGCCATGAAGCGTCCTCCTCCATCCCCAACGCGCGCCTGTTAGCGCAGATACTCCGCTCCGGCCAGCGCCCTCGCCGTCAGGCGGCCATCTCCTTCATCAGGGCGCCGTAGCCGCCCCTCTCCATGAACGCGACCTCCTCCGGCGTGCTCTCGCGCCCGAGCGCGGCGTTCCGGTAGGGGAATCGGCCGAAGCGGCGGATGATCTCGCGGTGCGCACGCGCGTGCTTAACGTGGTCATCGTCGGGGCCGAAACTCATGAGGAACAGCCGGACGGACTTGTCCTGGTTGGTCTTAATCTCCGAGTGCATCAGCGGCAGGTAGAAGAACTGCCGCTCGGGCAGGCCGATCTTCCGGTCGCGCCCGTGCAGGATCTCGACCTTGGCAGTGGCGAGGGCGCGTGCGTCGCTGGCAAAGGCGCGCGCGTCGCCGCGGAACATGTTGCGCGGGAACTGGTCGAGCAGCACGAGCAGCGCCAGGCACGACCGCGGCGCCGCCTTCCACTCGGCGAGACCGCCCGTCCGCGCCACGTCCCAGAGCGCGCCCCAGCGGTCGCGGATCGTGGCGTCGAGCGCATCGTCGACCTTGTACCAGCCATCCGGGCCGACCTCGTCGAGCCAGAAGCGCAGCAGCTCCTCGGCGGTCGCGTCCATCGGTCCCTCCCCCGCTCCTGACCGGCAGTCTTTCACGAGACGCGGCGGAAATGGAAGCCTCACGCGCGCCCGGCCGCCTCGCCGGCCCGTCCGATCGCGACCCCCTGCGCGACCTCGAGCGCCACCGGCGAGGCCTGCGGCAGCACCGGCGTGTAGGACGAGGTCTCCGGCGGCGTCGCCCGCCGCGTCGAGCGCCAGAGCGCATAGAGCGCGATCAGCGCATAGAGGACCCCAACGTAGGCGAAATAGGCGTTGGCCCCGAGCCGCGCCATCAGGGCGCCGATCACCGGCGGCCCGATCATCGCGCCCGTCCCGTTGATGAACAAGAGCCCACCCGACGCCGCCGCCATGTCCTGCGGCGCCAGGAAGTCGTTGGTATAGGCGATGATCAGCGAATAGAGCGGGTTCGCCACCCCGCCGATCATGAACCCGAGCGCCAGCACCACCGTGTAATGGGCCGAGAAGAGCGCGCCGAGCAGCGTCACCAACGCTCCGGCGGCGGTCAGCCCCATGATCAGCACGCGCCGGTCCATCCGGTCCGAAACCCAGCCGATCGGGTACTGGAACACCAGCCCGCCCAGGTAGATCGCCGCCACGAAAGCCGAGATCTCCGCGACCGACAGCCCCTTCTGCGTCCCGAACACCGACCCCATGCCGAAGATCGCCGCATAGACTCCCCCGAGCAGGAACGTCCCCACGCAGCCGAGCGGCGAGATGCGGTAGAGTTGGACGAGCGACATCGGCTTCGTCGTCTGGAAGGCCGGCGCCGTGACCCGGGTCAGGAGGATGGGCAGGAAGGAGATCGAAACGAGCACGGACATCACGACGAAGAGCGTGTAGCCCGCCGGGTCGGCCAGGTTCAGGATGAACTGCGCCGAGATGATCCCCACCATCTGCACGATCATGTAGAGCGACAGCGCCTGCCCGCGCGTCTCGTTGGTCGCGGCGTTGTTGAGCCAGCTCTCGGCCACGACATAGACCCCGGCGAAGCCGAAGCCGACGCAGAACCTGAGCCCCATCCAGACCCAGGCGACCGGCGCCTGCGCATAGAGGATGAAGGCCGCCGCGATCATCGACCCCAGCGCCGCGAACACCCGCACGTGCCCGACCCGCGCGATCATCGCCGTCGCCCGGCGCGACCCGAGCAGGAAGCCCACGTAGTAGGCGCTCATCACCAGCGACATCGTCTCGGCGTCGAACCCCTGGATCGCGCCGCGGACACCGAGCAGCGTCCCCTGCAGTCCGTTGCCGAGCAGCAGCAGCAGCATGCCGAGGAGCAGCGCCCAGGACGTGCGCAGGACGTAGAGCATCGCGTCAGCCCTCCGGCAGCAGCAGCGAGGAATCGCCGTAGGAGAAGAAGCGGTACCGTGCGGCGATCGCATGTCCGTAGATCGCCCGGATCCGCTCGACCCCCATCAGCGCCGAGACGAGCATCAAGAGCGTCGACTTCGGCAGGTGGAAGTTCGTCATCAGCCCGTCGGCGATCCGGAAGCGGTACCCGGGCCGGATGAAGATGTCGGTCTCGCCGACCCACGGCGCGATCCGCCCCGGCGCGGTCGCCGCCGTCTCGACCAGCCGCAAGGCCGTCGTCCCGACCGGGATCACCCGCCCGCCCGCCGCGCGCGTCTCCCCGATCGCCGCCGCCGCCTCGGCCCCGATCTCGCCCCATTCGGCATGCACCCGGTGCGCCTCGATCTCGTCGACCTTGACCGGCAGGAACGTCCCCGCCCCCACGTGCAGCGTCAGGAACGTCCGCCGCACCCCGCGCGCCTCGAGATCGGCCAGCAGCGCCGCGTCGAAGTGCAGCGACGCCGTCGGCGCCGCCACGGCCCCGGGCCGCGCCGCGAACACCGTCTGGTAATCCTCGCGGTCCCGCGCGTCCGCTGCCCGCCGCGCCGCGATGTAGGGCGGCAGCGGCATCTCGCCTTGCGCATCGAGCGCCGCGGCCAGCGCCGCCTCGCCGAGCCCGAAGGCGAGCTCGACCTCGCCGCCGTCCCGCGCCCGCACCTCCGCCGACAGCCCTCCCCCGAAGTCGATGACGTCGCCCGTCGCGAGCCGCTTGCCCGGCCGCGCCAGCGCGCGCCAGACGCCGTCGCCAGCGCGTGCCACGAGCGTCGCCTCGACCCGCGCCCCGGCGCCGCCCGTCCGCCGTCGCACACCCGCCAGCCGCGCCGGCACCACCCGGGTGTCGTTGAAGACGAGGAGATCGCCGCGCTCCAGCCAGTCCCCGAGCCGGGCCACCGTCGCATCCGCGATCCGCTCCGGCGTCGCCACCAGGAGCCGCGACGCCCGCCGCGGCCTGGCCGGCCGGAGTGCGATCAACTCCTCCGGCAGCGCGTAATCGAATTCGTCGAGACGCATGCACTCACTCCCGCGGCGCGCTATATGCTCGACGCACCGAAGCCACAATCCGGAGCGCCCCATGCCCGCAATCGAAGCCGGCCAGACCGTCCCCGCCTTCTCGCTCCCGAGCGACAAGGGCACCAGCCTCGGCCCCGCCGACTTCGCCGGCCGCAAGCTCGTCCTCTACTTCTACCCTAAGGACGACACCTCGGGCTGCACCCTCGAGGCCATCGAGTTCACCGCCCGGGCCGCCGACTTCGACGCCGCCGACACCGCCGTCCTCGGCATCTCGCGCGACAGCGTGAAGAGCCACTGCAAGTTCCGCGACAAGCATTCCCTCGGCATCCCGCTCCTCTCCGACGAGAACGGTACCGTTACCGAGGCATGCGGCGTCTGGGTCGAGAAATCCATGTACGGCCGGAAATACATGGGAATCGAGCGCGCGACTTTCCTCGTCGGACCGCAGGGGACCGTGGCGCGGGTCTGGCGCAACGTGAAGGTCCCCGGCCACGTCGAAGAGGTTCTTGCGGCCGCGCGCGAGATTTGATCGCGCACTCCGCAATGCATGCCTAAACTTTCCGCACCTCGCCAGTGGGTTGCATCGGCTGCCTGCCGATTGGGCTGAACGAGCACTTTTGCAACCTAAGGTTGCTTATCAGCAGATATCCGCCGAGGCACTCGCCGACCCGTCCATCTTCCCCCGCCCGGCGTTGCAAAGGAGGGCGGGGCTTTCTAGACACGGGTTCGGTGTGGGGGAGCACCCGTAAAATGGCGACAACAACCTAGGGGATCCGCATGGCGGGGGTGCGTCCGAGGACTAACGGCCTTCTTGGTGCGCTTTTTCCAGAGAAGAGACTCTTTATACACTCGAACGGCGCCACGCACTACGTACGATTGAGCCCATTTTCCCAGCTTGTCTCCGGCACCGCCGCGCTTCTCGCCATGGGATGGATGGCCATCGCCTCGGCGACGGTTGCGACGACGATGATCAAGGCCCACCTCGGCCCGGCGCCGTCGGTGGTGCTCGAGGAGGCCTACCAGGACCGGCTGAACGCACTTGCTGCCGAGCGCGACCAGCACGCGGCCGAGGCCCGTTCGGCGCAGCAGCGCTTCCAGGTCGCGATGGACCAGATCAGCCGGCAGCAGTCGGCGATCCTGCAGTCGGTCGAGGAGCGCCGCGAGCTCTCGACGGCACTCGACGTCATGCGCGACCGGCTCGACGACGCCGTCACCCAGCGCGACGCCGCCGCCGGGGCCAACCAGCGCCTTGTCGCCCGCATCGACGAGGCGACGCGGTCGCTCGGCAGCCAGGGCAACGGCGACGCCACCGATACCCTGCGCACGGTCTCGGGCGCCCTCAGCGAGGCGGTCGCCGCCCGCGACACCGCCAACGCCGATCGCGCGGCGCTGACCCAGCAGCTCGGCGACCTCGAGCTCAAGATGATGGTCAACGACCAGCGCCAGGACCAGATGGTCGACCAGCTCGAGCAGGCGGTCGCGCTGTCCTTCGGGCCGCTGCAGCAGGTGTTCAAGAACACCGGGCTCGACGTCGACAGCCTGCTCGACAAGGTGCGCGACGGCTATTCCGGGGTCGGCGGCCCGCTCGGCCAGCTGGTTCCGGTGAGCCTCAGCAGCCGTTCCGTTGACAACCCCAGCGTCAGCGGCCGCTACGACCGCCTGATGTCCGACATCGACCGGATGAACCTGATGCGGATCGCCGTCGACAAGTTGCCGGTGACGCTGCCGCTGCACGACGATTACCGCTTTACCAGCGCCTTCGGCTACCGCCACGATCCCAAGGGTCGCGGGACGCGGATGCACGCGGGAGTTGATCTCGCCGCGCCACGCGGGACGGCGATATTCGCCACCGCCCCCGGCGTCGTCGTCTATGCCGGCCCCGAGAGCGGCTACGGCAACGTGGTGCGAATCCAGCACGATTTCGGCATCGAGACCGTCTATGCGCACCAGAGCAGAATTCGCGTCAGGGTTGGACAACAGGTATCGCGTGGCGTGCAAATAGGTGATATGGGTTCAACCGGGCGTAGTACCGGCTCGCACCTCCACTACGAGGTCAGGGTGAACGGGCAGCCCGTGAATCCGATGACCTATCTGGAGGCCACCCAGGATGTTTTCCAAGCCAAAGCCGGAGGAATCGCTTCCGCCGCTCACGGCGACTCCGACGACCTCGACTAGCGCCTCGCCGACGTTCGAGGCCAAGCCGGCGCCTGCCCCAGCGGCGCCGCCCAAGCCCAAGCCCGCGCCGTCGGTCTTGTCGTCGGACCTGACCATCCTCGGCAATGTTCGCTCGTCGGGTGATATCCAGGTCGAGGGCACCGTCGAGGGCGACATCCACGCGCAGATGCTGATCGTCGGCGAGAGCTCGACCGTGAAGGGCGAGATCGTGGCAGACGAGATCGTGGTCCACGGCCGTGTCGTCGGTCGCGTCCGCGGGCTCAAGGTCCGCCTCAGCTCCTCCGCCCGCTGCGAGGGCGACATTGTCCACAAGACCATCGCGATCGAGAGCGGCGCACACTTCGAGGGCTCGGTCCAGCGCCAGGACGACCCCCTCGGCCAGTCCGCCAGGGAAACCGCCCGCCGCACCCCGGCCCTCACCGCCGCCGAATAGCCCGAGGCTCCGAAGGGGGGGCGGGGCTTCCGGCACACCTAAGACCATCGGCTTGTGGCTCGCCAACGGTGAATGCCCGGTTAATCCTCCAGCGCATAATTGATTTATATCAGACACTTACGATTTGAGCGCGGCTTACATCGATCGAAGCCCGCAATCTAGTCGGCCGCCTGAGCCTCGGCGCGGCTCTTGCCCGCGACCTGCTGGGCGAGCGCCGCGGCCATGAACGGGTCGAGCTTGCCGTCGAGCACGCCCTGGCTGTCGGAGGTCTCGACATTGGTACGCAGGTCCTTGACCATCTGGTAGGGCTGCAGGACGTAGGAACGGATCTGGTTGCCCCAGCCCGCATCCCCCTTGGCCTCGTGCTGGGCGGTGATCGCCTCGTTGCGCTTGCGCAGCTCGAGCTCGTAGAGCCGGGATTTCAGCGCGGCCATGGCATTGGCGCGGTTCTGGTGCTGGGATTTCTCCGAGCTCGTGACCACGATATTGGTCGGGATATGGGTGATGCGCACCGCGGAATCGGTGGTGTTCACGTGCTGGCCGCCGGCGCCCGACGAGCGGTAGGTGTCGATGCGGATGTCGTTCGGCGCGATCTCGATCTCGATATTGTCGTCGACCACCGGATAGACCCAGACCGACGAGAACGAGGTATGGCGGCGCGCGGCGCTGTCGAAGGGCGAGATGCGCACGAGGCGGTGGACGCCCGATTCCGTCTTGAGCCAGCCATAGGCGTTCGGACCCTTGACCTGGTAGGTGACCGAGCGGATGCCGGCCTCCTCGCCCGGGCTTTCGGAGATGAGCTCGACCTTGTAGCCGTGGCCCTCGGCCCAGCGGACATACATGCGGGCGAGCATCGCCGCCCAGTCGCAGCTCTCGGTGCCGCCGGCGCCGGCATTGATCTCGATGAAGGTGTCGTTGCCGTCGGCCTCGCCGTCGAGCAGCGCCTCGATCTCCTTCTGCGCCGCCTGCTCGCGCAGCGCCGCGATCGCCGCTTCGGCATCGGCCACCACCGCCGCATCGCCCTCGGCCTCGCCGAGCTCGATCAGCTCCTTCTGGTCCGACAGCTCGCGCTCGAGCGTGCCGTAGGCATCGATCGCATCCGCCAGGAGCTGCCGGTCGCGCATCAGCTTCTGCGCTCGCGCCGGGTCGTTCCAGAGGTCGGGTGCCTCGGTCATCGCGTTCAGCTCTTCGAGCCGGTGGGCGGCGGTGTCCCAGCCCAGCCGCTGCCGCAGGAGCGCGAGCGACTTCTCGATCTCTTCCACCAGCCGCTCGGTCTCGGCGCGCATTCGTCCATCCTCGTCGTCCGGAGCCGCGACGGCATACGCGCCCGCCCGCAGGGGGTCAATTCACTCCGGCCGCACGAATTTGCCGGCGACGCGCCCGAGCCCGCCGTACTTGCGCCGGAGCTCGGTCTGCCGCGCCGTGTTGGCGTGCGGGAACGGGTCCTTCGGCACCGGCATGCCGAGAAAGTCGCATAAGGGCTCCCAGCCCGGCCGCTTCGACCAGTCGAGCGTGATCAGGTCGCCTGGCCGGTCGCGGAAGTATTCCGCCACCTCGGCGTTGTGCGCCTGCATCCGCGCGATGTAGAGCGCCTCGTGCCCCTTCGGGTGCCCGACCCCGTAGATCAGCTGCCGCATCGGCGAGTCGCGCTCGGCGAAGTCGCGCACCGCGCTGGCGATCCAGCGCTCGGGGTCGCGGACAGTCAGGACGAACTTCGATCCGGGGTAGAGCGCGTCCATCTTGCGGTAGACGAGCGGCCAGGGGTTGTCCTGGAAGGCGTCGAAGCGGGCGGACAGGTCCTCGACCATCTCGTCGAGCTTGGCCGCAATCTCGGGATCCTTGGTGCCGTTCGGCCCGGTCACCCGGTAGCCGAGGATCATGAGGGCATCCCGGAGCGTGGTGGTGCCGGTCTTGTGGAAGCCGATCCCGAAGACCTTGCCGCCCACCGCGCCCGCCTCAGTAAAGCCCGCCGCTCGACATCGACCCGAGCGAGGGGTTCTTCGGCAGGTTCCGCTGCTGCCCGCGCACGGTTACCCGCTCGATCGCCGGCGAGTTCCTCACGTTGTCGAACAGCGGCACGTCCTCGCTCATCCGCCAGCCGCCATCGACGACGTCGCCATAGCCGCCGACCGCGGTGCCCTGGCCGTCGCGGATATATTCGGCCTGGACCGAGGGTCCGCTGGCATCGTCGGGCAGGCGCTGGCCGCTGCGGCGGTCGAACTTCATGAAGGTGCCGCCCGGGGGCACGTCCCAGCTGACCGGCCCCTGCCCCGCCATCGCGACCTTCATGAAATCGACGAAGATCGGGGCGCAGAGCGTGCCGCCGAAGGCGGTGGGGCCGAGCGGGCGGGGCGTGTCGTAGCCCATGTAGCAGCCGGCGACGAGGCGGGGCGAATAGCCGATATACCAGACGTCCTTGGCCTCGTTGGTGGTGCCGGTCTTGCCGGCGAGATTGAGGTTCATCTTGCCGACCGAGCTCGCGCTGGTGCCGCGGCTGGCCGCGCCCTGGAGCATCGAGGTGATCTGGTAGGCGGTGATCGCGTCCATCACCCGCTCCGCGTTGGAGTGGATCATCGGATCCTCGGCATCGGCGACATCGTCGCCGCTGCACTCCTCGCACGGCCGCTGATCGTGGCGGTAGACGGTCTTGCCGTAGCGGTCCTGGACGCGGTCGACGAGGGTCGGCTCGACCCGGAGCCCGCCATTGGCGAGCTCGGCATAGGCGGTGACCATCTTGTAGAGCGTGGTCTCGCCCGCGCCGAGCGAATAGCTGAGCAGCTGGGGCATGTCGTCATAGATGCCGAAATCGTGGGCATATTTGGCGACGGTGTCCATGCCGACCGACTGGGCGATGCGCACGGTCATCAGGTTGCGCGACTGTTCGAGCCCGACGCGGATCGGGACGGGACCGTAATACTTGTTCTCGGAATTCTCCGGCCGCCAGATGCCGGCGCCGGTCGCGATCTCGATCGGGGCGTCGAGGACGATGGTGGCGGGCGAGTAGCCGTTGTCGAGCGCGGCGGCATAGACGAAGGGCTTGAAGGACGAGCCGGGCTGGCGCAGGGCCTGGGTGGCGCGGTTGAACACGCTCGACTGGTAGGAGAAGCCGCCCTGCATGGCGAGGACGCGGCCGGTCAGGGTGTCCATCGCCATGAAGCCGCCCTGGATCTCGGGGATCTGGCGGTAGGACCAGTGGTCGAACGCCCCGTCCTTCTCGATCGCCTTCACGAACACGACGTCGCCGACCGCCCAGAGGTCCTCCGGGCCCTTGGGCGCCCTGAGCCGGCCGGTGTCGCTCGCGCGCACCCGCGCCCAGGACGCCTCGTCGAAGCCGAGGAAATCCCCGTCCGCCCCTGGCGGTACGCCCTCGACGCCGATCCGCGCGCCGTCCTCGCCGACCGCGAGCACGACCGCCGGATGCCAGCCGGTGATGTCGCGCGGCACCTGCTTCGCCCCGAGAGCGCTCCGCCAGCTCTTCTCGTCGTCGGGATCGAAGCTCGCCGGATCGATCTGGGCCACCGGTCCCCGATAGACCTTGAGGCCGCGGTCGTACTGCTCGAGCCCGTCGCGCAGCGCGTCCGCCGCCACCGCCTGCAGGTCGGGGTCGACCGTGGCGCGTATCGACAGCCCGCCGGTGAAGAGCTGCTCGTCGCCGAACTTCTCCGACAGCTGCCGCCGGATCTCGTCGGTGAAATAGTCGCGCGGCGGCATCTCGCTGCGCGCCGAGGCGATCTGGCCGCCCTGCACCGTCGCAAGGTCCTGCTTCATCGCCGCATCGGCGTCGGCGCGGCTGACGTAGCCGTTCTTCGCCATCTGATCGAGCACGTAGTTCCGCCGCGCGATCGCCTGTGCCTTCTCGCGAACCGGATGCAGCATGCTCGGCGCCTGCGGCAACGCCGCCAGGTAGGCCGTCTCGTCCAGCGTCAGCTCGTCCAGCGACTTGGCGAAATAGGTCTGCGCCGCCGCCGTGACGCCATAGGCATTCTGCCCGAGGAAGATCTCGTTCAGGTAGAGCTGGAGGATCTCGTCCTTCGACAGCGTGTTCTCGAGCCGGGTCGCGAGGATGATCTCCTTGATCTTGCGCTCGCCGGAGCGGTCGCCGGTCAGGAGGAAGTTCTTCATGACCTGCTGGGTGATCGTCGAGGCGCCGCGCAGCCGCTCCCCCTGCGCCGCCTGCACCAGCGCCGCGACGATGCCTCTCGGATCGAAGCCGTGGTGCTGGTAGAAGTTCTTGTCCTCGGCCGAGATGAACGCCTGCTTCACCTGGTCGGGAATCTCGTCGATCGGCGTGAAGATGCGCCTTTCGCGGGCGAATTCGTCCATCAGCAGGCCCTGGCCGGAATAGATCCGGCTGAGCGTCGCGGGTTCGTAGTTCTCGAGCTGGGCGTAGTCGGGCAGATCCCGGCCGTAGATCGTGATGATCGCGGCGACGCCGGCGAGCGCCATGATCAGGCCGATCGCGAGCCAGCTGAAAAGAAACCCGAAAAACCTCAGTACAATCCGCAGCACGATTCGCATCCCAGACCCGCGTGTCGCACCCTATCGAAGCCGGCAGGAAAGGTCAAAAACCGGTCGGACGGTCGGGCCCCCAAAGGCCGAAGCGAAGAGGCGCGCGGAATTTTCGTGGCGCTGGCGGGGCTTGCGTGCCGGCAGCGGAAAAACCATTTGTCATTTTTGGCGGCACATGCATATGTTCCGTGGTCCGGAAGAGCGGCTGCCCGCCGTTCGGCCGTACTCGTATTCGTCGCACGCTCGCGGCATTGCAAGACTGCTGAAGTCGTCTTGGATGATCCCGGCAAACCTGCGACAGGCGCTCGCGCCACGAAGGAATCCAGCCGGGCCGGCGGCCCGGCGGTGTTGGGTCCGGTCGTACCGGGCCGGAGAAGAACCGCGGTGAAGCGCGCAGGACCAGAAGTGATCCGCCCGTCCGGCCCCCTCTCGGGCCCGGCGTCGGTCGCTGGTCCCCGCGCTTCCGCCCCACCCCATGGAACGCCGCACGCCACCCGCCCGCTCGGGCCGGGAGGCATGCGGGTTCGCGAAAGAAACCATGACAAAGAAAATGCTGATCGATGCCACGCACGCGGAAGAGACCCGCGTCGTGGTCGTGGACGGGAACCGGGTCGAGGAATTCGACTTCGAGTCGCTTAACAAGCGCCAGCTCGCCGGCAACATCTATCTCGCCAAGGTCACACGGGTCGAGCCGTCGCTTCAGGCGGCCTTCGTCGACTACGGCGGCAACAGGCACGGCTTCCTCGCCTTCTCGGAAATCCACCCCGACTACTACCAGATCCCCAAGGCCGACCGCGAGGCGCTGCTCGCCGAGGAAGCCGCCTTCGCGCGCGAGGCCGAGGAGGAGCCGGCCCGCGAGAAACCGGGCAAGGCACGCGGCCGCACCCGCAGCCGGCGCCGCTCTCAGGCCGAGGCCGTCGGGGCGGCGTCCGCCGAGGACGCCGTCGTCGTCGCGCCGGTCACCGACCTCGCCGAGGCCGAGAGCCAGGGGCTCGACGACGTGCCGCCGCCGTCGGCGGCTGCCGGCGACATCGACATCGTCGTGCTCGACGAGCCCGCCGGGGATGCGGCGGACGCTGTCCCGGTCGGCGAGGCCGAGGCCGAGGCCCCCCGGACCGACCCCGAGAGCGCCGAGCCGGTGGCCGACGGCCCGGACCATGGCGACGAGCATGGGCACGACGACGATCGTTCCCACGAGTTCGAGACCGTCGGCGGCGACGAGGTCGCCGAGGAGCGCACCCCGCGCCGGTCGGCGCCGCGCGCCCGCCGCTACAAGATCCAGGAAGTGATCAAGGTCCGGCAGATCCTGCTGGTCCAGGTCGTGAAGGAGGAGCGCGGCAACAAGGGCGCGGCGCTGACCACCTATCTGAGCCTGGCCGGGCGCTATTGCGTGCTGATGCCGAACACGGCGCGCGGCGGCGGGATCAGCCGCAAGATCACCAACGCGGCGGATCGCAAGAAGCTGAAGGAGATTTCGAGCTCGATCACCGTGCCCGAGGGCGCGGGGCTCATCATCCGCACGGCGGGCGCGAACCGGACCAAGACCGAGATCAAGCGCGACTACGAGTATCTGCTGCGCCAGTGGGAGCAGATCCGCGACCTGACGCTGAAGTCGATCGCGCCGGCGCCGATCTACGAGGAAGGCAGCCTGATCAAGCGGGCGATCCGGGATCTCTACAGCCGGGAGATCGAGGAAATCCTGGTCGATGGCGAGCGCGGCTATCGCGAGGCCAAGGACTACATGAAGATGCTCATGCCTTCGCATGCGAAGAACGTGAAGCATTACAACGAGGCATTGCCGCTGTTCTCGCGCTTTCAGGTCGAGAGCTATCTCAGCGCGATGTTCAACCCGGTCGTTCAGCTGAAGTCGGGCGGGTATATCGTCATCGACGTGACCGAGGCCCTGGTGGCGATCGACGTCAATTCGGGGCGGGCGACGCGCGAGGCCTCGATCGAGGATACGGCGCTCAAGACCAATCTCGAGGCGGCCGAGGAGGCGGCGCGGCAGATGCGGCTGCGCGACCTGGCCGGGCTGATCGTGATCGACTTCATCGACATGGAGGATCGGCGCAACAACGCCGCGGTCGAGAAGCGGTTGAAGGAAAAGCTGAAGAGCGACCGGGCGCGCATCCAGGTCGGGCGGATCTCGGGCTTCGGGTTGCTGGAGATGAGCCGGCAGCGGCTGCGCCCGGGGATGATCGAGGCGACGACCAAGGCCTGCGCGCATTGCCACGGCACCGGGCGGGTGCGTTCGGACGACAGCATGGCGCTGGCGCTGCTGCGCGATGTCGAGGAGGAAGGCGTGCGGCAGCGCTCGAAGGAGGTGCTGATCGTCGCTCCGGTCGAGATCGCCAACTACCTGCTCAACCAGAAGCGCGAGCATGTGGCGCTGATCGAGAGCCGGTTCGGCCTGAGCGTGCGGGTCGAGGGCGACGCCTCGCTGATCTCGCCCGACTACAAGGTCGAGAAGTTCAAGACCGCCTCGCGCATCGTCCCGGTACCGGAGAACCTCAACCTCACCACGGTCGCCTACCCCGACGCGGTCGAGGAGGAAGAGGAGGTCGTCGAGGAGGAGGAAGAGGCCGCCGCCGATACGGCCCAGGGGGATCGCCCGGCCGGCGGCAAGCGCAAGCGCCGGCGTCGCCGCCGCGGCAAGGGCAACGGGAACGGCCACGACGCCGTCGCCGCCCCCGAGGATGAGTCCGCCGAGGATGGCGCCGCCGAAGACGAGGCCGCCGAGCCGGAAGCGGAGGCCGACGATGCAGCCGAGGTGCCCGTCGCCGCCGAGGTTGCCGCCCCCGCCGAGGCCGCCGAGGCGCGGCCGAAGTCCCGCCGCCGCTCGCGCACCCGCGCCGACAAGGCCGCCGGCGCGGAAGCCGAGCCCGCGGCCCCTGCGGCGCCGAGCTCGCCCTTCGGCGAGGTGATCGACGTTACCGAGGAGCCGGTGTCGCAGATCGTCGAGGTGCCCGAGAGCGACGCCCCGCAGCGCCGTTCGCGCCCGCGCGTCCGCCAGCCCGCGGCCGCCGTCCTCGCCGAGGTCGCCGTCGCGATCGTCCCCGAGAACCCGGAACCGGCGGTGGTCGAGACGCCTCAGGGAGAGCCGGCTGAGCCGGCTCCCGAAGCCTCGCTTCCGGCTGAGGAGACGCCGGAGTCCGCGCCCGAGCTCGAGACCAGCGCCGCCGAGCCGGCTTCGGCCACCTCCGAGTCCGAGGCGCCCAAGCGCCGCGGCTGGTGGTCGCGCGCGCTGAGCGGCTCCTGATACGGTTCGGCGGCGCTTCGGACCCGAATACCGGAGCGCCGCCCTCCTCGGTTGCCTCAGCACCGCGCGGCGTCGGCGCGACCGACGCCCGCGCTTAGCCGGGCTCGCCGATTCATCACGATAAAGGGATCGTCCTCCCACCGGCGCAGGCAGCTGGCCTGGAGCGGGTGGCGAGCGGCGGCGAATGTGCTAAGGACTGCCTCGAACGCCCATGTCACCGAAGGATCCCATGCGCGCGCTGCTCCTCGGCCTCACCGTCGCCCTCTGCCTCCTCCACGCCCTCCCCGCACCGGCGCAGGACGCCCCCGCGCCGCAGCAGTCCTCGCCGTTCAGCGAGGCCGACAAGGACGCGCTGCACGCCGAGATCCGCGCCTATCTGCTCGCGAACCCCGAAATCCTGATGCAGATGATCCAGCTCCTCGACGACAAGCAGAAGGCCGCCACCGCGGAAGGCGACAAGGGCCTCGTCGCCCAGAACGCGAGCGCGATCTTCGACGACGGCTTCTCCTGGGTCGGCGGCAACCCCGACGGCAGGTTCACCGTCGTCGAGTTCCTCGACTACCAGTGCGGCTTCTGCCGCAAGGCGCAGCCGGAGATCTCCGAGCTCCTCCAGGACGACGGCGACATCCGGCTGATCGTCAAGGAGATGCCGATCCTCGGCCCCGGATCCGAGCTCGCCGCCCGCGCCGCCCTCGCGACCATGATCACCAAGGGCCCGGACACATACGCCGCCCTCCACAACAAGCTCATGGGCCTCAGGGGCCAGATCACCGACACGAGCCTCGACGGCGCCCTGACCGGCTCCGGCCTCGACCCCGCGCAGATCCGCGTCGCGATGAACGACCCCGAGGTCGACCGCCGGCTGCAGGCGACCCGCGACCTCGCCGACAAGCTGGCGATCTCGGGCACGCCGACCTTCGTCTTCGACAACCGGATGGTTCGCGGCTACCTGCCGCTCGACCAGATGAAGAGCCTCGTGGGCGAGCTTCGCGCCGCCGACTGACCTGCCCCCTCGCAACTCCCGCTTTCCACTCCTTGCGCCGCCGCATATACAGACCCTCACCCCGAACGGGGGGCAGGCGGCGGAGCCCGCGGAAGAACAGGGCGCAGGGATGAGCAAGAGACCCCAGGATTCGGACATCGAGTTCATCAAGGCGCTGGCCGGTCTCTTGCGCGAGAACGACCTTACCGAGATCGAGGTCAACCGCGACTACGGCGAAGACGATACGTTGACCGTCCGCGTCGCCCGCCAGGCGACCGTCGTGTCCGCACCGGCGCCGCAGCCGGTGACCGTCGCCGTCACCGCCCCGCAGGCCGCGGCCGCCTCTGCCGCGGTCGCGGCGGCCGACCCCTCCGAGGATCCGGGGGTCGTCGCCTCGCCGATGGTCGGCACGGTCTATCTGCAGGCGGAGCCCGGCTCGTCCCCGTTCGTGAAGCTCGGCGACACGGTGGCCGAGGGCCAGACGATCCTGATCATCGAGGCGATGAAGACGATGAACCAGATCCCGGCCCCGCGCGCCGGCGGGTGAAGCGGATTCTGGTCGAGGACGGCTCGCCCGTGGAATTCGGCGCCCCGCTGATCATTCTTGAATGATGCGCCGGCGCTGCGGGGCATGATGGCACGGGAACGCAAGGCGCAGATGTTCACCAAGGTTCTGATCGCCAATCGCGGCGAGATCGCGCTGCGCATCCACCGCGCCTGCAAGGAAATGGGCATCCAGACGGTCGCGATCCACTCGACCGCCGATGCCAACGCGATGCATGTGCGGATGGCCGACGAGAGCGTCTGCATCGGGCCGCCGCCGGCGGCGCAGAGCTATCTGAGCGTGCCGAACATCATCGCCGCCTGCGAGATCACCGGGGCGGAGGCGATCCATCCGGGCTACGGCTTCCTGAGCGAGAACGCGAATTTCGTGCAGATCGTCGAGGATCATGGCCTGACCTTCATCGGTCCCTCGTCGGAGCATATCCGGCTGATGGGCGACAAGATCACGGCCAAGGAGACGATGAAGGCGCTTGGCGTGCCTTGCGTGCCGGGCTCGGATGGCGGCGTCCCGACGCTGGAGGACGCGAAGAAGGTCGCGGCGCAGATCGGCTATCCGGTGATCGTCAAGGCGACGGCGGGCGGCGGCGGCCGGGGCATGAAGCTCGCGAACGGCCCGGACGATATCGAAACCGCGTTCGCGACCGCGCGCTCGGAGGCCAAGGCCGCCTTCGGCAACGACGAGGTCTATCTGGAGAAGTATCTCGCGACGCCGCGGCATATCGAGATCCAGGTCTTCGGCGACGGCAAGGGCGGCGCGGTGCATCTGGGCGAGCGCGATTGCAGCTTGCAGCGGCGTCACCAGAAGGTGCTCGAGGAAGCGCCCTCGCCGGTGATCGACGCGAAGACCCGCGCCAAGATCGGCAAGATCTGCGCCGACGCCATCGCGCGTATCAAGTATTCCGGTGCCGGCACGATCGAGTTCCTCTACGAGGACGGCGAGTTCTACTTCATCGAGATGAATACGCGGCTGCAGGTCGAGCACCCGGTGACCGAGGCGATCTACGACGTCGACCTCGTGCAGGAGCAGATCCGTGTCGCCGCCGGCCTGCCCATGTCCTTCACCCAGGCCGAGCTCGAGCCCACGGGCCACGCGATCGAGTGCCGGATCAATGCCGAGAGGCTCCCCGGCTTCCAGCCCTCGCCCGGCCGCATCCGCACCTACTACGCGCCCGGCGGCCTAGGCGTCCGCATGGATTCCGCCATCTTCGACGGCTACACCATCCCCCCCTACTACGACAGCCTGATCGGCAAGCTGATCGTCCACGGCCGCAACCGCGATCTCGCGCTCGCCCGCTTGCGGCGGGCGCTGTCGGAGCTCATCGTCGACGGCATCGACACGACGACGCCGCTCTTCCACGCGCTCCTCGAGGAGCCCGACATCCAGAAGGGCCGCTACAACATCCACTGGCTCGAGGAATGGCTCGCCGAGCGGGGCGACGAGGCATTCTGAGCGAGGCCCGACGCAGCGCGTCTGGCGGGGAGCATCCGAGGCCAGACGAAGGCGGCGGCGATTTGACAGTCGCGGTCGGCAGCCACATCCTGTTCCGGGACGATGCGTGACGAAGCCCTTCCCGAACTGACCCCGGCGCTCCTCCTGCAGGCCTATGCCTCGGGGGTCTTCCCGATGGCCGAGAGCGGCGACTCCGACGAGATTTTCTGGGTCGACCCGCGGCGGCGCGGCGTGCTGCCGCTCGATGGCCTGCACGTGTCGCGCCGCCTGGCGCGGAGCTTCCTAGGCGGCAGCTTCGAGCTGGCCATCGACCGCGACTTTGCCGGGGTCATCGCCGCCTGTGCCGACCGTCCCGAGACCTGGATCAACCGCGAGATCGCCGGGCTCTACCGCGAGTTGCACCGGCTGGGCCACGCCCATTCCGTTGAGATCCGGCAGGACGGCGCGCTCGTCGGCGGGCTCTACGGCGTCGCGCTGGGCGGCGCCTTCTTCGGCGAGAGCATGTTCAGCCGCCGCCGCGACGCATCGAAGTTCGCGCTGATCGCGCTGGTCGCCCGGCTGCGCGCCGGGGGCTTCACGCTGCTCGACACCCAGTTCGTCACCGACCACCTGCGGCGGCTCGGCGCCATCGAGATCTCCCGCGCCGCCTACCACCTCGAGCTGGCGGCGGCCCTGACCCGCCCGGCCCGCTTCCCCGCGCTTCCGGTCGACGCAGGCCGCCGCGAGATCCTCGCGCTCACCGCCTCCAGCGCCTGACCGGCGGCAACTTCCCCGGATCAGGGTTCGCGCAGCGCCGCGTGGATGGCAGTTGCCGCGTCGTGCAGCTCGTTGGCGTCGTCGTTCGGCTGGCTGTTGGTCTGCACCGTCACCATCACGTCGTCGGCCTCGAACCAGACGTAGAGGGTGCGATAGCCGAGCGTCTCGCCCTGGTAGAACCAGACCTTCCCGACCGGCATCAGGGCCTGAGCCAGTCCCAGCGAAAATCCCATCGGGTCGTCGGCGCTGACCTCGGCGATCGGCTGGCCCGTCTTCGTCGAGACCATCGAGAGCCATTCGGCCTGCTGCTTCGGCGGCACCACGCGGCCCTCGAAGACCGCGCGCATCCAGCGGCTGACGTCCCGCGCGTTGGAGATCGCCCCGCCGGCGGCCTGCGCCCACGAAGTGCTGTCCTCACGCACGTCCTGGCCGATCAGCGGCTTGTTCCAGGTCTCCTTGCAGTCGGCCGGCTGGTACCCGGCGCAGGCGGAATTCTCGAAGTAACCATGCGCGAGCCGTGCTATCACCTCCGCCGGGTAGGTGCCGGGGGTGTAGAACGTCGAATGCAGGCCCTGCGGCTCGAGGATCAGCTCGCGCACGAGATCGGCGTAGGGCTTGCCCGCCGCCTTGGCCGCGATCATCGCCGCCAGGATGTAGTTGGTGTTAGAGTAGCTGTAGCCCTCGGTCGCCGGATAGTGGTCTTCCGCCGATGGATAGACCGCGGCGACCAGCTCCTCAGCACTCAGGTCGCGCTTCGGCTGCTCGACCCAGACCCTCGAGATGAACTCGGTCTCGGAATAGTTCGGGATGCCGCTCGTCATGTCGAGCAGGCGCCGGATGCTGACGTCGCCCCAGGCGGGGTACTGCGGCAGCCACTTGCCGACCGTGTCGTCGATCGACAGGAACCCCCTGGCCTCGAGGAGCAGGATCACCGCGGCGGCGAAGGACTTCGAGGTGCTGCCCATGGCGAAGAGCGTGTTCTGGTCGACGGGCGGATCATCGGCGCCGCGGCCGGTTCTGCCGGCGAACGCCTCGATGTTCGGTCCGGGAGTCGCGAGGCTGACGTAGGCCGCGATTCCGGTTACGCCCTCGACCGGCCCCCGCTCCGCCAGCCAGCCGTCGAGTGCGGCCTGCACGCGCTCGGCCTGCGTCGTAGGCCCTTCGGCCCGGCCAGCGCCGGCAAGGGCCAGGGCTACGGTCGCGGCTATTGTCAGCAGTCCGGCCCGCTCAACCATACGCCCCTCCCCTGCCCGTTCACGTCAGTTGCTGCAGCTCACGATCCAGACGTCGTAGCGCGGATGGTCGAGCGCCGAGAGCGCCGGCGACGAGGCGAACATCCAGCCCGAGAACCGCGGCGCGGTCTCGCGCACGTCGCGAATCTGAAGGAACGCGAAGGCGTCGGCGAGCGGATCCTCGCGCGGCACCCGGCAGGCCTCGGCGGTGATCTCGAGCTGTCCGAAGCGGGTCGTCTCGCCGACGTGCATCTCGATGTCGGAGGCGGTGCCGTTCAGGTTGTCGAGCCCGCGCATGTGCAGGACCGGCATGTCGACCGTCGGCTGCCCGTTGACGATCTCGCCGGTCGATGCGGCGGCCGCCGCCTGGCCCGCGACCAGCGCGAGCAACGCCGCCCCGAGGGGGCTCCTGCCACCCGCGGACAATGCTTTCCAGCTGGTTAACGGATTCAAGCCTTTTCCTTTTATTTCAATGCGTTATCGATTTTGTCCGCACGCGGACAAGCCGCGGACAGCCTCACTTGCCGGTCCCGAACCGCATCAGGAGGTTGAGCAGGCTGACCGACCCTTGCGTGTTGACGATCGCATCGCCCGCCGCCAGCAGAGTGTCGGACGCGCCCGGGGTGATCTCGACGAAGTTCCCCCCGAGCAGGCTCTCCGAGGAGATCTTGACGTCGGAGTCGTCGGGCAGCTTGAGGTCGTTGCGGATCGAGAAGGTCGCGTGCGCCTGGAAGGTCTGCGGGTTCAGGTCGAGTGCCGTCACGCTGCCGATATCGATCCCCGCAACCCGCACGTCGGTACCGACGCTGATCCCGTCGGCGCTGCGGAAGTCGGCCACCAGCGGATAGCTGTCGCTCGCGAGCTTCATCCCGCGGCTCTGCCCCGCATAGACCACGAACCCCGCGGCCGTGGCGAGCACGACCGCACCGATCACGGCCTCAGCGACGCTGTTCGCCACCCTTCGCTCCTACTCCGGGGCCCAGGCCTCGTAGTCGGCCTGCACCCGCGGCCCTGCCGACAGCATGCTCCCAGGCGGGCGATAGGCCTGCGCCGTCCCGGTGAGGTTCGGGACATAGGGCTGCTCCCAGGGCCTGCGCGGCAGCGGCGCCACCGTCGGCGGTTCCTGGTAGGTATGGTGCAGCCAGCCGTGCCACTCGGGGGACACCCGGCTCGCCTCGGCCTCGCCGTTGTAGATCACCCAGCGCCGGCTGCCGTTGGCGTTCTGGTAGAAGACGTTGCCTTGGCCGTCCTCGCCGACCCGCCGCCCCTTGCGCCAGGTGAAGAACTGCGTCCCGAGCGTCTGCCCGTTCCACCAGGTGAAGACCTTCGTCAGGAATTCCATCCGGACCTCGCCGCGCCGTCCCGGCCCCCGTTATGGCGCAACCGCCGCGGCGGATCCAGCCGGTCTGCGTCAGTGCGTCAGTCTCACGGACAGCTCCACCAGAGCCTGCCGGTCGCGCTCGCTCAGCCGCCCGAGGTTCTCGGTCTCCGCGTGCAGCGGCGACAGCCGAACCTCCAGCTCCGCGACCTCAGCGTCGCTGAAGTCCCTGTCAGCGCGGGCGAAGCTCGCGATGCTGCGCGAGCCCGCGGTCACGACCGAGATCGCCACCCCGTTCATGATCCCGTAGTCCTTCGCCTGCTCGAGCACTCCCCTGGGATCGAAGTCCTCGAGCTCTGACCAGCGGATGTGCCCGGCGTTGCTGAGCCCCCAGCGCACCGTCGGGTCGTGCATCACCAGCCCCGACGCAGAATAGTGGTCCATCCAGCGCTTGGGATAGGTCTGGAACAGAAAGGTCGGGCGGGCAAACCGCACGTGTAGCGCGATGGCGAAGCCGGCCGGGCTCCGCTCGTCGAACTCGTGCAGCAAGGCGGCAATCCGCTCCTTCTGACTCATCCGGGGACGTTCCGTTCGCGATAAGGTTGCGCGAGGCGCCGATCCACCCTAACCTCTACACTCATCGAGAGTAGTGACCCGGGCACGTTCGCGGAAGCCTTTAAATTGTGATTAGAAAACGAAGTGAAATCAACGGACTCGTGGATTTCGACGTCTACGGGGCGCTGGCGCCGGCGGGCTTCTATATCGCTATCCGAGTCGGGTTCGCTTTCCCTATGGTCGAGCACAATCGCTTGCCGACCAATTGGATACGCGAATACGGGACAAGCGGGCTCATCGTTCACGATCCCGCCATGAGCTGGGCTTACGGCAACTGCGGTGTGACGCGATGGAGCCAGCTCCGCGACGATGACCTGCAGGGCGTGCTCGAGCTCGCGCGCAACCATGGGCTCAACTTCGGCGCGGTGTCGAGTTGCGTCGATGAAGGTGACGCCAGCCAACGCAGCTTCGGCTTCTTTTGCCGATCGGATCGCGAGTTTCGCGACGACGAGCTTGCGACGCTGCATCGCGGTGTGGTGGACGCGCATCGTGCCCATGCGCAACCGAAGACATTGACGGCAGTAGAGCTCGAGACGCTTGGACTCGTCAAGAATGGCCTACTAATGAAGGAAATAGCCGCACTACTCGGAGTTTCCGAAAGCGCGATTAAGCAGCGACTAAAGAACGCTCGACTCAAGCTAAATGCCAAAACCGGTCCACAGGCGGCTGCACGAGCAACAATGCTTGGAATGATCTGATTAGGGCTCTCGGACTCATCGCAAGGATGAGTCGCTGTTTTGCCGTAAGTCGCATCGAGACTACTAACAAGCCTTGGCGCAAACGACTAGGCTTCACTCTCCATCCCAGGGGAGTGACTCATGCGCAACATCACTTTCGACTTCCTCGGCCAGCACCGGCACGGGACCGCCTTTCACCAGTACCTTCAGCTCCGCAAGGCATGGTTCGTGGACGAACTCGGCTGGGAAGTCCCGCATAACGACGACGTCGAGATGGACCAGTATGACAATCCCACGGCCTGCTACTCGCTGGTGATGCGCGGCGACAAGGTGATCGGCGGCGCGCGCACCATGCCCACCGATGCCCGCTGGGGTGCGAATACCTACATGCTGCGGGACGCGCTACGAGGCTCGATCGGGGACATCCCGCCGGACGCCGTGCCCGACATCGCGTCGCGCGAGGTCTGGGAGTGCACGCGCCTGGTGATCTCTGAGAGCGTCAGGAGCCAGTCCGAACGGGCGTACTGCCTCTCGCTGATCGTTGGCGGCCTGATCGAAGTAGCCGGCGAGATGGGCGGGGAGGAGCTGATCTCGCTGTCGCCGCTGCCGCTGATGCGGACGCTGCGGCAGCTCGGCTTCTCGGCCAGCCGCATCGGCGAGCCCTACCAGAGCTCCACCGACGGCCGCAGGTACGCAGTGCTGCAAATGCCGGCCACGCGCTCCTCGCACCTCATCGCGGCCGAATGAAACGGCGACCGGACCAGTCTGCCCCGTTGCCTGGCTCAGGCACCCATCCTCGCGTAGGTGTCGAGGGTGGCCCTGATTCCCTCTTCCAGCGAGTAGCGGCGGGCGGCCGCATAGTCGGCCGCGAACGCCGCCGTTGCGTAGTCCTCAACGGTTCCCGCCAGTGCCTCGTCGCGTTCGTTCCGCAGCTCGACCGACAGCTGAGGCCGCAGCGCCTTGAGGATGTCGGCGACGTCGCGCCAGGAGCGCCAGTCGCCGAAGGCATTGTAAATTTGCCCTCGCGCCAGCCGCGGATCGGCCAGCGCGATGGCGATCATCTCGGCGACCTCCTCCACGTATTGCCAGTGCAAGCGCTGGTCCCCGAACCGCACCACCACCGACGCGCCGAAGGCAGCGTCCCGCATCAGCGCAGACGGGTAGGTCATGTACCCCCGCCGGCGGCCGGCACCGTACACGATCGACAGCCGCAGGCCGACGATGTCGAGCCCCTCCCGCTCGGCCATCTGCTGCGCCATCGTCTCGCAGAGCGATTTCGCCGCACCGTATAGGGTCGGCGGCCGGTGGAAGGCATCCTCGCTCAGCGGCCCGGGCGGATAGATCGCGGCCGGGCCATAGACGGCGACCGAGCTCGTCCAAACCACCCGCCGCAGGCCTCGCTCGCGGGCAGTGGCGAGGACCGTGTGGGTGCCGAGGCAGATGTCGCGGATTCCGGTTGCCGGGTTAGCGACCACGTCCATCGTCAAGGGGGACGCCAGATGCACGATAGCGTCGACGTCGTGCTCGCGGCAAAGCGCCATCAGGCGGAAGGCATCGGTGATCTCACCCTGAATCCGAACCAGCGTGTCGGCGGGAGCATCTGGTATCAGCAGATCGAGGACATTGCCCCAGGGCTGAAGGTCGTAAATCACGACGCGCACCCCCTGCTGCAGCAATCGCCGTGTCACGTAGGCGCCGATGAAACCTGCCCCGCCGGTCACCAGAACTGTCTCGGTCATGTCCATCCCCTTTGCCTTCGCGCACTCTCGATTCTCGAGGATTGACAATCAAGGGCCAAGTTGGCTTGCTGGCGAGCGCGCGCCGGCGGCCATCGGCCCCGACTCGCGGGGGCCACCGAGGGAGGAAAGCAATGACGACTACCGGTCTTGGCCTGGGCGCCGTGCTGGCAGCTACCTGCGTGCTTTTCACGCCTTGGGAAGCGACGCCGGCGCGTGCCGCCGATCCGCTGAATATTTGGTACGTGAACCCGTTGCCGAGCACCCCGGACTGGGGCCGTTCGGGCAAGCTCTTCCAGGAAAAGGCGTCCGAGCTCGGCTACAAGGCGACGATGGTCGGTCCGAACAAGATCGACGTGCCGGCGATGGTCAGTGCCATCGAGCAGGCGATCGCCGACAAGGCGGACGGGATCATCACCTGCGTGCTCGATCCCGCCGCCTTCAAGGGGGTCATCGACGAGGCAAAGGCCGCCGGAATCATCGTCGCCTCGATCGGCTGCGTCGATCCGAACGCCGATTTCTCGGTGGGCACCGGCAACGAAGCCTACGGCAAGCTCTCGGCTGACCTGATAAACGACCAGACCGGCGGAAAGGCGCAGGTCGGGATCGTCGGCACCGACCAGACCTCCCCGAACCAGGTCGCGCAGGTGAAGGGCTTCCGCGAGGAGGTCAAGGCCAAGCATCCCGAGATCAAGGAGCTCGCCTGGGAGGGCGACAACTCCGACGCGGGGATCGCCGCGCAGAAGATCGGCGCGCTGGTCGCGGCCTACCCCGACCTCGACTACCTCTGGATCATCGAAGGCGCGGCGCCGGGCGCCGTGCCGGCCGCGCTGGGAGAGGCCGGGAAGAAGCCGGGGGACATCAGGGTCCTGGCGGTCGACGCGCAGGATTCGACATTGAAGGGCATCGAGGACGGCTGGATCACCGGCACGCTCAACCAGTGCTGGTTCGACGCGTCCGCCAATATCGGCAAACTGATGGTGGAGATGAAGACGTCCGGCAAGAAGCCGCAGCCCTTCTACGAGATCCCCGTCGACCCGGTCACCAAGGACCGACTCCCCTACACCGGCTGCCCGCCGGAGAACGCCTCGAAGCCGTTCGGATACTGACGCGTGGCCCCGTCCCCCGCCGCACGGGGCCCGCTCGCCCGCCAGTCGCTCTCCGACGCGATCCGGGGGCGGCTTCGCGAGCAGATCCTGTCGGGCGAGCTCGAGATGGGGCAGCGGCTGACCGAGCAGGGCGTGGCCGAGGCGATGGGGACCTCGGCAGGCCCGGTGCGCGAGGCCTTCGCCAGCCTGACCTACGAGGGCCTGCTGATGTCGCTGCCGAACCGCGGCACCTTCGTCTCGTCGGTGTCGGAGGAAGAGGCGCGCGGCGCATACGAGGTGCGGCAGCGTGTCGAGCTCTACGCCTTCGAGCGCGCGCGCGGACGGCTGACGCCCGACGTCGACGGCGAGCTCGACGAACTGATCGACGGGCTCAAGGGGGCAGCGCTGCGTTCGGACTATCCGACGATGATCGGCCTCGACATGCGCTTCCACGGGGTCTTCTACGCCAACTCGGGCAACCCGGTGCTGGCCGCGCTCTGGCCGATGCTGGAGGCGACGATCCGCAAGTTCGTGACCGTCGCGGGGCCGCATTACACCCGCGACTTGAACGATCTCGCGATGCGGCACGACCGCCTGCTGCGCAACTATCGCGCGGGCGACATGGACGCGGTCGCCCGCGAGCTGGCGCAGCATGGCGACGACATTTGGCGGCATCTCAGGCCCGGTGGGCCGGCTGCCGGCGATCAAGTCTAGGAGGCCCTTGGTGCTGACCCGGCTCGAGCGCGGCGCGAAGCCTGCCTCCACCGCCCGGTACGTCGAAACGGTCGAGACCTTCGTCGTTGACGCCGGCTGGCGGAACTTCCTCTTCGTCAAGGTCACCACCGACGACGGGGTGGTCGGCTGGGGCGAAGGCACGCTGGGCTGGAAGGAGTTCGCCGTCGAAACGCTCGTGCACGAGTTCGCCGACCGCCACCTTGTCGGCCGGGACCCGTTCCGCATCGAGGACCTCTGGTTTCGCCTCTACCAGGTCGAGCATAACACCGGGCCGGTGATGTACGCGGCGATGGCCGGCCTCGAGACCGCGCTATGGGACGTCGTCGGCAAGATCACCGGCCAGCCGGTGGTAAACCTCGTGGGAGGCGCGCTGCGCGACCGCATCCGCGTCTATGCCAACGGCTGGTACAGCGACATGCGCGACCTCGGGCGCCTGCGCGAGCAGGTGAGCCGCGTTGTCGGAATGGGCTACACCGCGATGAAGTTCGATCCCTTCGGCTCCGGCGGCCGCGAGCTCGCCCGCGCCGAGCTCCGCCGGGCTGCGACGGCCGTCGAGGCGGTCCGCGAGGCGGCCGGGCCGGACATCGACCTCCTGATCGAGTGCCACGGCCGCTTCTCCGTCGGAACCGCCATCGAGGCGATCAAGGCGATGCAGCCCTTCGAGCCCTTGTTCTGCGAGGAGCCCATCCCGGCGCACAACATCGATGCCCAGGCCTGGGTGACGCAGGCAGCCTCGGCGATGGGGGCGCGTGTCGCGACCGGCGAGCACACCTACGCCCGCTTCGGCTTCAACGAGATGCTGAGCAAGCGCGGCGCGCACGTAATCCAGCCCGACCTCGGATACTCGGGCGGCTTTATGGAGACCAAGAAGATCGCCGCGATGGCGGAGGCGAACTACGTCTCTGTCGCACCGCACAATTGCGACGGCGTCGGCAAGCTCGTCGCCTCGATCCATCTCTGCGCCAACATCCCCAACTTCCTCATCCTCGAGACCTTCGCCGATTTCGACGTCCCCTGGCGAAAGGATCTGGTCAAGGGCGGGGAGCTTGCGGTCGAGGACGGCTACTACCGGGTCCCGGACGGACCCGGCTGGGGCTACGCAATCGACGAGAAGGTCGCGCGGGCGCACCCGGGCTCGATCAAGGCACGAATGAACATGTTCGACGGCGAGTGGGAGAAGGCCATGTGCAATTGACCGGGCCCCCGCCGGCGCTGGAGCTCCTGCACGTCGGCAAGGCGTTCGGCCACGTCGTGGCGCTCGAAGACGTCTCGCTAACCGTCCGTAGAGGCGAGGTGACGGTCATCGTCGGCGACAATGGTGCCGGCAAGTCGACGATGATGAAGGTGCTGGCGGGCGTCTATCCGGTCGACAGCGGCGAGCTTCGCATCGGCGGCGAGTCGGTCGTGCTCGCCAGCCCCGCGACGGCGCGCGAGCACGGGATCGCCGTCGTGTTCCAGAACCTCGCGCTCGTCGAATGCCTCGACGTGGCAGCGAACATGTACCTCGGCCGGCAAATCCGGAAGTGGGGCATCTTCGCCGACAGGCGCGCGATGGTCGAGGGCGCCGCCGACACCCTGACCGCGCTCAAGGTGCGGCTCCCTTCGGTGCGGGTGCCGGTAGGCGTGCTGTCGGGCGGACAGCGCCAGGGCGTCGCCATCGCCCGCGCGGTGCAGCAGGACGCGCCGATCGTGCTCCTCGACGAGCCGACCGCTGCGCTCGGCTACCGCGAGACGCAGCAGGTCGTTGCCGTCATTCGCGAGTTGCGCGACGCCGGCAAGGCCGTCGTCCTCGTCAGCCACGACCTGTCGATGGTCTTCGACGTCGCCGACGCGATCCAGGTGATGCGCCTCGGCCGAGTCCAGGGCGTCCGGCGGCGCGCCGAGGCCGACCGTCAGGAGATCGTCGGCCTCATCACCGGCGCGATCGAGCCCGATCGGCGGGTCGCCTGATGGCCGCTGTCGCGCACCCGCGCAAGCCGGCCGGATCCGAGGCCGTCGCGCGGTCCGCGACCCATTCGGTGCCGCTGGCAACGCGGCTCTTGACCAGCCCGCAGTTCATGGTCGTGGTGGTGATCCTGGCCTTCGTCGCCTTCGGCGCCACCCAGTCGTCGCAGTTCCTCAACCCGCAGACCTGGATCAACATCCTCCGCAATGCGGTCTTCATCGCGATCGTGGCCTCCTTCACCACCTTCGTCTTCGTCAGCGGCGGGCTGGACCTGTCGGTGGGCAGCATCTTCGCCGTCGGCGCGATGGCGAGCGCCGGCTTCCTCGCGGCCGGCCTGCCGATACCGCTCGGCATCCTGCTCGGAACGCTGGCCGGCGGGGTCGCCGGGCTACTGAACGGGGTGCTGATCAACTACGCCGGCATCCCGCCCTTCATCACCACCCTAGGGATGCTCTACGCCGCGCGCTCGCTCGTCGTCTACTTCACCGGCGGCCAGCCGATCACGGCGCTCCCCGACGGCTTCGCCGAGGTCGCGCGCGCGAACGTGCTGGGGCTGCCGATCCTGCTCTACTACGCGGCGGCGATCGTCGTCTTCGCCCACGTCCTCCTCGAGACGACGACCTTCGGCGGCGACGTGCGGGCGATCGGCGGCAACCGCGAGGCGGCGAGCAACGCCGGCATCGATGTCCGGCGGATCTCTACCGTCGTCTACGTGATGAGCGGCCTCTCCGCCGCCTTTGCCGGCGTGCTCATGTCGGCGCGGCTC
This sequence comes from Amaricoccus sp., assembly GCA_046348915.1. Classification (GTDB taxonomy): domain Bacteria; phylum Pseudomonadota; class Alphaproteobacteria; order Rhodobacterales; family Rhodobacteraceae; genus Amaricoccus. The sequence continues at coordinate 102,897 of JAXMDH010000025.1, forward strand.
GGCTCGGGTCAGCCGAGCATCGGGGTCAGCTTCGAGCTGCAGGTGATCTCCGCCGTCATCATCGGCGGCACCAGCCTCTTTGGCGGCATCGGCACCATCTGGGGCAGCCTGCTCGGCTCGCTCGTGCTCAGCATTCTGACGACCGGCCTCATACTCCTCCACATCGACCCGGTGCTGCAGGACTTCGTGACCGGTGTCATCATCATCGCCGCGGTCGGCATCGATCAGTTCCGCCGCCGCAGCATGTTCCGCTCGGTAGGATCTCGATGAGCGGCCGGCTCGACGATCGGGTCGTGATCGTCACCGGCGCCTCGCGCGGCATCGGTAAGGCGATCGCGCTGCGGCTCTTCCGGGAAGGCGCCACGCTCGTCCTTTCTGCCGGCCCGGGCGAGCAGTCGCCGCTCGACGAGGTCGCGCGCGCCACCGGCTGCCTCGAGGCGGTGATCGGGGACCTTGCCGATCCGATGCTTCCGGCAATGCTCGTGGAGCGCGCCGTGCTGCGCTTCGGCCGCCTGGACGGCCTCGTCAGCAATGCCTTCGAGGAAGCGCTCGGCAGCGTCGAGGCCGTTCCGCTGGACGGCTGGGACCGGACGGTTCGCGTCTCGCTGACGGCGCCGATGCTGCTCGCCAAGGCAGCGCTCCCCCACATGCGCGCCGCCGGGACGGGTGCGATCGTCAACATCGCCTCCCAGCGCGCGGCTGCCGCCGGCCGCGGCGCCGTCGCCTACGAAAGCGCCAAGGCGGGCATGACCGCGCTGACGCGGTCGCTCGCCGTCGACTACGGCGGTTTCGGCATCCGCACCAATACGCTGAGCCCCGGCTTCATCCTCTCCGAGCGGGCGCTCGCCTGGATGCAGGACGGTCCGCGCCGCGCCGAGGCGATGTCGGCGATGGTCCCGATGGGCCGTCCCGGACAGCCCGACGAGATCGCCGCCGTCGCGGCGTTCCTCCTCAGCGACGACGCCTCCTTCGTCAACGGCGCGGTGATCCCGGTCGATGGCGGTGCGCTCGCCGGCCTGCCGGAGAACGTGGCGCTCGCCCTGACCGGCGAGGCTTGAGGTGCCGCGCTATCCGCGCACCGTCCTCGGCACCTGCTGCCTGCCCTGGCGCGACGGCAGGCTCGACCGCGCCCTGTTCGAGCGAAGCATCAGACGGCTTGTGCATGACGGCTTGCGGGACCTCTACGTCTTCGGCACCGCCGGCGAGGGACATGCCGTCACCGAGGCGCAGTTCCGCGAGGTGACGCAGCTTTTCGTCGAGACCCTCGCAGACGCCGACGGCGCGCCGCCGATGGTCGGGGTCATCGCGTTGTCGCTGCCGACGGTGCTCGAGCGCATCGCCTTCGCGGCGAAGCTCGGCGTCGAGACCTTCCAGTTCTGCCTGCCATCGTGGGGAGCGATCGGCGACGGCGAGGTGCGGCGCGTCTTCGCCGAAGTCTGCGGCGGCTTCCCCGACCGCCGGTTCCTGCACTACAACCTCGGCCGCACCGGCCGGCTGGTCCGCCCCGAGGAGTACGCCGAGCTCGCGGAGCGACATCCCAACCTCGTCGCCATCAAATACGGTCTCGGCGACCCCGAGACGATCGCGGGGCTCTTGCGCCTCGCGCCGCAGCTCCGGTGCTTCTTCACCGAGCCCGGCTTCTACATCGGCGCACCGCTCGGCGAATGCGGCCTGCTGGCGTCGATCTCGTCGAGCAATCCGGGCCGCGCTCGGGAGTATTTCGAGGCGGGCGTGGGCGGCGACTGGACCCGCTTCGCCGAGCTCTACCGCGAGCTCGCCGGCATCATGGGGGCCGTCCGCGAGGCGGCCGGGGGTGTCGGCCTGACCGACGGCGCGTACGACAAGCTCGTCAGCAAGCTGGCCAACCAGGATTTCCCGCTCTACCTGCTGCCGCCCTACCAGGCCGCCACGGAAGAGGGGTTCGCGCACTACCGCGCGACCCTGCAGGCCCGGTACCCCCACTGGTTGCCGCCCGCCGAAAGGGTATTGGGCAAATAGCAAGTTGTTGCTTTTGCAACAAAATTTTGTTCGCCATTAACCGGGCGTCAGTGATTGCCGCGGCCTGCAGGAAGCCCCGCCCCCTAGCCGCAGTCAACCGCGAGGGAGCCGAACTAGGCGAGCGTCCCCTGCAGCAGCGCCAGCAAGGCGGCCCAGCCGCGCTCCGCCTGCGCCTCGTCGTGCCGCGCCGAATCTGGCGGCATCCAGCCGTGGTCGGCCGGATAGACCTCGACCACGGCCATGTCGCCGAAGGCCTGCTTGAGGCGATCCTTGGACGCGGGATCGTTGGCGTCGTCGTTCTGCGCGATCGCGAAAAGGAAGCGGGCCTTGGTCTCGGGCGCGAGGAGGTGCGGGCTGTCGGGCGCGTCGGTCGCGATGCCGGCGCCGTGGAAGGAAGCGCCCGCGCCCACCCGGCTAGGCAGCGCGGCGGCCGCCCGGATGGTGTAGGATCCGCTCATGCAGAAACCGACGACGCCGATCTTTCGGCCGGTGTCCACCGCCGGCTGCTGGTCGAGCCAGCCGGCAAAGGCGGTCGCATCGGTGACGACGGCCGTCGGCGTCAGGTTCCTGGCGTATGGCATCAGGCGCTGGATCGCCGCCGACATCTCCTCGCCGTCCTTTACCACCACGCCCTTGGCGTCTCGGTAGAAGGGATTGACCACCAGCACCGCGTAGCCCGCGCCGGCGAGCCGGTCGGCCATCTCGCGGAAGGCCGGCCGCAGCCCGAAGATGTCGGGCCACATGATGACACCGGGTGCCTTTCCCGCGGCGGGATGGACGAAATAGGCATCGACCGTCCCGTCCGGAGTGGTGATCGAGACATCGGCCCCGGTCACGTCCTCGGCGGCCTGTGCTGCGCTCCGCCAGAGCATCGCGACGCCCGCAGCGCCGGTCAGCGCGCCGAAGGCACGGCGCGACAGCCGGATGCGGTCCTCGGCGTGGAATTCGTCGTGCTCGCACATTCTCCGATCTCCCCGTCAGCCGTCGATCCTTAGGCTCCGAGCGCAAGCTAGCGCTCATCGCGCGGATGCCCATCGGAAATCTGGCTCAACGGATCGTGAAGCCGCCGTCGACCATCAGGTTCTCGCCGGTCACGATCCCGGCGTCGGCCGAAGCGAGATAGAGCGCCGCCGCGGCGATCTCCGCCGGTCGGGCGAAGCGGCCGACCGGGATCTCCTGGCGGATCCGGTCGCCCTTCTCGCCGGCCCAGGCGACCAGCGCCATTGCCGTCTCGACCACCGTCGGCGAGATGGCGTTGACGGTGATACCGTGCCGCGCCCACTCGAGGGCCAGCACCTTGGTCAGGCCGACGAGCCCCGCCTTGCTCGAGCAGTAGGCCGCATGCTCGGCGATGGCGACCACCGCCGCCTGCGAGGCGATGTTGACGACCCTCCCGCGGCCGGAGGCCTTCAGGAAGGGCAGCGCGGCGACGGCGACGAGCCAGGGCGCGCGCAGGTCGATCGCCTGCGTTTGCTCCCAGCCCGCCAGCGACAGCTCCTCGGCGGGCGCCAGAATCGCCACGCCCGCATTGTTGACGAGGATGTCGATGCCGCACTCCTGGCCGATCCGCGCGACGGTCGCCGCGATGGCCTCAGGGTCGAAGAGGTCGAGGGTGTAGCAGCGGTGACCGCCGCCGAGCCGCTCCGCGAGCGGGCCGCAGTCGACGACGTCCACCAGGGCGAGGCGCGCGCCGGCTCCGGCGAAAGCCTCGGCCATGGCAGTACCGATGCCGCCTCCGGCACCGGTGATGAGGGCGGTCAGTCCGGAAAGGTCGGCCATCTTTCCCCTCAGATGTCGAATTTGGTCGGCAGCACGATGACGTCACGGATCGTGACGTTGCGCGGCCGCGTCAGCATGAAGATCACTGCATCGGCCACCTCGCTCGGCTCGATCAGGCTGCCCGATTCCTTCGCCTTGCGCAGGTTCTCCTCCGGCCAGTCGGCGAGGAGCGCACTGATCACCGGGCCGGGTGACACCTGGCCGACGCGGATGCCCTGCTTGTTGAGCTGCCGGCGCATCGTCTGCACGAAGCAGGTGATCGCCCACTTGGAGCCCGAGTAGACCGGCTCCCACGAGATCGCGGCATGCCCGGCGACCGAGCAGGTGACGACGATATCGCCCGAACCGCGCTGGGCCATGTGCGGGATGACGTCGCGGACGTTCTTCATCACCGCGTTCACGTTGAGGTTGAGCATCCGGTCGATTGCCGCGCCGTCGGTTTCGATCAGGTCGCCGCCGATGTAGGTGCCGGCGTTGCAGTGCAGGATGTCGATCCTCCCGGCCTTATCCAGGGCGCCCGGCACCATCGCGGCACAGCTCGCGGGATCGAGGAGGTCGACCCTGAGCGGAACCGCGGCCTTGCCCAGGCGCTCGGCGATCGCGGCCATCGCCTTCTCGTCGCGGTCGGCGAGGACTACGGTCGCCCCCTCGGCGATCAGCGCCTCGCTGGTCGCGAGCCCGATGCCCGATGCGGCGCCGGTGACGACGGCGACCTTGCCCACGAGAGATTCGGCCATCTTTTCCTCCTGACGGGTTGCGCTTTCCGGCCGGCTCAGGACCGGGCGGCGTTGTGGTAGGCGGCGAGGCTCGCGCCGACGCGTCCGATCAGCACCTCCTCGGGATCGAGCGGCGCCTCGGCGAAGCCGGCGGCCGACGGCAGGTGCTGCCAGAAGAGCGAGGGAGGCACCGCCACTCCCCGGAGCGCCGTTAGCAGCCGGTTCACCGCGGCCCGCGCCTCGGGCGCGCCCCAGTAGTAACGGATGCGGTCGGAGAGGGAATAGTGCCGCAGCAGCCGCTGTGTCGCGGGATCACCGTCGTAGTGGCGCGCCCAGTCCTTCGGCTGCGCCAGCATCACCACCTCCATCGCCTGCATCAGCGGCCGGTCGCCGTAGCCGGCAACGAGGTCGGACGCGATCAGGTCGAGGCCGTAGAGCGCCTCGCGAAGCACGAAGGTGAGTTCGGGGCCGACCTTGAGGATGGCAAAGCCATCGGCGACGAGCTCCGACAGCGGTCCCTCGCCCTGGTAGTCGGTCGAATGCGCTTCGAAGACGAGCTGCGGCTCGTCGGCGAGGACCGCGACGAGGTCGCGCGCCTTTGCCCGGTCGTAGGGGATGACGTTGCGGTTGCCGAACTCGACGCCCGGCTGGACGACGAGGCCGATGACTTGGTCGAGCACGGCCCCGAGCCCCCGCGCGGCGAAGACCTCGCGGTGCACCGCGACCGTGCGGCGCGCGGCCTCGGGCGTGGTCGGGGTGACCGCGTCGAGGGCGTGGTCGGCGCCGCCGGGCGGCGGCACCTCGGTGCCGATGACGTAGACGGGCCGCGCGCCGCCCGCCGCCGCGGCCGCGCGCTCGGCCGCCGCCGCCAGGCGGGCGGCCCGCCCGGCGGTCGTGGCGTCGTCGAGCGCCGTGGGCTCGCCCGCGCACCCCATCGAGGCGTCGAGGTGCACCTTGCGGAAGCCCGCCGCGACGTAGGCCTCGACCATACGCTCGGCCTCGGTCAGCGCCGCTTCCGCCGGACGGTCGCGCCACGGGTTCGGTCCCAGGTGATCGCCGCCGAGAACGATCCGGTTCGGCGGGCATCCCTCGGTCCCGGCCAGCCGCCCCACCAGCGCGGCGAAGTCGGCGGGGGCCATCCCGGTATAGCCGCCCTGGTGGTTGACCTGGTTGCAGGTCGCCTCGATCAGCACCGTCGCCCCGGTCTCGCGGCCGTGGCGCAGCGCCGCGCGCAGCACGACGGGATGTGCCGAGCAGACCGAGACGAGGCCGCGCGGCGTGCCTTCGGCCCTGAGCCCCGCCAGCGACCCGAGCGTCACCCGGCTCATGCCCGCCTCCCGGTTTCGGCGATGAGGCGGTCGAGTTCGACCCGCGTGCCCGCGCCTTCCATCGGCCCCCGCCGGGTGACGTTGCGCGCGCCGGCGGCGCAGCCGTAGGTCAGCGCCGTCGCGGTGTCCATGCCGAGCCGGCGACAGGCGACATAGGCCCCGCCGAAGCAGTCGCCGGCTCCGGTCGGGTCGACCTCCTCGACAGCGAATGCCGCCGCGTCGACGCGGCTGCCGTCGCGCCCGAAGGCGCTCGCGCCTTCGGCGCCGCGCTTCAGCGCCACCTCGGCGACCCCGAGCGCGAAAAGCCGCGCGAGCGCCGCCGCCTCGCCGGGAACGCCGGCGGCGCGCTCGAGCTCCGCCCCCGACGGCAGCAGCAGGTCCGACATCGCGACCATCGCGGCGAAACGCGCCTCGGTGTCGACGGCGGCGCCGAGCTCCTTGCGCAGGTTCGGGTCGAGGGAGATGCTGCCGCCCCGGCCCTTTATGACTTCGGCCGCCCTCTGGATGATCTCCCAGGCAGCCGGGTTCGGCAGGATCGTCCCCATGACGTGCAGATGCCCCGCGCGCGCGACCAGCGCGGCAACCGCGTCGGTCCAGCCGATCTTCGCCGCCGCCGAGGTCCACATGTTGTAGACGAAGTCGCGCCCGCCGTCCGGCCGGTAGCGGACGAAGGCGCTACCGGTCGGCAGCACGGGGTCGACGTAGATCGCCGAGACGTCGGCGCCGTCCCGCTCGAGCCGGCGGATGTTGAGTCGGCCGAAGTCGTCGTCACCGACGGCACCCACCATCGCGGCCGATCCGCCGATCTTCGCGCACTGGTCGATGAAGATCGCCGGCGCCCCGCTCGGGTAGGGCCCAACGAGGTCGATCGGCTCGAGAAAGCCTTCCCCGACGCTCGTCGCCACGATCTCGACGAGGATCTCGCCGACGCAGACCGTCGGCCCGAGCGAATCGGGCGCCAGCGGCGATTCCGTTGCCATTCCGGAGCGTTCTCCCTTTCCTAGCGGACGGCCGGCGGGCCGGGCGGTTCGAGCAGCAGCTCGGCCGTGACGTCGTCGGTGATCAGGGTGTCGATCAGCCCGCGCCGGGCGACGGCGCGGATGATCGCCACCTTGTGCGGCCCGGCGGCGGCGAGGATCTTCTCGGGGACGCGGGCAAGCTGCGCCAGGTCGATCCCGACGGTCCGGGGGGCAAGCGCGGGGCATGCGTCCGACCCGTCCTCGGCAAGGAACCGGCCGAGCAGGTCGCCCACCGCCCCCGCGGCGGTCAGGTCCTCCGGTGCGACATCACGCGGCAGACCGGTCGAGATGAGGTACGAGCGCGACGAGATATCGCCGACGACCAGCACCGCCGCATCGATCGCCTCGCACTTATGCATGTGTTCCGCCAGGCTCTCCTGCGCGAGGAGCGCCTCGCGGCTGGCGCCCTCGGGCAGCAGCACCGGCGCGGGCAGCAGCGAGTAGCGCGCACCGAGCCGCTCGGCAAAGCCCGAGGCGATTCCGAAGGCGTTGAACGACGCTCCCGCGGTGGCGCCGCCCACGATCGAGACGATCTCGAGATCGGGGCACGACAGCCGCGGCATACGCTCGATCGCGGCTTGCAGCGTCATCCCCCAGGAGACGCCCACGCTCTTCCACCGGCGAACCCGCAGGCATTCGGCCAGATGGTCGGCGAGCGCCGCGCCGGTCGGCACGTGATAGTCGTAGCCATCCCGGCGCGCCGGCGCGACCAGCACCTTCGGGATGCCGAGATGCTCGCGCAGCCGCTCCTGCAGAGCGACCCGGGTCAGGAAGGGCGATTCGATCTGCACCTTCACCATCCCGAGCGACTTCGCCTTCTGGATCGCCTGGTTGACCCGCAGGCGCGTGACCCCGAGCATGCTCGCCACCTGCGCCTGCGTCATCTCGTTGACATAGTAGTGCCAGCAAACCTCGACGACGAAGGCGTCGCTGTCCTCCGGCCCTTCCAGCGACATCCGGCTCTCCCCTCCAGCCGGTCGCACCCGCAGGAATTGCGGGCGACCCGAGACGCAGCATCATACATCTGTTCGAGCCCTCTTACACCTGCCTCATGCACTTGCAAGGCCGTACGGACAGATGTAACCATGCCCCGGGGCGCGCGGTGGCGCGTCGCGAACGGGGAGGTGAGAATGAGCTTTATGTCGAGGGCCAGCGCGGCCGCGCTGGCCGTAGGTTTGCTCGCCGGCGCGGTGCCCGCGCACGCCGACTTCTGGTCCGACGCCGGCGCCAAGTTCAAGGGCGTGACGCTCCACGGCGTCACCGAGTCGACGCCGCCTTCGAACTACATCAAGGATGTGCTGGCGCCGCAGTTCGAAAAGGCCACGGGGATCAAGGTCGAGATCGAGACCACGTCCTGGGACCAGATGTACGACAAGGCGATCAAGGACATGGAAGCCGGCACCGGCATCTATGACATGGTCTACATCGAGCAGGACATCATCTACGCCTACCTGGCGCGGAACTTCCTCGTCGACATCACCAAGTCCCTGAAGGACGATCCGTCGCTGAAGGCGCCGGACTTCAACGAGGCCTCCTTCACCACCTTCGCCAACTACTTCAAGAACGCCGACGGCGACCTTTTCGGCATGCCGATGGAAGCGTTCATCAAGATCTATCTCTATCGGACCGATCTCTTCAACGATCCGGAGGTGCAGGCCGCCTTCAAGGCGAAGACCGGCCACGACCTCAAACCGGCGACGACCCACGAGGAATACACCGAGATCGCCGAGTTCTTCTTCGACTGGGGCAAGGGCAAGGACATCTGGGGCACCACGTTCCAGGGCCACACCGGTCACCCGGCGTCCTGGTACGAGTTCTTCGAGTCGGTGGCGCCGACTTTCGGCGTCTACAACTGGGGCATCGACGCCAACAACAACTACGCCGCGACCGTCGAGCACGGTGGCTCGATGAACAGCGACAAGGCCAAGGCCGCACTGAAGTACTGGCTGCACCTGCGCGATTTCGCCCCGCCCGAGTCGGCCGCCTCGACCTGGACCGAGGTCGCGACGACCTTCGCCGCGGGCCGCGCTGCCCAGGGCCTCGTCTACGGCGAGAACGCGGCCTGGATCGCGTCCGACCCGGAGAAGTCCAAGGTCACCGGTCACGTCGGCGTCGCGTTGCCGCCGGTCGAGCCCGGGGTGATGGAGGACGCCGAGTCCGGCAAGGGCTACATCGGCTACTACGACGGCGGCGCGTTCGGCCTGCCGGTCACCTCGAAGAACAAGGAGGCGGCGCTCCTCTTCCTGCAGTACATCGGCCAGGACTCGGTACAGGGTCCCTGGGCGGTCGCGGGATCGCGCATCACCAACACCGCGACCTACGACGACCCGGCGGTGAAGGAGCTCGATGCCAAGCTCGGCGGGTACTTCACCATGCTCAAGGACGACGGCAAGCTTTTCGCCGGCGCCCCGCCCTACCCGTTTCACGCCCAGGTGCGCGAGGCGACGGCGCCCATCTTCTACGACATCCTGACCGGCGCCGTCGGCCCGGACGAGGGTCTCGACAAGATGGCCGCGGCCGCGGAGCAGGAGCTGACCGACCTCGGCTACCGCCAGTAGCCGCCAATACCGGGACGGAGGCCCCGATCCTCCGTCCCCGCCTTGCCGGGAGGGGAGCAATGCGTTCGAACAAGGTGGGGTGGCTGCTTCTCGCCCCGACGCTGGTGATCCTCGGCGTCTTCGGCATCCTCCCCTTCGTCTACGTGCTCTTCCTCTCCTTCCACCGCTGGAACCCGTTCGGCGCCAACCCGGACCAGGTGTTCATCGGCGCCGACAACTTCCGCCGCCTGGTCTTCGACGCCGAGTTCCTGACGTCGGTCCGCTTCACCCTCGAGTTCGCCTTCCTCGCCGTCGCGAGCGAGATCGTGATCGGCTACCTGCTGGCGCAGCTCCTGATGCGCGAGTTTCCGGGCAAGGCATTCTTCCGCACCATCCACACGCTGCCGCTGATCATCGCACCGATCATCGTCGGCTCGATCTGGCGGCTGATGACGACGCCGTCGGTCGGAATCATTCCATACTACCTGAATGCGATCTTCGGCATCGACATGAACATGGGACGCGACGCGGGCTCCGCCTTCGCGATGACCGTGATCATGGATATCTGGCACTGGACGCCGCTCGTCACCCTGACGCTGATGGCGGCCCTCCTGTCGCTCCCGAAGGATCCCTTCGAGCAGGCGCAGATCGACGGCGCCAGCCGCTGGCAGATCTTCTGGCACATCACGCTGCCGATGATCCGCCCGGCGATCCTCGCCACCGTCTTCATCCGCCTGATGGACGCACTCCGTACCGTCGACGAGGTCTGGATGCTCACGGGCGGCGGGCCGGGCGCCGCGACCCGCTACATCGGCCTCTATATCTGGAAGGTGGTCTTCCCGAAGACGAACTACGGCTACGGCGCCGCGATCTCGGTCGTCGTCCTCTACCTGACGCTCGTCATGTGCTGGCTGCTCTATGTCGGCCTCGTCGCGCCGCGCAACAAGGGGAAGTGAGATGCGCGAGTCGAACCGCTGGCTCTACCTCGCGCTCTGGATCGTGCTGTCGCTCGCGACGCTGTTCCCGATCTACTGGCTGTTCGTGATCTCGGTGAAGCCGGCCGTTGACCTCTTCACCACACCGGACATCGTGCTGCGCAGCCTCTACTGGAAGAACTACGTCGACGTGCTGCACGACGAGACGCTGCGCCGCTACATGACGAACTCGCTGATCGTCGCCACGGGCAACGCCGTCCTCTGCGTCGTCCTCGCCTTCATGGCCTGCTACGCGCTGTCGCGCTTCGACCTCGGCGGCAAGGAGAACATCTTCTTCTGGACGATCACCAACCGCATGGCGCCGGCGGCGGTGTTCCTGCTGCCCTTCTTTCTCCTCTACACCAAGGTCTTCGTGATCGGCTCGTTCAAGCTCTACGACACCCGGATCGGGCTGATCCTGCTCTACTGCACCTTCAACCTCCCCTTCGCGATCTGGACGCTGCGCCCGACGATCGACGGCATCCCGAAGGAGCTCGACGAGGCCACCACCGTCGACGGTTGCTCGACCTGGCAGACCATCCGCGAGGTGATCTGGCCGCTCGCCCGCCCGGGCCTCGCGGTCACCTTCATCCTGATCTGGGTCTTCGCCTGGAACGAGTTCCTGCTCGCGGCCACGCTGACGAGCTTCAATGCGCGGACGATCACCACCGGCCTGTCGGAGTACGTGACCACCACCGGCACCGAATGGGGCAAGATGGCGGCTATCTCGATCTTCACGCTGATCCCCGCCCTCATCATCTTCTCGATGGTGCAGCGGAGCATCGTCGCCGGCCTTACCTTCGGCGCGGTCAAGGAGTAACGAAATGGCCGATCCCATCGACGCGCCGACCCTCGACCTCGAGGCCATCGACGAGGAGGCGCAGCTCGCCGCCGTCCGCGCGGCCCGCCACGGCTTCCTGCCGATCCAGACCAACTGGTTCGACCGGCTGTTCATCGGCATCTACATCGGGGTTGCGCTCGAGCTCCTGTGGATGCGCTTCCTCGAACCCCCTGGCGCCCCGCTCTGGATCTGCCACATCCTGGTCATCGCCCTCGGCGTCTTGATCATACGCAAGGGCTGAGGTGACCATGCTCGGGCATACGGGAATGACGGCGTGAGGAGGCGGGAATGGCAGGGGTAGGCGTCAAGAACGTCGTCAAGCGCTACGGGCCGGTGCAGGTGATGCACGGGGTCTCGGTCGACATCGAGGACGGGCAGTTCGTGGTGCTCGTCGGCCCCTCGGGCTGCGGCAAGTCGACATTGCTCCGGATGATCGCCGGGCTCGAGACGATCTCGGGCGGGCAGATCTCGATCGGCGGTCGCGTCGTCAACGACGTGATGCCCAAGGACCGCGACATCGCCATGGTGTTCCAGTCCTACGCCCTCTATCCGCACAAAACCGTCGGCGAGAACATGGGCTTCGCGCTCAAGATCAAGGGCGCGCCCAAGTCCGAGATCGAGGCCAAGGTCGCCAAGGCCGCCTCCATCCTCGACCTCGGCCACCTGCTCGGCCGCTATCCCAAGCAGCTCTCGGGCGGCCAGCGCCAGCGCGTCGCCATGGGCCGGGCCATCGTCCGCGACCCGCAGGTATTCCTCTTCGACGAACCCCTGTCGAACCTCGACGCCAAGCTTCGCGTCGCGATGCGCGTCGAGATCAAGGAGCTGCACCAGCGCCTCGGCACCACGATCGTCTACGTGACCCACGACCAGATCGAGGCGATGACCATGGCTGACAAGATCGTCGTGATGCGCGATGGCCGCGTCGAGCAGATCGGGGCGCCGCTAGACCTCTACGACAACCCGCAGAACACCTTCGTCGCCGGTTTCATCGGCTCGCCGTCGATGAACTTCCTCAAGGGCAAGGTCGAGGCGACCGGGACCTTCCTGGCCGAGGGCGGCGCCCGCCTGCCGCTGCCGGCGGCATCGGCCGAGCCCGGCCGCGCCATCGTCTACGGCATCCGGCCCGAGCACATCGAGATCGGCGAGGGCGGCGTGCCGGCCCGCGTCGCCGTGCTCGAACCGACGGGCTCCGAGACCCAGGTCTTCGCCAAGCTCGGCTCCGACTCGATCGACGCCATCGTCAAGGACCGCCTCAAGTTGAGCCCCGGCGACGAGGTCCCGCTGCGCATCGACCCCGGCCGCGCCCACCTCTTCGACGCCGCGACGGGGGCGCGGATCTAGGCCCTCGGGCAGGCCCTGCGCCGGACCGCTTGAAGCCGGCGCGCGGTGCCCGGTAAGCTCCGGCGGCAGCCACCGCGCGAGGCCCTCGATGACCGACACCGGACACGTCCTGGCCCTCTGGGGCTCGGCGATCGGCATCGTTGCGCTTCTGGTCCTGTCAGCGCTCTTCTCGGGTTCGGAGACGGCGCTGACCACCGCGCGCCGCGGACGGTTGAACGGGATGGCCGACCACGGCCGTCCGGGCGCCGCCGACGCACTGAGGCTCACCGAGGACAAGGAGCGGCTGATCGGCGCGCTCCTCCTCGGCAACAATCTCGCCAACATCCTGTCGGCCTCGCTGGCGACGAGCCTCTTCACCGTGCTCTTCGGCGCCGGCGCGGTCGCGATCGCGACCCTGGTGATGACCGCCCTGGTCCTCGTCTTCGCCGAGGTGTTGCCCAAGACCTACGCGATCACCAACCCCGAGGTCTTCTCGGTCCGAGTCGCGCCGCTGATCCGCGTCCTCGTCGTCGCCTTCACGCCCGTGGTGAGCGCCGTCCGCGCCTTCGTGCGGCTGGTCCTGCGCCTCTTCGGAGTCGACGTCGACCCGAAGGCCAACTTCCTCGCCGCCCAGCAGGAGATCGCCGGCACGATCACGCTGCACGCTTCCGAGGGAACGGTCGAGAAGGCCGACCGCGACCGGCTCCTCGGTGCGCTCGACCTCGGCCAGCGCCAGGTCGAGGAGGTCATGATGCACCGGCGCGACATCGAGATGATCGACGCCGACGCGCCGCCGGCCGAGATCCTCGAGCAGGCGATCAACTCGCCGCACACCCGCATCCCGATCTTCCGCGGCGAGCCCGAGAACATCGTCGGCGTCATCCACGCCAAGGACCTCAGCCGCGCCGTCCATCGCTTCGTCCGCGAACACCGCGAGGGGGACGGCGCGCTGGAAGGCTTCGACATCATGGACGTGGCGATGGAGCCTTACTTCGTACCCGAATCGACCCCGCTCGACGAGCAGATGCGCGAGTTCCTGCGCCGCCGCGCCCACTTCGCACTCGTCGTCGACGAGTACGGCGCGCTGCAGGGCCTGATAACGCTCGAGGACATCCTCGAGGAAATCGTCGGCGATATCGCCGACGAGCACGACGTCGAGACCGCGGCCGGCATCAAGGCCGGGCCGGATGGCTCGGTGGAGGTCGAGGGCGGCGTGACGATCCGCGACCTCAACCGCGCCTGCGACTGGAACCTGCCCGACGACGAGGCCAACACCATCGCCGGCCTCGTCATCCACGAGGCGCAGGCGATCCCCGCCGAAGGCCAGGTCTTCAGCTTCCACGGCTTCCGTTTCGAGGTGCTCGGCTGCGAAGGCAACCGGCTGACCCGGCTCCGTGTCCGCCGGCTCGGATAGTGCGCAGCGGCGTTGCCGGGGCGCCGCCCGCGCGCCCCGGGGGGAGTATCCAAGGCAAGAGGGAGGCAGCCAGCGTCGCCGAAGCTTACCGTCCGCGGAACAGCCCACCGAGGATGCCCCGCACAAGCTGCTGGCCCTGGCGGGTGCCGAGCGTCTTCACGACCGTGCGGGTGATGTCGGTTGCGAGCGACGGCTGCGCCCGACTGCGCGACGGCGCCGGCGCGGCCGGCTGATAGCGGCGGGCCTGCTTCAGCTCCTCCTGCTGGGCCTTGGCCTGGTTCAGCATCTCCTCCGCCATCGCCGCCTCCTTCGCGGCCTTGTCGGCGCGCCCGGCGAGGATCTCCTGCGCCGACTCGCGATCGACGGCGGTGTCGTACTTGCCCTTCAGCGGCGAGGCCGCGATCGTCTCGGCCCGCTCGGCCTCGGTGATCGCGCCCATACGCGACTCGGGCGGACGGATGAGCGTGCGGCTGACCATCGCCGGCACGCCCTTGTCCTCGAGCAGCGAGACCACGGCCTCGCCTGTACCGCACTCGCGGATCGCGGTCTCGGTGTCGAACTCCGGGTTCGGGCGGAAGGTCTCGGCCGCCTGCTTCAGCGCCTTGGCGTCGCGCGGCGTGAAGGCCCTGAGCGCGTGCTGGATGCGGTTGCCGAGCTGCGCGAGCACGGCTCCCGGGATGTCGTCGGGGTTCTGGCTGCAGAAATAGACCCCGACCCCTTTCGAGCGCACGAGCCGCACCACCTGCGTCACCTTGTCGAGCAGCGCCTTGGGCGCGTCGCCGAAGAGCAGGTGCGCCTCGTCGAAGAAGAAGACGAGCTTGGGCTTGTCCGGATCGCCGACCTCGGGCAGCTGCTCGAAGAGCTCGGACAGGAGCCAGAGCAGGAACATGGCGTAGAGCCGCGGCGACTGCATCAGCTTGTCGGACATGAGGATGTTGATCCGCCCCATGCCGCTCGCGTCCGTGGCGATCAGGTCGGCGAGCTCGAGCGCCGGCTCGCCGAGAAACCCGGCCGCCCCCTGGTTCTCGAGCACGAGGAGTGCGCGCTGGATCGAGCCGACCGTCGCCGCTGCGACGTTGCCGTAGGTCTTGCCGATGTCCTTGGCGTTGTCGGCGAGCCAGGCGAGCATCGCCTGCAGGTCCTTGAGGTCGATGAGCAGCAGTCCCTGCTCGTCGGCGACCTTGAAGGCGATGTTGAGGACACCCTCCTGCGCGTCCGACAGCTCCATCATCCGCGCCAAGAGCAGCGGGCCCATCTCGGTCACCGTGGCGCGGACCGGGTGGCCGTCCTTGCCGAAGAGGTCCCAGAACACCACCGGGTACCCGCGGTAGGCGAAGTCGGTCATCCCGATCTGTGCCGCGCGTTTGGTCAGCGCCTCGTTCGCCTTTCCCGCCGGGTCGCCCGGACGCGACAGGCCCGAGATGTCGCCCTTGACGTCCTGGATGACGATCGGGACGCCCGCGGTCGAAAGCCCTTCGGCGAGGACTTGCAGCGTGACCGTCTTGCCGGTGCCGGTCGCCCCCGCGATCAGCCCGTGCCGGTTGGCGTAGTGCAGCAGGAGGTCGCGCGGATCGGCGTAGTCCTTGCCGCCGCCCCCCACCAGAACCCGGTCGTCGGCCATCGTCGAAGCTCCGAAAATTTTGTTTGAATTCAAATCCGATGTTAATCTTCGCCCGCTAGCCATGCAATCGTGTCCGGCGGTCTGGCGGCCTTCGGACGCGCGTTTCCTCGCTGACGACTTGGCCGCGGAGCATCGCTCCGCGGCCCTTTGTTAAATAGCTTTCATCTTGACGTTCACGGCACTTGCAAGCCGCGCTTGACCCACTGTCTCATCCGAAGTAGCGTCCGGCCACAATGTTCGGCCAGTCCGACAGGGAAGTCGCAGAATGCGAGGAAAAGGACGCCTGCAGGCGTCCTTTTCACTTGGACAGGAGCAACTGTTGACAGCCGCACCCGGGGATGACAATCCCCCACGCGCACCCATCCGGAAGAACGAGCAGCCGATGCAATCGATCCGCACCCGCCAGGCCCTGACCGCCCTTGCCCTCGTCCTGGCGCTGCCAGCCGCCGCCCAGCAGGCGCCCGCGCCGTCCACCGAGGCGCCCGCTCCTGTGACGGAGGCGCCGGCGGCGCCACCGGCGGAGGCCCCTGCCGCTCCCGCGACCGCTGCGCCGGCCGCTCCCGCCGCTCCCGCGATCGCGGCACCGCCCGCGCCCGCCACCGGGACCGGCGCCGCCGCGCCCGACGCTGCGGCGGCGCCGGCGAAGCCGGAGGTTATGGAGGTCGTCAAGGACACCTTCGGCGACTGGCAGGTGCGCTGCGCCCCGGACGGCAACGAGTGCATGATGTACCAGCTGGCGCTCGACACCGCCAAGAACCCCGTCGCCGAGGTCAGCATCCTGAAGCTGCCCGACACGGCCGAGGCAGACGCTGGCGTGACGGTGGTGACGCCGCTCGGGACGCTCCTTACCGCCGGTGTCGCGATCCAGGTCGATACCGGCGACACTCAGCGCTATCCGTTCTCCTGGTGCAGCCAGGTCGGGTGCTTCGCGCGCTTCGGGCTCACCAAGCCCGCCATCGACGCCATGAAGCGGGGCAAGTCGGGGAAGATTTCCCTGGTCTCGGTCGGCCGGCCGGAGGCGCCGGTGGTCCTCGCCCTGTCGCTCTCGGGCTTCACCGCCGCCTTCGAGTCGCTGCAGCCGCTGGTAGAGCCGGCCGGCGCGCCCGGCGCGGGGCCTGCGGCAAGCCCGACGGCGCCGAAGCCCGACGACATCGCGCCGCTGGCCCCGAGGAACTGACGCCGGCGGCGGCGCCGCGGCCCTAGCCGGCTGCGTCGGCGCCAGCGAGCCGCTTGAGCAGCCGCGGCAACCGGCGCAGCGCCTTGTACATCTCTACGCTCTGGTCCATCCGCACGGCCGGATAACCCATCACGATCCACCCCGGCGGCACGTTCGAGTTGACGCCGCTGTTGCCGGTGACGACCGCGTCGGCGCCGACGGTCAGATGGTCGGCGATGCAGGCCCGCCCGCCGATGACCACCCGGTCGCCGATGACCGTGGAGCCGGCGACCCCCGCCTGCCCGCAGATAAGGCAGGTGCGCCCGACCTTGACGTTGTGACCGACCTGCACCTGGTTGTCGATCTTGGTGCCGTCGCCGATCGTGGTGTCGGCGATCGTCCCGCGGTCGACGCAGCTATTGGCGCCGACCTCGACGTCGTCGCCGATCACGACCGAGCCGAGCGAGTTGATCCGCACGTACTCCTGTCGCTCGCGCGGGGTGATCGCGCCCGTCGCGCGCGCCTCCTCGACCGTCCCCGGCGTGGGCGTCACAAAGGAAAATCCGTCGGCACCGATCACCGCGTTCGGCTGCGCGATGAAACGGTGGCCGATCCGCACCCGCGCGCCGACGCGCACCCCGGCGAGGAGCAGGGCGTCGTCGCCGATCGCCGCGTCCTCGGCGATCGAGACGTGGCTGAAGATGCGTGCTCGGGCACCGATGCAAGCCCGCGCGCCGACCACCACGAAGGGGCCGACCGCTGCGCCCTCGCCGAGCGACGCGCTCGGGTCCACGACGGCGGAAGGGTGGATGCCGGGGGCAAGCTCCGGCGCCCGCTCGAAGACGCGCCCGACGCCCGCGAGCAGGTAGCGCGGACGGGGCGCAAGGATCGCGGCGGCGAGGCCCAGCGACCGCCAGTCGGCCCCGGGCCAGAGGATGGCGGCCCGTGCCCTGCCCCGGCCGAGATCCTCGGCGAAGGCCGGCTGCATCGCGAGCGCGATCTGGTCGGGACCGGCGGCGGCGGGCTCGGCAGCGCCCGAGACCGCCAGCCCGGTGTCACCGCAGGCCTCGGCGTCGAGCGCGGCGGCGAGCTCTCCGATCGTGATCACTGCCGTCTCCTGCCGATCCCCCGCCCGAGGCTATAGCGGAAGCGTCAGCCCTGCGCAGCGGGCAAAGTGACCCCGGCGGCGACCAGGGCGTCGAAGACCTTGGCGTCGCGGCCGTAGACGTCGGGCCGATAGTGCACCCCGCCGGCGTCGTCGAACCAGACCGTCCGGTAGTCGATGTGCACTGGGATCGTCCGTTCCAGCGTTATGGTCTTCTCCTTGCCGGTAGCCACCAGCGCGTCGAAGGTCGCCTGCGGATCGGGCACCTGCCCCTGCAGCACGATATCGGCGAGCTCGGTCGGCTTCTGCAGGCGGATACACCCGTTGGAGAAGGCGCGCACGTCGCGGGCGAAGAGCTCGCGGTGCGGGGTGTCGTGCATGTAGACGGAGTTCTGGTTCGGGAACAGGAACTTGACCTTCCCGAGGGCATTGTCGTCGCTCGGCCGCTGCTTGATCCGGAACGGGAAGCTCTCGGGGGTGTACTGCGCGAAGTCGACCAGCTGCGGGTCGATCTCGGTGCCCGATCGGGTCAGGAGCCGGATATTCTGCCGCTGCAGAACCAGCGGGTCCTTCTGCAGCTTGGGCAGGTAGTCGCGGATGGCAATCGAGTCCGGGATGTGCCAGGTCGGATTGACCACCATGTACTTGACGACACCGGAGAACTCCGGGGTCTCGGTCACATGGGTCTTGCCGACGACGACCTTGGACTCCCAGGTCGTCCTGCCGTCCTCGATCAGCCGCACGGTGAAGTCGGGGATGTTGACGAAAAGATAGCGCGCCTCGGGCTGACGGTTCAGCCAGCGCAGCCGCTCGAGGTTCACCGCCACCTGCGCGAGCCGCGTCTCGGCCGGGGCGTTGATCGCGTCGAGGGTCAGCGAGCCGACGACGCCGTCGGCGTTCAGCCCGTAGTCGGCCTGAAAGGCCTCGACCGCCGCCTCCAGCGTCGGGTCGAAATCGCTGCCGGCGGTCTCGCCGTCCGGAACGAGATATCCGAGCCGCGCCAGACGGGCGCGCAGCGCGGCGACCCGCGGATCGGCGTCCCCGGGGTGCATGGTCGGTCCGTCGAGCACCTCCGGCCCCCAGGAAGCACCGGCGTCGAGCGCCTCGAGCCGCGCCTTCTCGGCGACGAGCCGGCGGTAGTCCGGATCGGCCGGCTCGAGCCCGGCCAGCACGTCGGGCAGCGGCGCCTTGTCGAGCAACGCCATCAGCGCCGCCGGCGCGGGGTGCGAGGGGCGCACCTGGAGATCGGGATAGAGCGACCCGGGCGCCAGCACGCCGGCCGCGGTGTCGTCGGCGAGCCCGAGGTAGGCGCGAGTCGCCGCCACCTCGCCCTCGGCGTGGCCGGCGGATGCCGCCGTCGGCCCGAAGAAACCGGTCAGCGCCTCGATGTCGGCGGAGCGCAGCGGCAGCGCCTGCGCCGGTGCCGCAGCGAGCGCGGCGGCAAGCACCGCCGGCCGGTCGCTGCCGGGCTCGGCCCAGAAGGGGGCGTAGTCGCGGGCGGCATAGAAGCCACTGATGGCAGTCGCCTGGGCCTGCGGGACGCCCGCCAGCGCCGCGACGAGCTCGTCTCGAAACGCCGCCTGCGCCGGTGTCAGGGCCGGGGCCGGGGCCGGGGCCGCCGCGAGCGTGGCGCCAGCCGCCGCATCGGGCGCGGCCGAGGTCAGCGCGTCCGTCGGGTCGGCCGCCGCAGCGGTCGCCAGGCCGCAGGCGAGTGCCGTTGACGCCAGTCGGGAAAGGGTTCGAAAACGCATGCCTGCCTCGTTTTTCTGCTCTGATTTTCTCGACAGACTAACCTGTCCGGGCACCCGCGGGCAAGCGGGGGCCAACGCGGGGCGTGATTTGCCCGCGGCGCCAAGAGCGGGAAACCAGCCCGATCGGCAAAAAACTGCCTATCTTGGGGCCGGTAGGCAAGGGTCTGCTTGGAAACGCGCCGTCGCTGTGTCATCAGAATCACAGGGGCGCGCACGACAAGTCGCTCAAAACAGGCAAGTTCGAGGCAGTGCAATCATGAATGACGAGGGATATCGCCCGTCTCGACGGGCGTTGCTGGGTGCATTCGCGGGAATATGCGCGGTGGCTGCGGCGCCGGTCTATGCGGGGGTGCCGGGGTTCCTGCGGGGCGCGGGGGACATTCGCCGGGTGCGGATGTACAGCCAGCGGACCGGCGAGTCGATCGACACGATCTATTTCGCCGACGGCCGCTATGTGCCGGAGGCGCTGCAGGAAATCAGCTACTTCATGCGCGACTGGCGCGAGAACGTCATGATGAAGTACGACGCGCGCAACGTCGACAACCTCGCCGCGACGCTCCGGATGATGGACAGTGACGAGCCCTACATGATGATCTCGGGCTACCGCACGCCCAAGACCAATTCGATGCTGCGCGGCGCCGCCAGCCACTCCTTCCACCTTCGAGCGATGGCCGCCGACGTACGGCTGCGCAGCCGCAGCGTCCGGCAGATCTCGGGTGCCGCCTTCGCCTGCAACGGCGGCGGCGTCGGCATCTACAACCGATCGAACTTCGTCCACATGGATTGCGGGCCGGTCCGTACCTGGCACGGCTGACGTCCCGCTCAGGCGCGAAGAGTGCCGTAGGGTCGTGAAAGGTAGCTGTTGCGGGTTTCCTGGGGTGGGCTGCGGTGTCGCAGGCCACCCTTTCGTGTGACGTGTACAAGTGAACTTCGTCACCGCAGAAACCCTTGCGGACCATGTCCGGACGTATCACAGGTCTAGAAGACGGCGGCGCGCAGAAGGATAACCCATGACCGACGTAGCCGCCCGGAGGTAGTGATGGAGCACCTTCCCGGCCTCAACCCCGCGGCCCCGCACTACCTGCCATCCTTCATCACCGCTCCCGGCCAGTCCGATTGGCTGATGAACGTGATGGCGGTCTTCCTCTTCGTCGCGGTCATCTCGGTCGGCATCGTGTATCTGAAGCTGCACGCGCTGCCCGAGCACATGGCGCACCGCACCAGCAAGGTTCAGTACCAGTTCGTGGCGGTGCTGGCGCTGCTCGCGCTCCTCACCCACAACAATATCTTCTGGATCGCCGCGCTGTTGCTCGCGCTGATCGAGCTGCCCGACTTCTCGACTCCGGTCAACTCGATGGCGCTGTCGCTCGAGCGTATATCACGGCGGGACCGGGCGCCGGGCGGTCCGGGGCGCTGGAACGACCTCCTGTCCGACGACGCGCCGACCTACCCGCCGGCCCCGCCTCCCGCTCCGACGGATCCGGAGGCCTGAAATGCTCGAGCTGCTGCTCTGCTCCGCCGTCACCATCCTGCCCGACTTCCTCTATCGCCGCTTCGGTCAGGGGAAGCGCCTCGGCTACGAGATCACCCTCTTCTCGGTCTGGTACGAGCTGCGCTGGGGCATCACCTTCTGCGTGATCCTGACGATCTCGCTGATCACCACGATTTTCTACTTCCACCCCTCGACGTCCAACGCGGTCTCGGTGTTCCGCACTGTGACGATTCTGCCCGAGAGCAACGGCCGGGTGGCGGAGACCTTCGTCGGGATCAACCAGCACGTGACCGAGGGCCAGCCGCTCTTCAGGCTCGACAGCACCGAGCAGGAAGCGGCAATCGAGACCGCCAAACGCCGGATCGCTGAGGTCGAGGCGGCGATGGAAGTCGCGAAGTCGCAGCTCGCCGAGGCGGAAGGGCGCATCGTCCAGGCGAAGGGCTCGCTCAAGCAGGCGCAGGACGAGTTGGACACCCGTGCCGAGTTGATCCGGCGCAACCCGAACGCCATCGCGCAGCGCGACGTCGACCGGGCGATGGTGGCCGTCGACACCGCCCAGGGCGCCGTCGATGCTGCGGTCGCCGGCAAGGCAGCGGTGCAGTCGCAGATCGACTTCGGGCTGCCGGCCGAGAAGGCGAGCGCCGAGGCGGCGCCGAGCGAGGCCCAAGTCGCGCTCTCGAAGGCGATGGTCACCGCCGGCACCAACGGGGTCGTGCAGCAGTTCGCGCTGCGCGCCGGGGATGTCGTCAACCCGATGCTGCGGCCGGCCGGCATCCTGGTTCCGGACCGCCACGTCACCGGCCTGATCGCCGGCTTCGGACAGATCGAGTCGCAGATCATCAAGGTCGGGATGCTGGGCGAGGTCACCTGCGCGGCGATCCCCTTCGCGGTTATCCCCGTCGTCGTGACCGACGTACAGGACGTGATCGCCGCCGGCCAGATCCGCCCGACCGACCAGCTGCAGGACGTCTCGACCTTCGTGCGGCCCGGGACGATCACCGCAACCATGGAACCGCTCTTCGAGGGCGCCTTCGACCGGCTGCCCCAGGGGTCGGCCTGCATCGCCAACGCCTATACCTCGAACCACGACGCGCTGCAGGACCCGAACATCGGCACCTTCCACGCCTTCGTGCTGCACGCGATCGATGCGACGGGGCTCGTGCACGCCGCGCTGCTTCGGCTGCAGGCGCTGGTGCTGCCGTTCCGCACCCTGGTGCTCTCCGGTGGGCACTGATCCGCACGCCGAGCACCGCGAGTGGAGCAGGCAAGGGTAAAGAGAACCTTGCAATTCCCACTGAGAATCCAGCGATTACAATGAATTGAAGAATGAGCGCGGCCGACCGGGCGCGCTCGCACCCCGTCCGCCTCGCTGCCGGGCTTGCGCTCGGTCGGATGGCCCCGGGTCGAGGGCCCCGGTGCGGCCGCCGGGCGCTTGTGCCGCGGCGGGCGGCTTGCTAGGTGCGGGCAGCACGTCAGGGACCCAGCGGATGGCAAGGCAGCCCGCGCTACCGGAACGGCCGAAGTCGCCCACGATCGGGCCACTCCGCGGACTCTGGCCGTTCCTCAGGCCCTATCGCGGCATGCTCGTGGCGGCGCTCGCGGCGCTGACCGTGACCGCCGGCCTGTCGCTCAGCCTGCCGCTGGCGGTGCGGCGGGTGATCGACAACTTCTTCAACCAGTCCGTCGCGCTGGTCGACGGCTATTTCGCGGCCGCACTCGGCATCGCGCTGCTGCTGGCACTCGGCACCGCCCTGCGCTTCTACCTCGTCACGCGGCTCGGCGAGCGGGTGATCGCCGACGTCCGCCGCGCGATCTACGACCGCGTCATCGGCATGAGCCCGGGCTTCTACGAGCGGATCATGACCGGCGAGGTACTGTCGCGGCTGACCACCGACACGACGCTCGTCCTCTCGGTGATCGGCTCGTCGGTCTCGGTGGCGCTCCGCAACATGCTGACCTTGGTCGGCGGCCTCGCGCTCCTCTTTTTCACCAGCGCCAAGCTCACCGGGCTCGTCCTGATCGGCGTGCCGCTCGTGCTCGTCCCGATCCTGACGCTCGGGCGGCGCCTGCGCGGGCTCTCGCGCGAGAGCCAGGACCGCATCGCCGACTCGAGCGCCGCCGCGTCCGAGAGCCTGCTCGCGGCCCAGACCGTTCAGGCTTACACCCACGAGGCCGCGAGCCGCGCCGCCTTCGCCGCCCTAACCGAGCGCGCCTTCGACGCGGCGCTCCGCCGCACGCGCACGCGCGCGATCATGACCGCGCTCGTCATCTTCCTCGTCTTCGCCTCGATCGTGGCCGTGCTCTGGATGGGCGCCCGCGACGTGCGCGCCGGGACGATGTCGCCGGGCGCCCTGGTCCAGTTCGTGATCTACTCGGTCATGGTCGCGGGTTCCGCCGCCGCCCTTTCCGAAATCTGGGGCGAGCTGCAGCGGGCGGCCGGTGCCGCCGAGCGCATGGT
The DNA here is from genome assembly GCA_046348915.1 of Amaricoccus sp. Lineage (GTDB taxonomy): Bacteria > Pseudomonadota > Alphaproteobacteria > Rhodobacterales > Rhodobacteraceae > Amaricoccus. The sequence goes on from JAXMDH010000025.1 coordinate 126,406, forward strand.
CGAGCTCCTCGCGACGCCCGACCCGATCCTCGACCCGGCCGCGCCCGCCGCGGTGCCGGCGCGGGTCGAGGGCCGGATCGCGTTCGAGGACGTGACCTTTCGCTACCCCGCGCGCCCGGAGACGCCGGCGCTGAACGACATCGACCTATCCATCGGCGCCGGCGAGACGGTCGCGCTGGTCGGCCCCTCGGGCGCCGGCAAGACCACCATCTTCCAGCTCCTAATGCGCTTCTTCGCCCCCGATTCGGGCCGGATCACCCTCGACGGCATCGACATTGCGGCGATGGCGCGCACCGACCTGCGCCGGCAGATCGCGCTCGTTCCGCAGGAGCCGGCGATCTTCGCCACCTCGGCGCGCGAGAACATCCGCTTCGGCCGCCCCGAGGCCAGCGACGCCGAGGTCGAGGCCGCCGCCCGCGCCGCCGCGGCCCACGACTTCATCGCCCGCCTGCCCAAGGGCTACGACACCTGGGTCGGCGAACGCGGCGTGATGCTCTCCGGCGGCCAGAAGCAGCGGCTGGCGATCGCCCGCGCGATCCTGCGCGACGCCCCCGTCCTCCTCCTCGACGAGGCGACGAGCGCTCTCGACGCCGAGAGCGAGCGGGCCGTGCAGCAGGCCGTCGACGCCCTCGCCCAGGGCCGCACCACCCTCATCATCGCCCACCGCCTCGCCACGGTGAAGCGCGCCGACCGTATCGTCGTCTTCCAGGAAGGCCGCATCGTCACCGAAGGCACACACGGCGCGCTGATCGCCGAAGGCGGTCTCTATGCCAGGCTCGCGCGTCTCCAGTTCACCGACGGCGCGGCCTGAATCGGCGACGCGGCGCTGGCCCTCGCGGCGACGTCCTCGACCTCACCGGTCTGCGCGCCGATAGCATTCGTGTGCCGAGCCGTGCTCAGGGCGTCAGCCCGTCTGGCTCCGGCAGGGCGTGGATGCGGCAGCATGCGACCAGCGTGTTGACGAGCAGGCAGGCGATCGTCATTGGCCCAACACCGCCTGGCACCGGGGTGATCGCCGCGGCTACCTGCGCAGCGGCGGCGAAGTCGACGTCCCCGGTCACGCCGCCCTCGACCCGGTTGATACCGACGTCGATCACCGTGGCGCCCCGCCGCACCCAGTCGCCGGCGACCAGGCGTGGCCGCCCGACCGCGGCGACGAGGATCTCGGCCCGGCGGCAGACCGCCGGCAGCTCGCGGGTGCGCGAATGCGCGATCGTCACGGTGCAGCTCTCGCGCAGCAAGAGCTGCGCCATCGGCTTGCCGACGATGTTGGAGCGACCAAGGACGACCGCCTCGCGGCCCGCGAGGTCGCCAAGCCGGTCCCGCAGCAGCATCAGGCATCCGAGCGGCGTGCAAGGCACCATCGACGGCTCGCCGATGGCGAGCCGCCCGGCGTTGATCGGGTGGAAGCCATCCACGTCCTTGGCCGGATCGATCGCCTCTATGACGCGGAAGGTGTCCACCTGCGGTGGCAGCGGCAGCTGCACCAGGATCCCGTGGACGGCGCGGTCGGCGTTGAGCCGCGCAACCACTGCGAGGACCTCGGCTTCGGAGGCGGTCGCCGGCAGCCGGTGCTCCTCCGAGCGCATGCCGGCCTCGAGCGTCTGCCGACCCTTGTTGCGAACGTAGACCGCGCTCGCGGGGTCGTCCCCGACCAACACCACTGCCAGCCCCGGGACGATCCCATGTCGCGCGACAAGATCGGCTGCCCGCTCGGCCACACGGGCACGCAGGCCGGCGGCGAAGGCCTTGCCATCGATGATCTCGGCTGCCATGCGTTCCTCCGGCTCGAACCGCAGCCCGATTAACGCCTCCCCCCTCGGCGCGCAATCGCCCGCCGGCAAGGCGCGGCCGTGCCGGCCCCGAAGCCGTCCCAGGCGGGCGAGCGGCGCCGTTCACCTTGTCACGCAGCGGCGGCTCGTCCGCTGATCACGCCCGTGGTATGGTCAGTATTGGGGTGCTGGTCCGTTATTGGGGTGCTGGTCCGTTAACCATGACCGTGGTCTTCGCCGAGGCCCAGGCGACTCATCCCGAGCCGCACCTGCTCGTCCGGGTCGAGCGCCACGTCCACCACCACACCGTCCTCGTCGGGCTGCAACGGCTCAAGCGTTGCGTACTGCGAGTCGAGCAAGTCGGCGGGAAAGAAATGGTCGGTGCGCGCCGCGAGACGTGCCGCGAGCACACCCTTGTCGCCTGCGAGGTGCAGGAACCGAACCCGGGGCGCGCCTCTTCGGAGCAGGTCGCGGTAGGCCCGCTTCAGCGACGAGCAGGACAGCACCGAACTCTCGCCCGCGCGCTCGTGCGCTGCAATCCGCTCCGCCAGCGCGTCGAGCCAGGGCCGCCGGTCGGCGTCGCTCAGCGGGACGTGCGCCGACATCTTCGCGACGTTGGCGGGCGGATGGTAGCGGTCGCCCTCGTCGAACGGCCAGCCGAGCGTCGCGGCCAGCCGCTCGCCGACCGTGGTCTTGCCGCAACCGGACACCCCCATGACAACGATGTGCTGCGCCGCCACCGTCAGCTCGTCGGGATGCACCCGAGCTGCTGGAACAGGCCGAGCCGGTCGAGCTCGACCCAGTCCTCGGCCATCCGGCCGTTGGCAAAGCGGGCGAAGATCACCACCGTCCAGCCGACCTTGCGGCCGGTCGGTGCGACCCCCTGCCAGCTGCCCTGCTGGGTCGCCTGCCACCGGCCGCGCCACGCGCCGCGGTCGCCGGCGAAGAAGATGTCGTCGAGGGTGTAGGCGGCGTCGGGAAAAGCGGCGAAGAAGCCGCGCATCCCCTCGCGCCACCCGGCCAGGCCGTGGATCGTCTCCATTCCCATCCAGTGGGACGCGAGGTTCTCGTGCCAGAATCTGTCGAGGCCGTCGAGCCGATGACCATTGAAGACCTCGGCGATGTACGCCCGAACAAGCTTCTCGCCATGGTCTGCCGTCACTGACCCGATCCTCCCGCGCCGACCCACGCCACGGCGGTTCGCCCGCCGCGAGCCGTACGCTCACCCGGCCGGCTCTGGCTCCATTCCGTCGTCGCGGGCCGGCCGCGCCGCCTTGCCGGTCTTCGGGATCGACGAGATCCCGGTATCGTCCTTTGCGTCGTCGTCGCCGCCGCCGCGGTTCAGCGGCTGCCCGTGGATGACGCGGGTGATCTCCTTGCCAGTCAGCGTCTCGTATTCCAGCAGCCCGTTCGCCAGCCGGTCGAGGTCGTCGCGCTTCTCGGTCAGGATGCGCTTGGCGGTTTCGTAGCCCTCGTCGACGAGCTTCCTGACCTCCTGGTCGATCTGCTCGTGAGTGTCGGGGCCGGCGTTCACCATCCCGGACTGCGGCCCGAGGTAGCTGAACTGCTCGTTGGCATAGTCGATATTGCCGAGCTTCTCCGACATGCCGAACTTGGTCACCATCGCCCGCGCGATCCGGCTGACCTGCTGGATGTCCGACGCGGCCCCCGACGTCACGTTCTCCGGCCCGAAGACCAGTTGCTCGGCGACCTTGCCGCCCATAGCCATCGCGATCATCGACTTGTACTTGGCCATCGTCACCGAAAGCTGGTCGCGCTCCGGCAGGCTCAGCACCAGCCCGAGCGCGCGCCCGCGCGGAATGATCGTCGCCTTGTGGATCGGGTCGTGCTGCGGCACGTTCAGCCCGACGACCGCGTGTCCGGCCTCATGATAGGCAGTGAGCCTGCGCTCCTCGTCGGACATGACCATGGACCGCCGCTCGGCGCCCATCATGACCTTGTCCTTGGCGTTCTCGAAGTCGTCCATGGTGACGAACCGCTTGCCGGTCCGCGCCGCCATCAGCGCCGCCTCGTTGACGAGGTTGGCGAGATCGGCGCCCGAGAAGCCCGGGCAGCCGCGCGCGATGATCCGGAGGTCGACATCGGCCGACAGCGGAACCCTCCGCGCATGCACCGCGAGGATCTTCTCCCGCCCCTTGATGTCGGGGTTGGTCACCTGCACCTGACGGTCGAACCGACCGGGGCGCAGCAGCGCCGGGTCGAGCACGTCGGGCCGGTTGGTGGCGGCGATCAGGATCACCCCCTCGTTCGCCTCGAAGCCGTCCATCTCGACGAGGAGCTGGTTCAGCGTCTGCTCGCGCTCGTCGTTGCCGCCGCCGTAGCCGGCACCGCGGTGGCGACCGACGGCGTCGATCTCGTCGATGAAGACGATGCAGGGCGCGTTCTTCTTCGCCTGCTCGAACATGTCCCGCACCCGGCTGGCGCCGACGCCGACGAACATCTCGACGAAGTCCGACCCCGAGATCGAGAAGAAGGGCACCCCCGCCTCTCCCGCGATCGCCCGCGCGAGCAGCGTCTTGCCGGTGCCCGGAGGCCCGACGAGGAGCGCCCCCTTCGGGATCTTGCCGCCGAGGCGCGAGAACTTCTGCGGGTCCCGGAGGAACTCGACGATCTCCTCGAGCTCCTCCTTCGCCTCGTCGATGCCGGCGACGTCGTTGAAGGTGACCTTCCCCGACTTCTCGGTCAGGAGCTTCGCCTTCGACTTGCCGAAGCCCATCGCGCCGCCACGCCCGCCGCCCTGCATCCGGTTCATGAAGAAGATCCAGACGCCGATCAGCAGCAGGAACGGCAGCCAAAGCCCGAGCGCCGAGACGAACCCGGACTGCTCCTGCGGCGCCGCCTGGATCTCGACCTTGTTGGCGCGCAGGTCGGGCAGCACGTCGGTGTTGCGCGGCTGGATGGTCTGATAGGCCGTGCCGTCGGTGCCGGTCACGTAGACGCGCTCGCCGTCCAGCCGAACCGACGCCACCTGCCCCGCCTCGACCCGGTTGAGGAAATCCGAGTAGCTGATCTCGCGGCCCATCGACGTCCGACTGCCGTTGGAGAAGACGTTGAAGAGCGCCACCATCAACAGAAAGAGGATGATCCAGAAGGCGATATTCTTGGTATTACCCACTACGACGTCTCCCAGGCCGACCGCATCGGGCCGGAGGCGCGCTCCGGCATGGTCATCCGCTCAACATAGGCGCTGACGGGCGGGATTCCAACGCGCTAATCCCGCTGCCATGGCTTAACGGCGGCATAGACTCGCAGAAAGCCGAATTCCGGCTCCGGCCGCGCGAGCGGCGCTGCCACCAGCTCGCCCGCGCGCCAGACCGCGGGGGTCGTCGCAAGCGTCTCGCGCGCGATTCCCGCCGGCAGCGCACCGAGCCGGCCGAGGCCGCCCGCGCCGAGCGCTCCGACGAGCAACCCGGGGCCTTCCGGAGGCCGGCCGACGAGCTTCCAGCGTCCGTCCCAGCAGCCCGTGCCGATCGGCATCGCCGGCGCCGTGCGCGCGGGTTCGCGGCGCACCGCGATCCGCCCGCCCCGGGCGCGCAGCACGCAGCCGTGCAGCGTCAGACCGTGCCCGATCCGGCCGGTCTCGATCGCCGCCAGGGCCGCCTCCAGCCGAACGAGACGCGGGCGCAGCACCGCGCCCGAAACCCAGCCGACCGCCGCCGCCAGAAGCCTGAGCCGGATTTCCTCGGGCGCCCCGGCGAGCGCCGCCGGGTCGAGCGCCAGATCGCCCGCGGGCCCCTCCTCGACGGCCTGCCGGGCAAGCACCGCCGTCGCCTGCTCCAGCGCGGCGCGCGCGCGGGCCAGGTTGCGCGCCGTCGCCGCCAGCCGCTCCGGACCGAGGCCGAGCCTTTCCAGCGCGGGCAGGGCGGCGCGTACGCGCACCCGATCGAACCGCGGGTCCTCGTTCGAGGGATCCTCAGCCCAGCCCACTCCCTGCCCGCTCAGCCAGTCGCGCAGTGCCGCCCGTCGGACCCCGAGGAGGGGCCGCAGCCACAGGATTCCCCAGGCCCGGGTTGCCGGAGCCATTGCCGACAGCCCGTCGACCCCGGACCCGCGCGCGAGCCGGAGCAGCACCGTCTCGGCCTGGTCATCGAGGGTGTGTCCGAGTGCCACGGCGCCGATACCACG